>NZ_NHSJ01000041.1 GCF_002937075.1 Rhodoblastus sphagnicola
GGTACGGCCGCGCGCGTCGGTCCACAGGCCGCCCATGTGGTAATGCTCCGCCGGCGCCACCGGGATCGGCTGTGTCGCAGGGTCGATGCCGGCCTCAAGGCAGGCGCTCGCGACATTGGGGAATTTTTCGCAAAAAGCCGCGCCGACCGCCTTGGTGGCGTCGAGAAAGGCGCCGCGTCCGCCCGCGACCTCGGCGAAAACCCCGCGCGCGACAATGTCGCGCGGGGCCAGTTCGGCATCCTTGTGCAGCGCCGGCATGAACCTTTTGCCGGCGCGGTTGACCAGAATGGCGCCCTCGCCGCGCAGGGCTTCGGTGGCGAGCGGCGCGGGATCGCGGCCGATGTCGATGGCGGTGGGGTGGAATTGCACGAATTCGGCGTCCGCGATCCGCGCGCCGGCGCGGGCGCCCATGGCCAGGGCCGCGCCAGTCGCCTGCGGCGGATTGGTGGTCAGCGCATAGAGCGCGCCAATGCCGCCGGTCGCCAGAATGGTGGCGCGCGCGGTGAAAGCGTGGAAGCGGTTTTCCGCGTCGCGCGCGAACACGCCGGCGACGCGGCCGTTCTGCACGATCAGATCTTCGGCGACATGGCCTTCGATCACCTTGATCGACGGCGTGGCGCGGACGCGCGCGATCAAAGCGGCCATGATCGCCGCGCCGGCGCCGTCGCCCTTGACGCGGACGATGCGCCGGGCCGAATGCGCCGCCTCGCGCGAGGGAACGAGCGCGCCCGCCGCGTCGCGGTCGAACGGCGCGCCAAAGCTCAGGAGATCGTCGATGCGGGCGCGGGCCTCGCGGGCGACCGACAGCGCCACCTCCATGTCCACGATGCCGGCGCCGGCGACGGCCGTGTCCCGGGCGTGCAGTTCCGGGCTGTCGCCGGGCAGGACGGCGGCGGCGACCCCGCCCTGCGCCCAGGCGGAAGAAGCCCCCTCCCCCAGCGGCGCAGCGACGAGCAGCGTCACCTTCTCAGGCGCAAGTTTGAGCGCGCAGAACAGGCCGGCGAGGCCGCCGCCCACGATGAGAATGTCGCACAAGTCCCCTGCCCCGGCTTCGGGGAGAGGATGATCAGGGGATGAACGCATTGCGGAAAGTCCAGTTTGACCGTTGCAAAAACCCTGTCCCGCGTGGGGACAGGGGCAGGTCCGTCAGGCGGCTATTTCACCGCGATCATGCGTTCCACCGAGCGGCGGGCGCGGGCGGCGAGCGCCGGATCGATGACGACTTCATCACGCATGTAGACGAGGCTGTCGAGAATCTTGGGAAGCGTGATGCGCTTCATATGCGGGCAGAGATTGCAGGGGCGGATGAATTCCACGCCCGGCGTCTCCGCCGCGACATTGTCGGCCATCGAGCATTCGGTGACCAGCAGGACGCGCTTGGGCCGGCGCGTCTTGACATAATCGATCATCGCCGCCGTCGAGCCGGAGAAGTCGCAGACATCGACCACTTCCGGCGGGCATTCGGGATGAGCAATCAGTTCGATCGAGGGATCGTTGGCGCGATAGGCCAGCAGCTCCTCGGCCGTGAAGCGCTCATGCACCTCGCAGGCGCCATGCCAGGCGATGATCTTCACCTTGGTCTGGCGCGCGATATTGGCGGCGAGGAAACGGTCGGGCACCATGATGACGGTGTCAACGCCGAGGCTCTCCACGATCTTCACCGCATTGGACGAGGTGCAGCAAATGTCCACCTCCGCCTTCACGTCGGCCGAGGTGTTGACATAGGCGACCACCGGCACGCCCGGATATTTGCGCCGGAGCGCGCGAACATCCTCGCCGGTGATCGAGGCGGCGAGCGAGCAGCCGGCCTTGGAATCCGGGATCAAGACGGTCTTGTCCGGGCTGAGAATCTTGGACGTCTCGGCCATGAAATGCACGCCGCCCTGCACGATGACATCGGCCTCGGACTGTTCGGCGACGCGGGCGAGCTGCAAGGAATCCCCGACCACGTCGGCGACACAATTGTAGATTTCCGGCGTCTGGTAGTTGTGCGCCAGAATGACGGCGTTGCGCTGCTTTTTCAGCTCGTTGATCGCCTTCACATAGGGCGCGTGAAACGGCCATTCGATCGGCGGAATGATCGCCTTGACCTTTTCGTAGAGATGCGCGGTCTCGCGGGCGACTTCCGGCGTCCAGGCCAGATTGGGCATGGCGACAGGCGCGAAACGCGGCTCATGAAGCGCATGTTGGCGCTCCTGCGCGTCGCGGGTGAATACGGGCGAACCCGAGGCGGCGGCTTTGGCGGAAGTTGCCGGCATGACGCTTACCCCCTTATGCTCATCGTGAGCATAACACGAACCCAAAAAAGCGCCGTCGCAGCGGCGGTCATGGAACTTACATATACTCAGTCTGAGCATAATGCAAGCCCATGACTTTTTGATCCTCGCGCCGAGCCGCCGGGCGAAACGCCGCCATCGCCGAGCGGTCGCCGGAGAGATATTTAGTTCTTGATTTGGGTGAAGGTGTAGCTGCCGGGGAGCGCCTTCGCCAGCGCGCCGCTCATGGTGGATGGGAAGCAGGCCAGGGTGTAGCTGTTCGCACATCGCCCGCGCCCGGTAGGAACGTAGCTCGCCACTTTGGCGCTGTAGGCGGCGCCGCTGTCGGACGTGGAGTTCAATTGCGTGATGCTGGCGCGGCCGGCGGACGTCTTGCGCGGATTCCGACAGCTTTTGCCGGGTGAGGACGGCGCGGCCAAGGTCGAGCGGGCGCCGCCGCCACGGACGAAAAGCCCGAGGCGGCGAACGCGGATCATGCGGAGACTGTATCTGCGACGGTTTCTTTGGCTTTTGCGGGCGCGGCGGAGGCGCTCAAAACCTTCTTGAGCACGTCGGGATGCCGCAGCACGCTGTAATGGCCGTAAAGCGGCGCGCAGGTTTCTCCGGCGCCCGGCAGGCGGGCGGATTCGGGCGGCGAGACGAATTCGTCGCGGCCCGACCAGAAGGCGTGGACGGGAACCGGCGGCTCCTGCGCGTTGAGCGCCGCCAGCCATGCCGACTTCGCCTCCATCTGGCGACCGCAGGGGCCGGGCGCGAATTTGGCGAGGCGCGCGCCATGATGCGGCGTGGCCAGCGTGATCAGGCCGGCGACGCCGGCGCCGCCATGGCGGGCGAGGTAAGCGCGCGCCACCAGGCCGCCCAGGCTGTGCCCGACCAACAGGACTTGCGTCGCCCCGGTCTGTTCGCGCACAAGGGCGATGCGCTGCTCCAACTGCCGCGCGAGCAGGTCAATGTCGGCGAAGGGCCATGCGAAGGTCACGGCCGCGACCTGGCGGCCGGCCTCTTCAAGATCGCGCTTCAGATCGAACCACAGCGCGCGATTGCAGGCATAGCCGGGAATCAGCACGACCGGAATGTCGTCCGGCGCATGGGCCAGCGGCTTTTCCTCGCTCATCCAGAAGTTTTCGAACGGCATCAGCAATACGAAGGCGCGCCAGAATTCAAGAACTTCCCTGGCGCTCGCCAGCCATCGGCGCTGGGGCGGCGCAATCCGCAGGAAGCCGGGCGCGCTCAGGGCGAGGGCGCCGAGCGGAATCGCCGTCTGCAGCCCGAAGAAACAGACAAGAAGGACGACCAGTCCGGCCTCGAAGCCGAACAGCATTTTCGTGAGATGGCCGAGACTCGCGGCGACAACTAGGATCAGAACAAGAACAATCCGCAATATTATGGTCAGCATCAGAGCTCTCCACGCCGCGCGCTTTTGATCGGCGTCATTGTTTTTCCCTGCGGCGACCGAATTATGAACGCGCGGGTTGCGCAATGACAAAGATCAACAATAAACCGGGAGGGCGCAACGTGGAACGCATTTGGCTGGAGCGATACCCCGCCGGAGTCGACGCGGACATCGACGTCCAAGCCTTTCCCTCGCTGCGGCATATGTTCGAGGACTGCGTCGCGCGCTTTCCCGACAACACCGCCTTCATCAGCATGGGCGCGCGTCTGTCCTACCGGCGCTTGCGCGAACTGAGCTGGAATTTCGGCTCCTATTTGCAGAATGTCGTGAAACTGCCGCGCGGCGCGCGGGTGGCGCTGATGGCGCCAAATCTGCTGAGCTATCCCGTCGCGCTGTTCGGGGCGCTGTCGGCTGGTTATGTCGTCGTCAACTGCAATCCGCTCTACACCGCTTACGAGCTTGAGCGGCAGTTGAAGGATTCCGGCGCCGAGGCGCTGGTGGTGATCGAGAATTTCGCTGTTACGGCGGCGGCGGCGGCGCAACGCACTTCGGTGCGTTGCGTGGTGGTCGCGACCATGGGCGACCTGCTCGGATTCGCCAAGGGCGCGCTGACCAATTTTGTCGTCAGGCATGTCAAGCGGCTGGTTCCGGCCTTTGACATTCCCGGCGCGGTTTCCTTCGCGGAGGCGTTGCGCCTTGGCGCGCGCGCGCCGCTGGTTTTGCCGGAGCTTGGTCCCGACGATCTCGCCTTTCTGCAATATACCGGCGGCACCACCGGGGCGCCCATCGGCGCCGAGCTGACGCATGGCGGCGTGATCGCCAATGTGCAGCAGGGCTTCGCCTGGTGCCGGCCCTTTGTCGAGGACGCCTGCGAAACCGTCGTCACTCCCCTGCCGCTTTACCATATCTTCGCCCTGACCGTGAGTTGCCTGCTGTTCATGAGGTTCGGCGCCGCCAACCTGCTGATCGTCAACCCGCGCGACATCAAGGGCATGGTGCGCGAACTGGCCCGCACCCGGTTCACGGCCATCAGCGGGGTCAACACCCTGTTCAACGCCCTGCTCGCCAAAGAAGCCTTCTGCCGGCTCGATTTCAGCGCGATGAAGATCTCGGTGTCCGGCGGCATGTCGCTGCACAAGGCGGTCGCGGAAAAATGGAAGGCCGTCACCGGCCGCACGCTGATCGAAGGCTACGGCCTGACCGAATGTTCGCCCGCCGCCATGATCAATCCGCTCGATCTCGAAGGTTTCAGCGGCGCCGCCGGCCTGCCCATGCCGCGGACCGAAATCTCCATCCGCGACGAAGCCGGCGTCGAGGTTCCGCTCGGCCAACAGGGCGAACTCTGCATCAAGGGGCCGCAGCTCATGCGCGGCTATTGGAAGCGCCCGGAGGAAACGGCGGCGGCTTTCACCCCCGATGGCTTCTTGCGGACGGGCGACATTGTGACCTCGGACGCGCAGGGTTTCGTGCGCGTCGTCGATCGCAAGAAGGACATGATCCTGGTCTCCGGCTTCAACGTCTACCCCTGCGAGGTCGAGGACATTGTCGCGCTGCACCAGGGCGTGAAGGAAGTCGGCGCCGTCGGCGTGTTCGATGCGCGCACGGGCGAGGCGGTCAAGATCGTCGTGGTCAAGCGCGATGAGGGGCTGGTCGCGGAGGATCTGGTCGCCCATTGCCGCAAATATCTCGTCGGCTATAAAATTCCGCGTCACATCGAGTTTCGTTGCGACCTGCCCAAGACCAGCGTCGGCAAGATCCTGCGGCGCGCGCTGCGCGAAGAGCACCCGCCAGCGCCCCAGCAGGCGCATTGATCGCCGCCGTATGATTTGCGCAACGCCGGGGTTTCACGCTTGATGTCGCGCGGGCGCAAGAGCATCATTTGGTCTGGCGGCCCGCCGACAACAACAACAAGAGCGGGCGCGCCGGTCCAGAACGGGAGGTCGCCATGATACGCCCAATCGTGAAACTCGCATGCGCCGCGCTGTTGGGTTCCTCCGTCTTGTTAGCGCCGGGCCCTGAATCCGCGCAGGCCGCGCCCATCTCCGCGTCGATCCTCGCCATGCAGGCCGGGTCGTCGCCCCTGATCGAAAAGACTTATTATTATCGCCGTCATTACCGGCGTCATTACGGGCATCACCGCCACTGGCGCCGTTGGTGAGGATGCGCTCGGCTGACTGAAACCTCGCAAGCACGCCGCCGGACCCGATTCGGCGGCGTTTGCGTGTCTCCGGCCCGAAAGGACAGGCGCAGCGAATGAGACGATTGCATCGGAGCGCCCTCGCGCTAGAGCAAGTTTGGTGAACCCCGTTCACCAAACTTGCTCTAGCTCTTTGGTTTTTCGCATATTCTTTTCCGAAAACCGCGCACACTTTTCGGGAATATGCGCTAACAAATTCCGCGCCGGCGCGAATTTTGGCTCCGTGCGGAAAAAAAACTGCGGGAATCGCCGGATTACGCCAGCGGCCGGGGCGCCAATGTGTTTTTCCCGGACGAGCGCCTTTATCCTCAGGCGCGGCCGCTGGCAAAAGTTCGGCGCGACCTGCTCGCGCGCGAGGTTGGCGAGACCGACCTTCTGGAGGCGCTGGCGAAACTGGCGCGGCGATTCATTCCGCCAGTTTTACGGCCTGCGTGAGATCGTCGAGAAAGGCGCGCCATGCCAAGCGTTTTTCCTGCTCGTCTTCGAGCCGCAGCAGATAGGCGGGATGGGTGGTGGCGAGCAGGCGGCGGTTTTCCGCAAGCTCAATGAGCCCGCCCCGGCTTTCGCGCACGGAGAGAGTTTGGCCGGTCAGCCCGCGCAGCGCGGAGGCGCCCATGGCGACGATGATTTTTGGCCGCATCAGTTCAATTTCGCGATGCAGCCACCATGAACAGGCGTCGATTTCGCCGACGCTCGGCTTGGCGTGGATGCGGCGCTTGCCCTTCAACGTGAACTTGAAATGTTTGACGGCGTTGGTGACGTAAATTTCGGCGCGGACGCAGCCGACGCGGCGCAGGGCCTCATCAAACACTTTTCCCGCCGGGCCGACCAGCGGCGCGCCGCAAATGTCTTCCTGATCGCCCGGTTGCTCCGCGACGATCATCAACTGCGCACGCGCCGGGCCGGCGCCGCAAACGGTTTGGGTGGCGTCGCGGTGGAGCGGGCATTTTTCGCAACAGGCGAGTTGCGCGCGGAGGTCGGCGAGATCGCTTGCATCGGCGGGCGCTTCCGACTGCGGCGCGGGCGGGCGCGAAAGAGAAAAACGCGGTGGCGTTGGCGGCGTCGCGATCATGGCCTCGGCGCGGTTTTGCGCGGCGCGGGCGAGCGCGGGAATCGCTTGCGCCTCCGGCAGGTTGCGCCAGAATTTTTTCGGCAATTGCGATTGCATGGCGGCAAGATTGAGGCGCGCCGGGTTGAAGATCGAGGCGTAATAGGTGCGCCAGTCTTCGTCGCGGGCGTCGTCAGCCGGGACATCGCCGCGCGCGCCGCCGGGCGCGAAACGCACTTCGCCTTCGTCATAATGGGCTGACAATTCCGGCGTGACGATCGACCAGCGCATGTTGGCGAAGCGGCGGGCGAAAAAATCGGCGTTGGCGCGCAGGGTGTAATGGCTCGGCTCGTACCAGGCGAGGAAGCGCGCTTGCGCGCCATCGCCCAGTTCGCGGAAGCGCACGAAGGCGCGCATCTTGTGGATGTCGCGCCGCGCCTCGCCCTCCAGCTTTTTTAAGGCGCGGACGTCGGAATCGGCGGGGTTTTGCAGGAAACGCGGGTCGCGCGCCGCGCGCCACAGCGCGCGATAGACCATGGCGAAGCGGCTTTCCGCGCGATGCAGCAGCGCGGCGGTAAAATGCTTTTCGCCGCGCCAGGGAGCGCGCGGCGCCGGGGCGGCGCTGGCGAACAGATCACCCGCCGCGCCGACGCTCCAGCCGACGCGTTCCGGGGTCTCGCCCTCGGCGATCAGGGCGGCGGCGTGTTGGTAAAAACGTTCCGGATCATCTGGCCGGTCCAGCGCAATCATGCGCATGCGAACAGGTCCAACTGGCGCGGCTCCGGCCGTAGTTTTTGCATCAGGCGCTCGGAGTCGAGCGTGGCGCCGGGGGTCCAGTCGAGCGCGGTGATGAAGGGCAGGAGTTTCTTGACGCTGCTTGCGAGGCGGGAGATGTCGTCGAGCCGCAGCGCGGCGTGGCGCCTTGCGGCGATCATCCGATCCGCCGCGCGCACCCCAAGACCGGGCACGCGCAACAGCATTTCGCGCGGCGCGCGGTTGACGTCCACCGGAAACAGCGCCCGGTTTTTCAGCGCCCAGCTTGTTTTCGGATCGAGGTCGAGGTCGAGCATGCCGCCGTCCGTCGCCTGCGTCAGCTCATCGATGCTGAAACCGTAGTTCCGCAGCAGCCAGTCCGCCTGATAGAGCCGATGTTCGCGTCGCAGCGGCGGCGCGCGCGGGGGCAGCGCGGCGGAGGCGTCGGGGATCGGCGAAAAGGCCGAGTAATAGACCCGGCGCAGGCGGTAGCCGCCATAGAGCATGGCGCTGGTCCGCAGGATCGTGGAATCGTCGGTGGAATCGGCGCCGACGATCATTTGCGTGGATTGCCCCGTGGCGAAGCGGCGTTTGCGCGCGGATTTTTCCGCCGCGTGGTTGTCGATCTGGCCGCGAATCGACGCCATGCTCTTGCGAATGGTCGAAAACTGTTTTTCCGGCGCCAGCGTTTTGAAACTCGCCTCTTGCGGCAGTTCGATATTGACCGACAGGCGGTCGGCCAGTTCGCCGGCGCGGGCGATCAGCGCCGGGTCGGCGTCGGCTATGGCTTTCAGATGGATATAGCCGCGAAACTGGTGGGTTTCGCGCAGCAGGCGCGCGGTTTCGATCAAGTGCTCCATCGTATAGTCGGGCGAGCGGATGATGCCCGACGACAAAAACAGGCCCTCGATGAAGTTGCGGCGGTAAAAATCGATGGTGAGTTGCGCCGCCTCTTCCGCCGTGAACCGCGCCCGCCGCACATTGGACGACACCCGGTTCACGCAGAAGGCGCAATCGTACATGCAGTAGTTGGTCAGAAGGATCTTCAGCAGCGAAACGCAGCGGCCATCCGGCGTGTAGGAATGACAGATGCCGGAGCCGTTGACAGAACCCACGCCCTTCGCGCCGCGCGAATCGCGCTTGGCGCCGCCGCTGGACGCGCAGGAGGCGTCATATTTGGCGGCGTCGGCGAGTATGGCGAGCTTTTGCCGGATGTTCGAACCCATGCGCCGATGTTCGCCAAACGTTCACGCTCTGTCAAGCGGCGCTGCGCGTTTTCAGTTCGATGCCGCGACGGTTTCCAGTTCCGGATTGATGTAGCGCCGGTTGAGGTGGAACAAAGTCGCGACCGCGTTGGAGAACCGGATGAAGGCGCGCCCGACCGGCGTGATGATAAAACCCTCGCCGCTGGGCGCGATATTGCCGCTGCGCAACTGTTCCTTGATGCGACGGTCCATCGCGCCATATTTGCGCACGTAGACGTCGTCGAACACCGTTTCCAGGCGATCCGCCGTAAACGTCTCGGTCGGGCGCTCGTTCATGACGCCCAGCAGGAACACGCTCACCGAACGGTCGAGCGTCACCGGCACCACGATGAGAAAGGTCATGTTCAAGCCGATGGCGAGGCTGACCGTGGCGATCTGGTGATGAATTGAAATCTGCCCGCCGCACCGACGGTTCAGCAGATGGCGCAAGGGGAAGGTGAACAGGAATTGAAGCATCGCGGCGAGGGCGATCAGTTTCAACCCGCGAAAGAACAGCACTTCGTCCGCCGAGAACAAATCGGCCGCGAAGGCGCCGACGAAAAGGGCGAGCCCGATCGACGCCGCCAGCACGTAAAAGGCGAGTGAGGGCAGGACGGTCGCTTTCGGCGCGCTGTAGGGCTCAATGGCGATCGTCATGAGGCTCGACCTTTCATGTGAGCCTCGTTGATAGAGGGAAACCGTTGAGGATTGTTTACGTGCGTCCGCTCAATGCCGGCTCAATCGCTTGAGACAAGCCGCCGGCCAATCGCGCGTCCCTCGCGGATGGCGTAATTGGTGCCGCGATCCTCGGGGTAAATTTGCGCCATCGAACACAGGTGCAGACCGGGGCGCGGGCCGTCCTGCGGGGGAATCAACCGGCTGTAATGTTTGCCGACCACTGGCTGCGACCAGCGCGCCCGCCAGACGTGATGCGCCAGACTCCATGACCTGTCCAGTTTGGGGAACATGGCCTGAAGATAGGGCAGCGCATAGGCGAAGAAGGCGTCGTCGCTCATCGTGTAGAGCGGGTCGGTGTGCGGCACGTATTTCGAAAGATAGACGATGTGGCGGCCGGCGTAATTTTCCGGTCCTTCGAAATTGGTATGTTCGATCACGCCGACAAAGGGAAAAGAGGCGTCGTTGACGTTCAGCCAATAGGTCGAGGACAGCGAGCGGTCGAGTTCGAGCACCAGGCAGACATTGCCGATATAGTCGATGGCGTTGAGGCGGGCGAGATGATCAGGTTCGGCCCAGTCGGCGATGAGATCGGCGACGATGGGCAGCGCCGTGGTGGCGACGACGCGCGCGGCCGTGAACACGCCCTTGGCGGTGACCACTTCCCAGCCGCCGTTCTCACGCGGCCGCACCGCGCTGACGCCGGCGCCCAGCTCGATTTCCGCGCCAAAACTCTTGATTTTCGCCGCCAGCGCGTCGGCCAGCGCGACGAAGCCGCCCTTATAATAGGCGAGGCGCTCCTCGCCGGCTTTGCCCCGGCTGCCGCCGCGCAACTTGATCTTGTTCCAGAACCAGACGGCGGACACGTCTTCAGCATAGGGGCCGAACTTGCCCTTCAGCAGCGGCTCCCACACCACCTGGAACACACGCTCGCCGCCGAGTTCGCGCAGCCAGTCGGCGGCGGTCCGACCCTCCAGCGCCATCCAGTCCGTGACCCGGCGCGCCCGCAGCGCGAGCAGTCCGAGTTTGATGCGGTCGAACAGGTTTAACGGCGAAAATTTCAAGAGATCGAGCGGCGTCGAAAGCTTGAAGACTGTATTGGCGTAATAGACCCCGGTATTGGTCGGGTTGATGCGGACCTGATCAGACAGGCCGAGTTCGTCGATCAGCCCCATCACCTCGCGATCGTTGGTGAACCAATGATGGTAGAACCGGTCGAGACGGCTTCCGCCGACGTTGAACGCGGCGGCGAGGCCGCCGATTTCTTCGGCCTGCTCCAGAATCGCGACCTTCTGGCCGGCGCGGGCGAGTTCATAGGCCGCGCTGAGGCCGGTAAAACCAGCGCCAATGATCACCACATCGAAGTTGCGCGCTTCGCTCATGCTTTTTCCGTTTTCAACAGGCCCTTGACCGGATGCGACAGCAGATGGAGTCCCCCCAACAGGGTTGGCGGCAGCCACAGGAGAAGATGGACCAGCACGGCGAAGGCAGCGCCCGTGGCGAAACTGTCGCCGGAGCGCATCAGCGCCTGCGCGGTGAAATAGTCGAACGTGCCGACGAAGCCGGGCGAACTCGGGATCACCGTCGCCAGCGTGCCGACGGGAAGCGCCAGCCACGCGCCGGCGGGGTTTTGCACCGTCGGCAGCGCGAGAGCGCAGAACCAGAACACCAAGCCTTCGCAGAGCCATGCCAGGGCGGACCAGCCCAGCAACCGGAACATGGTGGCGGGGATGCTGACATGGCCAATGGTTTCGGCGCCGCGATGGATTTCGCGGCTGAGGCCTTCGCTCAAGCCGGGGAGAAACCGCCGCAGCGCCGCCGTCAGATGCAGCGCAATTCGTTCGAACACGGCGGGAAACAACAGCAGGCCCGCCAGACCGGCGATGGTGACGACCGGGATCAGGCTGCTCAGCCGGATCAGCCCGCCGCCGCCGAACACCGCCAACGCGGCGGCGAGAAACAGCAGGACCATCAGAAGATCGAGCAGGCGCTCGACGAACAGGGTGGTGACCGCCACGCCCTGGGAGACGCCGAGTTGCTTGCAGAAGCCGAAGGAGCGCACGAGATCGCCCATGCGGAAAGGCAGCAGATTGTTGGCGGCGACGCTGGCGAACAACGGGCCGGCGCAATCGCGCCATGTGAGCTTGGGATTATGCGCGCAGAGCATGACCCGCCAGCGCGCCACCCGGCAGGAATAGCCCAGCAGAAAGGCGACCAAGGCGCCGATCACCCAGGAGGCGCGCGCCTGAGAGATCGCAGCGGAGACCTGTTCGACCTGGATCTGGCGAAAGCCGAGCCAGAGAAACAGGCACGTCAGCGCGAGGCCGATCGCCGCCTGCGCCACTCTCCTGCGGCCGCGACCCCGGGCCGGTCGCGCGTCAGGGTGGGGGGAAGCCGTGATATTCATCGACGACATAGAGCGGACGGCCTTTCGACTCGCTGTAGATGCGGCCGACATATTCCCCGAGAATTCCTACCGAAATGAGTTGCACGCCGCCGAGAAACAGCACGGCGATCATGAGCGCCGTCCAGCCCTCGACCCATATGTCCGTGAAAATGCGCAGATACAGGGCATAGACGATGCCGATCACCGCCATCACCGCGCAGGTCATGCCGAGCGACACCGACAATTGCAGCGGCTTGATCGAAAACGAAAGAATGCCGTCCACCGCGAAGCGAATCATTTTCGCCAGCGGATATTTCGTGGCTCCGGCGAAACGCGGCGCGCGCTTGTAGGGCAGCGGCGTCTGCTTGAAGCCGACCCAACTGACCATTCCCCGCAAAAAGCGATCGCGCTCCGGCATGGACCGCAGCACATCCGCAACGGTCTTGCTCATCAGGCGAAAGTCGCCGGTGTCAAAGGGAATGGGGACGTCCGAGAATTCGTTGAGCAGCCGATAAAATCCGCGCGCTGTGGCGACTTTGAACAGGGATTCTCCGGGACGCTCGGTGCGCACGCCGTAGACGACCTCATAACCTTCGCGCCATTTCCGGATCATTTCCGGAATGATTTCGGGCGGGTCTTGCAGGTCGGCGTCGATCAGCACGATGGCGTCGCCCTTGGCCGCGTCGATGCCGGCGGAAACCGCGATCTGGTGTCCGAAGTTGCGGGAGAAACCAATGAGGCGAATGGGCACGCCCTGGGAGTCGAAGGATTTGACGATTTCGCGCGTCTGGTCGGCGCTGCCGTCATCAACAAAGATAAGTTCCAGATCATCCTCGACCCTGTTCGCCAGGGCGCAAAGGCGTTTCAAGGTCTCGGCAATGACTTTCTCTTCATTGTAACAGGGGACGACTATTGAAATCGTCGCTTTTCCAACGGGCATACGGTGTTCCATCTGCGCGGAGACGATAAACGCCCGCTTCCCAACCGCCTGAACAGACTTGTCCCAGCGCATGTCTGCCTTTAGGAGACGCAAGGTAACAGAAGCCGCCGACATTTCAAATCGCGCCCCGACGCCAAAACAACCAATCGCGCGGAACTCCGCCCGCGCGTTTTGGTCGAAACTTCGGTCGATCACGACTTCCGTTACGCCTATTCAGTCCGTTCGAAGCTGACCAGTTGGTACAAGCCGCCGAAGAACCGCTGAATTTCAAAACCGCCTATCTTAGCATCCGCGGGCAGGAAGTCCCTGATGTCGTGTCGCCACAGGTCGAGTGCGAACGGTTCCAACCTGGCGAGGATCGGCGCGAACAGATAGCGCATGGGATTCCAGCGCGCCGGTTGCGCATATTCCATGATGACGACGCGACCGCCCGGCCGCACCACCCTTAACGCCTCCGCCAGCGTGCGACGACGCCAATCCTCTGGCATTTCGTGCAGCAGAAAAAACAGCACCACGCGATCGAAGCTTGCGGACTCGAACGTCAACGCCGCCGAGTCCATCGTCGCCAAGCGCACGGGCGCGTTCGCGCGGAGTTTGCGTTTGAGATTCTCGAGCTGGATCGGCAGCACATCGATCACATCGACTTCGCCTTGTCCGGCGACGGCGCGATCCAGCAGCGAAGGCGTGAAATCGCCATAAGCACTGGCGACCTGGAGTGTGCGGCCCGGCAAAGTAGGTCCGAGCGCGTCCAGCGCGGCATCGCGCAGGCGGTGATAATTACCCCAGAGAATAGCGTCGATCAGCCATTGCCGCTCGAACACCCAAACAGCGTTGGGGTGAACATAAGCCCACCAATAGTTATCCGTCAGATAGCTTGGGATTGCCTGGGCGCCATTGATCCCGGCCTCGGCCTCCGCGATCGGAGGCTCCCCTGATGCGGGAGACATGACGGAATTGGCGCGATCGGCCTGAAGATCGACCACTCGATCGACCTCTGTTGAACTATTTCCATTTAAGAGCACTTGGACATCCCCGGCGCGCGTGCGGTCAAGATAAGACAACCTAACCTGAAACGCCGGCGACCTCCTAGCGCCATCTGGCGTGTCGGCTTCATCGTTATTGGACGCGGCGGCCTTTTCGGACCGCCGCGCCATTTTTGTCTCTTACTTCGTCGCGGCTACGCCGCCAAGTTCCGACCAGTCCTTCGCCAACTGCGCGCCGAGGAGCGGCTTAGGCGCACCCTGGTGACAGGTTGCGCAGTAAAGCTTCGGACCGTCGCCCGTCGGACCCAACCGATTGGCGGGCCATTCAGCCTGGAGCGGCTTCAGGAAGTTAGCATTCAGATCGCGCACCAAGTTGATGCCCTGCCACGCATTGACGCGCAACGGGGAACTCTCCGGCCAACTGAAGAAGTCGCGGGAGTTGTGGCAATAGGTGCAATTGACGCCAAGCCCCCCCGAAATCGCCATCATCAGCGAGTAGGTTTTCTCCGTCGCGAACATAGTCGGACCGAAACTCGTCGGCAGCGCCTGGGTGGATTGGATGCGAATCGCATCCTTGCCATCGAGAATGCCGCTGAACGGATCCGTGTTCATAGCGGTGAAGCCATTGACGCGGTTCGGGTGACCAAGGTCGTGACTGGTGGCGGCGGCTCCGCCAGCCTTTGGCGGCGCATCCTTGTACCAGACGCCCTTGGGCACAGGCTGCCCACGGTGACAGGTATAGCAGGTCACGCCGGTGGTGAGGACGTGAGCTTGCCAATCCTTGTTAATGTGCCGCGTCATCTGCAGCATCGTCCGGGACACCCTCTTGGTGTAAAGACTGTCGTCCGCCAGGTTCTCCGGGTTATGACAGTAGTTGCACCCCTGCTCGCCGCCGACCCAGGCGCCGAGACCGAGCATCACACGGTTGAACTGCCCTTCCGTGAGGTCTGTCAGAACTTTGACGTTCTTATAGACATCAGTGGCCCTCTTGCCGCCGGCCTCCGCCGGATCAATCGCATCCGGCAAGGCGTTGGCTGCTTTCAGGAGGCGCACGGACTCCGCAGTAGACAACTCACCGGTCGACGTGCCGCGATAGCCCGTCTGCGTGGTATG
This sequence comes from Rhodoblastus sphagnicola, assembly GCF_002937075.1. Classification (GTDB taxonomy): domain Bacteria; phylum Pseudomonadota; class Alphaproteobacteria; order Rhizobiales; family Beijerinckiaceae; genus Rhodoblastus; species Rhodoblastus sphagnicola. Next base: position 15,009 of record NZ_NHSJ01000041.1, read on the forward strand.
GACTTTCGAAAAATTCCATCCCGGGGTGAGTATGAGCGCCGTGGCGAGCAGCGCGGCGGCGGTTCCGCCTAACAGTAGACCGACGGTTTTCATTGCGGAGCTCCCGACGCTGCCGGATCAAGGATCGCGGGGAAAACATGGGGATAGGAAGGCGCGATGTTGTGCTGGACCGCCCAGAGATACCAGTTGTCCACCACCGTGCCGGAGAGCAGGATGCCAATGCCGCCTGTCAACGGACACAGAACCGCACACCACCAACCCCAACGATGGATCGATTCCATCGTAGCGTTGTAGCCCATGGTCCAACGCCAGAACAAAGCCGCGCGCTCCGCCGCCGTACCGCGGTAAAGCATCTGCTCGACTTCGCGCTCCCCACCGTAACGCCCAACCGACAGGATCGTCGCTCCGTGCATGGCGAACAGCAGAGCTGCGCCGTACAGGAATGCAATCGAGAGCATGTGGAACGGGTCGTAGTACAAGTTGCCGTAACGCAGCGAGAATGCCGCGGTCCAGTCAAGGTGCGGGAAAATGCCGAACGGCGGCGCTTCGCTGAAATGACCCATCAGCAGCGGCTGGATGAATCCGAGAACCAGATACAACCAGATCGCGGAAGCAAAAGCCCAAGCCATGTGCGTGCTAAGACCCAGAGCGACCGCGCGGCGATAGACGCGCGCCCACCAGAGGAGCATGGACATGGTCAGGAAGAAGCCGGCCATCAACCACCAGCCGCCTTCGGCCAACGGCGGGAAGGCCCTGATGCCATATTCCGGCTTCGGCGGTTCCAGAGCCAGCCACGGGAACTGCCGCAGGAACTGGATCACATCCCAGTGCACCGACGCGAGCATATTAAACCCGATGATCAGCAGTGCGACCGTTCCGGAGATCAACGACGCGACCCCGAGGGTGCCGAGATAGAGCGGCCCGATCTGTGCGTTGCCGATGAAGCCGAGCCAGTAGGAAAGTATCGGCTTTCCTACGCGCTCGCGATCAACGATCTCCCCGCCCAAACCCTTCTCGGGAGTGGTTGGGTGGACCTGGAGTTGAGTGAAGACATTCTCATAAATGGACACGCTCGCCTCCTAGACGTTAGCGCCAGATCGGCAGGTTGAGCCACCAATTCCACCATTCGGGCCAGCCGCGCGTCCAAAACGGACCACTCAGCAGGATGCATATCGCGCTCCAGAAGGAGGCGGAAACAGCCAGGAAGAGGCCGAGCCGATGGATACCGAGCGTGCCGATGGAATAGCCGACCACATCACGGAAGAACCAGTCTTCGTACTCGGTCGGACGGACAGTTTCCCCGCGCCTTGGATTGGCGGCCGACACGATCACGGCGCCATGCATACCCAGCGCAAGGCAATTCGTGAAGAAGAAGGTGATCGCCAGCATGTGCGCCGGGTTATAGTGGAAGTGAAGATACTGATAGCCCGTGTTGGACACCCAATCGAGGTGACTGAGGATTCCATAGGGAAATCCGTAACCCCACGCGCCCATAAGAAGCGGCCGGAACACGACCAGGACCGTATAGGCGAAGATCGCGAAGCCGAAGGCGATCGGGACGTGATAGCCAATGCCGAGTTTGCGGCAGATTTCCACCTCACGCAAAGCCCAAGAGCCGAAAGCGCCGAGCGCGCAGACGGTCACGATCTGCCAGATTCCACCCTCTTTCAAGGGGGCCAAGCCGAGCCCATATTTGAGGTCCGGAGGCGCGATATTGATCTGCCAGAGGTTCCAGGTGGGGCCGAGCGCCGCCCCGTAAACGATCATCAACGTACCAACAAGGGCGAAGATGACCGTGGTGACACCGAAGAATCCGACGTAGAACGGTCCGACCCAGAAGTCGAGCAGGTCTCCGCCTAGGAGCGTGCCGCCCCGCACGCGGTATTTTTTTTCAAAGTTGAGCATCGCCATGGCCGGCGCTCCCCAAACGACGTTAAGTTTCAGGGTACGGGCGGGCGCTGAAGCGTCCACCCGTGACGCGGGCGATTCCCGCTGGTCGGAAGTGTCAGGCGACCGTTGTCGTGAGCTCGATCTGCGCGGCCCTCAGGGCCGGCTTGCCTTCCAGCCAGTTGAACCGATCGGTGCTGAGGCAGATGAAGTGAATAATCAGCCCCAGAACGAACAGGAAAGCCGACAGAGCAACGAGGACCCGACGCGGATCGAAGAGCAGCCAAAGTTTGTACATGAGCCTCTTCTCCTCTTAGCTGATCATCGAGATAGCGCTGGTGACGCTGTCGAGCAGAGCCCAGCCCTTCGGGCCCGGGATCCACGGACGCCACGCCCACGAGAGGACGTGCGCGAGAACGGCAACAACATGAAAGCCCAAGAAGCTTGCCACGAACACGGAGTGAAATTCTTTCGCCTCCGCATCCGACAGTCCGGACAGGGATGATCTGTCTTCGGCCATTTTTTGACCTCCTTACAGGTTACCGCGTACGCCGTTACGCGGCCCAAATTCGTCTCGATCCCTTAGGATCTCGACTGGCGTTCCTGACGGTTGTCCCGTCTGGATGACTGCAACATCGTCTTCGCCATGAGCGCGTAAGATGTCGCTATAGACGCTTGCGAGCGCGCCTCGGCGAGCCAAGACCGGCCCTGGTCCGGGGCGTGCTGCGAATCAATGAAAACCTTGGAGAAGAGAGCCTTCAGCCCGCCGGCGACCACCAGCAACACCAAGAGAAATCCGCCAAACACCCGCCAAGCCAGATCTTGCTCGCTTCTCGCCGTGACAGTGTGGACAGCCGATTTCATGATCCTCTCCATGCTATGCAAGCAAACGCGTAACCGCGTCAGCCAGCAAACTCCCTCGCGCGTTCAAGACGCGAGAGATCAACTTGCGCTTCGCCCGCTCGGCGGGCGTCCCGTTCGGCCGCGTCGCGGAGACGCTTCGCGGCGGAAATCCGCGCCACCAGGGGCGCCGCTTCAACGAGCTCGTCGAGCCGGGCTTTTGCTTCCGCACTCCATTCGAGTTCGCGATACAATCTCGCCGGCGTCGCATCGACGCGATCAATTTCGCTGGCGAGCGGCAGGATGTGAAACAAAGCGTCAAACAACGCATTGCATACTTCCTGAACGAGATAGGTCGCACCGGCATACCCCATGAAGGGCGTGCCCGTATGCCGCCGGATCACGGTGCCGGGGAACGACGCGGGAATGTAGGTAGCTTTGGAGCCGGCCTCCGTCAGGTACAGGCGCTCATTGTAGCTGCCGAACACGACCAGTGGCGGCTTGGACCGCAGCGTCTCACGCAGCGCTGCATTATCGGTCTTTTCGCCGGGCTTGCGAGCAACAGCAAACGCGCAGGGCATCCCTAGTTCGTCGGCGAGAAAATGCCTGATGCCGCGGGCATAGGTTTCCGACGCGGCGATTCCGAAGGAAGCTGTGGCGAAGAAATCCTGTGTGACGGAACGCCAGAGATCCCAGATCGGTTTGATCGTCGTGTGGCGTTCGCGTTCTATGAACGGTTCGGGATCGAGTCCAGACAGTTCACCCAACGCGCGCAAAAACTTGGTCGTCGCGTGCATGCCGATCGGGGCCTGCAGATACGGTTTTCCCAAGGCCTCGCACAGCGCACGTCCGAATTCCCGGTAGAGGCAGATGTTGACGTCGGCGTCGGCGAGGCGCGGAATCTCGGTCAGATGCGCCCCGAGTGGGAACACCAGATTGATTTCAGCGCCGACGCCTTCGCAGAGGCGCACGATCTCTGCGAGATCGGACGGCATGTTGAACACGCCGTAACTCGGGCCGATGATGTTGACCCTTGGCTTCGCCCCGGGTTCGCGCATATCCGCCTTGCGCGCCTTGGACTTCTTGACGCCATATTCGTTCCACAGCCACAACAGGGCGCGATTGGCGCACTGCCACTGGTCCTCATCAATCGTGCGCGGCAGGAACCGCTGCAAGCCCGAGCCTTCGGGCGTCACGCCGCCGCCGATCATTTCTGCGATCGATCCCGTGACCACCACGCTCGGAAGTTTAGGATCGAGAGTTTTGTGCGCGCGCGTCATCGCCGCTTCGGTGCCATGGCGACCGAGTTCGGCTTCGGAAAGGCCAGTGACGACGATCGGAAGTTCCTCTGGCGGCAGCGCGTCGGTATAATGAAGCACCGAGGTGACCGGCAAGTTCTGACAGCCCACCGGGCCATCAATGACAACCTGCAAGCCTTTCAGGGCCGTGAAGACGTAGACGGCGCCCCAGTATCCGCCAGCGCGGTCGTGGTCGAGAACTAGCATGCGCCGTCCTCCCTGTTGGCTTTTGGCTTGCTGGCTTTGCCATGTGTTTCAGGCAGGTTTTTCGGCGCCTCGGGCCAGACGCCCGCAGCGGCGCCCTCGCCCACCCCAGAGAAGAACTCACGCATTTCCGTGAACCGCGCCCGGTTTCCGATCGCCATGTTGAGGGTGGCCGCCACCGAGCCAGCCCCGGCTGCGCCCATCAGGGGACGCGCGGAGATCAGGTTGGTGAAATAGAGTCCCGGGATCGAGCGACTCTTGGCGGCCTGGACGACGGGCGTGGTGCCAATAGCCAGATCCGGTTCATATTCGTCAATCGCCGCGAGATCGTCTTCCAGGGTGGCGCGATAGCGCACCTGTACGCCCTTCGCCTCCAACCATTCACGGTCGCGCTCCGACCATGGCGTGCGCGGACAGGCCGTGCCGACATAGCGCAGATCGGCGCCACTTTCGATCAGAAGGCGCGCGGCGATCAGTTCCGAGCCTTCATAGCCCGAGAGCGTGATGCGTCCACGGATCGGCGCGCCAGCCAAGGCCTCACGGATGGCGGGGAGCAGGCTCGCCTTCGCGGCGTCCAGCTTTTCCGTCGCAATGTTGCAGACCTTGGCGACGTCATCGAGCCAAGCGGCGGTCCCATCGACGCCGACCGGGGCGGAGCCGATCACCGGACGCCCGGCGGCCTGGAACTCCCGGATGGAGGCGGTGTAGAACGGGTGGACCGCTGCGACGGCGCAGCAATCGAGCGCGCCATAAAGCTCGCGCCATTCGCGCGTCGGAACGACCGGACCCACCGCCAATCCGAGAGGCTTGAGCATGCCGCCGATCTGAATCGGATCGAGCGGAAACATTTCGCCGAGCAGCGTGATCGTAGGCTCCTGCGCGCGCGGCGCGCGCGGCGCCTGAACCGGCCCCTGCTCTGCTTCGCGCCGGGCGTAGGACAGCATGGCGGCGGCGAGCACGTCCTTGGCTTCCGCATGCGTTGGCACGCCAAAGCCGGGAACGTCGATGCCAATCACGCGCACACCGTTGATTTCTTTCGGCAGCAACCGAAGCGGCACGCCGGAGGCGGTGGGAACACAGAGATTGATGACCACGACCACGTCGAATTTGCCGGGGTCGGCGAGTTGGAACACGGCTTCGCGGATATCCTCGAACAGCTTGCCCGTGACCAGCGTTTCCGAACTGAAGGGGACGTAGCCCACGGAACGGCGCGCGCCGTAGAAATGCGAAATGAAGGTCAGGCCATAGACACAGCACGCGGAGCCCGAAAGTATGGTGGCGGTGCGGCGCATGCGCAGACCGACCCGCAACGACCCGAACGCCGGACACATGCTCTGCGGTTGGTCGTGCGGACCAGCCGGGTAATCCTTGGCGTAGCGCGCCAGCGTTTCGCCGGCGCCGGCCTCGCGGGCGGCGGCGAGCATGGTTTCGCGTCCAGCGTGGCAGCCAATGCCGTCCACACCAACCGCGCCCTCAGGCGCCCGTGGCGTTTCGTTCAATGCTGGAGTGTGGGGAGCGTCGAGCGTCATGACCAACTCACAACATGTCGTCGTAGACGACTTCGAGCGAGGGCTTCTCGACGATCGAAGTCCCGAACAGATCTTCCTTCGTCGCGGGCTCAAGCACGTAGTTCCGACCGACGGCGTCGCTCGAAAACAGAGAAAGCAATCCGTCCTGGCTCAAGGGAGTCGGGCGATTCGGTATCGCGTCCGCCACGGCGGCGGCGAGCGTTTCGAACAGCGGCGCCCAGCGCTCCCCGGGCCTGCCGACGATCTGGTAGGCCGCGCTCTTGCGGCGAATGTCCTCGTCAGCGGGAATTTCCGCCAGGATGGGAATGCCCGCAGCCTTCGCGAAGGCCTGCGCTTCGCCGGTTCCATCGTCCTTGTTGATGACGAGACCGCCGACGCCGACATTGCCGCCGAGCCTGCGGAAATATTCCACCGCGGAACAGACGTTGTTGGCGACATAGAGCGATTGCAGGTCGTTCGAGCCGACGATGATGACCTTCTGGCACATGTCGCGCGCGATCGGCAGGCCAAAGCCGCCACAGACCACATCTCCCAGGAAGTCGAGCAGCACGTAATCGAATCCCCACTCATGGAACCCGAGCTTTTCCAGCGTCTCGAAACCGTGAATGATGCCGCGCCCACCGCAGCCGCGCCCGACTTCGGGGCCACCCAACTCCATCGCATAGACGCCGTCGCGCTTGAAGCAGACGTCGCCGATTTCGACGTTTTCGCCGGCAGCCTTCTTGCGGGAGGAGGTTTCGATAATCGTCGGGCAGGCCTTGCCGCCAAACAGCAGCGAGGTGGTGTCGCTCTTCGGGTCGCAGCCGATCAGAAGAACCTTCTTGCCCTGCTGCGCCATCATGTAAGATAGATTGGCGAGCGTAAAGCTCTTGCCGATGCCGCCCTTGCCGTAGATCGCAATGATCTGCGTAGCCTTCTTCGCTGGCGTGGACGTCTCAGTCTCGGCCGAGGGCTGTTGCGCCCCGGCTCCGCCGCCAGCGATTTCCGCTTCCGACAGAAAACTGATCATAACGCACTCCAGTCGAGGACCATTTTTACACAGGTCGGATCTTCAAAGGCGACGGAATAGGCCTCGGCGGCCTCGCGCGCGTCGCGGCGGTGGGTGATGAGACCGTCCAGCGAAAGCTCGCCAGCCTCGACAAGACGAACGGTCTCGCCGAGATCGCCAGGCGCCCATTGCGCAGAGATACGGAACTCAACCTCACGCATGAAGGCGGGCGCGAAAGCAAAGCCGACCGCTTCGTAGAAGCCAGCCAAGGTTATCCGACCGCGCGGGGCGAGCCGCTGGATGAGCGAATCCAACGCCTTGGCGTCGCCGCTGACATCGATAATGTGACGGTAGTCGCGGCGAGCATCGGCTCCAGGCGCCAGCACCCGGTAGCCTTCGGCGCCGGTCGCACGCAGCGGATTGGTTTCCCAAACCGTCGCGGCGACACCACGCCCGACCAGCAGACGAGCGATCAACCGACCGAGCGCGCCATGACCGACCACCAGAGCCTCCCCGGAGGCGTCGGCTGTATTGACGGCGTGAAGCGCAGTCGCGGCCAAAGCAAGAAGTACGCCACGATCGCCTAGCGCTACGTCGACACAGGCGGCGCGGGCGCCGGGAACCACGAGGTGAGAGGCCGAACCGCCATGCACAACACTGACCGAACCGAAGCAATGCGCGCCAGGAACGAAAACATTGGCGCCGACAGCCAAACCGGAGTCGGGGCCAGCGTCTATGACGCGACCGACAGTCTCGTAGCCCGGCACAAGCGGGTAGCCCATGCCAGGAAACAACGGCATACGCCCCGTGTACAGCAGCTTTTCTGTACCAGCGCTGACACCCGACCAAAGGGTCTCGACGACAATATCCGCGGGGCCAGGCTCGTCAAGGACGAGCGACGCCAGCTTCAGGCGTCTTGGCTCTTCCATGACAACGGCTACGGACTGCATACGCGGAGGCCTTTATTTTGTCTCTGGTTCTTGGAAGCGTCAGATTAACTCGACAGTGCCTTCCGTCAAGTAATATTTACACCCGCTGCGCGACCAGAATGTTGGCCAGCATCGGGCGACGCGAAGCCACCGCGCGCACGTCCGAGAATCCGCTCGCTTCGAGCAGGCAGGTGATTTCCGCGACCGAGCGGGTGCGACCGCGCCCCATGGCGAGGAGATAGAAGTTGAAATAAGCGTCGCTGACGCGGTCGGAACCGCGCCCGCCGCCCATAGGCTCCGCGATCAGCAACGTGCCGCCCGGCTCCAGCGCGTCATGGGCGCGGGCGATGATGGCGCGCGCGGCCTCGTCGTCGTGGTCGTGCAGGACACGGATCAGCGACAGCACATCCGCGCCCTTGGGCAGAGAATCCGAGAAAAAATCGCCTTCATGGACAGTGACCCGCGACAACATGCCGCGCGTTTGGAGGGCGGCGCGCGCCCGGGCTGCGACCTGCGGGAGATCGAGCATCTGCGCCTCGACTTCGGGCGCAGTGATGGCGAGGACAGAGACGAACACGCCCTCGCCGCCGCCGACATCGAGCCAGCGGCGATGGCCGGTCGGCGGGAAAGCGTCCAGAATGTCCTCGGCTATGTCCAGCTGGGACTGCGCCATCAACTCGCTGTAGGCCGCATAGGCCTCGTCGACGTCAGCGCCAGCAGGCGCGGGATCGCCGGGCTTGCGGTTGGCGTAGGGCCAATAGCCCGACAACTCGGTCTTGACGTCGCCGCGCAGCAGGGCGACAGGATCGGTGAGATCAGCGTAGAGCAGCGCGTGGTGCTCGACGACAGCGCCGATAGAGGGATTGGCGAGCAAGGCGGCGCCGAGCTCGCCAAGGCCGTAGCGCTCGCCTTCAAGATGATCGACCAGCTTCAGGGCTGTCGCGGCGCGAAGAAGGCGCTGCGTGGCGTCGAATGACAGGTCGAGATCCTCGGCGACGGAAACGATGGGGCGCGGGCCGCCGGCGAGTTTGGTGAACAAGTCGAGGCGCACGCAGGCGAGGAGGATCTGAGAATAGACAAAGCCCGAACATATGTCGAACAAGGCGTTCGATTGCCGCTCCGCGACCAGACGCGTCAGCGGGAACGAGGCCGCCCACTTCTGGAACGAGGGGTTGGCGAGCAAAAGATTGCGCCCGTGACGCAACATTTCGGACACGGACGCGGGGCCGATGGTGGCGGGGAGATTGGTTCCGGTCATGTCAAGCCGCATACTGTTCGAGTTGCGAGGGGAACAATTGCCGAGTTTGCGCGCGGATCACGACACGCAATTGCTCGGCGCCGGGACATTCGGGAATCGAGGCGGCGGCCGCATCGGCGAGTTCCGTGAGGCGCGCCTTGGCGCCGCCGATGCCCAACTGGGCGGCGGCGTTCGGCCGCGCGCGCCGTTCGTCCTGGTGGGCGGGCTTGCCGAGTTCTTCCGCGTCGCACAGCAGGTCGCGGAGATCGTCGGCGACCTGATAGGCCTCGCCGATATAGTCGCCCAGAGCGCGCCAGGGCTCAGGATCGCGGCCGGCGGCGGCGGCGCCTGCGAGGGTCGCGCCGGCGAACAGGGCGCCGGTCTTGGCGCGCTGGTAATCGACCAGAGAGATCGTGGATTCGGATTCCCAAGCCTGACCGGCGATGATGCCCCCCGGCGCACCGACCGCGCGCGAAACGATGGAAATCATGGCGGCCAGTTGACGCGGATCGGACGCGAAGGCTTTCGCGATCGTCTCGTAGGCGAGCACGATCAGCGCATCGCCTGTCAGCACGGCGAGAGGCTCGCCATATTCGACATGGATGGTCGGCTTGCCCCTGCGAATGGGCGCGTCGTCAAAGGCCGGCAGGTCGTCATGGACGAGCGAGGCGCAATGCATGAATTCGATTGCGGAGGCGGCGGCGTCGGTGTGATGTGGATTTGGATCGCCGCAGGCCATGGCGACCGCGAGAACGATTTGCGGCCTGATTCTATGACCGCCGGGGAAGACGGCATAGCGCAAGGCGGAGGCGAGCAACGGCGGGCAATTGGCTCCGCCGGCCTCCATCAGGGCCGCTTCAAGAGCCTTTTCGACGCGCTCCATGTGCATCACCGCCTCCGTGACCTTTTCAATAGACACTCAAAGTGTAAGATAATATTGACAGCTTTTGCCGGCGCGTCAATCCTTTTCCCTCTGGCTCGGGGGCGATGACGGCGGCGAGGCCCGAAGTCGTCGCGATCGGCTCGGGCGGCGGCGGACTTGTTCCGGCGCGGCTGTCGTCCGCGCGGAGCTGGACATGGGGTGTGCTCGATACCGGCAATACGCCAGGCGACAAACTCCGCGCCATCGAGATCGCGGGCCGGAGCATCGGCGTCGGCCCCTCAGTCTTTACCTTCCGAGACGTGTTCGAGGCCCTGTTTGCCGGATGTGGCGGGGAATTGGGCGATCATCTCACGCTGAATCGCGCCGAGCGGTTCGCCTGGCGCTTGTGGAGCGGTGGCGCGCGGCCCAACTTCTTTTCCCGATATCGAGGCCAAGGTCGAGGCAATCCTGGACTTCGTCGGGGTGATCGAGGCGGAGGGACATCGCGCCTTGACGGCCTGCGCAACGCGCAGTCATGCGACACTTAACCGCGCCTTCATGCGCGACCGATGCGGTTTCCGCGAGACTGTTTCGCGATCCGCGAAAGCAAATCGCACGAACGTCCTTGAAGCCAAGGCGTAAGGCCGCGCGAAAGGAATACGAAATCAAAAAATGGATCATTCGGACTTCGTATGACCTCGATCACAGTCGCCGGCGGCGTCTTTTCGCCCGTTGACGCGAAGAGCGCATTCCGCCCACCCCAACCAATATCGCGCGATCACGCACGCCCTCGATGCTGCGCCCTCGCGCTTTTCACGGGGGGGGGGCGAAAATTTTCTGGTCGCGCCCAGTTCCTCTCCCGCGAGGCGGCGTCACTATGTCGCGGCCTGCGCATCCCCAAGCCATGCCTTATCGACAGCCGCTCAGCCTGGCTGGCCTCGCACGGGAACTCAGGCGCGCGGCGCCAACCGCGCCTCCAATGCCTCCAACTCGGCGAGACGGGCGCGTCCGGCTTCGATTTCAGCGCGAATAGCGGCGGCGCGGGTGATGTCGTCCTCCTCGGGAGAGACAGCCTCGATGCGTTCTTCGATGAGGAGCGCGGCCTCGGTGACGATCGCGGTCTCTCGAACAGGCGCGACCTGCTCGCGCGGCTCTCGCGCGGCCCGCTCCTGATCTTCGCGGAGGCTGCGCTTCGTCACCACCAATTGCCAGGTCAGAAAGGCCAGCACGAGCGCGAAGGGAATCAGCATTTCGATAAAGGCGATCGTATTTCCCGACATCAGCGCACCATCTGTTGAGCACGGTCTCGTCGCTCCAGCCGCTCGTACATTTCGAGCACCGTCAGCGCGCGCGACTTAAAAGTCGCGGGAGCGAATGTCGGCGCGGGTTCGCGCCCGACCGCTTCGACCAGGAAAGCGGTTTCGGGCAAGGCGGGCGCCGGCGCGTGGGTCCGCGGCGCAATCGCGCGCAGGCTGGCCTCGGCCAGCAGCGCCAGCTTGCGCCTGTTGCCGATATAGGCGCGCGACGTCACGGAATCATGCCCGCGTCGTTCGACCTCGCGCCCGATCTCGCAATAGATCAGGGCGGCGGCGAGAATGGCGGGCCGGCAGCCGGCGGGAAGCCGCGCCACGCCGTCGCGCGCGCGCTCGTAAAGGCGATCGGCTTCAGCGAGGAGGCGCGCGACCACGCTTGCCAGCGCCTCGGACGGGGCCGGGGCGGCGAGGAAAACCTCGGGGTCGACGCCCGCCTCCACCAGCCAGTCGAGCGGCAGGTAGAGCCGGCCGGCGCGCGCGTCCTCGCCGACGTCGCGGGCGATATTGGTGAGTTGCATGGCGACGCCGAGGTCGCAGGCCCGCGCCAGCGCGATCGGGTCGCGCACACCCATCAACAGGGTCATCATCACGCCGACTGTCGAGGCCACGCGCGCGGAATAGGCGCGCAACTCCGACAGATTGGCGGGCATGCGGCCCTCGCTGTCCCAGGCGAAGCCGTCGATCAGCGCGAAGGGAATTTCGCGGGGGATGTAAAAGGACCGCACGATGTCGGAAAACGCCCGATCGGCGGGATGGTCCACCGGCGCGCCCTCATAGACCCGGGTGAGCCGTTCGCGCAGCCGCTCCACCGCCGCCGCCTTGGCTTCATGCTCGTCGACCGCGTCGTCGGCGAGCCGGCAGAAGGCGTAAAGCCCGAAGGACGGGCGCCGCACAGCTTCGGGCAGCAGCCACGAAGCGGTGAAGAAGCTTTTAGAGCCGCCGCGAATGGATTCGCGGCAAGCGGCGTGATCAGCCTCGGTGGCCAGCCGCGCCTCAGGCGAAAGTGCAAGCATCGGGCGCAACCTTGTCGAGAATCCGGGCAGAGGACAGCACACCGGGAAGACCCGCGCCGGGATGCACGCCCGCGCCGACGAGGAACAAATTCTCGATGTCCTCGCTGCGATTGTGAGGACGGAAATATGCGCTCTGCGTCAGAAGGGGTTCGAGTCCGAAGCCTTCGCCATGGATGGCGTTGAGCCGGTCGCGAAAATCGAGCGGCGTCGTCACCCGGGACACGACGATGTGCTTGCTCAGATCGGGCAGGATGTTCGCCTCCAGCCAGCTCTCGATGCGCTTGCGATAGCCTTCGGCTTCGAGGCGCCATTCCTGGCCGCCCTGAAGATTGGGAACCGGCGACAGCGCATAGAACGTGTCGCAGCCGCGCGGCGCGACCGACGGATCAGTCGCGGTCGGCCGATGCAGGTAAAGGCTGAAATCCTCGGCCAGAACCTTGCGCTGGAAGATATCCTTCAGGAGACCCTCATAACGCGGACCCATCAGAATGCTGTGATGGCCGATGTCGTCGTAACGGCGATTGACGCCGAAATACCAGACGAACAGGCCCATGGAATATTTGGCGCGCTGTAGCCTGGAATCCGTCCAGCGCTTGCGCGTATCCGGGGGCAGCAGGCTGCGATAGGTATAAGCGGAATCGGCGTTGGAGACGACGATGTCGGCGCGCAGCCTTTCGCCGCCGGACAGTTCCACGCCGACGGCCCGGCCGCTTTCGACCAGAATCTGGCGGATGTCGGCGCGATAGCGTATCTCGCCGCCCTGCGATTCGATCAGCTTGACCAGCCCGCGCACCAGCGCGCCCGTGCCGCCGATCGCCGAATGCACGCCGTAATTCTTTTCCAGGAAGGCGACCAGGCAATAGATCGAGGACACGCGGAAGGGGTCGCCGCCGATCAGCAGCGGATGGTAGCTGAAGATCGTCCGCAGACGCTCGCTCTTGAAGAATTTGGACACCAGGCCGCGCACGCTGCGGTAGCCTTGCAGGCGCACCAGATCCGGCGCGATGCGGGCCATGTCCGCCAGCGAATCGAAGGGAACGTCGCCGAGCTTCTCGAAGCCGATGCGATAGATGGATTCGCTCATCGCCATGAAGGCGTCGAAATTCGGACCTTCGCCGGGCGCGATGCGCTCGACCTCCGCCCTCATCGCCTCGCGGTCGCCGCGATAGGTGAAGGTTTCGCCGTCGCTGAAGCGGATCTTGTAAAAGGGGTCCATCTCGCGCAGTTCGACGTCATCGGACATCTTGCGACCGCACAGGCCCCAGAGCTCCTCGAACAGGAAGGGCGCGGTGACGATGGTGGGGCCGGCGTCGAAGGTGAAGCCGTCGATGTGATGCTGGTAGGCGCGCCCGCCGGGCGCGTCGAGGCGCTCCAGCACCTTGACGGCATAGCCGCGCGCGCCAAGCCTGACCGCGGCGGCGAGTCCGCCAAAGCCGGAGCCGATGACGAGCGCGACGGGTTTGCGTTGGCCCGTGGCGCCGCCGGTGTGTTCTTCCTGGACCGTCAACATGAGATGACACTATATCCGTCAGTTACATTTGAACAAGCCAAATCTTGGCCGTGTCCGGCGAGGCGCGAGACCTAGAGCACGATGCGTTTCCACGGAACGCATCGTGCTCTAGACTCTTTGTTTTCGCATGATCTTTTCCAAAAATCGGTGTCCACTTTTTGGGATCATGCTCTCGGAGAGGGCGCCGGTGATGACGACCCGCCTTGGCTGTTTCAAGCGGTTTCCGAACGGATCATTGGGAAACCGATTACCCATTTCCTTGTCGAAACCAGTTCACAACATCATGACGCTCCGACGCAAGTAAATCCGCCATCGCAAACCCGCTCACGCCAACGATTCGCCGTCATGGTCCGACCGGCCCGCGTTCACGGCGGACCAGGCGGTGAAAATCGCCTCGGCGACGCCGTGCGGGTCTTCCTCATGGACGATATGACCGCCTGGAAAACGCACGATTTTGGCGTGGCGCAGCAGCTTGGCGACCCGATCCGCCATATGCGGGCGGATCGCCTTGTCGTTCTCGCCGACGATCAGCAGCGTCGGCGTCTCCACGCGGCGAAGATCGTCGGGGATGCGGGTCAGATCCCAGTTCGCCACCATGTCGAGCGCGCCGGAACAATGCGACGGCGTGGTCATCAGCCTGGTGTAGAGATCGAGCCCGAAATCGTCGATGTTCGAGCCCATGCCCTTGATGAGCAAGCCGACCTGCCGACGGTCAGCGGTCCAGGCGAACAGGCGCCCGGCGAGCGGGTTAAGGTGCATGAGACGGGCCATGACCGGGAGGATATGGCCGGCGGCGCCCTCGAACGGAAAAAAGGCGCCGTTGATGCAGACGAACAGGTCCGGCTTCAAGCGCCCTTCGGCGATCAGGCGGGCGAGGATCACCGCGCCGGCCGAATGGCCGATCGCGAGTTTCGGCGCGTAATCGAGCGCGCCGAGCAGCGCGTCGAGCGCCTCGGCGTTCCCCTTGAGCGAGGCGTCCAGCCTTCCCTCGGCTTTGGTGAAGGCGTGGCCCGGCAGGTCCGGCGCGACCACGCGGAAATGCTCGGCGATCAGGGGCGCGAGGCTGCGCCAGGAATGCGTGGCCCCGGCGGCGCCGTGGAGGAGCAGCGCCTGCGGGCCAGCGCCGAGGTCCTGCACATGCCAGCGATAGCCGCCGGCGCTGACGAAGCGACTCGACTCGCGCAGCGGCCAGTCCGCTCCGTCGATGTCGAAGTCGAGGCCGCTCATTGTGGCAACGCGCCGCGCACGACGGCGTTGATGACGGCGGCGTCCGCGCGCGGCAGTTTGACATAGCGGCCCAGCATCGCCGCCGCCAGCGCGCGCACCGGCGTGTCCGGGCCGGAGCCGCCGCCCTGGGTGGTGTCGATGGCGAGCGCGGCGACCTGCGCCGCGGCGATCCGCTTGGCGGCGTCGAGCGCGTCCTCCATCGCGCGCGGGCGCCCTGCCCCGCCGTCGCGGCAAATGTTGGCGCGGCCGTCGGTCATCAGCACGATCAGCGGGGTCTGGCCTTTGCGCCGGCTCTGGTCGGCGACGTCCAGCGCGACGTCGAGACCGGCCGCGATGGGGGTGCCGCCGCCGCCGGGCAGGCCGCTCAGCGCGCGTTTGGCCCGCGCCGTGGAGCGCGTCGGCGGCAGCACGACTTCGCCGACGCGACCGCGAAAGGCCACCAGCGCGATGGTGTCGCGGCGCGCATAGCAATCGGCCAACAGCATTTCAATGGCGCCCTTGACCTCGGCGAGGCGGGCCATCGCCAGCGAACCCGACGCGTCCACCACGAAAATCGTGGTCGCGCCCTTTTTCTGGCGGTGGCGCCGGATACGAAAATCCTCGGGCTTGACGATGACCCGGCGCGATTCCTTTTCGTCCGGCTTCAGGCGCAGCTTGCGCCAGGGCGCGGCGGCGCGCAGGGTCGCGACCAAAGCGAGGCGTCCCTTGGACAGCGAACCCGGCCGCGCGTCGAGCGGGCGTCCGCGCTGCATCGAATAGGTTTCCTCGCCGGACTTGCCGTCGCGCGCGCTGCTGCGCCGGTTGCGCGGCAAGCCCGCCGCCAGCGCGGCCAGCAGGCCCGGCGGCAGCGCGGCGCGCACGGCTTCCAGAATCTGTTCTTCCAGCTCGCGCGGGGTGTCGTCCTCGCCCTTCTGCTCCTGGTCCTCGGGCGGGGTCTCCTCCTCCGGCGGGGGAGGCGGCGGCTCCTCCGACTCCTCCTCCTCGGGGGGAGCGGGCAACCGAGTGGCGCGCGGGCCGAGCGCCAGCGCGGCGGCGAGCTCGATGTCCTCGTGCTCGACATTGGTCTCGCCGCGCAGGGCCGCCAGCGCGCGCGCGGCGCGCAGCGCGAACAGGACGGCGCGGGGGGAATCGACGCCGAATTGCGCGGCGATCGCGACCATCGTCTCGATCACCTTGTCGTCGGTCTTTACGCTCGGCAGGATTTTCCGCGCGGCCGCGAAATCCTCGGGCGTCAGCGCGGGCGGCTCAACGTCGCGCCAACCGACCTGTTCGAGATTGACCCAGAACCCCAGCCGCTCCGACAGCGCCGGAGGGGGCGCCTCGTCTTCCTGGCCTTCGTCCAGCGCGATCACGCCGACATGGGCCGGCAGGATCGCCGACAGGCCGTCGCGTTGCAGCGCGACCTCGCCCATGTCGAGCGCGGCCGACAGCCGCGCCGCGACGCCGGTCGAAATACGCTCGGCCATGGCGATGGCGAGAACGCCGCCATGGGACGCGGCGAGGACGCCAGTTTCGGCGATGGGTCTTCCAGCTTGCAGCGTGGCCGCGACGTCGAGGCCGCCGATCAAGCGGTCGTCGGCGATATCGGCGGGCGCGCGCGACAAGCGCATCGGCGCGATATCCTCGGCGATCCGGGCCATCAGCGCGTCGCGCGCGGGGCCGGCGCCCGAGCGCACGAGCAGGCCGGAGCCGAGCGGGTCGAGCGCGAACACGGCGGCCGCGAGGCTCGCGCGCCGCCAGGGCGTCGAGACCGCGTCCGAAACGCTCATTTCGCGAAGACCTCCTGGAGCGCGCGCTCGACGCGCGTCGCCGACCCGGAATCGTCGAGCGGATTGCGGCGCAGGCGATGGCTGAGCACCATGGGCGCCACGCGCTTCAGCTCAGCATCGCCGACCGTTGCGACATCCTCCAGCGCGGCATAGGCGCGCGCGGCGCGGATCAGCGTGAGTTCGCCGCGCAGTCCGTCGGAGCCGAGCGCGACGCAGAGCCGCGTGGCGCGTTCGAGCGCCGCCTCGGGAACCTCGACATTGGCGACGCGCTCGCGCGCGTGGGTGATCTTGGTCCGCAGCTTCTTTTCCGCTGCGGCCCAATGCTTGTGGAAGGCGTCGGGATCGCGGTCGTAGGCGTCGCGGCGGCGGATGACCTCCATGCGGGTCGGAATTTCCTGCGGCGTCCTGACCTCGATGGCGAGACCGAAGCGGTCGAGCATTTGCGGACGCAACTCGCCTTCTTCCGGGTTGCCGGAGCCGATCAGCACGAAGCGCGCGGGATGGCTCAGACTCAAACCTTCACGCTCAACGAGGTTGAGGCCGGAGGCGGCGACGTCGAGCAGGAGATCGACGAGATGATCTTCGAGCAGGTTGACTTCATCGATGTAGAGGAAGCCGCGGTTGGCGCGCGCCAAGAGTCCAGGCTCGAAGTGCTTTTCGCCGGCGGCGAGCGCGCGTTCGAGGTTCAGCGCGCCGACGACGCGATCCTCGGTGGCGCCGAGCGGCAGATCGACCACGGGAGCGCTGCGCAGTTCCGACTTGCCCTTGGCGTCGTTCGTGCAGGCGCCGCACAGCCCCGCGCGCTTTTCAGGCGCGCAATTGTAGGGGCAGCCGGCGACCACGCGGATTTTTGGCAGCAGCGCCGCCAGCGCGCGCACGGCGGTGGACTTGCCGGTGCCGCGATCGCCGAAGGCAAGCACGCCGCCAACCGAAGGATCTGTGGCCGCGATCATGAAAGCGAGACGCATATCGTCCTGACCGACGATAGCGGAGAAAGGAAACGGATTTGCCATATGCTGTAGTGCCCTGTTCGGGGTCTTTATGTCATTCCAGGGTGACATCTGGCAATTGATTTCCATCAAGACAAGTTGACACACCCCCTTTGGAGGACGTTGCGCGTCCTTTCGCGACAGTAGGGAGTCTCGGCGGGAATTTTCGGCGCTTTCAGGCCGCGCAATTCTCGATCGCGGCCAGGAGGCGGTCGCGATCCAGATGGCGGCCGATAGCGACAATGCGCGGCTCTTGCGGGCGGCGCGGCGTGAACGGCGTCATGCGCGCGCGGCTGCCGTTGATCTCGAACGCGATCCAGTGCGCGCGTGTGCGCATCGCGCCCTTGACCTCATCGACTTCGCCGAACGCGCCGGCGGCGACGAGCTCCAGCAACTGCGCGAGATGGCGCGCCTCACAGATTTGAGGCAGTGGCGCGATCCAGCTCTCGTCGCGCTCGGCGAAATTTTCCAGCGCGATCATTTCGCCCTCGATCAGGCCGGAGAAATCATCCTGGCGGCGCCCCATCTGGCCCCACAACGCGTTGGCGTTGAGCGGCGCGACCAGGAACCAGTGTTCGGCGACGGCGAGCGCCATCAGCGTGCCCAGCATGGTGTAGCCGGTCGCCTCGAACGCGGTGGTGGCCGCCGTGGCGGCCCAGGCCAGCCAAACGGTGATGACGGTCGAAATCGTCACCGAGATCGGGAAGAACATGTTCATCGGCCGTCGCGTCATATAGGTGGCGAGATAGCGCAGATGCTCGGGAATCATCTCCTCGCCGAGATTGGGCACGCCGAAGAACACGTTGAGCTTGGCGCTCTCGTGCATCCACCAAAGCGTGGCATAGGTCCAGAAGCCCAACTGGTTGGGCTGGTTGTGGGTCAGGGCGAGCAGGACGACGGCGCCGATCAGCGCGAAAAGCTCATGATAGAGGCTGGTGCGAACGCCCTCGATGAACCGGCCGAGGCCGCGAAGTTCCGGTGGGCAGGGCTGGCGCTGGGGACCGGTGATGTAGCCCATGTAGAAGCTGAGGATTTGCCAGCCCCAGCAGATAAGCCCGTAGGAGAAGGCGCCATAGGCGGAACTCGCCGTCAGGTGGTCCGAGGTGGCCACAAGGCCCCAAAGGGCGAGGCCGACGAGCGCCGTGGCCGCGATCATGGTGTAGCGGAACGTGTTCCGCGGCAGACTGTCGACATAGAAGATGATGCCGGTGGAACCCCACCACAGCGCCAGGGTCGCGAGGATCGGCAGGCCGAAGTCGTGCACGGTTACGGCTCCCTTACCAAACCGGCGCGAGCCGGATGGTGTCCGGCAAGGGGTTGCTCTTGACCGGAATCAGATAGAGGCGCGCGAAGGTCAGCGCGGCCCCCACCACGAGCAGGCCTTTCTTGACCTTGCCGATGACGCCGCCTTCGGCCTCCGCGCGCTCGATGGCCTGCGAGATCCGGACCATCCGGTCGAAGCCCGGCTTGAACGCCGGATGATCGATGTCGAGCGTGAGCGGAAACGCCTGCTTGGAAATCTCAGAACAGAGGCGGAAGACTTCGAAACTATAGTCCTCTGGCGCGACTCCGACCGCCTTGTGGAACGCGGGCCGGCAATGGTCGCGCACATACATTGTGGCGTAAACCGACAGCACGAAGAACTTGATCCACCAGACGTTGAGGCCCTGCGTCAGTTTCGGATCCGCGCGCAGGATGAGCGCGAAGGCTTCGCCGTGCCGGAATTCGTCGTTGCACCATTCCTGGAACTTTTTGAAGAGCGGATGGAAACGACGCTCGGGATGGCGCTCGAACAGGCGAAAGATGGTAATGTAACGGGAATAGCCGATCTTCTCGGAGAGGTAGGTCGCGTAGAAGATGAATTTTGGCCGGAAGTAGGTGTATTTTTTCGCGCGGGTGAGGAAGCCGAGATCAACGCCGATGCCGAAATCCTTCAACGTGTCGTTGATGAAGGCGGCGTGGCGCGCCTCGTCGCGGCTCATGAAGGTGAAGAGATCCCTCATGTCCTGGTTCGTGGTGCGCTTCTTCATCTCGGCATAGAGCACGCAACCGGAAAACTCGGCCGTGCAGGAGGAGATCAGGAAGTCCCGGAATTCCGCGTCAAGTTCCGGGTTCAGCTTGAATTCCTGGTCGAACTCCTCGTCGCGCTGGAAATGCCGCTTATTGGGGTCAGCGCGCATCTCGGCGATCAACGCATCCCATTCCGCGCGCACCGAACTGACGTCGATACGGTCGATGGCTCCAAAATCCGTGGTGTAGAAGCGCGGAGTCAGAACAGAGTCCTGCTGCGCGATGCGGGTGGCCTCGGCGGTTTCGATAGTCCGGACTGGTGCGTTCACAGAGACCTCTTTTCTGAAAAGCTCACGTCGTAGAGTTCAGTCAATTCAAGGTTGCCAGCCAGCCGGGTCCACAATTGTCCCAGCGCGCTGGCGCGCGTGACAATAGCGCGGCGGCGCGCGACGATCCTCTCGCCATAGGGCGGGCGTTCCGGTGGGTTGATCACACGTACTTCGTCGCCGGGCGCGAGGATGAAATCGCCATCGAGTTCGACATGGGCGTGAAGCGAGTCCGCCGTGTTCTCGATTTCCACCGTACAGGGAACCTCGAACCGCCGCCGGACAAACACAGACGGCACGCTCAATGCGTGGGCGCCTTGGCCGCCGGGAACAACTTCGCGAAGGTCTCGGACTGATTTGATCCGAAGGCGTCGAGATCGACGCGCCGGCCGGTCTTTTCGTCAAGCAGCGACAGCGTGCCGTCGCTCCAGCGCGTGAGGGCGAACGGCGTCTCCGGGCCGATGCCGCCGAGCATGCGCGCGCGCGCGAAGCCGCGCATCGTGCTGCGCAGGAAACCGTTCGTGCCCGGCGCGACCTTCGACAGAATCACGCCATTCGACGCATCGACAATGGCGATGCCGCCGTCGTCCTGATCGTTGAAGCGAAGGAGCAGTGTTTGGTACGCTTGGGCGGCCGGCATGTGGACGGCCCCGACATCCGAGGAGCGCCCGAAAAAAACCGCGAAAAAAGCGAAGGCGAGGAGCGCCCCCGCTCCAAAGAGCACGCCACGCGGAAAGGTCTCCGCATGATGGCCGCTCTTATGGACGGTCTCACTCATCCCTTCGCTCCTCTCAAGCCTCAAGTGGACGCCGGAAGCTCCATCTTGCTGGCCTCGACGCTGTCCGCATGGGTCTGCTCTGGCGTTCGTCCCGCCGCCGCGCCAAGCGCGCGGCCCAGGGTTTCTGCCACCGCCCGAGCCTGCGGCACACACCGCAAGGTCGGTTCAGTATCGACGAACCGGAACGGACGCGCGCTCGGCCAGAGAGCAATATAAGAGGCGTGTTGACCTTCGGCAAGTACCACCGAGACATCACCCGTTTTATCGCCGAAAACGCGAACGTCGGCCGAAACGATGCGTGCGAACGGCAGGTTGACGAAGATCGGAAGAGCGACGCCACTTTTGATGACGAGGCGGCGCTCCGTAATGACGTAAAGACTGGCGCGCGCGCTCAGCCAAGCGAGCAGGCCGAAGATCGCCAGACCCGCCGCGCCGAGGGCGAGCGTCACCCCCGCCGCAAGTAGGGCCTTTTGGGCCCCCTCGTCGGCGAAGGTCGAGAAGAAGCTCCAGGCGGTCGCGACGGCGATCCAGATGATGACCCAATCCGCGCGATAGGCCCTGCGCCAAAGGCTCTTGGGATCAGGACGACCGCACCAGAGTATGTGCTCCCCGGGCG
The DNA here is from genome assembly GCF_002937075.1 of Rhodoblastus sphagnicola. Lineage (GTDB taxonomy): Bacteria > Pseudomonadota > Alphaproteobacteria > Rhizobiales > Beijerinckiaceae > Rhodoblastus > Rhodoblastus sphagnicola. Next base: position 36,334 of record NZ_NHSJ01000041.1, read on the forward strand.
GAATGTCCGAGGGCAGTAGCTTTTCCAGGTTTACAACCTTCACAGGAAGGGCTCCGCCCGCTCCGAAGTAGCATACAGGGTGCCGGCGCCGTAATAGGCCGAGACCTTGTCTTCTTCCTGCATCGTGATCGCGTTCGGCGACTTCAGCTTAGGAACGCGCTGGAGTTGCTCGGAGGTGACCGCGTTGATCTTGATAGCTTTCACGCCGTTCTTGACATCGACGAAACAGACGGGCGCGAGCACGGAGCCGCCCGACGCGAGCGCGATTTCATAATAGCGCACGCAGGATTCGCCGCGGTCGATCCAGAGATCCTTGACCGTTCCGCCGGACTTGCCGTCGGCGCAGATCACGGAATATCCGATCGGGCTTTTCCCTTCAGCCGGCACCGCGAAATGGGTGGCGACGCGAAGCGGCGAGACCAGATCCAGGCCGTCGACAGTCTTGTAGGTGAAGTCCGGACGGACGTTGTAGGAGCCGGGGCCAACGCCGGCCGACAGCGGATCGCCGTTCGGCTCGATCGGGGCGCCCGGCCAAAGCTCGACCTTGGTGCCGTTGACCGGACGGGTGTCGCCCTGGAAGGTCGGCGCCTTGACAGCGGTGCCGTCCGCAAGGCGGAAGGTCTTCGCATCGGGAATGTAGAGAAAGCCGCGCGGGTTCAATTTACCATCCGCCTCGGACTCGAGCGGATAACCCTCGCGCCGGTCTTCCTGACGCAGGTACCAGCACAGGCCTGCGAAAAAGAACCAAAACGCCCATATTGTGAGCTGGGCCACATCGAGATGGCCGACTGCGCCGTGAACCATGGCATGCCTCCGGGGTTAAAAACCAAGTGAAGGGGAGCCGCGCAGGCAATTGTCCTGCGTGGCCTTGACGTTTCTGCGAGACAGCGGCCCGATCGAGATGATCGAGGCGAGCAGCAGAAGGATTTCGATCGCGTAAACCGCGCAATAGCCGGCAACGGGATCGGCGAGGGCCTCACCGAGAGCGCCGCTCACGGCGAGCGCGCCCACTGTGTCATTGATCAAACCGCTAAGCGCGATCGCGAGACCCGCAGCGGTCGCTTGCGCGGCGCCCCAGGCGCCGAGCGCGAGCCCGCGCGCCTCGGGACGCGCGAAGGCCATGCTCGCCGTCAGGCCGCCATGTGCGAACAGCCCGCCGCCGAAGCCGATGAGTCCGACGCCGATGCCGAAGGCCAAGCCCGACTCCACCGGGGCGGCGAACATGACGAAGGCGAAGGCGATCACGCCGACGAGCGCGCCCATGCCCGCGACCCTATGCGGGTCGGCGCCGTGGTTAAGACGCCGCGCCGCGAGAACAAGACCAAGTCCGCCGCCGACCGCCAGCATGGCGGTCAGCAAGGTCGTCGCCCCGACCGGCAGATGCAAAATCTTGCCGCCATAGGGTTCCAGCAGAATGTCCTGCATGGAGAAGCCGGCCGTGCCCAGCGCGATGGCGACGAGACGGCGACGAGACCGCGCCTCATTAGCGAAAAGGCTCCAGGCTTCCAGAAATCCGGCGCGGCGCGGCGCTGAATCGACAATGCTGTTGCGGGGTTCCTGCTTCCACAGCGCGATGGTGTTGAGCGCCAGCGTCACGAGCGCGGCGCCCTGGACGACCTGGATCAGCCTGACCTCGCTGAATGCGCGCAGGGCTAAGCCGAAGACGAAGGCGCTCAAGGCCATGCCCAAAAGCATGGCTGCGCATAGAAGCGCGACCACCTTGGGCCGCGCCCGCTCCGGCGCGAGATCGGTCGCAAGCGCGAGGCCAACGGTTTGAACGGTGTGCAGACCGCCGCCGACGAGAAGAAAGGCGAGCGCGGCGGCCGCCTGGCCGAACCACATCGGCGCCGTTGTGTCGCCGGACAGCAGCACCAGCGCGAAGGGCATGATGGCGAAGCCGCCAAACTGCGCCATTGTGCCAAACCAGATGAATGGCGCGCGCCGCCAGCCCAACACCGAGCGGTAGCGATCCGAGCGGAAGCCGATCACCGTGCGCAGCGGCGCGGAGAGCAGAGGCAGCGCCAGCATCAGCGCGACGATTGACGAGGGCACCGCGAGTTCGACGATCATCACGCGGTTGAGCGTGCCGATCATCAGCACCGCCGCCATGCCGACTGTGACCTGGAACAGCGACAGGCGCAGCAAACGTCCCATCGGCAACTCCGCCGTCCCCGCGTCCGCGAACGGCAGGCGGCTGAGGCTTCCAACGATAGTGGCGCTGAGGCTGTTCATGCGGGCCGCGCCTCCAGGGCTTCGGAGATGTAGAAGCCGCGCGCGACGCGATGCGAGCGGGTCAGACGCCAGTTGGCTAGGCCGGCCTGACGCTGCATGTCGCGCGCGAGCGCGGCCTGAGAGATCGGCGCGATCGCCGGGGACCGGTCGCCGCGCGGAAAAAACTTGCCGACCGCGTGCATCAGCGTCAGCAGCGTGGTGCGCGGCGCGATCGTGAACACGATGGCCTGCGAGGTGCGGGCGGCGAGCGTTTCGAGCGCCTTGGCGATGTCGGCGCCGTCATAGTGGATCAGGCTGTCCATCGCTACGACATAGTCGAAGGCGCCAAGGTCCGGGCTGAGGAAGTCGCCCACGCGCCAGTCGATTTGATCAGCGAAGGGTTCGGCTGCCGAGCGCTCCTTGGCCAGATCGACCAGGGTCGGCGAGATGTCGGTGGCGACCACATCGGCGCCGCGCCGCGCGAGCTCCACCGCGAGGGCGCCGGAGCCGCAGCCGGCGTCAAGAATGCGCGCGCCCTTAGGGTCAGCTGGTAGCCAGGACAACAGGTTCGCGCGCATTTCGTCGCGACCGGCGCGCACGGTGGCGCGAACCGAGCCGACCGGTTCGTCAGAGGTCAAGCGACGCCATGCCTCGACCGCGGTGCGGTCGAAATAGTGGCGCAGTTCTTCGCGCTTGTTATGGTAAGTCAGGTCGGCCATCAATCAAAACCAAGGAATTCAAAGAGATCGCGGTCTTTCATCGGCGTGGCCTCGATCGGTTCGACCCCAGCCCACAGCTTTTCGGCGAGCGACATATATTCCTTGCGCACCGCTTCGACTTCGGGGGACTCTTCCATTTCGAACAGCGTACATTTCTTCAGGCGGCTGCGCCTGACAGCGTCGATGTCCCGGATATGCGCCACGCGCTTGAGGCCGGTCGCATCGCAGAAGCGGTCGATCTCGTTGGTGGCGGCGCTGCGGTTGGCGATCACGCCGCCGAGCCGGACGTCGTAGTTTTTCGCCTTGGCGTTGATCGCGGCGGCGATGCGGTTCGCCGCGAAGATCGAATCGAAATCATTGGCGGTGACGATCATCGCGCGGTCGGCATGCTGCAACGGCGAGGCGAAGCCGCCACACACGACATCGCCGAGGACGTCGAACACCACTACGTCGGTGTCGTCGAACAGGCGATGCTCCTTGAGCAGTTTTACTGTCTGGCCCACGACGAAGCCGCCGCAACCGGTGCCGGCCGGTGGTCCGCCCGCCTCCACGCACATCACGCCGCTATAGCCCTCCATCATGTAGTCTTCGGGCCGCAATTCCTCGATGTGAAAACGCACCGATTCCAGCGCGTCGATCACGGTCGGCGCCAGGCATTTCGTCAGCGTGAACGTCGAATCGTGCTTGGGATCGCAGCCGATTTGCAGCACGCGCTTTCCGAGCTTGGTGAACGCCACCGACAGGTTCGACGAGGTCGTGCTCTTGCCGATTCCACCCTTGCCGTAGATTGCGAACACCTTGGCTGTGCCGATGCGCACGTCCGGGTCGAGTTCGACTTGAACGGAGCCTGGCGGCTGGGGATTCCGGATAACCGTGTTCATGCAACCTCCGCGACAACGCCTTCGAGGCGATCTTCCAGTTCCTCACCGGCGTTCTGCAATGCGGACAGCATCTCCGGGTCGGGCTTCCAGTATCCACGCTCGTGCGCTTCAAGCAACCTTGTTGCGATTTTGGCCGTCGCCGCCGGATTGAGCGCGGCGAGCCGCTCGCGCATTTCCGGGTCGGTGACATAGGTCTGCGTCAGGCGCTGATAGACCCACGGCTCCACCTGTCCGGTGGTCGCCGACCAGCCCATCGTATTGGTGACGTGGGTCTCGATCTGGCGAACGCCCTCGTAGCCGTGCTTGAGCAGGCCCTCGTACCATTTGGGATTGAGCATGCGGGTGCGGGTTTCCAGCGCGACCTGCTCGTTAAGTGTGCGCACCACGCCCTCGCCCTTGGTCTGGTCGCCGATATAAACCGGCGCGACCTCGCCCTTAGCGCGCTTGACCGCGCGGCTGACGCCGCCGAGCGTGTCGAAATAATTATCGACCGTGGTGACGCCGAGTTCGACCGAATCAAGGTTCTGATAGGCGAGATCTACGCTTTGCAGCACGCTCTTGAGCAGTTCCGGCTTCTGCGCCGGCGCGCCCGAGCGACCGTAAGCAAAACCCTTGCGGCGGGTGTAGGTTTCCGCCAGTTCGTCCTCGTTTTCCCAGTTGCCGCTTTCAACGAGGTTGTTGACGTTGGAGCCATAGGCGCCGTCGGCGTTACCGAACACGCGCAGGGCCGCCTCTTCGATCTCGCCCCCATGCGCGGCAACGAAATCCAGCGCATGCTTGCGCAGGAAATTGCGCTCCGCCGGCTCGTCGGCGGACGCGGCGAGGAAGGCGGCCTCCGCCAGCATCTTGATCTGCAACGGCAGCAGGTCGCGGAAAATACCCGACAGCGAGATGATCACGTCGACGCGCGGGCGGCCGAGTTGTTCCAGGGGGATCAACGTCGCGCCCGCGAGGCGGCCGTAGCTGTCGAACCTGGGCGCCGCGCCCATCAGCGCCAGCGCCTGCGCGATCGGCGCGCCTTCGGTCTTGAGATTATCCGTGCCCCACAGCACCAAAGCGATGGTTTCCGGGAAGGCGTTGCCGTCGGCGAGATAGCGGTCGAGCAGGCGCGCCGCCTGTTTGGCGCCGTCCTGGATGGCGTAGGCGCTTGGGATACGGAAGGGATCGAAGCCGTGCAGGTTGCGGCCTGTCGGTAGGATTTCCGGCATGCGCAGCAGGTCGCCGCCCGGCGCCGGCCGGACGAAGCGGCCGTCCAGCGCGTGGAGAATGCCCGCGACTTCGTAATCCTTGGCCAGATAGTCGGCCGAAGACTTTAACGCCCGCAAGGCGTCGCGGATCGTGGCGTCACGCGAGATCGAATCGACTGCGGCGCCGTCGACCATCGCCGCGACGTGCTCGGGCGACAGGCGAACGCCCTGGGTCGCCTCGGCCATCGACGTCAGCATGTCCACGCGCTCCTCGCGCGACATCGGCGAACCGACGATGTGGAGGCCATGGGGGATCAGCGTGTATTCGAGTTCGAGCACCGCATCGCCGAGCGCGAGGATTTTCGCCTCGGCTTCGTCGCCCCAGGCCGGTTCGGCCTTGGCGAGATCGAGTTCGCTGGCCTGCGCCTGGATGATTTCCGCGAGTTCGCGCCGCTCGCTGTCGGCGTCCGGCCCGCAATTGCGATAGCGATCGAGCGTCGCGCGAAGGTCGAGCAGGCCGCGATAGAGGCCGGCGTTGGCGACCGGCGGCGTCAGATAGCTGATCAGCGTGGCGCCGGCGCGGCGCTTGGCGATCGCGCCCTCGGACGGGTTGTTCGAGGCGTAGAGATAGAAATTGGGCAAGTCGCCGATCAGACGATCCGGCCAGCACGATTCGGACAGGCCGGTCTGCTTGCCCGGCATGAATTCCAGCGCGCCATGCGTGCCGAAATGCAGGACAGCGTCGGCGCCGAAATCTTCCTTCAGCCAGCGGCAGAAGGCTGAGAAGGCGTGGGTCGGGGAAAAACCGTGTTCGAACAGCAACCGCATCGGGTCGCCTTCATAGCCCATTGAGGGCTGAATGCCGACGAACACATTGCCGAACCGCTCGCCCAGCACGTGTATCGTCGCACCGTCGGTGTTCTGCCGGCCCGGCGCCGGTCCCCACTGCGCTTCGATCTGCTTGAGCCAGCGCTCGCGACGCACATGGTCGTCGACGGGAATGCGGGTGTGGACGTTGGCGATCGCGCCGTAATTGGCAGCATTGCCCTTGATGATGGAGTCGCGCAGGGCGTCGACACTGGTGGGCGGCGTCACCGAATAGCCCGCCTCCTTCATCGCCACGAGAACGCGGTGCAGCGATTCGAACACCGACAGATAGGCGGCGGTGCCGGTATTGCCGGCGTTCGGCGGGAAGTTGAAGATGACGATGGCGATCTTGCGCTGCGCGCGTTCCGAACGGCGCAACACCGCCAGCTTTTCGATGCGCGACGCAAGCGCGTTGGCGCGCTCCTTACATACGTGCATGTCGCGCAGGCTTTCCGAGTCCGGGAAGCAACAGCCGTCCTCGCAACCGCCGCAAATAGAGCCGCCGCGCGCGCGACCGCCGAACACCGCCGGACCGGTGGAGCCATCCAGTTCAGGAATAGCAACCATGATGGTCGCTTCCACCGGCAGCAGACCGCGATCGGACTCCTTCCATTGCTCCAGCGTCTGGAACTCGACAGGATGGGCCGCGATATAGGGCGCGTCGATCTTGATGAGGATTTCCTCGGCCGCCTTCGCGTCATTATAGGCGGGACCGCCGACCAGGCTGAAGCCCATCAGCGACGCCATGGCGTCGATGGTCGAGCGGCCATCCTTCATGAAGAATTTTTCGATCGCCGGACGGGCGTCGAGACCGGCGGCGAAAGCCGGAATCACCCGCAAGCCCCGCGCTTCCAGCGCCGCGATCATGCCGTCGTAATGGCCGGTGTTGCCGGCGAGCACGTAGGACCGCATGATCAGCAGTCCGACCGTCGCCTTGGCGTCGGGCCGGGCTGGCAGCTTGTCGACCGATTCGGCGACCCGGCCGGGAATGGCGGGGTGATAGACGCCGTTGTCGGGATATTCCTTCGGCGGCGCCGCCTTGATCGCGCCGCGCAGTTTCCGGCGGGGGCCGTCGGCGTAGCGATCGACCAGCGCGCGGACCAGATTCTCCATGTTTTCTTCGGAGCCGGCCAGCCAATATTGCAGCGCCAGGAAATAGACGCGCACGTCCTGCGCCGTGCCGGGGATGAAACGCAACAGCTTCGGAATTCGCCGCAGCATGGTCATCTGGCTGGCGCCGGCGGCCTCGTTGTTCGGCTTGGAGCCGCGCAGCTTTTTCAGCAGGGCCATCGGCCCGCTCGCCGGCGCGCTCATGTCGAACTTGCCCATTTTGGTGAGCTTGGTCACCTCGCCAGCGGACATGGCGCAGACCATCGCATCGCAGTGGTCGCGGCGCGCCATCAGCGCGGGCAGCAGCGGTTTGAAATGCTCCTCCAGGAACAGCATCATGGAGACGACAATGTCGGCGTCGGCGATGTCGTCGAGGCAACGCTTCAGACGCTCGGGCTCGGAGGCGAATTCCGACGCGGCGTGCACGACCAGCACCAGACCGGGGATTTCCTTCGCCAGCGCGATGCGCGCACGATCTGTCGCGCTCGCGACGTGCGAATCCATCGTGACGATCACGAACTTCACGGAAGCTTCCTCAGCGGCCGTAATGGGCTTTTGCATCGTACAAAGTTCCCACACTAATGGTCGTCAGACCACGCTCACGCGCGTACTTTTCGGTATTGCCACGGGCCTTGCCGCGAACGAAAAACGGGATCTTCTTCAGTTCCCGCGCCGCCTCGTCGCTCCATTGCGGATCGAGAGGCGTGGCCGCCGCAGCCGGGGCGGCGGAGACCGCCGCGGCCGGGACAGCCCGTTGCGGCGTGGCTGGCGCCGGCGCGCTGGAGGCGCCCAGATGGGAGGCCCCCTCGTGAAACTCGGAGTCCTCGCGGAACATGCCGAGCAGATGCTCTTCGAGGCCCATCATCAACGGATGAACCCAGGAGTCGAAAATGACATTCGCGCCTTCGAACCCCATTTGCGGCGCATAGCGCGCCGGGAAGTCCTGGACGTGCGCCGGCGAGGAGATCACCGTGCAAGGCAGGCGCAGGCGCTTGGCGATATGGCGCTCCATCTGCGTGCCGAGCACGAGGTCGGGATGCGCCGCCGAGATCGCAGCCTCGACATCGAGGTAATCGTCGGTGATCAGCGCCTCGATATTGTGACGCTTGGCGCATTCGCGAACATCGCGCGCGAATTCCCGCGAGTAGGTGCCGAGGCCGACGACATCGAAACCCATTTCCTCGCGCGCGATCCGCTCGGCGGCGAGCACATGAGTGCCGTCGCCGAAGATGAAGACGCGCTTGCCCGTCAGATAGGTCGAGTCGACCGAGCGCGACCACCACGGCAGCTTTGACTCCGGCAGGACAGCGCCCTCCGGCAGATTGGCGAGCGCGCGCACCTCGGCGATGAAGTCGCGGGTGGCGCCGACGCCGATCGGCACGGTCTTGGTATAGGGCTGACCATGCGCCTTTTCGAGATATTGCGCCGCCGGCAGCGCAATCTCTGGATAGAGCACGACGTTGAAATCGGCCTCGCCCAGCAGCGTCAGTTCATCGGGCGTGGCGCCCATCGGCGCGGTCACGTTGACGTCGACGCCGAGCGTGTTGAGCAGTTTGGTGATTTCCAGCACGTCGTCGCGGTGGCGGAAGCCGAGCGCCGTCGGGCCGAGCAGGTTCGCCAGCGGACGCTCGCGCTGCGGGCGTTCCCGCCGCACGCCGGAGAGCGTGCGCGTGAGACGATAAAACGTCTCCGCCGCGCCCCAGTTTTCCTTCTTGGAGTAGGCGGACAGTTCAACGGGGATGACCGGGACCGGAAGGGCGAGCGCGCGGGCGAGGCCGCCGGGATCGTCCTGAAGCAGTTCGGCCGTGCAGGACGAACCGACGATCATCGCGCGCGGCTGGAAACGCTCGAAGGCGTCGCGCGCGGCGGTCTTGAAGATTTCGGCGGTGTCCGTGCCGAGATCGCGGGCCTGGAAGGTCGTATAGGTGACCGGCGGCCGCTCCTGGCGGCGCTCGATCATCGTGAACAGCAGATCCGCATAGGTATCGCCCTGCGGAGCGTGCAGGACAAAATGCAGACCCTTCATGCCCGTAGCCACGCGCATGGCGCCGATGTGCGACGGGCCTTCATAGGTCCAGAGCGTCAGTTGCATGGTCAGACCTCCAGCCGCGACCGGCGCGTGAGCGGCCGGGTGAAGAGTTCGGCAAGGTCGCCCGCCTGGTCATAGCCCTGGATCGGCGTGAACAGCAGCTCAATCGCCCATTTGGTCGCCAGCCCCTCGGATTCCAGCGGATTGGCGAGGCCCAGACCACAAACGGTCAAGTCCGGCCGCGCGGCGCGACAGCGATCAAGTTGGCGATCCACGTCGGAACCTTCGTTCAGGCGCGTTTCGGTAGGAAGAAGAGCGAGCTCCTCCGCGAGCAATTGCTGGTGGAGATAGGGCGTAGACACGTCGATCGGCTGCATGTCGAGTTCACGGGCGAGAAACCGCGCCAGAGGGATTTCGAGCTGCGAATCCGGGAAGAAGAAAATCGTCTTGCCGGAGAGTTGCGCCTTGTAGCGGGCGAGGGATTTTTCGGCGCGCGCGCGACCAGGCGCCACGGCGGCGTCGAAACGCGCGGCAGGAACATCAAAGGCGTCGGCGGCGGCCTTGAGCCAGAGGGTCGTTCCCTCGCAGCCGAGCGGGTAAGCAGCAGAAATCCGTCGCGCGCCGCGCAATTCAAGCGCGCGCGCCGTTTCGGCGAGGAAAGGCTGCGCCAGGATGAACTTTGTGTTCGGCCCGACCGCCGGCATGGCGTCGGCGCGACGCGCCGGCAGGAAGCGCGCGTCAATCCCGATTTCTCGGAATGTCGCCGCGAATTGATCCTCGACGACGTCGGCAAGAGCGCCGACCACCAGAAGAGAGGGAGCCGCCGTCGCGGGTTCGGCCGGCAGGTCCGGCGCGAGCGCGGCGAGACAAGCATCCTCGCCCTCGGTAAATGTCGTTTCGATGCCGCTGCCTGAATAGCTCACGACACGGGCGCGCGGCGCGTGCGCGCGGTTCAGACGATAAGCGGCGCGGACAAGGTCGATCTTGATGACTTCGGAAGGGCAAGAGCCGACCAGGAACAGAAGTTTTATGTCGGGCCGACGCTCCAGCAGGCGCGACACCACACCATCGAGTTCGTCGTTGATATCCGCGATGCCAGCGAGGTCGCGCTCCTCGAGGATCGCGGTCGCGAAGCGCGGTTCGGCGAAGATCATCACGCCAGCGGCCGACTGCAACAGATGAGCGCAGGTACGGGAGCCGACGACGAGGAAAAAAGCGTCCTGAATCTTGCGATGCAGCCAGACAATCCCGGCGAGACCGCAGAACACCTCGCGCTGGCCGCGCTCATGATGAACGAGCAGCGCCCCGGGCGCGGACGGACGAAGCGGGACAGCCTCGTTCATGGCGCGCATTCCGTCGCGGCGACGCCGTTAGCGCCCTGGAGCCGGGCCGCGCGCAACTTCAACAGGAACTGCGCCGCGTTGACCACATAGGTCGCATAGGCGGCGAGCGCGATCATCATCTGCGTGCGCACATCGAAAGCATGCGTCAAAAGCGCCACCAGATAGGTTGTATGCAACGCGATGACCAACATGCTGAACACGTCTTCCCAAAAGAAAGGCTCGGCGAACAGATAGACTCCGAACACGACCTTCTCCCAGATCGCGCCGGTGATCATGATCGTGTATAGGGTAACGGTCTTGACGACAATCGACACCGTAGCGACATCTTGTCCCTGGTCGGTCGCCAAGTAGCGAATGACGAGAACGAGGGAGACAAGGAAAACGAGAAACTGGAACGGCGCCAATACGCCCTGAACAAGAGTCCAAGGGGTCGCGTCGCGGCGCGCTCTCTGCTCGGGACTATAGAGCGATTTCGATGTCGCGCTGGTCGTCCTTTGAACGATCATACTGTTTTCCCTGGGAAGGCACGCGTTTATTCGAGCAGCGTCAAGGTCATCGCTGGGCAATTATCCTAGGGCGGCGGTGCAAAAAATGTCAAGATAAATTGACGTAAAGCAAAAAATACATTTAAGTGTGACACGGCGCGCGGACGTCGCGTGCTGGGCCGGCGACCTGTGTCGGTCACCTCTGGACTACGCTTGACGCGTTCTCGGGAATTGGGGGCGGCATGTACCTGTCGGGCGCGTTCCCACGGCGTTTCGCGAGAGACGGCTCCATCGCCGAAAAGACGGCGACGCGACGCGCCGATCGGGCCAAGGCGGAGCTTGACGCCCTTCGCATCGATCGGCGGCTGCTCCGGCCCGAGAAAGACGGCGGGCTTTCCGCTGCGGAAGTGGCTCGCCTCGCCCGCCTGCTCGTCGTGGGCGGCAGCGACGTCTTTCGCGACGAAGTCGAGACGCGGCTCGCGGCAGGAGCCGCGCCGCTCTCCGTGATGAACGAGATCCTCGCGCCGATCGCGCGTGAACTCGGGCGGCTGTGGGATCGGGACGACTGCGACCTGATCGACGTACAGCGCGCATGCGGCGCGCTGCAACGCCTGATGAGCCGGATCAAGCCGCAAGCCGCCGCGCGGGGCCCTTTGAAACCGCCCTCCATCCTCATGCGGGTCGCTCCCGGAGAGCGGCACACGCTCGGGGCCGAGGTGGCCGAAGCCGCCTTTCGCGACCTCGGTTGGCGGGTAAGCAGGGGCGAGGCGCGCGGAATTGGCGCCCAACTCGCGCGGGAGTGGCATGATTTTGTTGGCTTTTCGTTAGGCTGCGATCGTCATGTCGAGTCCCTGTCGCACGCGATCGCCGAGGCGCGCGCCGCCTCGCGCAATCCGAGGCTGCTGGTTGTCGTCGGGGGCGCAATCTTCGCCGAACATCCTGATATCGCTAGAAACATCGAGGCGGATTTCTGTGTGTGCGCCGCCACAATCCCTGTTAAACGCCCAAATGCTTTGGTAACCGGGTCCGCCATGTCACACGCTTTTCACACGCGCGGCTGAGCTCGCGTTCGTCAGACGGAACAGGAATACATCCGTGAGCGATGGCTCGTCGGCTTCCCCAGCAAAGGGGCGATTCTCCGACGCCAAGGAGCATCTTGGCGTCATGGACGCCGTGACGACCGGGGCGCTCGTGGCCGTCGCGGCGGACGTGTCGCTTGTCGTCGACAAGGAGGGCGCAATCATTGATGTCGCCTTCTCGAACGCAGACCTCGCCAAGGAGCTGGGCGGCAAGTGGCTTGGACGGCGCTGGGCCGACCTCGTCACCAGCGAGACGCGGCCCAAGATCGACGACCTGCTGCACGAGGCCAATCCCCGCGAGCCCACGCGGTGGCGCCAGGTCAACCACCCCTCGGCCTCGGGCGGCGCCGACGTTCCCGTGCGCTATTGCGCGGTGCGCATCGAGACCGAATCCCGCGTCGTGGCGGTGGGGCGCGACCTGCGCGCGCTGGCCGCGCTACAGCGGCGGCTCGCGGACGCCCAACAGGACATGGAGCGCGAATACGCGCGAATACGCGACGCGGAAAAGCGCTACCGCCTGCTGTTCCAACTCTCGAACGAGCCGGTCGCCATCGTCGACGCCAATTCGCAGCGCATCGTCGAGCTCAATCCGGCGGCGGCCACGCTGTTTGGCGTCGATCCCCGGCGCATTTCCGGCACGTCCTTCAATGAACTGTTCGAAACGCGCAGCCGGCAGGCGATCCAGTCCTTCATCGCCGCCGCCCGACTCGCGCCCCGGGTCGACAATGTCATGGTCGAAATCGCGGCCAAAGGCGTGCGCGTCCTGATCTCCGGCTCGCTGTTCCGGCAGGACAGCGCCGCGCATCTCTTGGTGCTGTTCTCGCGGGTCGAGGCCGGCGCCGGCCCACGCAGCGAGCAGGACGCCAACCTCCTCCAGATGGTCGTCGCCATGCCGGAGGCCTTCGTCGTCATCAGCTCCGATCTGCGCGTGGTCAGCGCCAACGCCGCATTCCTCGATCTGGCCCAGGTCGGCGTCGAGGCGCAGACCAGGGGCGAGAAGATCGAGCGCTGGCTGGGCCGCCCCTCGATCGATGTCGGCATTCTCTTCGCCAATCTGCGCGCCCATGGCGCCGTGCGGCACTTTTCCACCATCGTGCGCGGGGAACTCGGCTCCAACGAGGATGTCGAGGTCGCCGGCGTGCTTCTGCCCGGCGCGGGCGACCCGTTCTATGGGCTGACCATCCGCGCGGTGGGCTGGCGTCCCGGCAGCGAGCGGCTCGGCGGGCGCGAACTGCCGCGCACGGTCGAGCATTTCATCGACCTGGTCGGCCGGGTTCCGCTGAAAAGCCTCGTGCGCGAGACCACCGACCTGATCGAGAGGCTTTGCATCGAGGCGGCGCTGGAGCTCACCCACGACAATCGCGCGGCGGCGGCGGAAATGCTCGGCCTCAGCCGGCAAGGCTTTTATGCGAAACTGCGTCGCTATGGCCTCGGCGATCTCGGCGAGGACGACTCCGCCCTCGACGATGACGGCGTCTGATCCAACCGTAAATGCGGCTTGACACTTTTGACTGTCAAGTCTAGCGTTTTTGATATGCAGAAGCCTCAATTATCAGCCGTCCTCGAACTGCTTAAGCCCATCACGTGGTTCGCGCCGATGTGGGCGTATATGTGTGGCGTAGTGTCGAGCGGCGTCTCCATTCGCTGGGGGGCCGCGGTCGTCGGCGCCTGCCTCGCCGGACCCCTCGTCTGCGCCACCAGCCAGGCCGTCAACGATTGGTATGATCGCGAGGTCGACGCCATCAACGAGCCGCGCCGGCCTATTCCGTCCGGCCGCATTCCCGGGAACTGGGGTTTCTACATCGGCTGCATCTGGTCGGTGCTGTCGCTCATCGTCGCCGCCACGCTCGGCGCCTCGGTGCTGGCGGCCGCGATCTTGGGGCTGGCGCTGGCCTGGGCCTATAGCGCGCCGCCCTACCGACTGAAGCTGAACGGCTGGTATGGCAATTCGGCGGTCGCGCTGTGCTATGAGGGACTGCCTTGGTTCACGGGCGCGGCGGCGATGACCGGAGCCTTCCCGAGCGGCGCTGTCGTTCTGTTCGCTCTTCTTTACAGCTTCGGCGCGCATGGCATCATGACCCTGAACGACTTCAAGGCCATCGAGGGCGACAAGGTGATGGGCGTGCGGTCCCTGCCCGTCCAGCTTGGCGTCGTCAAGGCGGTGCAATTGGCCTGCGTGGTGATGGCGGCGCCGCAGGTGCTGGTGATCGGCCTGCTCATAAATTGGGGGCATCCTTTCTACGCCGTGCTCGTCGCGGGCCTGCTGATCGGTCAGTTCGTTCTGATGGTCCGGCTGCTGAAGGATCCGCGCGGACAGGCGGCCTATTATAACGCCACCGGCACGACGCTTTATGTGCTGGGCATGCTTGTCAGCGCTTTCGCGCTGCGCGCGGGGTGAGGTTGGCATGAGCGCCGCGTCCGAGCCCTCGTCGGTCCCTGGAATGCGCGACGCTTTGTCGCCGTTCACCTCTTATCCTTTGCTGACCTGGGCCGGCATCGCGCGTCTGGGTCTGGTGCAGACCTCGCTCGGCGCGATCGTTGTGTTGATGACGGCGACGATCAACCGGGTGATGGTGGTCGAACTCGCCCTGCCCGCCGTGATCCCCGGACTGTTGGTCGCCCTGTTCCACGGCGTCCAGATCATGCGGCCCGCGTGGGGCCATAAATCCGATGTCGGCGGACGCCGCGCGCCCTGGATCGTCGGCGGCATGGCGGCGTTGGCGCTGGGCGGCGTACTCGCCGCCGCCGGCGCGGCCCTCGCGGGAACCTCGATGTTTGAAGGCCTCGCCGTCGCCGCGCTCGGCTTCCTGTTGGTCGGCTGCGGCGCCGGCGCGGCGGGCACCAATGTGCTGGCGACCCTCGCGGCGCGTGTGGCTCCGAAACGCCGCGCCGCCGCGGCGACATTGGTGTGGGTGATGATGATCGTCGGCTTCGCGGTGACCGCGCCGCTCGCCGGGCATTTTCTCGACCCCTATTCCGGTTCGCGGCTGATCGCGGTGACGAGCGTGGTGTGCGTGAGCGCTTTCGCCTTGGCTTGCCTCGCCGTCGCCGGCGTGGAGACCCGCTCCGCCGCGCGGGCTGGAGATGGACGCCGGCCGTCCTCGTTCCGCGCGGCCTTTGGCGAGGTTTGGGCCGAGCCCGCCGCGCGCCGCTTCACCATCTTCATCTTCGTCTCTATGCTCGCCTACAGCGCCCAGGAATTGCTGGTCGAGCCGTTCGCCGGCCTCGCCTTCGGCCTGACGCCGGGCGTTACAACCAAACTCGCCGGCCTTCAGCATGGCGGCACGCTGCTCGGCATGATCGTGGTTGCGATCGGCGCGTCGGCCATCGGAGGGCCGCGCCTTGGCAATCTTAAGTTCTGGATCGTCGGGGGCTGTCTCGCCGCCTCGACCGCGCTGGTTCTGGTGGCCGCCGCTGGCTTGGTCCCCTCCGACGCCGGCCCGTTGCGCGCGGCCGTATTCGTGCTAGGCGTCAGCAACGGGGTCTACGCCGCCTCGGCGATCGGGGCCATGATGGGCCTTGCGGGCCGCGGCGCTGAGGGGCGCGAGGGCGTGCGCATGGGACTCTGGGGCGCGGCGCAGGCTTTGGCGCTCGGCGCCGGCGGGCTGATCGGAGCCGCTTTGGTGGACATCGCCCGTTGGGCGCTCGGCTCGCCACTCGCCGCCTATGGCGTGGTGTTCGTGATTGAGGCGATCGCCTTCGTGGCGGCGGCGCTGCTCGCGCTCCGGATCGAGCGCCAGGCGCCTCGGTCTCCCGGCGAGGTCGTGGAATTCGAGAGCGCGCCGACAGGCGCGTAAATGGTCAGATTGATGATTCAGCTTCAAAAGGAGAACTCCATGCCAGCTCAGGATCGCTTCGACGCGGTTGTGGTCGGTGGCGGACCGGCTGGCGCGACCGCCGCGCAGGATCTGGCTCGCGCCGGGCGGCGGGTCGCGCTGCTCGACAAGGCCGGTCGCATCAAGCCTTGTGGCGGCGCCATTCCGCCGCGCGCCATTCGCGACTTCGACATTCCCCAGCATTTGCTGAAATGCCGCGTCAGCATGGCCACCATGATTTCGCCCAGCGACGTCCGCGTGGACATGCCGATCGAGGGCGGCTATGTCGGCATGGTCGACCGCCTCGAGTTCGACGAATTTTTACGCGTTCGCGCGGCAGATTCGGGCGCGACGCGCCTGACCGGGACCTATCTGCGACTGACGCGCGAAGACGGCGACGTTCTCGTCCACTATCGTCCCCAAGGCGCCGTGACCGAGGAAATTCTTCGCGCCAAATATGTGATCGGCGCGGATGGCGCCTTGAGCCAGGTGGGGCGGCAGGAAATTCCTGGCGCCGAGCGCATTCCGATGGTGTTCGCCTATCACGAGATCGTCGAGACGCCGGCTGATCGGCCCGACCGCTGCGAAATCTACTATCGCGGCGACCTGTCGCCGGATTTTTACGCCTGGGTGTTCCCGCATGGCCCGACCATGAGCGTCGGCGTCGGCTCGGCGCACAAGGGGTTTTCCCTGCGTGGCGCGGTGGCGGCGCTGCGGGGCGAGACCGACCTGGGACCGCTCAAGACCATTCGCGGCGAGGGCGCGCCCATCCCGCTGAAACCGCTCAAGCGCTGGGACAACGGACGCGACGTCGTCCTGGCGGGCGACGCCGCCGGAACGGTGGCGCCGGCTTCGGGCGAAGGTATTTATTACGCCCTGCTCGGCGGTCGGCTCGCCGCTGACGCCGTCAACGAATGTCTGAACACCGGCGACGCGCGCGCGCTGGCGACCGCGCGCAAGCGCTTCATGAAGGACCATGGGCGCGTGTTCTGGGTGCTCGGCTTGTTGCAGCGTTTTTTCTATTCAACCGACCGCGGTCGCGAAAGCTTCGTCAAAATCTGCCGCGATCCCGACGTGCAGCGGCTGACTTGGGAATCCTACATGAACAAGGAATATCCCAAGCGGAACTTTTGGGCGCAGGCGCGCATCTTCTTCAAAGACGTCGCCCACCTGTTGAGACTGGCATAGCCATGATGCAAACTTTTTGGGCTCATGTTGTGGAAATCGCCGTCGCGGCCGGCGCGGTGGTTTTTGTCGCCGTCATTGGCGGGGCGACGACGGACACCGGGCCCTGGTATCAAAGACTGCGCTTTCCCGCGCTGAAACCGCCGGATTGGGCGTTCGGTCCCGGTTGGTCGTTGATCTTCGCCCTGATCGCGACAGCGGGGGTGATCGCCTGGAACGACGCGCCGGATGCGGCGACCCGCGCCGGCTTGATCGAAATCCTCGCTGTCAACGCCTTGCTCAATCTCGCCTGGAGTCCGCTCTATTTCAAGTTGAGGCGGCCCGACTGGGCGCTCATCGAACTCGTGCCGTTCTGGGCGTCCATCCTGGCGCTGATCTTCTATTGCGGCGGTTTCTCGCCAAGGGCCGCCTGGCTGCTCTGCCCCTATCTGGCGTGGGTCAGCTTCGCCGGATGGCTGAACTGGCAGGTTGTTCGGCTCAACGCGCCGTTCGCGGGCAAAGCGGCCGGGTGACCCCCGTGTCCGTTCATCCCCGCGCTTTCGTCGTCGAGCCCTTCGCGCCGCTGGCGCGGGAGGGGGGCGTTCAGCTCTGGCGCTGATCGCCTATACATTTGATCTTGCTGTACGTTGCGAGAGGTCAACCCGCGGGGATGAAGATGAGTCAATCTTGGGCTTGAGGCGTAATGTCGCAGCGTCATGGCCCCCGTCACGTCAAATTGATAGAAACGCCGCGAAATAAAATGATTTAGGTCAAGGATTTATCAGGCGGCGCCCCCTAGGTTTCCGCGCGGTGATCCGTCGTACCGGGGCCGGAGCGCGTCATTTGGGCTTTACTCGCGTGAGGTTTTTGGCTCTTATACGCGCGCTGGCCCTCAACGACTGGCTCGACGGAATTTCCCAACGGTGTTTTTTGACCGGGAGGGGTTGATGGGTTTTGTTGGCTTTGCCTTTGACGCTCGTGACCACCACGCGGGCATTGTTCAGCTTCAGGATGCAAGCGAATTAACCGCGAGGCGGGCGCTCCTCAGCGCCGAGAACGAGCGTCTGGAACGGGTTGTGAAGGAACATCTCGGACCTAAGCTCGCCAGCCTTCACCGCAAACTGCGGGTTCCGGCGTTCCCTTTCGAAGCGGACGCTGACGTAGTGGCAGAATTTGCGCGCTTGGTGATCCAGCCCGACGGAGCGGATGCGGAGAGCTTCTTCTTCCGCAAACGCGACGAGGGCATGGGAATGGCCGCGCTGCTGGAAACTTTGCTCGCGCCTACGGCGCGCCAACTGGGTGAATCGTGGTTCCAGGACGAATGCGATTTCGTCGATGTGACCCTTGGAGTCACCCGCCTTCGCGCAATGCTGGAAACCTGTGTTCGGGTTTCCGGCGGTCCGGGCGCGCCCGGTCGCAACGCTTTGCTGATTTCGGCGCCGAAGGAACGGCATTTCTTTGGCGTGGAGATTGTTTCGGCTTTCCTCGTTTCGTCGGGATGGGACACGACCCTCTCGCTCGGACGCTCAGCGGCCGACAGCGCCCGCATCGCAGAAACCCAGTGGTTCTCCGTGCTGGGCGTGACCGTCAGCGAGGAATCGGATCTCGATGGCGCCGCGCGCGTGATCGAGGCCATTCGTCGGCGCTCCGCCAATCGGTCGATCGCTGTCATGGTCGGCGGCTCCGCCTTGCGCGGCCGGCCCGAACTGGTCGCGCGGATCGGCGCCGACGCCATGGCGGAGGACGGGCCGGGCGCACTGCTGCTCGCAAATCGCTTCTATTTCGGTCAGGCGGTCGCCGCCTGATTGGGTCTTAGAGAATGAGAGCGCTCGGGGTCCTCAGGGTCGTCCGGGCGCTTTTTTATTTTGGCGCTCGCGCGTCGGATGAGAGCGCAAGACTGAGGCGTTGCAAGCGCGGCGGGTTGGAAGGTGCGGCAAAGTTGGCGCAGGTCAAGCGTGGCGCCACGCGACCGACCGAGTCCCTCCGGAGCGCCCGACATGAGATGATCAGTGTCGCCAGCTTCGCGTCGGCAGTATCGGCCTTACCGTGAACCAGTCGCGCGCGAATGCTCAGGAACAGGCCACGCCCTGGAAAATCTCGTCCGGATGGTGTTCCAAATAATGACGAAACCAATAGGTGTAGGCTTCGGGACGTTTCGCGACGTCCGCGACGAGACGGCTGCGCGATAGCCATGCGTAATCCATGACTTCCTCTGGGTCGGGGCGCACTTCGCCGTCAAACCTGCCATGGTACATGTGAACGATTTCGTCCTCGACGAGGTCCGAACCGACGTCCGCGCGGTAATGCGTCACGCGCAGGAAGTGGAGACCGCAGTCCACGCCGAGTTCTTCCTTGAGGCGGCGGGCGGCCGCCTCCCCTACTTCTTCCCCGATACGGGGATGCGTGCAGCACGTGTTGGTCCACAGGCCGCCGGAATGGTATTTGCCCAGCGCGCGACGTTGCAGCAGCATCTCGCCGCACCCGTTCGTGACGCAGACCGAGATGGCGCGATGCCGCAATCCCAGGCGATGGGCTTCAATCTTCCCCAGCGCCCCGATCTGTCGGTCCTCGTCGTCGACGAGGATGACTGTCTCTCGGTCGTCGTTCATCTTTCATCCCAGGTTGCCTTTACCGGCTAAACGATTTTTCGTTCCAATGCAATTGAAAGCGGCAGCAATCGTCGCCTTGGGCGCAACAGCTGATTTCGCGCGCGCGGGTCGCCGGCGACACCAGCGCGCGAAAAAGGCCTTCAAAGACAGCAGCATGCCACACGCAAGACGGACTGTCGGATTTCAGACCCTCACAGAGGGGATTGTCGCGGATGCGGGCTTCGACGCCGGAATTCAAATCATAGCTGAAGCCGGCCGATCCCGCGAAGGTCCAGGCGTTGGCCGAAATCGCGCGCATCAGGATACGGGCGGCGAGTGGCGCCGGCAACAGTTTCAGGATGAATTGCGCGGGACGGGGGATGCGATTGGCCAGCAGATAGTCGGCCGTCAGGCTCCCCGCCTTCGCCAGCACCACTTCCGCGCGCGCCTTGGGCAGAACGTCGCGCAGCCCGATATGCAGGCGGGCGGCCTCGCTGGCCGGAATCATCGCGCTCGGAGGGGAGTCAAGCCAAGCAAGGCGATCCGCGTCCGTGAACAAGCGAACCATCGCCTCGGTTTCGCCGAGCGCCTTTAGGGCTTCAATCAACTGAATAACCGCGTTCGGGCCGATATGGCCCGAACGCTCAATTTCGGTCGGGTGAGGCATCAGACGCGCATGTGAGCGCGCGCGTCGCTGCCAGCCTTGGCTGCTTCCTCGGCCCGCCTCGCCAGCGTGGCCTCGTCAATGCCCTCGGCGTCCTCATCGCTCAACTGTTCGTCGCCGCCGCCGCAGGCCTTGATCTCGACCGGATCGATGTGCGCCTGCGCCTTGCGCGAGTTCTCGGCCAGCGCCTTCCAGTCGCCGGTCGTGGCCTCGTCCATCTTGCGCGACTCGTCGAAGTGGAAATCGACGGTCTTGCGCGACTGCGGACCCCAATAGCCGACTTTGCCGAGGTCGTAGAACTTGCGCTGGAAGCCAGCCTTCAGGAAGGCCTTGAGGCAGCCGAGCAGATAGCGCCGGCGCATGCCCGAGCCCGCCCAGGGGTAGGAGAACAGCGCCTTCTTGAAGTAGAAGCGGCGATAGTTGTTCATCACGCGGTCGAGCAATTCGCCGCGGTCCATGGCCGTGGGCTTCATGATCGGCGTGACGAAATTATACTTCTCGAAGTCGAACACCTCGACCTTGTCCTGCAATTCCGCGAACAGCGGGGTGAAGGGCCAGGGCGTGTACATCGACCAGTTCGCGAGATCGGGCTTCCAATCCTGCGTCATCTTGTAGGTTTCTTCCAGCGTCTCCGCCGTCTCGTTCTCGAGACCGACGATGAACTGGGCTTCCACCACAATACCGTTCTTGCGCAGCAATTCGATGGCGCGCTTGTTGTCGGCGACCTTGGTCTCCTTGTTGAAGAGATCAAGCTTCAGCTGCGCGGCGGCTTCGGTGCCGAGCGAGACATGCAGCAAGCCGGCCTTGCGATAGAGCGGCAGCAATTCCTCGTCGCGGAGAATGTCGGTCACGCGGGTGTTGATGCCCCACTGGACCTTGTCCGGCAGGCCGCGCGCGATCAGTTCCTCGCAGAACTGGACGAATTTCTTGCGGTTGATCGTCGGTTCCTCATCGGCGAGGATGAAGAAGCCCACTTTGTTCTTCTCGACGAGACGCTGAATCTCGTCCACGACCTTCTTGGGATCGCGCACGCGGTAATCGCGCCAGAACTTCCACTGCGAGCAGAACGAGCAGGTGAAGGGACACCCGCGCGCCATATTGGGAACGGCGACTCGGCAGTTCAGAGGAATGTACTGATATTTGTCCCAC
This sequence comes from Rhodoblastus sphagnicola, assembly GCF_002937075.1. GTDB lineage: Bacteria > Pseudomonadota > Alphaproteobacteria > Rhizobiales > Beijerinckiaceae > Rhodoblastus > Rhodoblastus sphagnicola. The sequence goes on from NZ_NHSJ01000041.1 coordinate 57,625, forward strand.
TCGAGGATGTCCCAGTCGGGATCGATTCCGTCGAGGTCCTTGACCGTGGGGGCGGCTTCCGTGGCGACGATCTGAGTGGCGCCATCGACCGTGTCGATATAGGCGATGCCCTTGACCGCCTTGCGGCGCTCTTTCCATTCGCCGGATTCGAAGGCGCGGATCACCTCGACGAGGATTTCCTCGCCTTCGCCGCGCACGATCGCGTCAACCCACGGCGCTTCGGAAAGCACCTGCTTGAACATGAAAGTGGCGTGGACGCCGCCGAGCAGGGTGAGCGCCTCGGGGCACTGTTCCTTGGCGATCTGCAACGTGCGCTCGGCCTTGTAGATCGAAGGCGTGATCGAGGTCGTGCCGACGATGTCCGGCTTCAGCTCGCGGATGCGGCGCGCGAGTTCGTCATCGTCAACGTGATCGGTCATCGCGTCGATGAAGATGACGTCCTCATAACCGGCCTTGCGGATGGCGCCGGCGAGATACGCAGCCCAGGCTGGCGGCCAGTTGCCTGCGATTTCGGCGCCGCCTGAGTGGTAATTGGGGTGAATCAGCAGGAGGCGCATAGGACACCCCATCTTCTTTTGTAAGGGATTGTTGACACGCGGATTGTAAAGCCCAATTTACATTTGTCAATCGATCCGTGGTGTTTTCCGATGTCTCGACGGCAAAGTCGTCAATTCGGCGGCGCGCGCCGGTGGGACAGGCGCGCAAACCCGGATCGGCTTGAACAAGCTGCATGACGTTACAGGCGGCAGGCATACTCCAGCCGACGCGCGCCGCCAAGCGTCAAGGAGTCGCGGCTTTGGATTCAGGCGCGGGCGCGAGTTCGCGGAGGCGGCGGCCGGCGCTCGTCCTCGCCGAGCGGGCCGAGGTTCATGAGCGCTTCGGCCGGCTGCGGGCGGCCGAGCAGGTAGCCCTGGACCAGATCGACGCCGACCTCGCGCAGCAGCGCCAGTTGCTCCGGCGTTTCCACGCCTTCGGCGACCGTGCGCATGCCCAGCGAATGGGCGAGTTCGACCACCGCCCGAACCACGGCGCGGTCCTTGCCGTTGTCGGGCATGCCCGAGACAAAGCGCTGATCGATCTTGAGTTCGGCCGCCGGGAGGTCGCGCACATAGGCGAGCGAGGCGAAGCCGATGCCGAAATCGTCGATGGCGATCGACACGCCGGCCGCGCTCAAACGCCTCAGCGTCGCCAGCGACAGCTCCGGGGCTTCCATGGCCTGCGTTTCCGTGATTTCCAGACTGAGCCTGGCCGGCTCGACGCCGATTTCGACCAGATCCGCCAGCACCTCGTCGGCGAAGCCCTCCGCGACGAGTTGCCGCACCGAGACATTGACCGCCATCGACAGGCGCCGGTCGCGCGCGCCGCGCAGATGCCGCATCGCCTGCCGGAAGATCGAGCGCCCGAGCGCCCCGATCAGGCCGGCCGTTTCGGCGCGCTCGATGAATTGCGCCGGCGGGATCAGGACGCCGTCGGGCCGCCGCCAGCGCGCCAGCGCTTCGTAGCCGTGAAGGACGGGCTCGCCCTCCCGCGAAATGTCCCAGACCGGCTGGTAGACCGGCGTGATTTCGCCCGCCTCGATGGCGTGGCGCAATTCCTCCGCCTCGAGGCGATGAGGGGTGACCGAGGTCTTGGCCGCGCCGTCATAGCGCGCCACCTGATCGCGCCCGGAGCGCTTGGCGTGATACATGGCCGTGTCCGATTGCCGCAGCGCCTCGCTCGGGGACATGCCCGCCGGGATGTTGGCGATGCCGATGCTCGCGGTCACCAGAACGCGCAAATCCCCCGGCAGGAAGGGGGTTCTGAAGGCTTCGAGCACGCGCTGCGCGATGGCGCTGGCGTCGTGCGGGCCGGCGCTTGAGATCACCGCGACGAATTCGTCGCCGCCGATCCGCGCCACGAAATCCTGTGGCCGCAACAGAACCGAGATGCGCCGCGCCACCTGCTTCAGCAATTCGTCGCCGATGTCGTGGCCGTGCGTGTCGTTGACGGCCTTGAAGCCGTCGAGGTCGATGAACAGCATGCTGACAGCGTTTTGCCGGACCTTGAGATCCGATCCGCCGAGATCGAGGGCGACGTTCAGTCTGTCGAGCAGATAGATGCGGTTGGGCAGGCCCGTCAGCGGGTCGTGCAGGGCGAGCCGGGCGAGGCGGTTCTGCGCCCGGTGCATCAGCACCTCCGGCATGGCCTGGGCGAGTTCGGTCGCGATCGCGACCTCCTCCGGGCGCCAGGGCAGGCTGCGGCCCCGGACCTGTTCCAGCCATTCGGCGAAGGACGCGCGCGGCTGCAACGGTTCGAGCGCCTGATCCTTGGGCAGGTCCGCGCGACCGGCCCAGCGCACGGTTTGCGCGCGCTCGCCGCGAAACCAGATGACGAAATTGCGCCCGTGGCCGGGCAGCGGCAGATACATCACGCCGGCGGCCGTTTGCGGCCATGGATCGGGCGCGATGGGCAGGCCGGCCGTTCCCGCCAGATGGTCGGAGAACCAGAGATTTGGCCCGGCGCCGGCGCGCTCGGCGAGCGTGGGAAGCAGAGCGTCCAGGACGTCGGCGGGCGGAGTTTCTCCGGCGCTGAAGCGCTCGCCCTCGATCTCCAGCGCCACGCCATCGGCGGCGACCATGGCGAGCAGGGCGTCCCGCGCGCTCTCCGCGCCGCGCGCGCTATTTTCGGCGGAAGCCATGGCGGTGACGACCTGCGCGGAAATGCGGCTGAGGCGCTGCACGCGGCCATGGACGCCCGCCAGTTCTGCCGCCCGCAGCCGCACGGCCAGTTGCTGGCCGAGCGCCTCATAAGCGAGGCGTCGCAGATGGCCGACGCGCCGGGGCTGGTCATGATGGCAGGCGATCATGCCCCAGAGCTGGTTGTCGATCACCAGCGAAATCGTCAACGTCGCTTTCACGCCCATGTTTTGCAGATATTTCAGATGATAGGGCGAGACGCCGCGCAGCACCGCCATGCTCAGGTCGATCTGGTCGGCGCCCCCGGTCTCCGGGACCGCCAGCAAGGGAACCGCCGTGTAATCGACGTCGGGGATGACGCGAATCCAGTTGCGCAGGTAAAGCGCCCGGGCCTGGCGCGGAATGTCGGAGGCGGGAAAGTGCAAGCCCAGGAACGGCTCGGCGTCCTCGACGCGCGCCTCGGCGACGATGCAGCCATGGGCGTCGGCGTCGAAGCGGTAGATCATGACGCGGTCGAAGCCGCTGAGGCGGCGAATTTCCCGGACGGCGACCTCGCACAGGCCCTCGACGCTGTCGGCGGCGTAGAGCGCCTTGGTGGTGGCGTATTGGTTCAGCAGGAATTCGGAATCGGCGCCGGCGCCGCTCGAGTCCTCGAATTCGAGAATATGATGGGGGCCGCGACAGTGCGAGATCACGTCATATTCATTGGCGCCGGCCGGCCCGGCCGGCAGGGGAACGCGTTCGGGCAGGACCGCATAGGGCGTGATCGAATCGTCGAAGTTTTGGATGGTTTCGACGACGCGCGCCTCGAACACCTCGTCGAGCCGCGCGCCGAGCATGGCCGGTCCCCAATGCGGCTGTTGCACCATGTTGGCGCTCGCCGCCGCTATGCGCAGGGTGGCGGAGTCCACGGCGAGCAGCAGCCCGTGCGGCTGGATGGCGCCCGACAGGTGGATCGGTTCGCGGTCGCAGGCGGTCAGACCGCCAAAGTCGGCCATATCGGCCAAGTCGGCCAGTCCCTCGGCGGACAGTTCCGCATGGCGGGGGAGAGACTGTGTCACCATGGCTTGCGTCCTTCATCAACATCGGCGCGAAACCAAGCGACGCCCCTGGGCCGCGCCGCCCGCCTTGGGACGGTCGAGATCGGCGCGCGATTGAACCGCGCTCACGCCAGGACACACGTCTGCTTGCTCCGCTCATGTTCTTGTGTCGCGGGAGGGGCCGAATAGGGTGAAGACCGCCCGGCCGATGCACAAAAATCTGCATTCTTAACTGATTGACACATGAGTATTAATGCCGTCTCTCACTTGAGACGGTCTTATACATGACGCTCGGTAATGCAAGAGGCCTGGATACATAGTCTTTATTGGAAGAAATTTAGAAAAAATGAGATATTGAACAGGTCCGTCGAGAGGCGCGGACGCGCGCATTCGACCAATTGCCAACAGGCGGTGTTGCGGCGGGCGCAATTCTCAATGATTGATTGTTAATTTTATGCCAGGGAATGCGGGCGTCATTTTCAGATTGGAAGCAAGCATGAACATGCGGCCGACCTCACAAACGCCGGGCGTCGGGCGTCTCGAAGGACGGGTCCGGTTGCGCGAAGCCACGCGGGCGGATCACGAACGCCTGCACCGGCAACCCGCCTTCGCCGCCCTGGCCGGCGGAACCCTCGACCTGCCGGCCTATCGCGCCCTGCTGGCGCGGCTTTACGGTTTTCACGCGCCGCTCGAAGCCTGTGTCGCCGCGAGCGCGTGGGCGGACCGGGCGGGATTGGAGGCTGTGCTGGCGCCGCGTGCGAAATTGCTGCGCGAAGATCTCAGCGCTCTCGGCGCCGACGACGACGCCCTGACGGGTTTGCCGATGGCTTGCCCATCCATTTTCCCGGATTTTTCCAATTATGGGCGCCTTGTCGGCAGTCTCTATGTTCGGGCGGGCTCGACGCTCGGCGGGCGCCTGTTGGCCAAGGCGCTCGACCCGCTGCTCGGCGAAGGCGGGGAAACCGGCCGGAGCTTTCTTTCGGGCCGCGGCGGCGCCGATGCGCAATGGCGGCAGTGCTGCGCCGCCATCGAGCAGGCGATGGCCGACGGTCTTTGGGACGCCATGCTGGAGGGCGCCACCGACACATTCGCGGCCCTGGAGGACTGGATGAACGGCGGCGCCTGAGTTTTACAACGCCCCGGCCAGTTCGATCCGCGAGGTCGCCGCGCGCATGAGGTCGCGCGCCAAGGCGCCGCCGAACACGAAATCCGCCGTCTGGCGCGCCAGCGAGGGCGCGAGCAGGAAGCCGTGGCGGAACAGGCCGTTGATGAAGATGGTGCGGCCCTCGACGATGATGCGCGGCAGGTTGTCGTGGAAGGCCGGCCGCAGGTCCGCGCCCATCTCGGCGATTTCCGCCTCGGCCAGCGCGGGGTGGATGGCGTGGGCGGCGTTGACCAGATCCACGATCGAACGGGCCGTGACCCTGGCCCGCTCCTCGTTCTCGATCTGGGTCGCGCCGATCATGAAGCGCTGATCCTCGCGCGGCACCACATAGACGGGATGGCGCGGGTGCAGCAGGCGGATCGGGCGCGACAGGCTGATGTCCTGCGTGCTCAGCACCATCATCTCGCCCTTGACGCCGCGCAGGCCCTTCAGCTTGTCGCGGGCGGAATAGCCCCGGCAATCCACGGTCCAGTCGGCCTCGCCGTCGGCGTCGTTGGCGTCGAGGCCGAAGCGGAAGCGGGCGTTGGACATGGCGGCCAGCCGCCGCGTCACGGCTTCCAGCGCGACGCGCGGGTCGAGATGGGCCTCTTTGGGGAAGAACAAGGCGCGGGAAAAGCGGCCGGCGAGGTCGGGTTCGAGTTCGGCGAGGCGATTGCCGCCGATCTCCTCGAATTGCTCGGTGCGGCGCGCAAACAGGCGAAGCTCGACCTGGTCGCGCGGCGTCGCCACCACCAGGCTGCCGCGCGTCTCCGCCACCGGGACCGTTTGCGTCCAGTAGACCAGCGCCTCCATGCCCAGGCGCGCGACCAGAGGCTCGGCCGAATCGAGTTCGCACCAGGGCGCGACCATGCCGCCGGCGTACCAGGAGCAGCCGCGTCCCGGCCCCTCCTCGCGTTCGACGATCTCGACCTCCGCGCCGCGCCGCGCGAATTCATAGGCCGCCGTCAAACCCGCGACGCCCGCTCCGATAACCCTAATGCGCATCCCGCGCCTCCTCGACGTTTCCGGGCACGGGGACGTCGGGATTTCGCGCGCGCGAAAAACAAAGAGGATTCGCAGCGAACGCCATCCCTCCGCCGGCATGACCCGGATCAGGTGTTGGGGATCGCCGCGCCGCGCGAAAGCTTTCCGCGCCAGCGGCCTCTCAGCTTCTTGCCGAAGCTCTCCCAGGCGGGGGCGATGGTTCCGCCGCGCGCGCCGCGCCGTCAAGCGCGCAGTTCTCTTGAGAGCGCGGCTAATTGTCGCGGATTCAGCCGCAGGGCGCGTCCTTGCGGCAGGTCGCGCAATAGGGCGACTCGATCACGGGGATGCGGGCGCCGCCCGACGGGCTTTGCCGCGCCTTCGCGCAGGACGGATCGTCGTGGAAGCGGCAGATCTTCCCGCGCCCGAGGGTTTTGGCGCGGTAGAGGGCGATGTCGGCGAAGCAGACGATCTTTTCGATGTGATCCTGCGCCGTGGGAAAGATGGTCGCCGCGCCGATGGCCGCGACCACGGGGGCGTCGGCATGGCGGCTCGCTTCATGTTCGAGCAGGATCGCCAGCCTTTCGGCCAGACGCATGGCGTCGCCGTCGTCGGTCTGGGGCGCGGCGAGCGCGAAAATGTCGTCGCCGTAATGCACCATGAACCGGCCGTGGCGATCGGCCTCGCGGGCGATGTTGTCGCCCACCGACGCCAGCAGGCCGCGATCGGCTTCTCCCAGGGGGGCTTTGGCCGCATGATCTTGACCGAACCGGGCTTGGCCCGACTGAGTTTGGCCGACCTCGATCAGCAACAGCGAAATCGGCGCGCCCGCGCTTTGCGCCTTGCGCCAGGAGCGCACCAGCCCGTCGTTGAATTTCTGGCGCTTTCCCATCGACGCGAACCGGGTGAGGATCGGGCGACGGTCATGCGGCTTGTCGCCGGCCGGGCCATGAACGAAGGCGGCGAGGCGCTCGACGTCCGCGATCGTGACCCGGTCGCTGCTGATCTCGACCCCCTGTTCGGCCAGGGGGACCAGCGAGCGTGAAAAACTTTCCAGCTTGGCGCCGACGAAGCGGGCGATCAGCGTCTTGCTGAACGGCAGCGCGAAGGCGGGCGGATATCGGGTCGGCGTTTGGGCCAGCTCCGCCTGATGGAGCAGGAAGGCGCCGATGCGCTGCGGCACGGAGCGGGTCTTCAACTGCTCGACCTGCTCGACCAGCCCCTTGTTGGCGGCGGAGGACAGCGCCATCAGTTCGAAGGCGAGTTCGGGCCGCCGCAAGATCGCCGCGCGCAGGATTTCCGCGTCGAGGCGGACGACGCGCACGGAGGACACGGCTTCCGCAATGACGTGATGGCGGCCGTAGCCGAACATCGACGGCTCGAAATAGACCTGGCCGGCGGTGAGGACGCCGATGACTTCATGTTCATGCCCGCCGGTCTCGCGGCAGAGTTTAATGCAGCCCGAGAGGACGGCGAGCAGCGACTCGGCCGACTCGCCCTGCCAGAACACCATCTCGCCGCGACGAAAGTCTTGGAGGGAGCCTGACTCCTCCAGGATGCCGCAAAGGCCGGCCCCGATCGTCTGGAACAGTGGAGAACGCAGCAGGGCGCTCATCTCTTTCCGGACCATGTCGAATGCCTCCATTACCAAAACTCGACGAAAAATAGCACGTCCTCGCCGTTATCTTGTTTGACTGTGGTCAAAACAAGGACTTGGCCCAAAATGAGGACTTGGCCCAAAATGAGGGCTTGGTCAAAAACGGCGCCGCCGGCTGACCGGGACGGGCGCGGCGCCTGTTTTGCGGGCAAGCTCCACACAAGCCGCCGCGATCATGGTCCCCGCTCTGCTTCAGGCCTGCCGGGGGGATCCTATGGCGCTCGCCAAAAAATTCGTGAATTCTTCAACCGAAGTCCATGACGACGCCGAGAGCGCCGGTCGCGCCAATCGTCTCGGCGCCGATGTGCAAAAGCGCAAGGCCCGAACCTTCGCCCGCCAGCAGATGGCGGCCGAACGCATCGCCGCCGCCACCACCGAATTGTCCTCGGGCATCACCGAGGCGACCTCGGCGGTGGAGGAATTGCGCGCCTCCGCCGAGCAGATCGCGGTGGGCGCCGAACAGGCCGCCAACGCCGCCCAGCGCTCGCTGAAGGCGGTGACGCATGGCGCCGCGCTGATCGTCAAGGCCAAGGACAACGCCGAACGCGCCGTCGCCCGCACCGATACGCTCTCCACGACAATCGTCGATGTCTCCAGCCAGGTCGGCATGGGGATCGAAGCCATTGCGCGCGCGTCCGAACGTCAGGACGCCTCCGTCAAGATGGTGCAGGAGCTGGACCGTCAGGCCGCCGCCATCGGCGAAGTGGTCAAGGCGGTCGCCCGCATCGCCGACCAGACCAACCTGCTGGCGCTCAACGCCGCCATCGAGGCCGCCCGCGCCGGCCAGCACGGCAAGGGCTTCGCCGTCGTCGCCGACGAGGTGCGGACGCTGGCCGAGACCAGCGAGAAATCCGCGCGCGACATTCAGGATCTGATCGCACAGATCCAGAAGGATGTCGCCACGATCGCGGAGGGCATCGGGAATTCGGCCAACGCGGCGCGCGAAGAAGTGCGCAAGGGCAAGGAAGTGATCGAGGGCCTCGAAAACATCCGCGCCAACATGCAGGGCGTGATCGCCGCCTGCCGCGAAATCGCGCGCGTCAACGAAGAATCGAGCGTGGCCGCCGTCCAGGCGCAGAAGGGTTCGGAACTGATCGCTTCCGCCGCCGAGGAACAGGGCGCCGCCTGCGAGGAGGCCACCAAGACCATCGTGCAACAAAGCCAGGCGCTCAATCAGAGCGAACAGGCCGCCTCCGAGCTGTCGGAACTGTCCGAGGAGCTCAAGAACAGCACCAATATCGGCAAGAGCGCCGAGGAAGTGGCCTCGGCCGCCGAAGAACTGTCCAGCGCCGTCGAGGAAATCAACCGCGCCTCGGCGCAAATCATGACCGCGCTGGAGCAGATCAGCCGCGGCGCCGCCCAGCAGGCCTCGGCCTCGCAGGAATCGGCCGCCGCCATGGCGCAGATCGAGAAAGGCGCGATTCTCGCGCAGAACAATTCCCAGACCTCGGTCGAGCGCACCCGCGCCATCGCCGACCTGCTGTTCACCAACAAGGCCGCGATCGATACGCTGATCGAGGGCGTGCGCGCCTCCGCGGATTCCGCCCGCGCCAGCCGCGACCAGATCGCCGCGCTGGAGCAAATCAGCCGCCGCATCGACAAGATCGTCGACGCCATCACCACCGTCTCGATCCAGACCAACATGCTCGCGGTCAACGGCTCGGTCGAAGCGGCCCGCGCCGGAGAATTCGGCAAGGGCTTCGCGGTCGTTTCCACCGACATCCGCAACCTCGCCCGCGATTCGGCCGAAAACGCCGACCGCATCAAGGATACGGTCAAGGCCATCCAGGACACCATCGCCACCGTGCGGCTCGATCTCGCCGAGATCACCGAGGCGGCCGTGGTTGAAATGGAAAAGAACCGGCGGATATCCGTCAATCTCGACAGCATCGCCAAGGACATGAAGGACGTGCTCAAGGACAACGAGGACATCCTGAGCGGCTCGGCGCAAATCACCGATGTCGTCAAGGAGGTGCAGGCCGGCGTCGAGGAAATCGCCGCCGCCGCCACCCAGGCGACCAAATCGGCGGGCGAAGCCTCGACCGCCGCCCACCAGCAATCCAAGGGAGCCGAACAGCTCGCCGCGGCCATCGAGGAAATCGCTTCGCTCGCCGACGAATTGCAATCCGGCTGATCCAGTCCATTCCTGCCCTTTCGTCCAGGAGGAGAATGGACATGTCCACAGTCGCGCAGACGCTCGAAACCCTCAGAGCCGAATTCGGCGGCGGCGCGGAAGCCGCCGCCGACGATTCCCGGCAATTCGTCATTTTCCATATCGGGGGCGAGCGTTTCGCGGTCGCCCTGGAGGACGTGCAGGAAATCATCCGGCCGCCCAATGTCGTGCATATGCCATTGTGCCCGGCCTCGCTCGAAGGCCTCGCCAATCTGCGCGGCGTCGTGCTGCCCGTCGTCAATCTGCGCCGAGCCTTCAACTTCGCCGAAAAGCCAGCGGATGACGCGACTCGGGTGGTCGTGCTCGACTACGGCCGGCCCGTGGGCCTGGTGGTGGACCGCATGGCCAATGTCGTCACCATCGAGAAGGAGCGCATCGAGCCGGCCTCGGCCATTCGCAGCGCCCTCGACGCGGAAGTGCTCGACGGGCTGATCCGCGACGCCGATGGGCGCTCGGTGTTGATGATCCTGGATTGCCAGGCCATTTTCCGCCGCGAATTCGGCGGCGACGGCCAGTTCAGCGAGGCCGGCGAAAGCGCCGGGCGGCTGGCGCACGAAAAGACGCAGGAGAAGACCGTCGAGGCGGTCGACGAGGACCAGTTGGTCAGCTTCGAGGTCGCCGGGCAAGAATACGCCTTCCCCATCGAGCGGGTGCAGGAGATCGTCCAGCTTCCCAACGCGATCACCGAAGTTCCCAATGCGCCGCATCACGTGCTCGGCGTCATCACCCTGCGCCAGCGCCTGCTGCCGCTGGTGTCGCTGCGGGCCTTGTTCGGCCTGCCCGCGGCCGAACTCACCGAAACCAACAAGGTGGTGGTGGTGTCGCTCGGCGATGGTCCCGGCGTCGGCGTAGTGATGGACAGCGTCAAGGAAGTTTTACGCGTCAGCCGCGCCATGGTCGAGCCGGTTCCCGACCTGCTTTGCGCGGGAGATCGCGGGGAAATTTCCGCCATCTGCCGGCTCAACGACGGCAAGCGCCTGGTTTCGATTCTCTCCGCGCAGGCGATGTTCGACGAAACCGAATTGCGACAGATCACCGGGGACGACGAGGAACACATGGCTGGCGCCGGCGAAAGCGAAAACAGGGCCGCGACCCTCGACGACGACGAACAATTCGTGCTGTTCCGCCTGATGGGCGAGGAATATGGCGTGCCGATCGACGTCGTGCAGGAAATCGTGCGGGTGCCGTCCGAACTGACGCGCATTCCCAACACCCCCGACTTCATCGAAGGCGTGATCAACCTGCGCGGGGCGGTGCTGCCGGTGATCGACCAGCGCAAGCGCTTCCGGCTGGAGGCGCTGGCGCGCAACGACCGCCAGCGCATCATGGTCTTCACCATCAGAGGCGCGCGCACCGGCTTCATCGTCGATCACGTCTCGGAAGTGCGCCGCATTCCCGTCGGCGCCATCGGCCCGGCGCCGGACCTGTCCGGCGAACAGAAGGCCATCATCCGCCGCGTCGCCAATCTCGACAAGGAAAAGCGGCTGATCCTGCTGCTCGACGTGCTGCAATTGCTCAAGGCCGAGGAATCTCGCGACATCGGGCGCGCGGTCGAGGGCGGCGGCGACGCCGTCGCGGCCTGAAAGCGCAAGTCTGAAATCGCAAGTCTGAAATCGGGGGGGACAGGGCGCAATGATCAGAGTGCTGATCGTCGATGATTCCGCGCTGATGCGCCGCCATCTGAACAATCTGCTTTCCAAGGAGCGCGGCTTCGAGACCGCGACGGCGCGCAACGGCATCGAGGCGCTCGACCTGCTCGAACGCCAGGACTTCGACGTGGTGACGCTCGACGTCAACATGCCGGAAATGGACGGCCTGACCTGCCTGTCGCGGATCATGGCCAACAAGCCGACTCCGGTCGTGATGGTGTCCTCGCTCACCGAGGAAGGCGCCGAGGCCACTTTCGAGGCGCTGGCGCTGGGCGCCGTCGATTTCGTGAAGAAGCCGAGCGGCACGATTTCGCTCACCATCGACCGGATCGAGGAAAGCCTGATCGCCAAGATCAAGGGCGCCGCCAAGGCCCGGTTGAAGCGCGCCACCAATCTGCGCCATCGCCTCGTCGAGCAGCGCCAGCGCGCGCGGGAGGCGCCGCCGAAGACGACGCCTCCCGCGCGCGGGGTCGCCGCCGTCGGCATGGTGCTGATCGGCGTCTCCACCGGCGGCCCGACCACGCTGGAGCGCATCCTGCCGCTGTTGCCGGCGAACCTGCCCTGGCCGGTGGTGGTGTCCCAGCACATGCCCGGCAATTTCACCGGCGTGTTCGCCCGCCGCCTCAACACCATCTGCCATCTCGAAGTGGTCGAGGTCGACAGCCAGATGCCGGTCGTGGCCGGACGCATCTATATCGCGCGGGGCGACGGCGACGTCGTGTTCTCCCAGCGCGGCGGCCGGTTGCTCGCCATGCCCATGCCGGCGGGCGCCGATTATTTCTGGCATCCGAGCGTCGAACGCATGGTGGAAAGCGCGCTGTCCCAGTTGCCGGCCGAACAATTGATCGGCGTCTTGCTCACCGGCATGGGCAATGACGGGGCCGAAGCCATGACCAAGCTGAAGCAGCGCGGCGGCCAGACCATCGCCCAGGACGAGGACACCTCGGTGGTGTTCGGCATGCCCGCCGAGCTGATCGCGCGCAAGGGCGCCAGCGTCGTGCTCGCCGACGAGGACGTGGCCGAACAAGTGAGCATCTGGCTGCGCGTCCACGGCGCGTTCAAGCAGGGGGGACGTCATGCTGGTTAAGCGCTCCGAGTCGGCCGAACCGGCCGTCCCGCATTTCGACGAGAAGACCTCGGTCCGCGATCTCGACGACGCCGATCCCGCTTTGCGCAGACACGCCGCCCAAGCCCTGCGCGGCGTGACGGCCGTCGTGGACGACCTGTGCCGCCGCCTCGCCGTCGAGCCCGAGCGCGACGTGCGCGCGGCGCTGTTGAGCAATCTCATCGGCCAGAAATCCGCTGAAGTCGCCGATCTGCTGGCCTCGATCTTCGACAAGGGCGACGCCGCCCTGCGCAACGAGGTCATGGAGGCGCTCTGGTCCATGCCGGAGGAATCCATCGACAAGATGCCGGTCCTGCTGGCCTCGCCCGACCGCAAGCAGCGGCTGCTCGCGGTCAATGTGCTCAGCGAGATTCCGCATCCGCACGCCGTCGAATTGCTGGAGCAGGTTCTGCTGAGCGAGCCCGACGTCAACATCTGCCTGGGGGCAGTGGATGGCCTCACCCACACCGACGATTTCAGGAGCGCGGGCCGGCTGGCGCAGTTCGCTGCGCGCTTTCCCGAAGTCGACCAGGTGCAATTCGTGGTGAGGTCCCTCTTGCGGAGCCTCGGAGAGCCCAGATGATGTCCGCCGAGCGGGCGGGCGCCGCCGTCTTCCACGATTTCACCCCCGACGAATACACCCGTTTTTACGAATTTTTCTACCAGAAGACCGGAATCAGCTTCAACGAGAAGAAGGCTTATTTCGTCAAGCGCCGTCTCCAGGAGCGCATGAGCGTGCGCGAGGCGACGTCGTTCCGCGATTACTTCGCCATGCTGCGCTTCGACCTCAATGGCGTCGAGTTGCAGCAACTCGTCAACCTGCTGACCGTCAACGAAACCTATTTCCTGCGCGAGGATTACCAGTTTGACGCCCTGGTCCAGGGCATCCTGCCGGAAATCGCCAAGGAGCGCACGCCCGGCCGCGTGATCCGCATCTGGTCCATGCCCTGCTCGACCGGCGAGGAGCCCTATTCCATCGCCATCCATATTCTGGAAAACTGGCGGCGGTCGGACGAATTCGCCATCGAGATCTGCGGCTCCGACATCGATTCCGTGGTGCTCGCCAAGGCGCGCGAGGGCCGCTACAGCGCCCGCTCCGTGCAGCGCGTCTCGCCGGCGCTGCGGCGCAAATATTTCCGCCCGGCCGGAGAGGACTTCCAGATCTGCGACGAATTGCGCGAGTCCATCGACTTTTCCGCCATCAACCTGATCGATCGCATCGCCATGGCGCGGATGCGCGACGTCGATGTGGTGTTCTGCCGCAATCTGCTGATTTATTTCGACGATGTATCGCGGCGCGAGGCGGTGGAGCTGATCTACGAGTCGATGGCGCCCGGCGGCTTCATCTGCCTGGGCCATTCCGAAAGCATGAGCCGCATGTCCTCGCTGTTCCGACCACGCAAGTTCGCCGGAACCATCGTCTATCAGAAACCGCAAAGACCGTAGGGATGACCGAGATGAAACGGGTTCTTATCGTCGACGACAGCGTCACCACCCGCGCTTACTACCGTTCCGTTCTCGAAGGCGCCGGCTTTGGCGTGGACGAGGCCGTCAATGGTCTGGAAGGGCTGGAGCGCGCGATGGGCGCGGTGTTCGACCTCGCCATCGTCGATGTCAACATGCCGAAAATGGACGGCTATACCATGATCGACTCGCTGCGCCGCGACCCTGAACTCGCCACGCTGCCGATCCTGACCATCAGCACCGAACCGCCCTCCCCCGCCTCGGAGACGCGCGGCTCGGATTATCACATCTACAAGCCGGCCGCGCCGGACGACCTCGCCACCATGGCGCGGCTGCTGACCGGAGCGGCGCTATGACCAATCCATTGCTCGCCCGCTTCATTCCCGAAGCGCGCGAACTGCTGGATTCCTCCTCCACCAGCCTGTTGGCGCTGGAGAAGACGCCAGACGACGCCACCGCCGTCAACGAGGTTTTTCGCGCGGTTCATACGCTGAAGGGCTCGTCCGGGCTGTTCGACGCGCCGGCGCTGACCAAGCTCATCCATGTCGCCGAGGATCTGCTCGGCGCTGTCCGGGCGGAAAAACTCGCGCTCAATCCCGACATTGTCGACGATCTCTTCGCCGCCCTGGACCAGGTCGGCGAATGGATCGGCCATATGGAGGAGACCGAGGTCCTGCCGTCCGACGCCGACAAGGTTTCGGGAAAGCTGTCGCGGCTGTTGCGCGCGCATCTGATGGTGGAGGGTGAAGCGGCCGCGCCCGAAACAACCGAAGTCGCGGTCGATCATGCCTCGCGCGACGCCTGGCTCGCCTTGTTCGACGATGAGGCCCGCGCCGTCGCGCGCGGGGCGCTCGGCAAGGGCCAGGCCGTCACCCTGATCCGCTACACGCCCGCCGAAAACTCTTTTTTCTGCGGCTCCGATCCGCTCAACCTGATCCTCAACACGCCGCGCCTGATCGCCGTGGACTATGCGCCGCTGCATCCGCCCAAGCCGCTGGCCGACTACGAGCCCTATCAATGCAACATGGTGTTCACGGCGCTGGCCGGCGAAACCGAGGACGAGGTCGCCCAGCATCTGCGCTATGAAATGGAGCATGTGACGCTCTGCGTGCTGCGCGCGGAATTTTTCGGGGCGACGGCGCCGGCGCCGCCGGTCTCGGCGCCGCGCCATATCGTGCTGGCGGGCACAATTATCGCCAACCAGCGCCGCGCTTTGTTCAGCGCCGAATACGCGCCCGAGCGCATTTCCGCCGCCGCCAGCGCCGTCGCGCGCCTCGCCGCCTCGATGCGCCGCCTCGACTGGGCCGCCGCCGCCATCGCCGCCGCCACCGAAGCCAACGCCCACGCCACGACCGCCCCCGTGCT
>NZ_NHSJ01000042.1 GCF_002937075.1 Rhodoblastus sphagnicola
TGATGTGGGCGGCCGAAGAGGCGTCGGGCAGCGTCGAGGCGGTGAAAACCGCCGCCGACCGGCTCGCGGCCTCCGCCCAGGACGTCGGAACCTCCATGCGCCGGACCGCCGACATCGCGCGCGACGCCGTGGCGGCCGCCCACATCACGGGACGGGCCGTGGAAAGCCTGAACGGCGCCGTGGCGCGGATCGGCGCCATTGTCGGGATCATCAACAAGATCGCGGTCCAGACCAATCTGCTCGCGCTGAACGCCACCATCGAAGCCTCGCGCGCGGGCGAAGCCGGACGCGGTTTCGCGGTGGTCGCCGGCGAGGTCAAGTCCCTCGCGGAGCAGACCACCAAGGCCACCGAGGAAATCTCCAGCCTGATCGCCGAGGTGGAGCAGGCCACCCAAGCCGCCGTCGCCTCGACCGGCGAAATCGGCAACCGCATCGCCGACATCGATCAGGTGACGGGCGCGGCTCTGCCCCGGATCGAAAGCCAGATCGTCGGCGCCGGCGAGATCGCCGATCATCTGGAGACGACCCTTTTGCGCACGCGGCAGGTTCAGGAGGCCTTGTCGGGCATCCAGTCCACGGCCGAAGAGGGCTTGGGACTTGCGCGCAACGTCACCGCCGCCGCTGGCGCGATCGGAGACGAAGGCGGCCATCTCAACGCGACAGTGAAGCAATTCCTCGTCAGCCTGCGGCGGGGACCGCTGGACCGTCGCGACAATGATCGCCATGAACTCGGCGTGGCCGCGGAACTCGTCACCGAGCGCGGAGTCATTCCAACCCAATTGTTCGACGTCAGCCGCTCCGGAGCAAAGGTCTCGCCGATCGGCGGGATCGAGATTGGCGACGCGACCATCCTGCGCTTTGCCAACGGCCAAGAGGTGTCCGCCTCGGTCAGATGGATCCACAACGACCAGGCCGGCGTCGCCCTGCCGCCAGGGTCCGTCAACGCGGCTCTGCTGGAGAAATTGCGCGGCATGAAGGCGGCGTGACTCCTCCGGCCCCAAATGGAGCAGCGTCGTCTTGCCGCTTTCCGAGGGCCCCATCGGCAGGGTCAACTCGCCCCCGGCGATCGCGAGGTTGACGGCGCTCGTTGAACCGCGCCGGTCATTTTCGGATTTTGACGGCGCGGGTCCGCGCCTGCGACATTGTGCGCCAGGATAGACCTTGACCTCAACCATTGTTCAGGTTGTAGCAATAATGTCGGTTCGCGCGTCCGAACCCCGATTGGCCGCTCGTCATCCCGGCGGGAAATCGAATCGGAGCTTGGCGCGCGCAACATCCATGCGGAGCCGACATGCTCGATGCCTTGCGACGATTTCCAGAGCAGCGGCGCCTGCGCGCGCCGTTGGTCATCACGTTCCTGACGCTGCTGGCCGTCTTCGCCGGCATCCATCTGTGGCGGCAGGCGCGACTGGCGCCCTCCGCCGCCGCTCCGTCCCGGCCGCCGATCGAGGTCTCGGCCCAGACCGTCCGCCCCGAAACCTTGTCGCAATCGCTCGAAGCCACCGGCGCGCTGGAGGCGGCGCAGGCGGTGACGCTGGCGCCCGAGGTCGCTGGACGCGTGACCGCCATCCATTTCGAGGCGGGGGCGCGGGTCGAGGCCGGAACGCCGCTGGTCGAGCTTTACGATGCGCCGGAGCGGGCGGAGCGCGCCGACGCGGCGGCGCGGGTCCGGTTCGCGCGGCTGCAATATGACCGGTCCCGCCGGCTCGCGCCCTCCGACACCGTCTCCAGGCAGCTTTTGGACCAGCGCGAAGCGGAGCTGGAGCAGGCCGAGGCCGCGCTCCAGCGCATCGACGCAAACCTCGCGCAAAAAACCATCCGGGCGCCGTTCGCCGGCCTGATCGGCATCAGACGGGTCAATCTCGGCCAGTATGTCAATGCCGGCGAGGCCATGGCGACGCTGACCGCGCTCGATCGGCTCTATGTCAATTTCACCTTGCCGCAGCAGGAGTTGGCGAAGCTCCGCGTCGGCGGCGACGCCACCGTCCGCGCCGATGCCTATCCGAACGCGACCTTCCCGGCCCGCATCAACGCAATCGAGCCGATCGTCGAACCGGACACGCGCAACATCCGCGTTCAGGCGACGCTCGCCAACCCCGACCAGATGCTGAGACCGGGGCTTTATGTCACGGTGAGCGTCGCGCAGCCGGTTCGCGCCAACGCGATCCTGGCGCCGGCCACCGCGATCCAGACCAGCGCCTCCGGGGACAGCGTCTTCGTCGTGAGGAACGGGAGGGCCGAGTTGACGCGCGTGACCATCGGCCAGCGCCGTGGCGACAGCGTCGTGGTCGAGACCGGTCTTGGCGCCGACGACATCGTCATCACCGATGGCCAAATTCGCCTTCAGCCGGGCGTCCCCGTGCGCGTCGTCGGCCCCGATGTCGCATCAACGCCCCAGTAGGAGGCTCGCCATGCGGTTCACCGATCTGTTCATCCGCCGGCCAATCCTGTCCGTGGTGGTCAGCCTTCTCATTCTGCTGGCCGGGGCCAGCGCGTTCGTCTCGCTGCCGGTTCGGCAATACCCGAATCTGCAAAGCGCGACCATTACGGTCGACACCACATTCCCGGGCGCGACCCAGGATGTGATGCAGGGCTTCGTCACCACGCCCATTGCGCAGGCGATCGCGACGGCGAGCGGCATCGAGTACCTGACCTCGACCTCGACCATGGGCCAAAGCCAGGTCAAGGCCAAGCTTGTTCTGAACGCCAACGCCGATCGGGCGATGACCGAGGTGCTGTCCAAGGTGCAGCAGGTCAAATACCGTCTGCCGCAAGGCGCTTACGATCCGGTGGTCGCCAAGATCACCGACGGCGCCTCCGCCGTGCAATATGTCGCCTTCATCAGCGACACGCTGCCGATACCGGAGATCACCGACTTCGTGACGCGCATCGGCCAGCCGCTGGTCACCTCGGTCAAGGGCGTGGCCTCGGCCGACCTTGCCGGCGCCCAGGCGCTTGCCATGCGGGTGTGGCTCGATCCGGCCAAGCTCGCCGCCCGCAACCTCACCGCCGGCGATGTCTCGGCGGCCTTGCGCGCCAACAACGTGCAGGCGGCGCCAGGCCAGCTCGAAAACGCGCGCACGGTCACCAACATCACCGCCGCGACCGACGTCACCACCGTCGGCGAGTTCCGCAACATGGTGATCAAGACCGGCGCGGACGGCATCGTGCGGCTCTCCGATATCGCCAGCGTCGAGCTTGGCGGTCAAAACCGCAAGACTCTGGGCTGGGCCAGCGGTCGCCGCGCCGTCTATCTCAAGATCGCGCCCACCCCCGACGGCAACCCGCTGGAGATTGTGGCGGCGGTCAAGGCGTTGATTCCAGATATGCAGCGCGTCGCGCCGCCCGGGCTCAAGGTGGAGAACCAGTTCGACGTCGCCCATTTCGTCGACGCCTCGATCGACGAGGTGCGGCGCACGCTCATCGAAGCGGTGGCGATCGTGGTGGTGGTGATCTTCCTGTTTCTCGGCTCGGGCCGCGCGGTGATCATTCCGGTTGTCACCATCCCGCTGTCGCTGGTGGGGGCCGCCGCGCTGATGCTGGCGTTCGGCTTCTCGCTCAACCTGCTGACGCTGCTCGCCATGGTGCTGGCGATCGGCCTCGTGGTCGATGACGCCATCGTGGTGGTCGAGAACATTCATCGCCACATCGAGCAGGGTCGCGCGCCGATCGAAGCCGCGCTGGTCGGCGCCCGCGAGATCATCGGCCCTGTCATCGCGATGACCATCACGCTCGCCGCCGTCTACGCGCCGATCGGGCTGATGGGCGGTCTCACCGGCAGCCTGTTCCGCGAGTTCGCCTTCACGCTGGCGGGTTCGGTGGTGGTGTCGGGGCTGGTCGCGCTCACCTTGTCGCCGATGATGTGCGCGCGGCTGCTCCGTGGCAAGTCTGTCGAGGGCGGGTTCGCCACGGCGGTTGAGCGCCGCTTCGCCGCGATGGCCGCCGGCTATGGCCGTGTGCTCGACATGACCTTGTCGATGCGGCCCGTGGTGCTGCTGGCCGCCATCGCCATGCTCGCCGCCATCGTGGCGCTGTTCCTCGGCGCCAAGCGCGAGCTCGCCCCGCAGGAGGACCAGGGCTACGTTTTCACTGCGGTGCGCGCGCCGCAATACGCCAATCTCGACTATACGGCGGCGGCGGCGGCGCGCGTTCAGCGCATCTTCCAGTCCTTTCCGGACTATTCGGCCAATTTCTTCGTGGTCGGAACCGATGGGCTCAACAACGCCTTTGGCGGCATCATCCTCAAGGACTGGAGCGCGCGTCAGCGCTCGGCCGACGCCATCCAGACCCAGCTCTATCGCGCCATAGGCGTCGTGCATGACGCCTCCGTCACGCCGTTCCAGCCGGCGGCCTTGCCAGCCTCGACCGGCGGTCTGCCGTTCCAGATGGTTCTGCGCTCGCCCGCCGGCTTTCAGACCATCCACCAGGAGATGGAGGCGCTGAAGGCCGCGGCGCGCGGCAGCGGCCTGTTCGTCTTCGTTGACAGCGACCTCGCCTTTGACAGCCCGACCGCGCGCCTGCGCATCGATGTCGCCAAGGCCGGCGAGGTCGGCGTCACCATGCAGGCGATCGCCGACACGCTGGCGGTGCTGGTCGGCGAGAACTACGTCAACCGCTTCAACTATTTTGGCTGGTCCTATGACGTGGTCCCGCAGGCGCCCCCAAACGACCGCCTGACGCCGGAAACGCTCGGCCGCTATTACGTCCGCGCCAAGTCGGGCGCGATGCTGCCGCTCTCGACCCTCATCAAGGGCGATGTGGTCGGGCAGGCCAACCGGCTGCCGCAGTTCAACCAGATGAACGCGGCGACGCTGTCGGCGGTGCTCAGGCCCGGCGTGACCATGGGCCAGGCGGTGGCGTTCATGTCCGCGCTGCCCCGCGCCCCCGGCGTGATCATCGATTGGCTGGGCGACAGCCGCCAATACGTGCAGGAGGGCAACCGCCTGACCGTTCTGTTCGGCTTCGCGCTCGTGGTCATCTTCCTGGTGCTGGCGGCGCAATACGAGAGCTTCCGCGATCCGCTGGTGATCCTGGTGACGGTGCCGCTGGCGGTGTGCGGCGCGTTGCTGCCGCTCTATCTCGGCTTCGCCACGCTCAACATCTACACCCAGATCGGGCTGGTGACGCTGATTGGGCTGATCTCCAAACATGGCATCCTGATGGTGGCCTTCGCCAACGAGCTTCAGTCCGGTAAAGGCCTCGACCGGCGCGCGGCCATCGTGGCGGCGGCCACGGTGCGCATGCGGCCGGTGCTGATGACGACGGCGGCGATGGTCGCCGGGCTGGCGCCGCTGATCCTCGCCGAGGGGGCCGGCGCCGCCAGTCGCTTCGCCATCGGCATCGTTGTGGTGATGGGCATGCTGGTCGGGACGCTGTTCACATTGTTCGTGCTGCCCACCTTCTACACTCTGATCGCACAGGATCACCGCGTGAGCGCGGCGGGCGAGCCGGATCGCGCGCTGGCGGCGGGCGACATGGCGGGCGCGTCCGCTGGTCCCTTCGGATAGGTGGGCCGGCGTGGCTCCGGTTCTTGCCGGCGTCACGCCCTGGCGCTATTTCACGCTGCACGTTGAGGTTGGCCGTGAACGACAATTCTCCAAAAACCGCACTCACGGTCGGCGAGGTCGCCAAGCGCAGCGGCGTCGCGGTGTCCACGGTGCATTTCTATGAGGCCAGAAGCCTGATCAAGGGCTGGCGCACCGAGGGCAATCAGCGGCGCTATCATCGCTCGGTGCTCCGCCGCATCGCCATCATCCGCGTTGCGCTGCTTGCGGGCGTTCCCCTGGCCACCGTCAGGGACGCACTTATCGACTTGCCCCACGATCGCGTGCCGACCAAGGCGGATTGGGCGCGCTTCGCCAAGGCGTGGAGGGATATGCTGGAGCAGCGCATCTTCAACCTCACCCAGTTGCGAGACCAGATCACCAGTTGCATCGGCTGTGGCTGCCTCTCGCTGGAGGAATGCCCATTGCGAAATCCCGACGACGAACTCGGACGCGCGGGACCAGGCCCCAGGCGCCTTGGCGCGAAGCCGTGAAGAAAGCTCAAGAAGCAGCCTCCGGGATTGACTGCCGCAATCCCCATGGCGCCGCCCTGGATTCATACGGCAGCCAAAATCAGGCGGCTATCGTGCCGACGACACCAAATGTGGACAAACCTGGGACAACGCAATAGCCTCATCGGCACAGCCAGCGTGCAAGATCCGTGAGACCGTTCCGCCGGCCATGAGCGCAACCGCCCCGCGGCTGTCATGGCGGGTTCATCGATATGCCATAACTCTTGGATGTTCCTCTCATTCCTGCCAAGGGGCGCGCCGATTTTGGACAGTGAAGCCACGGTCGATGTAGAAGTTTCACGCCGGCGGCTGCTTGCGGCCGCTGGGCTGGCGCCTGGCGCTTTAGCTTTTTTGTCCGCAGCCGGCGCGCAAGCAGAAAACGCCCGCGAGAGCTCGATCCAGGCGAGTCCGCCAGCGGTGGAGCCGGTGGCCGGTCTGCATCTGCAATTCGGCGCCGACGCCTCCACCGAAATGACCGTGTCCTGGCACAGCCTCGCTCCCGTTCACAATCCGCGTGTGCTGCTCGGGATGCTCGATGGCAAGCTTGAGCAGACAACTTCCGCCGAGACGTCGAGCTATGCCGACGCCAAATCCCAACGAACCGTCCATGTCCACCACGCCAGATTGCGCGCCTTGCGCCCGGACACGGCCTATCTCTACGCCGCCCTGCATGACGGCGCGACGCCGGAATTCGGCCAGTTCCGCACCGCGCCGCGCGGCAGGGCGGCCTTGACCTTCACCAGCTTCGGCGACCAGGGCACGCCGACACTGGGACGAAAATTCGCGCCTCCCGAAGGGGTCAAGCTCCCCGCCCCGATTTTCATCAACGACAATCTCGGCTCGCCCGCGAGCGCCGACACCACGCTCGGCGTCGAGCGCGTCGGTCCGCTGTTTCATTTGCTCAACGGCGATCTCTGCTACGCCAATCTCTCCGAAGACCGCATCCGCAGTTGGTGGGATTTCTGGACCAACAATTCGCGCAGCGCTCGAAACCGGCCGTGGATGCCCTGCGCGGGCAATCACGAGAACGAACGCGGCAACGGCCCGATCGGTTATCTGGCCTATCAGACCTATTTCTCCACGCCCGAGGTTTTGGGACAGACCGAGCTGACGCGCGGTCTCTGGTACGCCTTCACCGCCGGCTCGGTCCGCGTGATCAGCCTCGCCAACGACGACGTGGTCTATCAGGACAGCGGCGACTCCTATGTACGCGGCTATTCGGACGGGGCGCAACAAGCCTGGCTCGAACAGGAGCTGGCGGCGACCCGCGCCAACCGCGACATCGACTGGATCGTCGTCTGCATGCACCAGACCGCGATTTCGACCGCCGAAAAGTTCAACGGCGCCGATCTCGGCATTCGCGAGCAATGGCTGCCGCTGTTCGACAGGTACAACGTCGATATGGTGGTTTGCGGACACGAACACCATTACGAACGCTCCCATCCCCTGCACGGCTGCGAGGACAATCGAACCCGCACGCCAAAACCCGTTGCTCGCGCGACCGATGTGATCGACACCAGCAAGGGCGCCGTTCACATGGTGCTGGGTGGCGGGGGAACCTCGGCGCCGTCCAACGAACTGCTGTTCAATCCGCCGGTCTGTCGGGTGATCGTCGCGGTCGGCGAACCCGACCCGAAAACGGGGAAAAGACCGCCGGTGTACGTGGTGGAAAGCGCGCCCTGGTCGGCCATCCGTAACGCCGCGCAGCCTTACGGCTTCGCCGCCTTCACATTGGACCCGGGCGATGGCCCGGGGGCGATGACGCGCATAAAGGTGGTCTATTACGACGTGACCGGCCCCGGCGGACAGCTCTCGCCCTTCGAGTCCTTCACGCTCGAACGGCCGCGTCGCGACGGCGCGTGACCTCGACCAAGCCCCGGATTTATCGCGTGATACACAAACTGAACCTCCATTCGTGACGTTTCTTGCCCGCGGTGGACCTGAAACAAAGAAAAGCGAGCTTCCGATATGCGCCCGATTGATCAACCTGCGCCGTCTGGACGTCCGGTCGCCACGCCGGAAGAGGCGGTGAGCGAACTCGAACGGCTCTATGCGTCGGCGACCGATGCGCTGCGCGCCGCCCTCGACGATTTCCTCGACGGCCGTCAAAGCCCCTCCGCGCAGACGCGCCAGGGCTTTCGCTATCCTGAACTGCGCGTGTCCTATTTTCCGAGCGGCGACCGTCCGTCGAACCGCCGCGCCTACGCGAAGTTCGAATCGTCTGGCGTCTACACGACGACGGTGACGCATCCATCGGCGTTCCGCGCCTATCTGCTCGAACAGCTTCGCCCCTTGACCGCCGAATATGGCGCGACGCTCGAAGTCGGCTATGGCGCCCAGGAAATTCCCTACGCCTATGTCACGGAATCCCTCGAAAAGCTGGGCCAGACCGTGACGGCGGAGGAACTCGCGCGGTTCTTCCCGGTCCCGCTGCTCTCGGCGGTCGGAGACGAAATCGCCGATGGCTTGCGCGGGCTTCGGGTGGGAGAACCCCGACCGCTCGCGCTGTTCGACGCCATCCGGGTCGACTATTCGTTGCGCCGTCTGGTTCACTATACGGGGTCCGACTGGCGCTTTGTCCAGCCGTGGATCCTGTTCACCAACTACCATCGCTATGTCGATCAGTTCGTGCAATGGGGCCTTGAGCAGTTGCGGGCCGGCGGCCCCTACACCCATCTGCACCTGCCGGGCAATGTGAGCATCGACGCCAGCCTGTCGCCTGACGAGGCGGCGGCGCTGGCTGCGACTTCCCCCTGGCATCGCTCGCAAATGCCCGCCTACCATCTCGCCACGCCCGACAACCAGGGCGTGACGCTGGTCAATATTGGCGTCGGCCCGGCCAACGCCAAGACCATCACCGACCACCTCGCGGTGTTGCGGCCGCATTGCTGGCTGATGGTGGGTCATTGCGGCGGCTTGCGCCAGTCGCAGCAGATCGGCGACTATGTTCTGGCGCACGCCTATTTGCGACAGGACCACGTGCTCGACGGCTTGGTGCCGACCGACGTGCCGATACCCGCTTTGGCCGAGGTTCAGGTGGCGTTGCAGGACGCCGCGGCGGCCATAACCGGAGACAGTGGCGAAGCCTTGAAAGGGCGATTGCGCACGGGCACGGTCGTCACCTACGACGACCGCAATTGGGAACTGCGCTGGAGACAGGAGCGCCGCCGCATCGACCTGTCGCGCGCCATCGCCGTGGACATGGAATCCGGAACGATCGCGACGCAGGGTTTCAGGCTGCGCGTGCCCTATGGCGCGCTTCTATGCGTTTCGGATAAGCCCCTGCACGGAGAAATCAAGCTGCCCGGGGCGGCGAGCGTCTTTTACGAACGCGCGGTTTCCCAGCATTTGCGCATCGGCCTCGCGGCGCTCGACCTCCTTCGCAACAACATGGAGACGCTGCATTCGCGCAAACTGCGCTCGTTCGACGAACCGCCGTTCCGCTGACGCATCGAAATAAGAGAACTGGCCCCGGTTATCTGAACAGTTTCCCGGAAAATTTAGGCGGCCATCGCGATGGCTGTTTGCCCGGACATCATCGATCACGCGAAGGACGGGGTGCGTTCCTGGCGCGACGCGAAGGAAGCCATCGGGCCAGGGGACGCGGCAGCGATGATCGCGGCGATCTTGCAAAAGGGCGACGCCATTGGCAGTCCAGGCGGATCCCCCATTCGCGCCAGACGCGCGAGTCTTGGCCGGTCTCGCGAATGTCGCCATCGCGGCTTTCGCGCGCACGTTGCCGGTCTATCTGCAAATGCGGCGTTGGGGCGGTTGGAGGGTTGGGTAGTCCAAGGCATTGAAGTGGTGTGTTTTTTCAAATTTTCTTATTTTTTATGTTTAGAGCGCTTGACGGTTCCGGTTTGGAGGTCCTATACAGCGGCCATCGACGGCGTCGCCGCGGACTTGCGG
>NZ_NHSJ01000043.1 GCF_002937075.1 Rhodoblastus sphagnicola
CAGTTGCATTGCCTTAATCGTGGCCTCACTCTCGCCGAAGCCATAAAGACGTTCAAGTCCGATGGCGTCCTGCACCCCGCTGTATAGCCTCAAACGCCGATCCCTGCGGCCCACGGCGGAGGGATACGTTCCAGCGAGGCGCCGTTGCGCGGTTGGGGTCCACGCGACCTCTGTCTGAAAGCGCTCGTCCCCTTCGGCCATTGGAAGACCATGACCTTTCTCGGCGCCTTGCGCTGCGATCGCATGGAGGTGCCGTTCGTCCTTGATGGACCCATCAACGCCGCCGCCTTCGATCGATATGTTGTTGAGGTTCTGGCTCCAACGCTAACCGCGGGCGATATCGTCATCCTCGACAATCTCCGCAACCACAAGAGCAAAGCGGGGCGCGAAGCCATTCGCGCCGCCGGCGTGCGCCTCGTCTTCCTGCCACGCTACAGTCCAGACCTCAACCCGATCGAACAGGTCTTCTCCAAACTCAAACACTTGATGCGCGCCGCCGCAGAGCGAACCGTCGAAACGACCTAGCGGCGCGCCGGAGCCCTTTTGGAAATGTTTAAGCCAGATGAATGCCCAAATTACTTCCAAAACTCAGGTTACGCTTCCGTATAAACGCATCATGCTTGTCTTATGACTTTCCGCGCCGTTGAGGCAAAAGAAGGACCGCTGGGAGAGGGGAACAGCGCTCTCCCAGCGGCCGGGGTCGGATCGGGATAATGCCGACCGTTTTGCGGGTCGAGCTAGAGTTTGATCGCCCTCGTCTTTTCCTTTGGCCTGAACGGATACCCGGGCGAGAGCCCCGGATGACAAGCAGAGGCGCGGAGAAGATGCAGAATGATACCATCGGCGTCGATGTCTCAAAAGACCATCTCGACGCCCACCGGTTGGCCGACGCCGCTAGAGCACGATGCGTTTCCAGGGAAACGCATCGTGCTCTCGGTGGATGAGCGAGGGCGAGCGGATTTTTTTCCGACGAAACGACGCTGCCGACGTTGAAACCCGGTGCTGAGAAGACGAGAACGGCGTGGTTGTAGGCCTATGCATCGGATGATTATCCGTTCGGTGGCGCAGTGCCGCCGATGGTCGCCTACCGCCATGAATGCAGCCGAGCCAGCAACTGCGCGACGCGCCACCTGGGCCATTATCGCGGCATCCTGCAATGCATGGTTACGTTGGATATCACAAGCGCCCCCCCCCCGCAGTCCAACGGCCTCCGCCTGCCCGGATGTTGTCCGCATCTGCGCCGCAGATTCTTCGGCCTCCACGCCAACGGCGGGTCTGCTGGCTCCATCGCGACCGTGACACTTTCTTGAGGATAACCATGTCGAACTGGACTACAACATTGTCGAGGGGGCAATCAGACCCAGGCAATTAAGAGAAAGAACTCACCATTCGCCGGTTCCGCCGCCGGCGGGCAGACGTGGGCCGCAATCTCCACCATGCGTCAGACGTGCAAGATGAACGGCGGCGACCTCTGCGCCTGGATGAAACAGACCGTGGAGCGACTCGCCAACCGATGGTCCAACAGGAGTATTGAGGCGCTCACTCGCTGAAATTTCGATCCGGCGGAGTGAATGGCGCAGGAACAACGCTTACGAAATATCGGAACATATGCCTGCGAAAATAGCGGCCCGGTGGCAGAGAGGGCGCGCCCATCGTCACCGCGTAAAACGGCTAGCACGCCGCCTCTACGAAGGTATCAAAATTAGCGTCGCTCAAGAGTTTGTTCAGCCGATCGTAGAAAGCGTGGTCGGAAGAAAGCGGCATATCCGCCCATGTGGAGGTAAGGTTATTCTGAACCCCGGCGTCCCGCTTCATCGACATCGAAATAATCCAGCACGATTCCCGATTATGTGAGGGAATCAGCCAAGATTGACTTCGTCAACGCGCTGTTAAGAAACTTCGGGACGACGGCCTTGCGCTTTGCTAACGCGTTGTGGTCATCAGGCGAGGCAAAGGACTTGCATTTTCAACGTGCTGATCATGCTCGACACACAAAGGATAGGCGATGTTTCACGTGAAACATCGCCCGTCTGCAACATCTATCATTCTTCAGGTATTCATTGATTCAAAAAAAGCGCTATTTCCCTTCGGCGTTTCCCGAAGTTTACCGAGCAAAAACTCAGCCGCATCCACCGTCCCCATGGGGTTAAGAATTCGACGGAGAACATAAGTTTTTTTAAGCACGTCCGTCGCGACTAGTAGCTCTTCCTTACGGGTTCCAGACCTCGTGATGTCGATTGCAGGGAACACACGCTTGTCAGCAACCTTACGATCTAGAATGATTTCGGAATTGCCTGTTCCTTTGAATTCTTCAAAAATCACTTCATCCATTCTTGACCCAGTCTCAATCAAAGCGGTAGCGATGATCGTCAGAGAACCGCCCTCTTCAATATTCCGCGCGGCTCCAAAAAAACGTTTTGGGCGCTGTAGCGCATTCGCGTCGACGCCGCCCGTCAAAACCTTTCCTGATGAAGGAACGACAGTATTATATGCGCGACCTAAGCGGGTGATGGAATCTAAAAGAATGACAACGTCGCGCCGGTGTTCAACGAGTCGCTTGGCTTTTTCGATCACCATTTCCGCGACTTGAACATGCCGCACAGCTGGTTCATCAAACGTAGATGAAATAACCTCACCTTTAACCGACCGCTGCATATCCGTAACTTCTTCTGGACGTTCGTCGATCAATAAGACTATCAAATAACATTCGGGATGATTGGTTGTGATAGATTGCGCGATATTCTGAAGAATAACAGTTTTTCCCGTTCGCGGCGGCGCGACAATCAAAGCTCTCTGCCCTTTTCCAATCGGGGCGACAATATCGATAATTCTAGCGGATAAATCCTTTCTTGTCGGATCTTCCAGTTCCAGACGCAACCGCTCGTTCGGATAGAGTGGCGTAAGATTGTCAAAATGAACCTTGTGCCGCACTTTTTCAGGATCTTCAAAATTGATAGAATTGACTTTCAGCAGTGCAAAGTAGCGTTCTCCCTCCTTCGGGCTGCGAATCAAGCCTTCGACGGTATCGCCCGTCCTCAGGCCAAAACGCCGAATTTGCGATGGCGAAATATAAATGTCGTCTGGGCCAGCTAGGTAGTTTGCGTCAGATGATCGCAAGAATCCAAAACCGTCCGAAAGAACCTCGACGACGCCTTCTCCAACAATTTCGATCTCGCGCAAGGCTAACTGTTTTAGGATCGCGAACATCAACTCCTGTTTTCGCATGATTGAGGCATTCTCAACCTCGTGTTCTTCGGCAAAAGCAAGAAGTTCAGTTGGTGATTTTGCCTTTAACGAGTGAAGTTTAATCTCGCGCATGCGATCGTCATCTCTATTTCGTGGATTTCAGGAATCGACGCAACTTCTCTGCTGTCCTAACGCTTGATCGGAATTTCAAACGTACCGGGGACGAGGACGAGGTTGCGTCTCCATAAGGCGGGAGCGCTGATATCTATTCGATTTCCCGCAAGGTATCAACCTTGCGGGACAAACGTATCCAAATTTCTTTGATTTGGTGGAGCCAGACGGAATCGAACCGACGACCTCTTCAATGCCATTGAAGCGCTCTCCCAACTGAGCTATGGCCCCTATACTGGCTTGGGGTTAACGCGTGTCACCGCGAAAGCGCCAGTGGCGGGTGTATACCGGCACTGGCCGTCAGCTACAAGCGTTTTTGGCGCATGATCGAAAAAAAAGTCAGATGGACAGCTAACTGAGGCGATCGCAGTCGAAAATTTTGCATAATTAAGAAAACAAGAATCTATTTCGGACTCTTTTTCGTTTTCTATCGGCGATTTTGTAATGTTCAGACTTACACACAAAATATCCACAAGAGACAACACCCGAGGATCCGGCCGGAGATTCTGGGAATCGTCCGCAGGCAAAAAAAACATATAGGTAAATCAGATTCTTAGCTACGCATTGCTCGAAGGCCTCTGGAACTCGACACACAGTCCCGATTGGCCATCCGAAAAGAAACCAACAGGCATTCGGTTGTGAAAAACGAGTCCCGTTTTACCACAGCGGATGAGTGCGTCCGTTTAACAAACAGTTAACCACATGCCAGGACAAATCATGTGGAAAAGTGAAATGCACCCGGGCTTATTGAGATTTCCAAAAGTCAGTTATCGAACTGCGAGGAATCGATTCGGCTGGGAGCATGACTTCGCGCCAGCTTCCTTTCTCCCGCAGACCTCGCCGCCCTTGTCGCGCTCGTGCGAAACAGGTTGGCCGAGCATCCGCTGACGCGGTACTCAAACGCCATACGTTCCGTTCCATCCGAGGCCGCAGCAAGAGACAAAAGCGGCGGGCTCTGGTTGGCTTCGTTCGAACTGGCGGCAAGACGCCGCAACTCGGAAGCGGAAAAGCCGATCCTGATCTTCAGCGTGCCCGCCATGGCGCGAATGCTCCCCGGGCCGATGGAATCTGATCAGATCCAGCTTGAGAATCCCACGCGAGTCAGACGGGAAGGCCGTTGGTGTCAGCGATCGCGCCTCGACAGAACAAGACGCCGTAAATGGAGCACGAATTTCGCGGCGCTGCCTAACCTTGCCCGTCGATCTCATTGAGGGTCTGGACCAGCGCCGCGAGATCGACCGGCTTGGTGAGAAAACCCTGCATGCCCGCAAGGAGGGCGGCTTCCCGGTCATCGTCGAACGCATTCGCGGTCAGGGCGACGATCGACACGGGCTTGCGCATCCGTGACTGTTCGAGCGCGCGGATTCCTCTGGCCGCAGACAAGCCGTCGAGATTGGGCATGCGAATATCCATGAGGATGGCCGCGAAAGGCGGCGCCGTCCCCGCGAAACTTTCTTCGACAAGCCTGACGGCTTCAATCCCGTCGTGGGCGCGCGTGACAATCGCGCCGAGTTTACCAAGCTGGCGTTCGACGAGCAGGGCGTTGACGTCATTGTCTTCGGCGAGCAGGAAGCGTCGGCCCGAGAGGCTGGGTTCCTCACGCTCCACGTCACCGTGCTCTTTTTCTTCATTCTTGCGACTGGTGCAGTAGAAAAGTTTCGCGCCGACCGATTCCAGCCTGACCGGCTTCACCAGCCAGCCGTCGAAATTGTTCAGCATGGCCTCGCCAAACGCGCGACGCTCGAACGGCGAAAACAAGAGCACGCTCTTGCAGCGGGGAAATTTGCGGGACAGGTTGGAGAGTTCGCCAATGGCGCTTTCGCCGAGCGAACAATCGACAATGACAAAATCCGGCGTGTAGTCTCCCGAACTCAGCCTTGCCGCCGCTTGCCCCTGTTCACGCACGACACTTGTGTGGGCGCCCGCATCGGAAAGGCGTCTGGCGAGGTAGTCGCAGCCGAAAGGCGCGTCTCCGACGATCAGGATTTGCCGATCGACCAATCGCGGTTCTATCTCGCGCACCCAAGGCGTTGTCGTACCTTGCAAGGGAATTTCGAAGCAGAACCGCGAACCGCGAGGCCCGGAGTCTTCGAGCCACAGTTTTCCGCCCATATGCTGGACGATGCGGCGCGAAATCGCGAGCCCCAGGCCGGTTCCCTCATGACGCCGGGTCGAAGAGCCGTCAGCCTGTTCAAAATCATGAAAAATGGCTCTTCTTCGCGACTCCGGTATGCCTGGACCGGTGTCGAACACCGAAAAGCGCAACCTGTCTTCGCAACCCGGCGCCGCCTCGACCGCCACGCCGCCCACCTCTGTGAATTTAACGGCATTGCCAACAAGATTGATGAGAACTTGCCTCAACCGGCCGGAATCGCCGATCACCAGACGGGGCAGATCCTTGTCGATAAGGCTGCAAATCTCGATGCCCTTGCCTTGCGCCCGAGGCGACAGCAGTTCCACGGCGCCTTCGATCAGGGCGGGCAGATCGAATTCGCTTTGCTTCAGCTCAAGCTTTCCAGCCTCCAGCCGCGAGAAGTCGAGGATCTCATTGATCAGGGATGAGAGCGCATCGCCCGACGCGCGGATCGCGGCGAGGTAAGAGCGTTGCTCGGCGTTCAACGGCGTCGCCGCCAGCAATTCGGCCAAGCCGAGAATTCCGTTGAGGGGCGTCCTGAATTCGTGGCTGACGGTCGCCAGGAAACGCGATTTGGCTTCGCTCGCGGCTTCGGCCTTGTCGCGGGCCGCAGCCGCCGACTTCAACTCCCAGACTTCATCCTGACTGCTTTCAAGGCGCTGCTCCGCCGAGTGGACGCGAGTTTTGAGGCGCCGGACTTCCCTTGCAAGGAAGGCGGGGAGTACAACGCATGAAATGGCAATGAAGAAAAAGAGCGCGGTCAGGACATCCATGGGCGTTGCAAAGAGCATACCCTGCCACCTGGCTGTCTGCCCTCGCTCAATGTCCTAAACGTTTTTTCTGAAGATTGGCTTACCGAAGCTAGGCCGCCGCCGACGCGCGGTCGACCATCGGGCGATAGGACAAGGCTTCGCCGAGGTGCGCGCGCAAGACATCGGGCGCGCCTTGCAGGTCCGCGATCGTTCTCGCAAGCTTCAACACCCGATGAAACCCGCGCGCGGAAAGACGCAGGCGATCCGACGCGTCGCGTATGAGCTTGCCGCCGGCGTCATCGAGCTTGATGGTCTGCTCGATGATCGACGCGGTCGCCATGGCGTTGCAGGCGACGTGGTCGTAACCGAGCGCTTTATAACGGTATCGCTGGATATCCCGCGCTTGAGCGACGCGCGCGGCGACCTGCTCGGACCCCTCCTCCGCCGGAGGCAAGATCAGATCGGACGCCCGGATCGCTGGCACTTCAAGATGCAGGTCGATGCGATCCAGGAACGGGCCGGACAGCCGGTTCTGATAGAGCGCCGAACAGCGTTGCGGCGATCCCTTCTGGCAGCGATGGCCCGGTTCGTTCGCCAGACCGCAGCGGCAGGGATTCATGGCCGCGATCAATTGGAAACGCGCGGGATAGACACAGCGCCGGTTGGCCCGGGAGATCGCGATCTCGCCGCTTTCCAGAGGCTGCCGCAAGGCGTCCAGCGCCGGAGCCTGGAACTCCGGGAGTTCGTCGAGGAACAGCACGCCATGATGCGCCAGCGAGGCCTCTCCCGGTCTGGCGTGCGTGCCGCCTCCCACCAGCGCCGCCATGGACGCCGAATGATGCGGCGCGCGAAAGGGCCGGCGATCCGTGAGTTGTCCGCCCGCGATATTGCCGGCGACCGAGTGGATCATCGAGACTTCGAGCAGTTCTCCGGGCGTCAGCGGCGGCAGGATCGATGGCAGGCGCGCCGCCAGCATGCTCTTGCCGGCGCCAGGCGGTCCGTTGAAAAGGAGATTGTGGCCGCCGGCGGCGGCGATCTCCAGCGCGCGTTTCGCGCTTTCCTGTCCCTTGATATCGCGAAGATCTGGCTGGGGACCACTCAGCGACTTCACCGCCGGAATCGGCCGCGACAGCACTTGTGACCCATGAAAATGGTTGGCGATCTGGATGAGGTTGCGCGGCGCGAGGATGGATATGTCTTCCGAGGCCCAGGCCGCTTCAGGTCCACATTCGGCGGGGCAGATCAGGCCCAGGCCTCTGGCGCTGGCGGCGACGGCGGCGGGAAGAACGCCTGAAACGGGCGTAATGGCGCCGTCCAGCGCCAACTCGCCCAGTACGGTGAAACCGTCAAGCGCGTCGGAGGGCAAGGCGCCCATGGCCACCATTACGCCCAGGGCGATGGGCAGATCGTAATGGCTGCCCTCCTTGGGCAGGTCTGCCGGCGCGAGATTGACGGTGATTCGCTTGGCGGGCAGCGACAGGCCCGACGCCACCAAAGCGGAGCGGACGCGTTCGCGCGATTCGGCCACCGCCTTGTCGCCCAGGCCGACCACGTTGAACACCACCGTGCCGTTCGAGATCATGACCTGAACATCGACCGGCCGCGCTTCAATGCCTTCAAAAGCAACCGTTGAAACACGAACGACCATGGGACGCCTCCACGAGCCTAAGGTTAACCTTACGCCACATGGTTGTAAATCTGACCTGACCGACGCCCGGCGCGAATCAATCGTGCGCCGCCACGCGTTTGAGATTGAACAGCGCTTCAAGCGCCTGACGTGGCGTCATGTCGTCGGGATCGATTTCGGCCAAAGCGTCCCGCAGCGCGTCCTTGTGTTTCGGCTCCGGCGCCTGAAGCGGCGCCGCGAATAGCGGCAAGTCGGCCACCAGTCTTTCCACGGGGGTGCGGAGGTCGTTCAACTCCAGCTCCGCCAGAATTTTCCGCGCGCGTTCGACCACCGTGGTGGGTAATCCGGCCAGACTCGCCACTTGCACGCCATAGGAGCGATCCGCCGAACCCTGCGCGACTTCATGCAGGAAGACGACGTCGCCGCGCCAGTCGGACACGCGCATGCAGAGATTGACGAGGCGGGACAGCTTTTGGCGCAAATGCGTCAATTCATGAAAATGCGTGGCGAACAGCGCGCGGGCGCGATTGACCTCGTGCAAATGCTCCATCACGGCCCAGGCGATGGACAGGCCGTCATAGGTGGCGGTGCCCCTGCCGATCTCGTCGAGAATGACGAGGGATTTCTCTGTCGCCTGGTTCAAAATCGCGGCGGTCTCAACCATTTCGACCATGAAGGTGGACCGGCCCCGCGCCAGATCGTCCGATGCGCCGACGCGGGAAAACAGGCGGTCGACCACGCCGATATGCGCGGTTTTCGCGGGAACGAACGAGCCAATTTGGGCGAGAATGGCGATCAGGGCGTTCTGGCGCAGAAAGGTCGATTTGCCCGCCATATTGGGGCCGGTGATCACGGCGAGCTTGCCGCCGATGTCCTTGCCTTTTGCGCCCATGATCCCGCTGAGGTCGCAATCATTGGGCACGAAGGGTTCGCCGCGCGCCCGCAGCGCCGCCTCGACCACCGGATGGCGGCCCGCTTCGATCTGGAAGGCGAGGCTGTTGTCAACCCGTGGGCGGCTCCAGCCGGCTTCGCTGGCGGCTTCGGCCAGCGCCGTCAGCACGTCGAGCCCCGCCAAGGCGCTGGCGGTGGCTTCCAACTCGGCGGACTTGTCGAGGGCCTGCGCGACCAGTTCGCCGAAAATGCGGCTCTCGATCGCCAGCGCCTCGTCCGCCGCATTGGTGATGCGGCTTTCGAGTTGCGACAGTTCGGTCGTCGAGAAACGCATGGCGTCCGCCATGGTCTGGCGATGGATGAAATCGGCGTTGAAGGGGGCTTTCAGAAGTTTTTCGCCCTGCGCCTGATTGACCTCGATGAAATAGCCGAGGAAATTGTTGTGCTTGATCTTGAGTTGGCGAGTTTCAGCCTTTTCGCAATAGCGCCCCTGCAAGGCGGCGATGATGCGGCGGCTTTCGTCGCGCAGGGCGCGGGCTTCGTCGAGTTGCTGGTCGAAAGCGGCGCTGATGAAGTTTCCGCCGCGGCGGTCGAGCGGGAGATCGTCCGCAAGCGCGGCGCCGAGCAACTGCGGCAAGGCGGTATCGAGGTCGGCAAGAAATTCCACCGCCTTGGCAAGCAGGAAGGGCGGTTTTTTTTCCGCCAGAACGGCGCCGCACTGTTTCGCGGTGAACATGCCATCGCGCAGCGCCGCGAGATCGCGCGGACCGCCGCGATCGAGGGCAAGACGCCCCAGGGCGCGCGCCATATCTGGCGCCGCGCGCAAAATCTTGCGCAGTTCCGCGCGCAACAGCGGATCATCAACGAAAAACGCTATGGCGTCCTGCCGCAGCGCGATTTTCTCGATGTCGCGCAGCGGCGCGGCGAGCCATTCCGCCAGAGTCCTGGCCCCGGCCGAGGTGACGGTGCGATCCAGCGCCGACAGCAGAGAGCCCTGACGCTGGCCGGATTGGCTGCGCGTCAGTTCGAGATTGACGCGCGTTGCGGCGTCAATCTCCAGGGTGGCGCGGGTCTCGACGCGGCTGGGCCGATTGAGCCGGGGCTTGGCGGCAAACTGGGTTTGCTCGATATAGGCCAGACACAGGCCGGCGGCGTTGATCTCGAGATGGCTCAGCGGACCCAGACCGTCCAGCGTGCCCAAATGATAATAGTCGAGCAGTTTCTTCTCCGCCGCCCGGCCGAAGAAAGCCTTTTCGTTCAGGGGCGTTATCGCGGCGCCGCCGTCTTGCAGGCGGCCGAGCAGGGCGGCGTCCGCCAGGAGCGTTTCGGACGCGACAATCTCCCGAGGCTCAAGCCGCGCGAGCAGCGCCCCAAGCGCGCCGAACTCGGTGACATAAACATCAAAGGCGCCGGTCGAAATATCGACGGCCGCGAGACCGAACAGGGATTTCTCGTCCTGATCCCTTTGTCGAACCAGCGCGACCAGCAGGTTGGCGCGTCCCGGCTCCAGCAAACGCTCCTCGGTCAGGGTTCCCGGCGTGACCAGTCGGATGACGCCGCGCTTGACGACCGATTTGTTGCCCCTCTTGCGCGCCTCGGCGGGATCCTCGGTCTGTTCGCAGACGGCGACGCGATGGCCGGAGGCGATCAGCTTGTGCAAATAATCGTCCGACCGCTCGATCGGCACGCCACACATGGGGATATCCTCGCCGAGGTGTTTGCCGCGCTTGGTCAGGACAATGCCGAGCGTTTGCGAGGCGAGTTTGGCGTCTTCGAAAAACAGCTCGTAGAAATCGCCCATGCGATAGAACAGCAGGCAATCTTGATGGTCGCGCTTGATTTCGAGATATTGCGCCATCATTGGCGTGACGCGGTTTTCCGCGCCGGGAGCCGAAGCTTTGGCGGCCTTGCCGCCGTCAAGGGCCTCGTCGATCACATCCGCGGTTTCGTTCTTGCTCGGCATGGAGTCCCCTCTCGGGGGGAACCTAGCAAAGCGCGGCGGCCCGCACACGCGCGCGCAACCTTTTCCAATGACTTTTTCAGTTTCGCGGCAGGTCGGACCGCGAAAGTCCCGGCCATTGTCCAAACGACTCCTTGTCATTTCGCATCGCGCGGCTAAGGTCGCCCCTCCCCGCAGGCCAACAGAGAACACAGAATGTCCGAAATCAAGCCGAGCCGCGCCAAACGCCCGACCTTTACCGATCAGGAAGCGTTGCAGTTCCATTCCAAGGGGCGTCCCGGCAAATTTCAGATCATGCCCACCAAGCCGATGGCGACCCAGCGCGATCTGGCGCTGGCCTATTCGCCAGGCGTCGCCGTGCCGGTCAAGGCCATCGCCGAAGACCCCTCACGCGCTTACGATTACACCATCAAGGGCAATCTGGTCGCGGTCATCACCAATGGCACCGCCATTCTCGGCCTCGGGAACCTTGGCGCTCTCGCATCAAAACCGGTGATGGAAGGCAAATCCATCCTGTTCAAGCGATTCGCCGACGTCGATTCCATCGATCTTGAAGTCGGAACCGAGGACGTCGAGGAATTCATCAATTCCGTGCGCTTTCTCGGCCCCACCTTCGGGGGGATCAACCTTGAGGACATCAAGGCGCCCGAGTGCTTCATCATCGAAGAGCGGCTCCGCGAATTGATGGATATTCCCGTGTTCCATGACGATCAGCACGGGACGGCGATCATCGCCGCCGCCGGCATGATCAACGCCATTTATCTGACGGGACGCGACATCAAGAAGACCAAGCTGGTCTGCAATGGCGCTGGCGCGGCGGGCATCGCCTGTCTGGATCTCATCAAGGCCATGGGCTTCGCGCCTGAAAATGTCACGCTGTGCGACACGAAAGGCGTTGTCTATCGCGGCCGCGTCGAGGGCATGAACCAGTGGAAATCCGCCCATGCGGTGGCCACCGACAAGCGGACCCTCGCCGAGGCCGTGCAAGGCGCCGACATTTTCTTCGGTCTGTCCGCCAAGGGCGCGCTGACGCAGGACATGGTCAAGACGATGGCGCCCGACCCCATCATCTTCGCCATGGCCAACCCCGATCCCGAAATCACGCCGGAGGACGCGCAGGCCGTTCGGCCCGACGCCATCGTCGCGACCGGGCGCTCGGACTATCCGAATCAGGTCAACAACGTTCTCGGCTTTCCCTATATTTTTCGCGGGGCGCTTGACGTTCGGGCCTCGACCATCAACCTGGAAATGAAGATCGCGGCGGTTCATGCGCTGGCGCAACTCGCCCGCGAAGACGTGCCCGACGATGTCGCGCGCGCCTACCAGGGCGCCCGGCCGCGCTTTGGCCGCGAATATCTCATTCCCGCGCCGTTCGACCCCCGGCTGATTTCGATCGTGCCGTCGGCGGTCGCGCAAGCCGCGATGGAGTCCGGCGTCGCCCGCCATCCGATCGTCGACATGGGCGCCTATCGCGCGCAATTGTCGGCGCGACGCGACCCCGTCGCCGGCGTGATGCAGGGCATCATGGATCGTGTGAAACGCAGCCCCAAGCGCGTGGTGTTCGCGGAAGGCGAGGAGGAGCAGGTCATCCGCGCCGCGATCGCTTTCGTGAATCAGGGGCTCGGCTCGGCCATTCTGGTCGGACGCGTTGAGCGGATCAACGAAGTCGCCGAGCGCATTGGCGTCGAACTCGACGACAAGCTCATCGAAATTCACAATGCCCGCATTTCCCACCGCAACGACGTTTACGCGCAAATGCTTTACGAGCGCTTGCAGCGCAAGGGCTTCCTGTTTCGCGACTGCCAGCGCATCATCAACAACGACCGCAACCACTACGCGGCCTCGATGGTCGCCGCCGGCGACGCCGACGCGATGGTGACCGGCGTGACGCGCAATTTCTCCATCACCCTGGAAGAAGTTTCGCGCGTGATCGATCACAAGCCCGGCCATAGGCTGATTGGCGTGTCGCTGGTCCTGGCGCGCGGTCGGCCGGTCATTCTCGCCGACACCGCCATCACCGAAATGCCCGAAGCGCAGGATCTGGCCGACATCGCCATCGAGGCAGCCGGCTTCGCGCGACGACTCGGCTATGAGCCGCGCGTCGCCATGCTGGCCTTCTCCACCTTCGGTCATCCGCCGGGCGACCGCACCCTGCGTGTGAAGGAAGCCGTGCGCATCCTCGACCAGCGTCACGTCGATTTCGAATATGACGGCGAAATGGCGGCCGATGTGGCGCTGAACAAGGAGATGATGTCGCTCTATCCGTTCTGCCGCCTCACCGATACGGCCAATGTTCTGATCATGCCGGCCTTCCACGCCGCCTCCATCGCCACCAAAATGCTGTTGGAGCTGGGCGGCGCGATGGTGATCGGGCCGATGCTGGTGGGTTTCGACAAATCCGTGCAGATCGTTCAATTGGGCGGCAAGGATTCCGATATCGTCAACATGGCGGCGCTCGCCGCCTTCAACGCGGAAGTCTGAGCCCCAAACTTTGCCGCAAAACTTCGTCGAAAGGTTGCGCCGCGCGGCGGCGCGCCTATAGTCGCGCCAAAATTTCCCGCGAGTCCCAAAATGTCCAAAGCGAAAGAAATCAAGAAGGTCGTTCTCGCCTATTCCGGCGGTCTCGACACGTCCATCATCCTCAAATGGCTCCAGACCACCTATGGCTGCGAAGTCGTGACCTTCACGGCGGATCTCGGCCAGGGCGAAGAACTGGAGCCGGCGCGGAAAAAGGCCGAATTGCTCGGCATCAAACCGGAAAACATCTTCATCGAGGACCTGCGCGAGGAATTCGTGCGCGATTATGTCTTCCCGATGTTTCGCGCCAACGCGCAATATGAGGGTCTTTACCTGCTGGGCACGTCGATCGCCCGTCCGCTGATTTCCAAGCGGCAGATCGAAATCGCGCGAAAAGTCGGCGCCGACGCCGTCTGCCATGGCGCGACCGGAAAGGGCAATGACCAAGTTCGTTTCGAACTGTCCTATTATGCGCTGGAGCCTGATATCACCGTCATCGCGCCCTGGCGCGAGTGGGACATGGCCTCCCGCACCGCCTTGATCGAATTCGCCGAAAAGCACCAAATCCCCATCGCCAAGGACAAGAGGGGCGAATCGCCGTTTTCCACCGACGCCAATCTGTTGCACACGTCGTCGGAAGGAAAGGTGCTGGAAGACCCGGCGCAGGAGACGCCGGATTACGTCTATTCCCGCACTGTGTCCCCGGAAGACGCGCCGGACAAGCCGACCTATATCTGGATCGAGTTCGAGAAGGGCGACGCCGTCGGCATTGATGGCGAGAAGCTGTCGCCGGCGAAATTGCTGACGCGCCTCAACGAACTCGGCCGCGACAATGGCATCGGCCGCCTCGATCTGGTCGAGAATCGCTTCGTCGGCATGAAATCGCGCGGCATGTACGAGACGCCCGGCGGCACGATCCTCTATTTCGCGCATCGCGGCATTGAATCGGTCA
This sequence comes from Rhodoblastus sphagnicola, assembly GCF_002937075.1. Taxonomy (GTDB): domain Bacteria; phylum Pseudomonadota; class Alphaproteobacteria; order Rhizobiales; family Beijerinckiaceae; genus Rhodoblastus; species Rhodoblastus sphagnicola. The sequence continues at coordinate 14,191 of NZ_NHSJ01000043.1, forward strand.
CGCTCGACCGTGGCGCGGCTCATCTGAAGGATGAGTTGATGCCCAAATATGCCGAGCTGATCTACAACGGCTTCTGGTTCTCGCCCGAGCGGGAGATGCTGCAAGTCCTGATCGACAAGAGCCAGGAGAAGGTCACCGGCCGCGTCCGCGTGAAACTCTACAAGGGCGGCGCCGCCGTGGTCGGCCGCGAGAGTCCCTATTCGCTCTATGACCAGGAACTCGTGACGTTCGAGGAGGGGGCGGTCGCCTATGACCATCGCGACGCCGCTGGCTTCATCAAGCTCAACGCGCTACGATTGAGAACCTTGGCGAAGCGAGACCGGAAGACGTCCTGACTTTCCTCAGCGTCACTGTCTAAAGTTTGCGCCGCGAGCTTTTCGCCTCCGGAAGGACGGAAGATGCGGCGCTTCCTTTCACTGGCGTTTCCAATCGGCGCCTTGTTGATCGCGATCATTGTCGCCGGCCTCTATTTTTACGAGAGGCCGACGGTTTTGCGCGTCGCCGTTGCGAAAGGCGGCGAGTCCCAGAAACTGCTCGCGGCCTTGAATCAGGAGTTCACGCGAGACCATGCCGATGTGCGTTTCCGTCTGACGCCGGTCGCCGATGCGCGCGCGGCGGCGAAGGCGATGGAGGACCGCGGCGTCGATCTCGCCGTGATCAGGTCGGATGCAAATCAGCCGCCGAACGCCGCGACGGCGCTGATCCTGGAACATCAGATTCTGGTCGTCATGGTTCCGTCAGGCTCTAACGTGACCAATATCGCGGACCTGAAGGGCAAGCGCGTGGCCTCCCTCTCTGTGGACCTCGCCAATGAAGGCGCGGGCGCGCTGCTGGACGCGGTCGAGGCGCAATACGCGCTCCCGCCACAAACCCTGCCCCGCAAATGCCTGGAAACGGCCGACCTCGCCGAATCGCTCGCCCGGAAAGAGGTCGACGCCGTGCTCGCCTTCGGACGTTTCGACTCCCCGCAAATGATTCAAGTGGTTCGAACCGTCTCACAAGAGGGCCCCCCATCGTTCCTCGCCATCGGCGACGCGGCCGCCATGGCCAAGAAGAATCCCGGCGTCGAAGCGACGTCGCTTTTGCGCGGCGCCTTCGGCGGCGGACCGTCGATTCCCGCCGAAAATGTCGAGACCATCGGCGTGACATTGCGCCTTGTCGCGGACAATGACCTCGCCAATTCTGTGGTGGGCGATCTGGTGCGCCAGACGCTCGCTCACCGGACGGCCGTGGCCTCCAGGAACCCCGTGGCCAACGCCATGGAAACGCCCGACACGGACAAGGGCGAGGCCTTGCCGACCCATCCGGGCGCGGCCGCCTTCATCGACAATGAGGAAGAGACGTTTTTCGAGCGCTACAGCGATGCGATCTATATTGGCGCGATGGTTGCGAGCGTGTTGGCTTCGCTCGGCGCGACCTTGATCAGTCGCGTCACCGTGAAAGGTTACGAACAGTTCGATCATCTTCTGGAACAATCGCTCGAAATTCTCAAGAGCGCGCGCGAGGCGGAAGATTTGGAGTGTTTGCGCCTGCTTGAACTGCAAATCGACGAAATCCTGACCCGCACGCTCGCGAGCGGACGCATCCCGAAGCTGGACGGGCATCAACTGGCGGGTTTGACCCTGGCCGTGGAGCAGGCCCGACTGGCGATCAAGGATCGTCGCCGAATCGTCATGGACGCGGTCGGCCGCGCGTGAAACCGTTGTTTTGCAATTATCCGGTTTTTCGTTTAGAGCAAGCGCAACTTCCCGTCTCGTTTCCCCGTCGCAATTCGTCATCGCCGCGTCATTATTGGCGAGAATGACATCGCCGCGATGGTGCGGCGCGTGCCGCCCAATCCGTGAAGACCGCTCGAACCATATCTCAAGGCCCCCATGAATCTCCGCAACATCGCCATCATCGCCCACGTCGACCATGGCAAGACCACGCTGGTCGATCAATTGCTCCGCCAGTCCGGCGCGTTTCGCGACAACCAGCGCGTGGCCGAGCGTGTGATGGATTCGAACGATATCGAAAAGGAACGCGGTATCACCATTCTCGCCAAGGCGACATCGGTGGTCTGGAAGGACACGCGGATCAACATCGTGGACACGCCCGGCCACGCCGATTTCGGCGGCGAGGTCGAGCGCATCCTGTCGATGGTGGACGGCGCCATCGTTCTCGTGGACGCCGCCGAAGGGCCGATGCCCCAGACCAAGTTCGTGGTGGGCAAGGCGCTGAAAATCGGTTTGAAACCCATCGTCGCCATCAACAAGGTCGATAAGCCCGACGCGCGCGCCAGCGAGGTCATCAACGAGGTTTTCGACCTGTTCGCCGCGCTCGACGCCACCGACGAACAACTCGATTTCCCCATTCTCTACGGGTCCGGCAAGAACGGCTGGATGGCCGACTCCCCCGACGGGCCTCAGGATGGCATGGGGCCGCTGTTCGACCTCGTGCTCCAGCACGTTTCGCCGCCCCCGGTCGAGGATGGCGCTCTGCGCATGCTCGGCACGCTGATCGAAGCCAATCCCTATCTTGGCCGGATCATCACCGGTCGCATCTTCGCCGGCAGCGTCAAGACCAATCAGGCGGTCAAGGTTCTGGACCGGCAGGGCAATCTGGTTGAAACCGGCCGCGTGTCCAAAATCCTCGCCTTCCGCGGCATTGAGCGCCAGCCCATCGACGAGGCCGACGCGGGCGACATTGTCGCCATCGCCGGTCTGGCGAAATTCAACGTCGCGGACACGCTGGTCGCTCCCGAAGTGACGGAGCCGTTGCAGGCCCAGCCGATCGATCCCCCGACCCTGTCGATGACGTTCATGGTCAACGATTCGCCGCTGGCGGGCACCGAGGGCGACAAGGTGACCAGCCGCGTCATTCGCGACCGCCTCATGAAGGAGGCCGAAGGCAATGTGGCACTGCGCGTCGAGGATTCGCCGGGTTCGGACTCCCTGGTCGTTTCCGGTCGCGGCGAATTGCAATTGGCGATTTTGATCGAGAACATGCGTCGCGAAGGCTTCGAACTGGGCATCTCGCGTCCGCGCGTCGTTTTCCAGAAGGACGAGAACGGCGACCGCCTTGAGCCGATCGAGGAAGTCGTGATCGACGTCGACGAGGAGTTTTCGGGCGTCGTCGTGCAGAAAATGTCCGAGCGCAAGGCCGATATGATCGAAATGCGCCCTTCCGGCGGCAATCGTCTGCGTCTGGTGTTCCACGCGCCGACGCGCGGCCTGATCGGGTACCAGGGCGAATTGCTGACCGATACGCGCGGCACGGCGATCATGAACCGCCTGTTCCACGCTTACGCGCCGTATAAGGGCGACATCCAGGGCCGACGCAACGGCGTTCTCATCTCCAATGACGCTGGCGAAGCCGTGGCTTACGCGATGTGGAACCTCGAAGATCGCGGCCCCATGATGATCGAGCCGGGCTGGAAGGTCTATGCCGGCATGGTCATCGGACAGCACACCCGCGACAACGATCTTGAGGTCAACGTCCTCAAGGGCAAGAAACTGACCAATGTTCGCGCGGCGGGCAAGGACGAAGCGGTCAAGCTGACGACCCCGATTCGCATGACGCTCGAAAGATCCCTGGCCTATATCGAGGACGACGAACTGGTCGAAGTCACGCCGAAGTCGATCCGCTTACGCAAAGCCATACTCGATCCCAATGATCGCAAACGCGCGGTACGCGCCAAGGAGTAAGTCCGAGTTCGCCAATGCCTCACAGAATATTGCGTGGTTTTAACTTCGGGGGGGCGAAAATGCAGCTTCCGAGCGATGGCGTCCAGTTCGGACATAATGCGCGTCATATGCGCATGGACACTTTGGTCAAGTTGCGCTGGCTCGCCGTCGCGGGCCAGACCGCGACGATCCTCGTGACTGACTTCGTCCTGGGGTTCTCACTCAATCTGGCGTCCTGCCTGGGATTGGTGGCCGTGCTGGGCGCCGTCAATTTGCTGACGACGCTGCTCGCGCCGCGCCATTTGCGGCTTTCGGAATTCAGCGCGTCCTGCTTTCTGATTTTCGACGTGCTTCAGTTGAGTGCGCTGCTTTACGTAACGGGCGGTTTGCAGAATCCTTTTGCCATCCTCATTCTGGCGCCCGTGACCATTTCCGCCGTATCGTTGCGGATCAATCACATCGCGAGCGTCGTCCTGGTTTCGGCGGCCTGCGTGACCCTGTTGTGCATGGCGCATCAACCCCTGCCATGGCGCGGCGGCGAGAGCTTTTCACTGCCCCAGCTTTATCAGGATGGCTTGTGGGCGGCGATCATCGTGTCGTGCCTGTTTATTTCCGTTTACGTCTCGCGGGTGGCGAATGAATATCGCGCGCTCAGCCAGGCCCTGGCCGCGGCCGAACTCGTCCTCGAACGCGAAAACCATCTGTCCAGACTCGACGGACTCGCGGCCGCCGCCGCGCACGAACTCGGGACGCCCCTGGCGACGATTTCGCTGGTCACCCATGAACTGAACCGCGCCGACGTTCCCGAGGACATCAAGGAGGATCTGGGTCTGCTGGAGCAGGAAGCGCGACGGTGTCGCGATATTCTCGGCAAGCTGACGTCGCTTGAGGAAGACGATGACGAGCCCTTTTCGCGGACGAGGCTCGGTTTGCTGCTTGAACAGATCGCCTCCCCGTATCAGCAGGGCGCGGCGAAGATCAAGATCGAGATGAACGGGGACGGCGCCGAACCGCATTCCGACTGTAGCCCCGCGATTATTTACGGTATCGGCAATTTTGTTGATAATGCGACTGATTTCGCGCGCACATCCGTGGTAATCGATGCAAACTGGGATCGCGAAAGGGTGGCGATCGTCATCTCCGACGACGGGCCGGGCTTTCCGGGTGAGTTGATCGATCAACTCGGCGAGCCCTATCTGGTGCGGCCCGCCAGGAGAGGCGGAAATGTCAAGGACCGGGCCGGCTTGGGCCTGGGTGTATTCATCGCGAAAACTTTACTTGAGAGAGCCGGAGCGGAGGTCCTCTTTTCAAACGGCAAAAACGGCGGGGCGCGCATCTCGTTGACATGGAGCCGGGCTCGGTTTGAAAAGCCGAGTGTTTGACTTGACATAGATCAAATTCTTTGGTCGATCTCAGGCTTAGGCAATGCGCTTGAATTTAGGCTAGGGGTGACGGATCGAATGCCTCAGTCCGAAAAAGGAATGACCGAAGCCGTGGACAGCGTGTGCAAGACCGAAGCCACCGAAGCGGCGCTTCTGTTTGAAAAAGACAAGACGCTGCTGATCGTCGATGACGACAAGCCGTTCCTCAATCGCTTGGCGAAGGCGATGACGGCGCGAGGCTTTTTGGTCACTTGCGCCGAGACGGTCGCGGAGGGCATGAGCGCGGTGCAATCGGCCCCACCGGCCTTTGCGATCATCGACATGCGCCTTGGCGACGGCAACGGACTGGATGTCATCGGCGAATTGAACGCGCGGCGACCGGAAGCGCGCGGCATCATTCTGACGGGCTACGGCAACATTTCTTCCGCCGTTCTCGCGGTCAAGCTGGGCGCCTTCGATTATCTCTCAAAACCGACGGATGGCGACGAGATCTTCGCGGCCCTGATCAACTCGAACTCGAACTCGGCCGGCGAGGCGCCCGCAAATCCCATGTCGGCTGAACGGGTTCGCTGGGAACACATTCAGCGGATATTCGAGCTTTGCGATCGCAATGTCTCGGAGACCGCGCGGCGATTGAACATGCACCGCCGGACCTTGCAGCGCATTCTGGCGAAACGCGCGCCCAGGTAATCGGAATTTCGAGTAATCGGAATTTCGAGAAAAGCAGTCGGACTCAACGAGAGTCGCCGGTCCTGTCCCGATGCCTGTTAGGTCGTGACAGCAGAAGACGGATCAAGCGCGCGCTCACGAGGGTGGCGTTTTCGCGGGTCGCCTTGGTAAAGCGATGCAAGGTTCTGACCAATTCGATGGCGTCCTCGGCCCTGACGCTTTTCAACTGACGCATCAGTTCCGCTTTCCGACTGAAGCCTCCCGTGCTTCGCAACAAGGCTTGCAGCGCGTCATTGGGATTGCCGCCGCTCTCGACCGCGCCGGCGCTCCTCTGCAAGGCGAGCGCGTGCCGCATCATCGCAAGCAGCATCACGGTCGGGTCTGCGCCAGACAGATGGGTGTTGAGCAAAAGGTCGAGCATGTCCTGCCGGCCACGCGAGAAGAAGCCATCCACGACGGCGTCAATTTGCGACAAATTTGGATCGTAGCAGACCGCTTGAACGTCCGAGAGCTGGATCGTGTCCTGACCTGATGTAAACAGCAGCAGCTTTTCGATCTCGTTGCGTGTCGCGATCCGGTCTTCGCCCAGGACGCCCAGCAAGGCGTCGCGCGCGCTGGGTTCGATGGCGCGCCGGGCTGTCGCCAGTTCCTTTTCAAGCAAGCGCAGCAGGCTCCTCGCGTCATCTGGCCGGCATTCGACGGCGGCGACCAAGGATTGCGCCTCCGCCCACTTGCGCAGCGGCGCATCGCGGCGAAGATCCCCGCCCTCCAGGACGATCAGGCAATTTTGCGGAGGCGCCTTGGCGATCATCTCCAGAGCGGGCAGGAGTGACTTCCCGCCGACATTGATGCAGATCACGCGATTGGATCGCTGGAACATGTCGATGGAGTTGGCTTCATCGACGAGAACGAGAGGATCGGAGGCAATGCCGTCCCCGGACAAATAAATCTTCTGGCCTGGAGCGCCCTCCCCGAGAAAACTCCGGCTGGCCTGTAGCGACCGTTCAGACACAAGTCCGCGGTCCGGGCCATGAAGCAGGACGATGCAGAAGCGATCCGCCGGCGCGGCGAGAAAATCATCGGCCTCGCTGATGGGGATCGCGACCATGACAGTTCATTTCGCCAGGGCGATCGCGACTCTGGTGCGAATCTGCTCGGCGATGGTCCGGGCGTTGCGGATTTCAGCGTCGCGCGCCGCCCGCACGTTGCTCAAGCGCTGCGACGTCCGATCATAAGACACGAATTGCGAGACGCTGCCGACCGCCAGAGGCTTATCTGTCGCTCCCGTCAGCGGGAACAACTGGTAGGCGGCGTCGACGCTGACGGCTCCAGCTTCCGCTTGACCGGTGAAGGTGTTGATGATCGGCGTCGACATCCGTTCGCTGAGCGTGACCACCAGCCGATATTTCGGCGTAACCACCGATCCGGAGCCGTTCAACTGCGACACCAGCTCAGTGGTCACATAATGGCCGAGGCGGTCGGGGATCGGCTCCACCCTGATCGCCTGCAATTCGTCGCCGACGGCGCCGCCGCCGGCTGTCGTCGTCATGTACAGCGGCTGAACGCAACCGCCGAGCAGCAGAGCGGAGCCCAAAGAAACCGCCGCAGCGATCCCAACCCTGGCTTTTTCGCGATTAGACGACGACATTGATGATCCTCTGCGGGATTACGATGATCTTTCTGGGCGTTCGTTCCTCGCAGGCGCGCTGAACGGCCTCCAGCGCCAGAGTGGCGGCTTCGATCTCCGTTTGGCCGGCGTCACGGCCGATGGTCAGTTCGGCGCGTTTCTTTCCATTCACCTGCACAGGTAGCGTTATCATATCCTCGACAATAAGAGAACGATCCGCGACCGGCCAAGGCGTTTCCGCCACCAGCCTGTCGCCGCCCAGCTCGCTCCAGCATTCCTCGCCCAGATGCGGCATCATCGGGGCGAAAAGCTGCACCAGAATGCGGCCGGCCTCCCGGAACGCGCAGCGGACATCGTCGCCCTCCGGCGGCGCTTCAATGCCCGCGAGCAATCCGCCCAACTGGTTGGCGAGATCGTAAATATGGGCGACGCAGCGATTGAAGCGCAGTCGGGCGAGGTCATCCTCCGCCTTGACCAGGGTGGCATGGGCCACCTTGCGAATGCGGTTCGCCTCAGCGCCAAAACAGGCGACCTCCGCCACGCCGGCGGAAATGTCGGCGATGTCTCCGACCAGACGCCACAGCCTCTGCACGAATTTGCTGGCCGCCTGCACCCCGTCCTCGGTCCAGATCACATCGCGGTCCGGCGGCGAATCGGACAGCATGAACCAGCGCGCCGTATCGGCGCCATAGGTGGCGATGATGTCGTCGGGATCGACCGTGTTGCGCTTCGACTTGGACATCTTTTCGATGGAGCCAATGTCCACTGGCCGTCCGTCGCTCAGAGCAAAGGCGCGCCGCGCCGGCCCCTCCGCCTCGAAGCGAATCTCGGCGGGCGACATCCAGGCGCCGTCGGCCGAGCGATAGGTCTCGTGCACCACCATGCCCTGCGTGAACAGGCCGGCGAAAGGCTCGCTCAGGCCGACATGGCCGGTGGCGCGCATGGCGCGGGTGAAGAAGCGCGCATAGAGCAGATGCAGAATGGCGTGCTCGATGCCGCCAATATATTGATCGACCGGCAGCCAACGATCGACCACCGCCTTGTCGGTCGGGGCGTTGACGTTCCACGGATCGGTGAAGCGCGCGAAATACCACGACGAATCGACGAACGTGTCCATCGTGTCGGTTTCGCGAAGCGCCGGCTTGCCGCATTTCGGACAGGTGGTGTTGCGCCAGCTGGGGTGGCGGTCGAGCGGATTGCCGGGCTGGTCGAATGTGACGTCGGCGGGCAACTGGATCGGCAGACTCTCGCGCGGCGCGGGCACGACGCCGCAAGCCTCGCAATGGATGATCGGGATCGGGCAGCCCCAATAGCGCTGGCGCGAAATGCCCCAGTCGCGCAGCTTGAAATTGACTTTTCGTTGGGCGCGCGGCGCGCCTTCCACAGTTTCCGCCTCAAGACGGCGAACCACTTCCTCGCGTGCTTGCGCGGGGGTCATGCCATCGAGAAAGCGCGAGTTGACCATAAGGCCGTCGCCATCATAGGCAATGTCGTCGACGGCGAATTTTGCCGCGTCGGCGTCCTCGGGACGAACGACGACCGTCCAGCCCAGATCGTATTTGCGGGCGAAATCCAGGTCGCGCTGGTCATGGGCCGGGCAGCCGAAAATTGCGCCCGTTCCGTAGTCCATCAGCACGAAATTGGCGACATAGACCGGCAGGGTCCATTCCGGGTCGAACGGGTGCCTGACCCGGACGCCCGTGTCAAAACCCTTCTTTTCCGCCGTTTCGAGCGCCGCGCTCGAGGTGCCGACGCGGCGGCATTCCTCGATGAAGGCCGTCAGTTCCGCATTGTCGCGCGCCAGGGCGGCGGCGAAGGGATGGTCGGGCGACAGAGCGAGGAAGCGCGCGCCAAACAGGGTGTCCGGACGGGTGGTGAACACCTCGATGGTCTTGACCGCTCGGGCGCCGGCCACGTCGAATTTCACCAGCGCGCCTTCGGAGCGGCCGATCCAGTTTTTCTGCATCAACCGGACTTTTTCCGGCCAGCGGTCGAGCCCGTCGAGCGAGGTCAGCAGATCCTCGGCGAATTCGGTGATCTTGAAGAACCATTGCGTCAGTTCGCGCTGTTCGACCAGCGCGCCCGAGCGCCAGCCGCGCCCGTCGATCACCTGTTCGTTCGCGAGCACCGTTTGATCGACCGGATCCCAGTTGACCTTGGCGTTCTTGCGGTAGATCAGGCCCTTGGCGAGCATGTCCAGGAACATGGCCTGCTGATGCTTGTAATAGCTGGGATCGCAGGTGGCGACCTCGCGCGACCAGTCGATGGACAGCCCCATGCTCTGCAATTGTTTGCGCATGGCGGCGATATTGGCGTAGGTCCATTCGCCGGGATGCGAGCGGTTCAGGCGCGCGGCGTTTTCCGCAGGCATGCCGAAGGCGTCCCAGCCCATGGGGTGCAGCACATTATAGCCGCGCGCGCGCATGACGCGGGCGACGACATCGCCCATGGCGTAGTTGCGCACATGTCCCATGTGGATGCGACCCGATGGATAGGGGAACATCTCCAGGACATAATATTTCGGCCTGTTGTCATCGTTGCGCGTCAGGAAAGTCTGTTTGTCCGACCAATCTTTTTGCCACTTCGGCTCGGATTCGTAGGGATTGTAACGGTCAGCGCGCATCGAACTTCGGCTCTTCAAAACGGGTCCAGGCCGGCGCAATGAGCATGATTTCGTCGTGCGGGTCAATTGATTTGGCTTTAGGATGCGCAATGCGCGCGGCGCATGGCGGATTGGCATCCGGTCGAGTTCCGCCTAGTTTCCGCCTAGGCAATAGCCAGGAAATCGGAGCCGGAAATTGGGTGATATCGTGACAGTGGAAGAGGTTCCCGGCAGGTTGGAAAAGGTGCGGCATTCCATCGCGCGCGCCTGCGTGGATTTCCAGCGCGATCTCGGCGACGTCAGTCTGGTCTGCGTCTCGAAAAATTTTGACGCCGAGGCGATCCTGCCCGCCTTGCGCGCGGGCCAGCGGGTTTTTGGCGAAAATCGCGTCCAGGAGGCGGCGACCAAATGGCCCGCCCTGCGCGCGGAGTTTCCAGATGTCGAATTGCATCTGATCGGCCCCTTGCAGTCCAACAAGGTCGAACTGGCCATCGACGTCTTCGACAGGATTCAGACAATCGACCGCCTGAAGATCGCCGCCGCCATCGCGGAACATTCGCGCAAGAAAAACAAGCTGTTGCCCTGTTTCATCCAAGTCAATACCGGCGCGGAAAGCCAGAAGGCCGGGGTATCAGTCGAGGACTTGCCGGCTCTGCTCAATGCCTGCCGTCACGATCTCGGACTGAACATCGAAGGCCTGATGTGCATTCCGCCGTTCGATCGCCCGGTGACGCCGCATTTCGCGCTGTTGCATCGACTCGCGCGGGATTTGGGGCTTGAAAAACTCTCAATGGGCATGAGCGCCGATTTCGAACAGGCGATCCAGCTTGGCGCCACCCACATTCGCGTCGGCTCCGCCATTTTCGGCTCCCGCTGAGGCCTGCTGTCCGGCCCGATCGAAATGATCGGGCTGTCGGTGAGCCGATGTTGAACGCGCCTCATGTCGGCCGGCCGCAAAGCTATGCAGCCGGCGGTCGCTCGCAGGGTTTCGTGGGCGAGGTGAAAGAAGATCGCGCTGCCGCGCCCGAGGACGCGCGGCTTCAAGTTGAAATCCAAAATGCCGACGACGTCATAGAGATGGTCGTCGCGCCAAAGATTTTCCGCGCTGACGCGACTCGGCAGGCGAACGGGTCGGTTGTAGTTTCGCGAGCCGGGATCGTCGCACCATCCGTCGCAACGGGAGAGGGCGCGCGCGCCTCCCGAACCGCCGCGCCATCGGTCAGCGCGCCTCAGCCAACCGACGATTTGAAACCGCCCGACCGGCGTCACGCCGTCGCCCTCGCGGCGCTTGACTCCGATTCCGCTCCGGCCGAGGGCGCAAGGGACGACATTGGAGCCGATCTTCAACAGGCCCCTGGAGCTTTCCTTGGGGGAACCCGCAAGTCGCCGAACAAAAACAATGTCGATTTTTCGTGGAGAACTGGCGTCGCGCCGCAATACACCATTTTGACGGCGCGGACATGAAAGCGTAGATTTTTGATCGATCACAGGTTCGCCCGTTCGTGCTGGCGGAACTTCAAGCTTGATCCAAGCCGAACACAGGATTTTTCATGTCGCAAGTCCGTTCGATCTTGATCGTTGACGATGATGCGCATTTGCGGCTCTCATTGCTTGAACAACTGAGCATTCACAGCGAGTTCCACGCCTTTGAAGCCTCGGATGTGAAGTCCGGTCTCGCTGTCATAAACGAACATCCGATCGATCTCATCATCATGGACATTGGCCTGCCGGACGGAGATGGACGCGACGTCATCAAGCAATTGCGCGCGGCGGGATTTCAGAAGCCCGTCATTTTGCTGACGGGTCACGATTCCGAGCACGACGTCGTTCGAGGCCTCGATTCCGGCGCCAACGACTATGTCAGCAAACCCTTTCGTTTCTCCATCCTGCTGGCGCGCATCCGCGCGCATATGCGCCAGCACGAGTACAGCGACGACGCCAGTTTCCAGATTTCGTCCTATACGTTCCACCCCGGCTCCAAGCTGCTGGTCGCAAAGACCGGCGCGAAACTGAAACTGACCGAAAAAGAAACATCGATCCTGCAATATCTCAACCGGGCCAAGGGCGGCGTCGTCTCGCGCGACGAATTGCTGCGCGAAGTCTGGGGCTACAACGCCAATGTCACCACCCATACGCTGGAGACGCATATCTATCGGTTGCGGCAGAAGATCGAAGTCGATCCCACCAGCGCGAAAATTCTCATCACGGATATCGGGGGCTATCGCCTCTCACCATGAACAGGGCCTTTCATGTCCTCCGAAGACATCATTGAACGTCTCAGTCGCCTGTCCGTATTTGCGAAACTCGATCCCGGCGCCCTGCGGCTCATCGCTTTCGCGGCGGAAACCCGCCAGTTGCGCGCCGGCGATATCCTGTTCAGACAGGGAGATATCGCCGATTGCGGCTATCTGCTGCTGGCGGGAACCGTCACGCTCGATGGCGGCGATGGCGCTCCGCCTGTCCAGACTTTGAAGGAAGGCGATTTGCTGGGTGAAACCGCGCTGATCGTCCCGACCAAACGACCGGTCACGGCGATCGCGCGGCAGAGCTCTTCCGTACTCAGGATATCCCGCGCCGTGTTCTTGCGGGCTCTTGAGGAATTTCCGGCGAGCGCCGAACGTTTGCGCAAGGACGTGCTGGCGCATATCACCGTGCTCGGCGACGAACTTGAAACCTTTCGGCGCGGATTGATGGCTGACAACAGCGGCGGGTGATCAGGTCGGCGGCGTCCCGTTGGCGGCCAGCACTTCCCCGCTGAGGTAAAGCGATCCGGCGATCAGGACGCGCGGGGCGGGCCGCCAATCGCCGGCGGCCAGGGTCCGCAATGCGCTGACCACGTCAACCTCCGCCCGCGTGTTCAGCCCCAGCCGTGCCGCGAGGCCCACCAACTCCTCCGGCGACCATGACGCCTGATCGCCATGGATCGGCACGGCAATCACCTGCGCGGCCAGGCCCGCAAAATGTCGAAGAAATCCCTCCGCGTCCTTCGACTTGAGCGCGCTATAGACCAGCACGAGCGGAAGCGGCGTCACGGAATTGCGCTCCGTCATCGCCTGGGCAAGCACGCGCGCGCCGGCTTCGTTATGGCCGCCGTCGAGCCAGACCTCGGTACCCTCAGGCAACAAAGCGGCAAGCCGACCTCCGCCAAGGTTTTGCAGACGCGCGGGCCATGTGGCGTCCAACATGCCCCGTTCGAAGGCTTGGATCGGCGTGTGCGGGAAAACGGCGCGCACGGCCGCGATAGCGGCGCCCGCGTTGGTCGTCTGATGCGCGCCGGGCAGTCGCGGCAAGGGCAAGTCCAGAAGACCGCTCTCATCCTGGTAGATCAGACGGTCGCCCTCGCGCCAACACAGATAGTCCTGGCCATGGATTGTGGGCGTCACCTCCAGGCGCGCCGCCTCGCGTTCAAGCGTCCCCCGCACGCCGTCATCCTGATTGGAAAAGACAGCCGGAGCGCCCCGCTTGAGAATGCCGGCCTTCTCCCGCGCGATCGCCTCCAGGCTGTGTCCCAGGAATTCGACATGATCGCTTGAGATCGGCGTGATCACCGCGCAAGCTGGCTTGTCGATGACATTGGTGGCGTCAAGCCGACCGCCAAGGCCAACTTCAAGCAGAAGTACATCCGCCGGATGTTGCGAAAACAGTTTTAGGGCGGCCGCCGTGGTCGCTTCGAAAAAAGTAATGGGCGAGCGGCCGTTGGCGGTTTCCACCGCGTCGAACGCCTCGGTCAGGGCCGTGTCCGACACAAGCTTGCCGCCGGAGCGGTCGGCCAGCCGGATGCGCTCGTTGAAACGCACGAGGTGAGGCGAGGTATAGACATGAACGCCAAGCCCGGCCGCCTCCAGAATCGCCCGCATGAAGGCGATGGTCGAGCCTTTGCCGTTGGTTCCCGCCACATGAATGGTCGGCGGCAGTCGCTTTTGCGGGTCGCCCAGAGCCGCCAGCAAACGATACATGCGATCGAGCGCAAGATCGATCTTCTTGGGATGCAGATCCAGCAGGCGCGCGAGAATCGGGTCGGACGGAGACATCAGGCCGCCGCGGCGGGCGCCTTGGTCAACAACCGGCAAATGCGGCCCAGCGTGTCGCGCATGTCCGCGCGGGACACGACCATGTCGACCATGCCGTGCTTGAGCAGATATTCGGAGCGCTGGAAGCCCTCGGGCAGGCGCTCGCGGATGGTTTGTTCGATCACGCGGGCGCCGGCGAAGCCGATCACGGCGCCGGGTTCGGCGAGATGGAGGTCGCCGAGCATGGCGTAGGAGGCGGTGACGCCGCCGGTGGTCGGATTGGTGAGCACGACGATATAGGGCAGCCTGGCTTCCTTGAGCCGCTGCACCGCCACCGTGGTCCGGGGCATCTGCATCAGCGAGAACATGCCCTCCTGCATGCGCGCGCCGCCGGAGGCGGTGAAGATGATGAAGGGCGTCCGATGCTCGACCGCCCGCAGCATGCCGGAGACGATGGCTTCGCCGGCGGCCATGCCGAGCGACCCGCCCAGAAAGTCGAAATCCTGCACGGCGACGGTGACTTCCAGGCCCTGCAAGTCGCCGGCGGCGAGCCGGATGGCGTCATAGGCGCCGGTTTTCAACCGGTAATCCTTCAGGCGATCGGTGTAGCGTTTGACGTCGCGAAATTTCAGCGGATCAATGGGCGCTTCGGGCGAGGGCAAGCTCTCGTAAACGCCGTCGTCGAACAAGGCGTCAAGCCGCGCCTTCGCCGGTATGCGCATGTGATAGCCAGACCCGGGCACCACAAAGAGATTGGCTTCCAGATCCTTGTGAAACACCAGTTCGCCGCTCTCCGGGCATTTGACCCAGAGGTTTTCGGGCGTTTCACGCTTGAGGATCGAGCGGATTTTCGGCGGGACGACGTTGGAAATCCAGTTCATTGCATCGTCTCCTGAATCAGCGCCGCGCCGAGGCGACGCCGGCGGCGAGTTCGGTCACCAGTTTGCTTACGGCCGCAACGGTTGCGGGGCCGCCACGTTTGTCCGAATCCAGCGTGCGCGCCAGCGCGTCGATGATGGCGGAGCCGACCACGACAGCGTCCGCGTTCAAGGCGATTTCCGCCGCCGCCGCCGCATCCTTGACCCCGAACCCGACCGCGACCGGCAGCGGCGTGTGGGCTTTAATCCGCCGCACGGCCGTCGCGACCTTGGAATAATCCGGGCGACTCGCTCCGGTGACGCCGGTGACCGAAACGTAATAGACAAACCCGGAGGTGTTCGCGAGCACGGCCGGCAAGCGGTTATCGTCCGTCGTCGGCGTCGCCAGTCGGATGAAATTCAAGCCGGCGCGCAAGGCGGGAAGGCACAATTCCTCATCTTCCTCCGGCGGCAGATCGACCACGATCAGCCCATCCACGCCAGCGGCTTTCGCCTCGATCAGGAATTTCTCGACGCCATGGACATAGATCGGATTGTAATAGCCCATCAGCACGATGGGGGTGTCCGCATCGTGCCGGCGAAACTCACCAACCTGCCGCAACACCCCGTTGAGCGTCATGCCCGCGTGCATCGCGCGCAAACCCGCCGCCTGAATGGCGGGGCCGTCGGCCATCGGATCCGAAAACGGCATGCCCACCTCGATGAGGTCGGCGCCGGACTTCGGCAGCGCCTTAAGGATATCGAGGGAAATCGCGGCGTCGGGATCGCCGGCCATGATGAAAGTGACAAGAGCGGCGCGCTGTTGGGCGCGGCACTGCGCAAATCGTGTTTCGATGCGAGAGGTCATGGCCTTGCCGGTTATCATAGTGCGTGGGCATTGAAAATGGGCGCGGGTGACGCAGCGACCGCTTACATCCCGCCGAGATGTTCGGCGACGGCGAAAATGTCCTTGTCGCCGCGTCCGGAAAGGCCAAGCACCATCAGGTGATCCCTGGACTTTTTCGGCGCGATTTCGATAATCCTCGCCAATGCGTGGGCGGGCTCAAGCGCCGGTATGATTCCTTCGAGACGCGCGCAGAGCTGGAAGGCGTCGAGCGCTTCCTTGTCGGTCGCGGACAGATAAGTCACGCGGCCATTTTCCTTCAACCACGCGTGTTCCGGGCCGATGCCGGGATAGTCCAGCCCGGCCGAGATCGAATGTCCTTCGAGGATCTGGCCATCGTCGTCCATCAACAGATAGGTCCGGTTGCCATGCAGCACGCCCGGCCGACCGCCGGCCAGCGAAGCCGCATGCCCGTTCTCGACCTCAAGGCCATGCCCGGCGGCCTCGACGCCGTAAAGCTCGACCGACGGCTCATCGAGGAAGGGGTGGAACAGGCCAATGGCGTTCGAGCCGCCACCGATACAGGCGAAGGCGCTGTCCGGGAGCCGGCCCTCAAGGTTTAGCATCTGCTCCCGGGTCTCCTCGCCGATGATGCATTGAAAATCGCGGACCATCGCCGGGTAAGGGTGCGGCCCCGCCGCCGTGCCGATGCAGTAAAAGGTGTTGTCGACATTGGTGACCCAGTCGCGCAGCGCCTCGTTCATGGCGTCCTTGAGGGTGCGCGCGCCCGATTGAACCGGCACGACCTTGGCGCCGAGCATTTCCATGCGGAACACATTGGGTTTCTGCCGCTCCACATCGACGGCGCCCATATAGACGATGCATTCCAGGCCGAAGCGCGCGCAGGCCGTCGCGGTGGCGACGCCATGCTGGCCCGCGCCGGTCTCGGCGATGATGCGCGACTTGCCCATGCGCCGGGCCAGCAGGATCTGTCCCAGCACATTGTTGATCTTGTGCGCGCCGGTGTGATTGAGTTCCTCGCGCTTGAAGTAGATCTTTGCGCCGCCGAGATGTTCGGTCATTCGCTCCGCGAAGTAGAGCGGGCTGGGACGCCCGACGTAATGCGTGAGCAGGTTGCCGAGTTCGGCATGATAGGCGGGATCCCGCCGCGCAGCTTCGTAGGCCTCTTCCAGGGCCAAAATCAGGGGCATAAGCGTTTCGGCGACGAACCGCCCGCCGAATATGCCAAAATGACCCCGCTCATCGGGGCCTTGCCGCAGCGAATTGGATGGAAGGACGGTCATGGCGCTCTGCTCGATTGAAGCGGCTGTCTTAAACGCTTCTGGTCGCAAGGCCAAGTTGATCTTGCGCATGCCGCACGGCGGCGATGAAAGCGCGAATCTTCTCGACGGACTTTTTGCCAGGGCTGTCTTCGACCCCGGAAGACACATCGACTCCGGGCGCTCCGGTCAGACCGATGGCTTGGCCGACATTATCCGGACTTAGCCCGCCCGAGAGCAGCCAATTTGCCGAACCCGTGCGCGCCGAAAAACCCTTGGCCAACGTCCAGTCGAACGCCAGACCGTTCCCGCCCGGCAGGCCTCCGCCTTTCGGAGGTTTGGCGTCCAGCAACAAGCGGTCGGCGACGCCTGAATAGGCGTCCGCCCGCGCCAGATCCTCCGGCTCGGCGACGCCGATCGCTTTGAGAATCGGAATGCCGAATTTTTTGCGGAGATCGGCGACGCGCTCGGGCGATTCGGCGCCGTGCAACTGAAGCCAATCCGGCCTCAACTCCTGGACGATTTCCTCGATTTGAACATCTTCGGGATCAACGACGAGCGCAACCTTTTGCGCCCGTCCCGCAAGCAGCGCCGACAGCTCGCGCGCCTTATGCAACGCCAGATTTCGCGGACTCTTCGCGAAAAAAACGAACCCCACCATCTCGGCGCCGCCATCGACAGCCGCGCGCACCGACTCTTGCGTCGTTAAGCCGCAAATCTTGACAGTCAGCGGCATTAGGTCAGGCGGTCGGACGCGAAACCGGCAGGCCAGACCCAGCGACCGGCGCGCCAGCGGACACCTGACTGCGGAGCGCATCGTTTTCGGCCTTGAGAGCCGCTGATTTGCGGGCGGCTTCACGCGCCGCCTTGCGGTGCCGCCCCTGGCGCAGCCAAGTTGACGATCCGCCGACGACAACGCCAATCATTATCGCCCCGACAACCAGAATATAGAGCGGAATGACAAAGGTTGGCAGGGTGATGTCGGTCAGATTGAACGGATCAATGAAAACCGTGACCGTTTGCCGGTTGGCCACAGAAAAACCCAACAACAAAAGAGCGAAGGGCGCGAGAAAAAGAAAACGGAAGACCGCACGCATCGCCAATTCTCCAACTACAACGCATCAATCGTTAGGCGAATCATTCAGTCTTTCGCGCAGTTCCTTGCCGGTCTTGAAAAACGGCACGAACTTCTCATCGACTTCGACATGGTCGCCGGTTCTGGGATTTCGACCGATTCGGGCATCGCGCTTCTTCACGGAGAATGCTCCGAAGCCGCGCAATTCCACCCGATCTCCACGCGCGAGCGCGTCGGTCACTTCGTCGAGAATCGCGTTGACGATATTCTCGACATCGCGAAGGTAAAGGTGCGGATTGCGATCCGCAATGCGTTGAACGAGTTCGGATTTAATCACGGAATTTATCCCGATAATGACCAGTCAGCATTTCAGCGTCGCGCAATCATCTCTATTGGTCGCGGCCAACGTGCCAAATCGCCAATAGCCCGTCAAGTCCCGCCTGCCCCTGCACATTCTCGATTTGCGACGCGAGCCGCTCGAAATGTTCGCCGCCGGCCAAACCGGCGATGCTCGCGGCCGCGCTGAAGAGGTTGAACGGCTTGCCGACCGTGCTCTTCTTGTATTCCTTTACGGGAAGCCCCTTGGCGACGCCGCGCTCTCGCTCCAGCCAAGCCACGGCTTCGCGTTCGCCGCCGAATTCGTCGATAAGCTTCAAATCCATGCCTTGCCGCCCGGTGAAGACCCGACCGTCGGAAACGGCCGCCAACTGAGCGTCGTTGAGGGTCCGCCGCTCCTTGACCACGGTCTTGAACCACGAATAGCTGTCGACAACCAAGGCGTCGATGGCGGCGCGGGCCGCGTCGCTGGTTGGCTCCAGCCCGTTGGGCGCGGCCTTGAGTGGCGAGGATTTGATCGTCTCGACCTTGACGCCGACGGTGTCCAGCAATTTGGAAACGTTCGGGATCTGAAACAGCACGCCGATGGATCCGATCAGCGAATTGCCGTCTGCCACGATATGGTCGGCGCCGAGCGCGACAATATAGCCGCCCGAAGCCGCCATGGTGTCGACGACCGCGACAACCGGTCTTTTCTGAGCGATTCGTCGCAACTCGTCAAAAATGTGTTCCGAACCGGTCACAGTGCCGCCGGGACTTGAGACCTGGACAAGGACGGCGGTCGCCTTCGACTCATCAATGGACTTGATGAGTTTCAAGGTGTCACGGTCGCCGGTGATCAAACCGCTGATTTCGATACGGGCAATGTGCGGAGTCAGGCTCCCGACGTCGCCGCCAAAACGTCCGACCGCCACCAGAATCGCGATGACCGCCAAGCCCACGGCCACCAAGCGCCAGCGCGTCAATTTGCGGCGCAACTGCCGGCGATCGAGGACAGTTTCGACAGGCGACGTTTGAGTCATGGATGCGCTCCCTTGTCGTCTCATTTAGGCGCTCGAACGCAAAAGCTCAACGTCGCGGCCCGCAGGCCACATGAAAAAGCCCTGTGCGAAAAAACGCACAGGGCCATTCATTTTCAATCTCGAATTGAGATTACTTGGTCTCGCGCGCCTTGAGCGCCGCGCCGAGAATGTCGCCGAGCGAGGCGCCGGAGTCGGCGGAGCCATATTGCGCGATGGCTTCCTTCTCTTCGGCCACTTCGAGCGCCTTGATCGAAACGGAGATCTTGCGCGCCTTTCGGTCGAACAGGGTGACGCGCGCGTCAACCTTTTCGCCGACCGCGAAGCGTTCGGGGCGCTGGTCGGCGCGATCGCGCGCGAGTTCATTGCGCTTGATGAAGGCCTGAAGGTCGGTGCTGATGATCTTGACTTCAAGACCGCCGTCCTTGACCTCAAGAATTTCGCAGGTCACGACCGCGCCCTTCTTGACCTCGCCCTCTTCGCCAACCGGCGCGGAAGCGAAGGGATCGCCGCCGAGCTGCTTGATGCCGAGCGAAATGCGCTCCTTCTCGACATCGACGTCGAGAACGCGGGCGTGGACGACCTCGCCCTTCTTGTAGTCCTCGATGGCCTGCTCGCCCGGACGGTTCCAGTCGAGGTCCGACAGATGGACCATGCCATCGACATCGCCATCAAGGCCGATGAACAGACCGAATTCGGTCTTGTTCTTGACTTCGCCCTCGACATCGGACCCAACCGGGTGCTTCTCGGCGAAGGCCTCCCAAGGGTTCTGCAAGGTCTGCTTGAGGCCGAGCGAAATGCGGCGCTTGACGGAATCGACTTCCAGCACCTGCACATCGACTTCCTGGCTGGTCGAGACGATCTTGCCGGGATGGACGTTCTTCTTGGTCCAGGACATTTCCGAAACGTGAATCAGGCCTTCAATGCCCGGCTCCAGCTCGACGAACGCGCCGTAGTCGGTGATGTTGGTCACGCGGCCATGGAAGCGGGCGTTGATCGGATATTTGGCCTCGATGCCCTGCCACGGATCGTCCTGAAGCTGCTTCATGCCCAGGGAGATGCGGTGGGTCTCGTGGTTGATCTTGATGATCTTGACCTTGACCGTCTGGCCGATGTTGAGCACTTCGGACGGATGGTTGACGCGGCGCCAGGCGATGTCGGTGACATGCAGCAGGCCGTCGATGCCGCCGAGGTCGACGAACGCGCCGTAATCGGTGATGTTCTTGACGACGCCGTCGATCACCAGACCTTCTTCGAGGTTGGCGACGATCTCGTGGCGCTGCTCGGCGCGGCTCTCTTCAAGCACGGTGCGGCGCGACACGACGATGTTGCCGCGGCGGCGATCCATCTTCAGGATCTGGAAGGGCTGCGGCACGCCAAGCAGGGGCGTGACATCGCGGATGGGGCGAATATCGACCTGGGAACGCGGCAGGAAGGCGACCGCGCCATCAAGATCGACGGTAAAGCCGCCCTTGACCTGGTTGAAGATCACGCCGTCAACCTTCTCGCCAGCCTCGAAGGCCTTTTCGAGCTTGACCCAGCTTTCCTCGCGCCGCGCCTTCTCACGGGAGATAACGGCTTCGCCGAGCGCGTTTTCGACGCGCTCCAGGTAAACTTCGACTTCGTCGCCGACCGCCGGGGCCGGATCGCGGCCGTGGCCGGTGAATTCCTTGAGCGGCACGCGGCCTTCGGTCTTGAGACCGATGTCGATGACGGCAACATCTTTTTCAATGGCGACCACGCGCCCCTTGACCACCGAGCCTTCGAAGGCTTCGCTTTCGCCGTAGGATTCGGCGAGCAGGGCGGCAAAATCATCGCGGGACGGGTTCATACCGGCATTGTTGGCAGAGGACATATTTTCTCCTGAAATGCCCTTTCGGGCGCGCGCCGGAATAATGTTGGCGTTGCGATCGCTTTCTTCCGCAAGCGCGCATCTCGGAGGATGCGTCCCGTCTCGCAAGACGGCCGGCGCGGGCCAGCGGGCAGAAAGCAGGTTAAGTGCTGCTCATTAGCAAACGGGCGAGTTTTCCACAAGGCGTTTGCCGCGCCGCCGACAAGATTTGATCGCCAGCCAACACGCTGCATTCTTCGCGACCGCGCGCCTCTTACAAAAGAAACCCCGGCAAAATATGCCGGGGTTTCCTGACGGATATCATTGGCCGCAAGCGCGCTTGCGGCTATGTCTGACGGGTTCAGGCCGTAGCGGCCAGAGCCTTCACGCGGGCGTTCAGCCGCGAAACCTTCCTGGAAGCCGTGTTCTTGTGAACAATGCCCTTCTGGGCGGCGCGCATCAGGATCGGCTCGGCGGCGGCGAGCGCCGTCTTGGCGGCGCCCTGGTCGCCCGAGGAAATGGCTTCCTCGACCTTGCGAAGGAAAGTTCGCATCTTGCTGCGACGCTGGCGGTTGACCGACGTGCGGCGGTCGATTTGACGGACGGCCTTCTTAGCCGATTTGGTATTGGCCATTGTTATCCTCGGAGAAATGCAGGCCCAATCCAATGGCCGCGCATTCAAAAACCATGACGGCGCCGATGACAGGCGCCGAGAGTGGACGCTTATATGCAGGAAAGCGGCAAGTCGTCAACGCAAGAATCGGCCAAGCGTCAGCGATTGACGAATTGCGCGCGCCGTTTCTCGATGAAGGCGGCCATGCCCTCCTTCTGATCTTGCGTCGCAAAGGCGGCGTGGAAGTTGCGGCGCTCGAATTTCACGCCTTCCGTCATGGTCGTTTCATAGGCGGAATTGATGCAATCCTTGATCTGCATGGCGATCGGCAGAGACATGGAGGCGATCAGATTCGCCGTGCGCAGGGCTTCCTCCAGCAAATGCTCCGATGGCACGATTCTGGAGACCAGACCGCAACGCTCGGCTTCCTGGGCGTCCATCATGCGGCCGGTCAGGCACAATTCCATGGCCTTGGCCTTGCCGACGAAGCGGGCGAGACGTTGGGTGCCGCCCGCGCCGGGAAGAATGCCCAGCTTGATCTCCGGCTGGCCGAATTTGGCGTTCTCCGCCGCGAGAATGAAATCGCACATCATCGCGAGTTCGCAGCCGCCCCCCAGCGCGAAGCCCGCGACGGCCGCGATCGCCGGCTTGCGAAAGAAGGACAGTCGCTCCCAGGTGCGGATGGCGTCGCCAAGATAGGCGTCCATATAGGTCAGCGATTGCAATTCCTTGATGTCCGCGCCGGCGGCGAAAGCCTTTTCCGAACCCGTCAACACCAGGGCGCCGATTTGCGCGTCCTTGGAGAAATCCTCGAGCGCGACGTTCAATTCCTGAATCAGGGCGGTGTTGAGCGCGTTCAATGCCTTGGGTCGATTGAGACGGATCAGACCGACGGCGTCGTGGACTTCAACAATAATGTTCTCGTAGCTCATGGATCGCTCTCCCGGCTTCTTCGTTCAGGCATAAACAAGCCGGGAGGGATTGCAACACTTGTGAGGTTAAAGCCCTTCGAACAGAGCCGTCGAAAGATAGCGCTCGGCGAAGGACGGAATGATGATCACGATGGTCTTGCCTTCGGAACTCGGCCGCGCGCCGACCTGCAAGGCCGCCGCCACCGCCGCGCCGGAAGAAATGCCGACGGGAACGCCCTCGATGCGGGCGACCTGCCGCGCCACTGCAATGGCGGTGGCGCTGTCGATGGTCACAACCTCGTCGATCACGCCCCGGTCGAGGACAGCCGGCACAAAGCCCGCGCCAATGCCCTGAATCTTGTGAGGCCCCGGCTGCCCCCCGGACAAGACCGGCGATTCCACCGGCTCGACCGCGATCATCTTCAGACCGGGCTTGCGCGCCCTCAGCACTTCGCCAATGCCGGTGATGGTGCCGCCCGTGCCCACGCCGGAAATGACGAAGTCGACGCCGCCGTCCGTGTCGTTCCAGATTTCCTCGGCCGTGGTGCGGCGATGAATGTCGGGGTTGGCCGGATTTTCGAATTGCGCGGGCGTGACTGCGCCGGGCGTCGAGGCCACCAGTTCCGCCGCCTTGGCGATGGCGCCCTTCATGCCCTGCGCCGCGGGGGTCAGCACGAGTTCCGCGCCAAGCAAGGCCAGCATCTTGCGGCGTTCGATCGACATGGATTCCGGCATGACCAATTGCAGCTTGTAGCCGCGCGCCGCCGCGACAAAGGCCAGGGCGATGCCGGTATTGCCCGACGTAGGCTCGATCAGGACGGTCTTGCCGGGCGCGATCTTGCCCTGCGCCTCGAGCGCGTCGATCATCGCCACGCCGATACGGTCCTTCACCGAGGCGATCGGGTTGAAGAATTCGAGCTTGGCGACGAGCTTCGCCTTTACGCCGCGTTCGGCCGCGATGCGATCGAACCGAACCAGTGGCGTGTCGCCGACCGTTTGCGTGATGGAATCGTAAATCTTGCCCCGACCTGGCTTTTTGACCGCTTCCGACATCGCGCTTCCCTCAGCTTGAGTTTGACGGAGGCTATCAAAGCTGACAAAATTTGTCGATTACTGTCTTTGCAAGCCAACCCCTCGCGCCGGATTCCGGTCGAACCGAAGCCTCTCGCGTCTGGCGCGGCGCATGACCGCTTGAACAAGCTGAAATCAAAATGCCCGCGCCAAGCCCCTAACCTGAATTCCGAGCCTTGGGAGCACGGACCGTCGTTCTTGACGCCAACGTCGCTCTGGTTCATCTGAAGACCCCACTTCAACGGAATCAGGATCGAACACAATGAGCGCAGCCTCGCTCGACGGCGGCCATCTCAAGAGCTTTATCGAACGCATCGAACGCCTCGAAGAGGAAAAGAAGGCGATCGCCGAGGACATCAAGGAAGTTTACGCCGAAGCCAAGGGCAACGGCTAC
This sequence comes from Rhodoblastus sphagnicola, assembly GCF_002937075.1. GTDB lineage: Bacteria > Pseudomonadota > Alphaproteobacteria > Rhizobiales > Beijerinckiaceae > Rhodoblastus > Rhodoblastus sphagnicola. The sequence continues at coordinate 38,377 of NZ_NHSJ01000043.1, forward strand.
GACGTCAAGATCATGCGCAAGATCATCTCCATCCGCCGCCAGGACGAAAACAAGCGTCGCGAGGAAGAGGAAATCCTCGACCTTTATCTGTCAGCGCTCGGAGAGGGGCAGGAGTAACGAGGCGGGCCGGGGCGTCGTCCGCGCCCGGTTTCGTTTTCGCAATGACAGGCTTGCGCCCCGCGCCGGTTGTTGGAGCGCCGCGCCGCGCATAGGTCATGGTCAAGTTCTCGTCCAACCAGGAATTGAGCCGTGACCGTCGCCAGTAGCTCCAAATTGTTCCAGCCCTGCCAACTCGGCCCGTTGACGCTGAAAAACCGCATCGTCATGGCGCCCTTGACTCGAAACCGGGCGAGGCCCGGCGATAACGCGCCCAATGCTTTGATGGCCGAGTATTATCGCCAACGGGCCGGCGCGGGACTCATCATCACCGAGGCTTCGCCCATCTCCCAGCAGGGCCAAGGATATATCAACACGCCGTGGATCGCGAACGAGCAACAGGTCGCGGGTTGGCGCGTGGTGACAGACGCCGTGCATGAGGCCGGCGGTCGCATCTTCATTCAGCTCTGGCACGTCGGCCGGGTGTCGCATGTCTCGCTCCAGCCGAATGGCGGCGCGCCGGTGGCGCCCTCGGCGATCCGCGCCAACACCAAGACATTCTTGAGCAATGGCTTTGTAGAGGTTTCCGAACCGCGCGCGCTCGGCGCGGAGGAATTGCCCGGCATTGTCGCGGATTATGTCAAGGCGGCGAAGAACGCCTCCCAGGCCGGTTTCGACGGTGTCGAAATTCACGCCGCAAACGGCTATCTGCTCGACCAGTTCCAGCGCGACTCCAGCAACAAGCGCACGGACGAATACGGCGGCTCGATCGAGAACCGCGCAAGGCTGACCCTCGAAGTCGTCGACGCCATGCTCGCGGCGCTGCCGCCGGAAAAGATTGGCATTCGCTTCTCTCCGGTCAGCCCGGCCAATGATGTCGCCGACAGCGATCCGCAAGCCCTGTTCGGCTATCTGGTCGAACAGGTCGCCAAACGGCGCCTCGCCTACATCCATGTCGTAGAGGGCGCGACGGGCGGCCCCCGCGACATCGCGCCATTCAATTTCGCGGCGCTGCGCAAGGTTTTTGGCGGCGCCTATATCGCCAACAATGGCTATGATCGCGAAATGGCTCTCGCCGCCGTCGAGACGGGCGCGGCCGATTTGGTGGCGTTCGGACGTCCGTTCATTTCCAATCCGGACCTCGTGGAGCGACTGCGTCGCGGCGCGCCGCTGGCCGAGATTGATTTCGCAACGCTCTATGGCGGCGATTTCCACGGCTATACCGATTATCCTGCTTATGCGGGATGAAACCGTGAGGGTGACGCGCGCATTGACGCGGACAGGAGGCCGCCAATGAGCAAAACACCAGACGGCGCCGCTGTCCGCTTTCCTTCCCTGTCGCGCCGCGACTTCGTGGCGGCGGGCGCCACTGGTTACGCTCTGGCGACCGGCCCCGTTTCCGCCGAGGCCCTTCACACGGGATTCCGACGGTCTCGACGTCGGATCAGGGAAGATCGTCGTCGAAGGCGGCGAAATGCCGCTGTATTTCGCGCGCCCAAAGGGCGTCGAGCGTCCACCCGTTGTTCTGGTGGCGATGGAGGTGTTCGGCCTGCACGAATATATCCGCGACGTCGTCCGGCGGCTCGGCAAGCTTGGGGCTTTCGCGGTTGCGCCCGACTATTATTTCCGTTCCGGAGTCGACCTGACCGAGGTCGCCGAGATTTCTCAATTGATGCCGATCGTCAACGCCAAGCCCGACGCGGAACTGCTGTCCGATCTCGATGCGGCCGTCGCCTGGGCGAAACAGCAGGGCGGCGATGTCGATCGTCTGGGTATCCTGGGTTTCTGTCGGGGCGGTCGCGCGGTCTGGGAATATTGCGCCGCCTCGAACGCGCCAAAGGCCGGCGTCGCCTTCTATGGCTCGTTGGTCGATCCGGAGGCGCGGAAATCGCTCTGGCCGAACAGCCCGCTCGATCTCGCGGGCGAGATGAAGGCGCCGGTGCTCGGACTTTATGGCGAAGCCGACCAGAGCATTGAAGTCGCGCAAGTCGAGGCGATGAGGGCGCGGCTCGCGGCGGCGGGCAAGACCGCGGAACTCCATGTCTATCCCGGCGCGCCCCACGGCTTCCACGCCGATTACCGGCCGAGCTATCGAAAGGAAGCGGCTGAGGACGCCTGGCGGCGCATGGCCGATTGGTTTCACCGGTTCGGCGTGCTGACGTAAGCGGAGCAGCTAAAGTATCTTTTTTTTAACCATAAAAGCCTAACGCTTGAGCCGTCTGGGCGTGATCGCGCGCCGCTCTTGCGAGGTTCACTTGTTCGGTTTTTCGCGCCGCGTTCATCGACCTGCTTTCGCTGCGCTGCTCGCCGCCGCGCCGCTCTGCATGGCGGCGACAGCGTTTGCGCAAGAAGCCGCCCCCCTGCCGCCGCCCGTCGGTTCGCGCGTGGATCCGACCGCTCCCGCCTCAGTGAAGGGCGCCGTCCAACTCGACAACAGTTTTCAGGAAACGAAGCCGGAAGGACAACCAGATTTGCCCGGCGACGACCTCGGCGGCCGTTTTTCCCCAGACGCCGTGGAGTTGCGCATCCCCAGCGCCGCCGCGAATTACGGCAAGCCGGTGATCAAAAAGCCTGGCCGGAAGCCGCCGAAAAAGTTGCCTTACCCGGCCTTGCAACCGCTTGCGCCCTATCCGACCTCGGCCGAGGCCCGGCGCGTCCGGAAGCAGGATCGCGCCGCGCTGCCGAGCGATCCGGATTACATCGCGCCCGCGCCGACGACGGCGGGTTTGGCGCCGCTGCCGGTCAAGCCCCGTCCCAAGATCGAGGACGAGCCTTTCGCCCCGGTTGGGATCGACGCCGGCTTGTTGCGCGTCAAACCTTATGTCGAGAGCGACATCGGGTTCAGCGACAATCCCAACCTCGCCGCCGGACGGTCCATTCGCGGTTCGGTCTTCGCGCGCGAGGAACTGGGGATGTCGGCGGACTCCGATTGGTCGAACCACGCATTCACCGGCGACTTGCGCCTCGGTTACAATGATTATTTCAACGCGCATCAGGCCGACGCGCCCGATGGCCAAGGCAAGTTCCTGGCCCGGATCGACGTCGCGCGCGATCTCAAGATCAACGTTGATGGCAAGTTCAGCCTGACCACGCAAACGTCGAGTTCGCCGAACCTCAACAATAACGGTCAGTCAACCGCGCTATCGACGCGCCCGATTATCGTCGTGTTCGGCGGAGGCCTCGGCGTCACCAAAACATTCAACCGCCTTGAACTGACCTTACGCGGCTCAGTCGAGCGCGATTATTGGCAGGACGCCCGTTTCGCCGATGGCTCGATACAGCCCCTGTCACGCGATTCCTATAACGATTATGGCCTGACCGGGCGCGCCGCCTACGAATTGACGCCTGGCGTAAAGCCGTTCGTCGAGGCGACGGTCGATACGCGCAGCCACGATTCGTTGATCGGCAGTTCCGGATACATGCGCGATTCCGATGGGGTGCTGGCGCGGGCGGGCACGACATTCGAGCTCACGCGACTGCTGACGGGCGACATAGACGCTGGCTACGGCGAGCGGAAATATCAGGATTCCCGCCTTTCGCAATTGCGCGGCGCGCTGTTCGATTCGTCGTTGGTCTGGGCGGTGACGCCGCTGACCAAAGTCACGTTGCGCGGGGCGACCTCGCTGGACGAGACCACGCTCGCGGGTTCTCCGGGCGCGGTCACGCGTGTCGGCAGTCTCGAAGTCTCGCATGCGCTGTTGCGCAGCCTCACCTTGACCGCGACGGGCAGTATTCAGGATTCGCGCTATCAGGCCGTCAATATCGACCAGACGCTCTACCAGACGGGTTTGCAGGCGGAATACCACCTGAGCCGCTCGATCGTGCTGAAGGGCTCGTTCACGCATCAGCGCATGCTGTCGAATCAGGCCGGGACCGACTACACCGCCAATGTCGTCATGGTGGGACTGCGGTTGCAGCGCTGACAGTCCGAGGCAAGCTTCAAGCGACCGGATTGACGGGCGCCAACTTCATTTCGCAACGGCGCGCGTTCACGGAAAGCGCGCTGAGGATTTTTTCGCCCAAGGCGATTGCGCCGGGGCCTGCGCGGAAGTGGAGAAAATGGAGGCGGCCTCGGTCGAGGTCGTCCGCCTCCAGGATCAACGGATCACGCGTTAAAGCATGCCGACAATCTTCTTCAGTACGGCGCGGAACTCCGGCTCGATGTCGGGTCGCGCCAGCGCGAAGGCGACGTTGGCGGCCAGGAATCCCACCTTGGAGCCGGTGTCATAGGTCTTGCCGTCGAAATGGTGGCCAAAGAACTTTTGCGCCTTCGCCAGTTCGATCATGGAATCGGTGAGCTGGATCTCGCCGCCGGCGCCCCTCTCACCCTTGCCGAGCAGGTCGAAAATTTCGGGCTCCAGAATATAACGGCCGGAAATGATGAAGTTGGAGGGCGCCGTCCCCTTCGGCGGCTTCTCCACCATGCCGGTGATCTCGAACGCTTGGCCGAACGCCTGACCCTTGGCGACGACGCCATATTGATGGGTCTGGTCATCGGGCACAGTTTCGACGGCGATGACATTGCCGCCATGGGCGTTATAGGTCTCGACGCATTGTTGCAGGCAGCGTTTGCCGCCGGCGCCGGGCAGGGTGATCATGTCGGGCAGAATCACGGCGAAAGGCTCGTCGCCGACAATGTCGCGCGCGCACCACACCGCATGGCCGAGGCCGAGCGGCGCCTGCTGTCGCGTAAAGCTGGTGGCGCCCGCCGCCGGGAGATCCGCCCTGAGGCCTTCAAGCTCCTTGAGCTTGTTGCGCCGTTGCAGCATGTCTTCAAGCTCGTAGGCGATATCGAAATGATCCTCGATCACCGCCTTGTTGCGGCCGGTGACGAAAATGAAATGCTCGATGCCAGCCTCGCGGGCCTCTTCGACGCAATGTTGCAGCACCGGACGGTCGACCACGGTCAACATCTCTTTCGGGACGGTCTTGGTCGCGGGCAGAACGCGGGTGCCGAGACCGGCGACGGGAAAAACGGCTTTGCGAATCTTCTTCATGGATCGTCCGTCTTCAGTGATGATTTTACCTTGGGCAAGCCGCTCTCCGCATCGAGAGCCTGAATTGCGGCCAAGCTCTTAGCATTTCAAATAGGGCCAAGCTAAGGAAATGGGGGGGCGGTTCGTCTTAAGCTTTAGTCCTATCCTCACTTCCGTTCAGCGCCGGTTCCAGCTAAGAGCGTGACGTTTCGCGGCCATGGTCGCCTTGTCCCAGGATTTTGCCCTATGACCGTTCTCGTCACCGGCGGCGCCGGCTATATTGGTTCGCACATGGTGCTGGAACTGCTGGAAGCCGGCGAAAAGGTCGTCGTGCTCGACAATCTCTCCACCGGCCGCCGCCAGGCGGTGCATCCCGACGCCGAACTGGTGGTCGGCGAATTCGGGGACGCCGCGCTGGTGGAAGACCTGCTGACCAGCCGGGGCGTCGACGCCATCATCCATTTCGCCGCCAAGATCGTCGTGCCGGAATCCGTGGTCGATCCGCTGGGCTATTATCTCAACAATACCGCCTCCGCCCGAAGCCTTCTGGCCTGCGCGGTCTCATGCGGCGTCAAACATTTCATTTTTTCCTCGACCGCGGCCGTCTATGGCGATCCCGAGCAGAATCCCGTGACCGAGGATGAAACGCTGAAACCGGTCTCGCCCTATGGCCGGTCCAAGCTGATGGTGGAATGGATGCTCGCCGACACGGCGGCGGCCCATGATTTGAAATATGTCGTGCTGCGCTATTTCAACGTCGCTGGCGCCGATCCCAAAGGGCGCGCCGGCCAGTCTTTTCCGAACGCCACCCATCTCATCAAGGTGGCCGTGCAGGCCGCGCTCGGCACGCGCAAAGGCATGGAAATGTTCGGCACGGATTATCCGACGCCCGACGGAACTTGCCTGCGCGACTATATTCAGGTGACCGATCTCGCGCGCGCCCACATGGACGCGCTCAAGCATTTGCGCGGGGGCGGGGAGAACCTCACCTGCAACTGCGGCTACAAGCGCGGCTATTCGGTCAAGGAAGTGATCGAGACAGTGAAGAAGGTTTCGGGCGTCGATTTCCCGGTGAAGATTTCCGGGCGCAGGCCCGGCGATCCCGCCGCGATTGTCGCTGACAATGCCCGCGCCAAGGCGGCGCTGGGCTGGACGCCGGTTCACGACGATCTCGAAGAGATCGTGCGTCAGGCTCTGGCCTGGGAGAAGAAGCTGCTGGCGGAGCAAGGCCAAGCGAAGCGCTGAGGCTTCATAATTCCGCAGGCCGGCAGAACGAAGAACACAGCCGGGCGTGGGGCCGATCACCGCCGCGCTCGCCAACAAGAGCGCCCGTCCGATCAGGGTCATGCTGACGAAGGGCCAGGATTATCGTAGTCCAGTGGCTGCGGCGGCCTGATCGAAAATCAGCCAAAGCACCCGGGGGACTGTCGGGCGTGCCCGAGGCGGTTAAATGCGCCGTATCAACAGGCCGGACGTATGACCGCAGCCGACCAGATCGTTCAAAGCGGAAAAGTGCGTTGCCAACGAGGCCGTCCACATAGGCTGCCGTGACAAATTGATCCTTGGCTTCAAGGAATCCCAAGCGCAGAAGCGATTCAATTATTTCACGTCATTGTCTTAGGTCATTTAACGCACGTGACCATAGCCACTTCCGCATGGCGGTCAGGCGGAATAACGGTCGGATTTGTTAGGCGCTTTGCAATGATTAACCGGAACGGACGCCGCCGCCGTCCTGGCCGGAGGGAACAATGGATCAATATAATTCCAAGAAATTCGCCGCGTCGCCGAAGACCGCGTTTCCAGCGCCGGCCGAGGAAAGCCGGACAGTGACTCGCGTCGAATTGCTTGACGCCGTCTATAACGCCTGCCCGACGCTGTCGCGCGCGCAAGCCCGCGAAATTTTCGAGATGACGCTCGACGAAATCGTCGACGCCTTGGTGCGGGACGATCCCGTCAAGCTGCGCGCGTTCGGCGCCTTTACCGTGCGCTCCAAGCGCGAACGCGTCGGTCGTAACCCGCGAACGGGCGTCGAGGCCAAGATCACCGCTCGCCGGGTGCTTACGTTCAAGGCCTCGCCCACGCTGATCGCCAGGATCAACGGCGAAGATCCGGTCGTGGAATGATTTCCGCGCCGATATGAGGGTCAGCAGCCGGACAGGCTGACGCCAAGGACTTGCTCATAGAAAGCGACGATCTTCGCGGCCTCCCGCGCGATGTCATGCTTGGCCAGCGCCTTTGCCCGTCCGCTCGCGCCCATTTGCGCGGCTCTTGCGGGGTCGGCGAGCAAGGGTTCCATCGCCGCCGCCAACGCCTCGACATCGCCGGGAGGAATCAGAAAGCCGGTTTCGCCATCCGCCACCAGCCGGGCCGCCGCGCCGGTGCGGGTGGCGACCACGGCGGTCCCACTGGCCATGGCCTCAAGCGGCGTCAGGCCAAAACCCTCCCACCGCATCGGCGCGACATAAAGCGATACGAGCGCGAACCAGTACGGCATTTTTTCGCGAGGCTGTTCGCCAAGGAACAGAATACGGCTCTCCAGTCCGGCTGCCGCAATCTTCTCCTTCAGTCCGGCGACGAAAGTCTCGTTTTCGGGCGTGATCAGCCCGGTCAGCAACAGGGTCGCGCCCGGATATCGCGGCAGCAGGCGCAGAGCGGCCTCGATCAGAACATCCGTGCCTTTTTGCGCGCGAATGCGGCCAAAGGCGCCAATGCCGAAGCCGCCGGGCAGGCCGGCGTCCTTCCATTCGGCGGCGCGGTTGGCGAGCGGCTGAAACCGCCGGACATCGACGCCATGATTGATGATGACGCAGGGGACTTCCAGGTAGGAGGCCGACCCTTCCGAGGTCGAGATCACCCCATCGATGCGGCGCAGCATCCAGCGCGTGAAGCGGCTCTGGCGGCGTTGGCCGGCCCAGGTGAAGACGATCTTCCACCGTTGCCGCAAGACATGTTTCAGCAGCAGGCCGACGATCATCTCGTCATTGCGGCGCGCATGCCAGATGCGATGTTTTCCGCGCGGCGGATGGGACCAACCCCGCGAAAAAATCTGGCGGAAGGAAATTTGCGGGGTTTCCGGCGGCAGATGCGCGCCAACGCAAGCGATCGGGCCGAGACGCGCGACATGGGGCGCCAGGGCCAGAATGGTGGAGGTCACGCCGGAATAGCGCCAGTGCAGGTTGGGCGTGACCGCCAGCAGCCGTCGCAGATCTTGCTCGTCCGGCTCCATGCGGCTCAGCGTGTCTCGGCGTGGGCCTCGGCTCGGGCCAATTTCTTCCTCGGCTCGGGCTGGGGCTTGGCGACGGTTTCAGGCGGCTTAACCGCGTGAGGAGGTTTGGCTGAGATGGGCTTGGGCGCCGCCGCAAGCTTGGCGGTCGCCGCGGCTAACGTGGAACGAGCGGGCGCGGCTGCGGGTTCGGGAACAGCTTGCGCCTTCACGCTCTGGCCAGCAGTCGCTGTTTCAGCGCCGCCTAGCGACAACATGGATGCAAGTTTATCCTTCGAAGCGCTCAGGGAATCCTGCGTCACCGCGACCACCGGCTCTTGCGCCGGCGCGCGGGCGTCGGGTTCGGCGCGCGCCTGCTCCTGAGCGCGGGACTGGTCCTGCGCCAATTTCTTTGCGACCGAGATGGGCGCGGCGCGCGCCTTGCCGCCTGCGCCGCCGTCAAGCGCCAGTTCAACCGGCGGGGTCAAGTCCTCGGGACGGCTGACCTCATGTTCAGTAATGTTGGCGAAGACCGGATGCTGCGCGCCGTCCTTGTAGACGAGTCGCACGGGGCGCTCGCCCTGTTTCACCAGAGCAGCGACTTGCGCTTCGTCAGCCCGTTCGCGCTGGGCCACGAGTGATTCGACCTCCGGCTCAGTCGCCGCCAGGGTCGGGCAGGGCGCTTCGGGATCGAGCGGCTGGCCGTTGGCGGACTTCACGCCGAACACGTAACGCGCGCCACAAACGCCGACGCTCACCTCATGATGCGTGGCCTCGAAATGATCCGCGCCCTTCTTCAGCTCCTTCCAGAACGGCATGTTCGGGTCGAGCCGGAATTTGGCGAGATTGGTCGCGGTCAGATGGAATGGCAGCGCCTGCATCTGAATGGCGCGTTGGCCGCCAGAGAAACTTTCGCGCGCCAGCGCGTAGATTTCGGCGATCTGCCTGTCGGTCATGGAAAAGCAGCCCGCTGACGAACAAACGCCATGGACCATCACCGAGCTGCCGGTGGCGCCATGGGCGCGATCGTAAGCGTTGGGATAGCCAACGTTGAATGACAGATAATAGGCGGAATTCGGGTTCATCTGCGCCGGGGTGATCGAATAGAATCCCTCCGGCGACTGCCGGTCGCCTTCCTGGCGCTTCGGGCCGAGTTGGCCCGACCAGCGGCAAATCGGAAAGGTCTTGAGCAGCACATAGCTGCCGTCCGGGCGCATCTTCCAGACTTCGAACTCGGATTCCTTCTTGTAGGCGCGAATCAGCATGGGCGAATCGGCGGTAACGCCTTTTGCCGCCAGCAAGGCCACTGTTTCGCTGGAGAGCGCCTGCATGGCCCGATCGTTGCCGCCTACGGTGTTGCAGCCCGAAAGCGCGCTCAACACGCCCATGCCCAGCAAAACCGCCGTCCCATGCGAAACGGCCGGCCAGCCCGGAAGACGAAAAAATCCTTGACCGCTCATGTCCCAATCCCCGCGCGCGACGCACGAGCGCCCCCGCGCCAGAAGGTTTATCGCCATTAAGCTTACACCATCCTTACCACGCCGGAACGGAATTCGCCGCCGTGGTGAAGGAGTCCTTAAGCCAGACAGGCCCTAGCAAACATGTTTTTGCGGCGGGAATCAGACCTTGCGGCCCATCGCCAAAAACTTCTCCTGGCGCGCGGCGCGCACGGCGTCGGGCGTAAGCTCGGCGAAACGCGCGAGCGCGCTGGCCACGGCGTCGCCGACGGACCGGATGATCGCCTCGGGATCGCGGTGCGCGCCGCCGACGGGCTCGGTGACAATGCCGTCGATGATGCCGAATTTTTGCAGATCCTGCGCCGTGATCTTCATGCTGGTCGCGGCGTCCTGCGCGCGGCTGGAATCGCGCCACAGGATCGAGGCCGAGGCTTCAGGCGAAGCGACCGTATAGATCGAATGCTCAAGCATCAGCACGACATTGCAGGCGGCAATGCCCAGCGCGCCGCCGGAGCCGCCTTCGCCGATCACCGTCGCCACATTGGGCGTGCCCTGCACCAGCGCGGCTTCGGTGGCGCGGGCGATGGCCTCGGCCTGGCCGCGTTCTTCCGCCTCGATGCCGGGAAAGGCGCCGGCGGTGTCAACGAAGGACACGACGGGCAAGCCGAACCGATCGGCCAATTCCATGACGCGCACGGCCTTGCGGTAGCCCTCGGGCTTGACCATGCCGAAATTGTGCTTGAGGCGCGAGCTGGTGTCGAAACCCTTCTCCTGGCCGATCACTGCGACCGACTGACCGCGAAACCGCCCGAGGCCGCAGAGAATGGCTTCGTCCTCGGCGAATTTGCGGTCGCCGGCGAGCGGGGTGAAATCCTCGATCAGGCCGGCGATGTAATCGACGCAATGCGGGCGCTGCGGATGGCGCGCCACTTGCGTCTTCTGCCAGGGCGTCAGGCCGGCGTAGAGCTCGGCGAGCGCTTTGGCCGCCTTGGCCTCTAGCTTGGCGAGTTCTTCGCCGATATTGGGCGAGTCCTTCTTCTCGGACAAGGCGCGCAGGTCTTCGACTCGCGCTTCGAGTTCGGCGACGGGTTTTTCAAAATCGAGATAGGAAGCCATTGTTGCCTTTAGCCCTGCGGGAGGCGCGACGCGGACTCTGCGCCGCGCCAGAAAGCGCGCGGAAACTGTCGATTTCCGCGCGGGAAGTCAAGTGAGCGGCGCTCGGGCGAAATGCCCGGACGAGCTTAGAATTTCAGCGCGCGCGTCTGCTTGACGCCGGGCAGCGCCGAAATGCCGGCGAACACCTTGTCGGGCACGTCGCCGTCCACCGCGACGAGGGCGATCGCGGAACCGCCTTCGGCGTCGCGGCCGAGAGCGAAAGTGGCGATGTTGACGCCGGCCTCGCCCAGCAGACTGGCGAAGCGGCCAATGAAGCCCGGCTTGTCCGCGTTGGACACGAAAATCATCGACGGGGCGAATTCAGCCTCGGCGCGGATCCCGCCGATGGCGACGATGCGCGGCTTGCCGTCGTTGAAAACAGCCCCGGAGAGCGAAAAGGCGCCGCCCTCGCTTTCCACCGAGATGCTCAGCAGCGAATCGTAATCGCCTTCGGCGGCGCGCACGGTTTCGTCGATCACCATGCCGCGCTCGCGGGCGACCGCAGGGGCCGAAACGACATTCACATCCGAGAGCATCGGACGCAGAAATCCGGCCAGCGCCGCAGCGGTGAGCGCCTTGGTCTTCAACTCGCCGACATGACCCTCATAGGTGATGGTCAGTTTCTTGACGCCCGCATCGGTCATCTGCCCGGCAAAGGAGCCAAGCTTTTCCGCCAGCGTGATGAACGGCTTGAGCTTGGGCGCCTCTTCGGCGGTAATGTTGGGGAAGTTGATCGCGTTGGTGATGGCCCCGCGCGTCAGATAATCCGCCATCTGTTCCGCGACCTGCAAGGCGACGTTTTCCTGCGCCTCATTGGTGGAGGCGCCAAGATGCGGCGTGCAGATCATGTGCGGGTGACCGAACAGGACATTGCTCTTCGCCGGCTCCTCCACGAACACGTCGAAGGCCGCGCCGGCGACATGGCCGCTGTCCAGCGCAGCGCGCAGCGCCGCCTCATCGACCAGACCGCCGCGCGCGCAATTGATGATCCGCACGCCTTTCTTTGTCTTGGCGAGGTTTTCGGCCGAAAGGATGTTTTTCGTCTGCGCCGTCATGGGCGTGTGCAGGGTGATGAAATCGGCGCGCGCCAGCAAATCGGCCAGCTCCACTTTTTCCACCCCAATGTTCTTGGCCCGCTCCGCCGACAGGAAGGGATCGAAGGCGATCACACGCATTTTCAGTCCGAGCGCGCGGTTGGCGACGATCGCGCCGATATTGCCGCAGCCGATCACGCCCAAAACTTTTCCTGTGATCTCGACGCCCATGAAACGGTTCTTCTCCCACTTGCCGGCTTGCGTCGAAGCGTCGGCGGCGGGAATTTCGCGGGCGAGCGCCAGCATCAGGGAAATCGCGTGCTCGGCTGTGGTGATCGAATTGCCGAAAGGCGTGTTCATGACGATGATGCCGCGCGCCGTGGCGGCCGGAATGTCGATATTGTCAACGCCAATGCCGGCGCGACCGATCACTTTCAAATTCTTGGCGTTTTCAAGAATTTTTGGCGTGACCTTGGTGGCCGAGCGAATCGCCAGACCATCGTAATCGCCGATGATCGCGGCGAGTTTATCCTTGTCCTTGCCGAGCGCCGGCTGGAAGTCGACCTCGACGCCGCGCTCCTTGAAGATGGCGAGCGCAGCCGGGGAAAGGGCGTCGGAAATCAAAACGCGAGGGGCCATCGAACAGTCCTCATTGTCGTGAATGCGTGAGAAAAAACCCCGCTCCGGGCGTCATCCAAAGCGGGGCTGGAAAGTCATGGGAAGGAGCGCCCTTATGCCGACAGTTCGGCCTTGGCGGTCGCAAAGGCCCAGTCGAGCCATTGCGTGAGCAGGGCGACGTCCGCCGCCTCGATGGTCGCGCCGCACCAGATGCGCAGGCCAGGAGGGGCGTCGCGATAGGCGCCGATGTCGTAGCCGGCCTTTTCCTTCTCGACCAAAGAGGCGAGCTTTTTCGCGAAGGCCGCCTGCTGCTCCAGCGAGAGCGCGGTCACCGCGGGATCGATCACTTTCAGGCACACGGAGGTGTTGGAGCGGATCGCCGCGTCTTTGGCGAGGAAGGCCGCCCACGCGCTCTTGGCGACCCAGTCGGCCAAAACCTTGGTGTTGGCGTCGGCGCGCGCGACCAGCCCGTCGAGACCGCCCAGACCCTTGGCCCAGTTCAGCGCATCGATATAGTCCTCGACGCAGAGCATGGAGGGCGTGTTGATGGTTTCGCCCTGGAAAATGCCCTCGATCAGCTTGCCGCCCTTGGTCATGCGGAAGATTTTCGGCATCGGCCAGGCGGGCGTGTAGGATTCCAGCCGCTCGACCGCGCGGGGCGACAGGATCAGCACGCCATGGCCGCCTTCGCCGCCGAGCGCCTTCTGCCAGGAGAAGGTGACGACGTCGAGTTTTTGCCAGTCGAGACGCTGCGCGAAGGCGGCGGAGGTCGAATCGGCGATGGTCAGGCCCTTGCGGTCGGCGGCGATCCAGTCGCCGTTGGGGACGCGCACGCCGGACGTGGTGCCGTTCCAGGTGAAGATCACGTCATGATCGAAATTCACCGAGGCCAAATCCGAGATTTCGCCGTAGCCCGCCTTGAGGACGCGCGTGTCCTTGAGCTTCAGTTGCTTGGCGATGTCGGTGACCCAGCCCTCGCCAAAGCTTTCCCAGGCCAGGGCGTCGACGGGGCGCGGGCCGAGCAGCGACCACATGGCCATTTCCACGGCGCCGGTGTCGGAGGCGGGCACGATGCCTATGCGATAGTCGGCGGGAACCTGCAAGACCTCGCGGGTGAGGTCGATGGCGAGCTTCAGCTTCGCCTTGCCGACCTTGGCGCGATGCGAACGGCCGAGCGGCGCGTCCTTGAGCGCCTCAAACGACCAACCCGGGCGCTTGGCGCAGGGACCGGATGAGAAATTGGGATTTTTCGGCAGAGCGGCTGGTTTTTGCATATCCATCCTCACAGATGGGCGCCTCGCGTTGGGGCGGGGTGGCCCGCCGCTGCGAGTACGCTTCCCTCAACAATGGGTCAAGCGAGACGAATGGCCGCAGGCCGGGCGAATGCGAGGAATCGTCGATGGATCGGATGGGGTCCGGTCCGTGTGGCCGCCGGACCGAATGCACCATTCGTAAAAAGATAATTCGCCCAAGAAAGGGTTCGCATTTTCACCGCAACGCGTCGACGAAAGTGAGACAGCCGGATTGGCGATTTAGGCGACGCGCCGAAATCCGGAATCGTCGGTCGCATCGGAGCAGATGCGCTGGACGAAGTACGAGTCTTGGGAACCCTGACGCTTCTCTGGACAAACAGATCCGAAGAGAATTGCGGCGCTCAACATTCTGAAGCATATGCGCTTTCGAGAATGTTGGCGCCAGGAGGAGCGGCCAGCCGCCGTCCGACAGCTTGTAGGGCTTTGCGTTGCGCTTGGCGTTGCGGGCTTGAACGTCCGTCAGGGCCATGCGGGTATCCCTTTCCGGGCATCAGTCGCGATATTCGCAAAATACCCGGCTGCAAGCGCGCCCCTTAGGACAAATAAGGAAAGGCCCGGACGCTATGCCGGGCCTTTCCTTATATTTTTTAGACTGTTGAATACAATCTCGGAGAACGTGAGATTGTAAAGTGGTGCCCAGGAGAGGACTCGAACCTCCACGCCCTTGCGAGCGCCAGCACCTGAAGCTGGTGCGTCTACCAATTCCGCCACCTGGGCCCGGCGCGTCTTGTATGGGGGCGTGCGGCGCCTGTCAACAGCACACGTCACGCTCTTTTCAAGAAAAATTCACGCCGCGCGTCGGTAGGCTTGCGTCACCGGCGCGGAAGGGGAGGCGCTCCGGTTCAAATGCACGAGGATGTCGAGGAGCGCCTGATTGTTCGTTTTCGCCTCCTCTGGCATGCGGCGGAAGCGGCGCAGCGAGAGATTGAGCAATTCGGCGGCGACGTAACGATTCGCGGCGCCGCAGATGTCGAAGTCCAACTTCAGGCCATCGGCCTTCTGAGCGAGCGCCGCGTCGTCCGCGCGGGCCGCATCAAAGTCGCCGAGCACCAAAGACGTCCATAGCGAAAAATGAAGCCCCGTGAGCAGCCTGAATCCGGCCGAGCGCAGCGGGAAATGCTGGAAGTAGAATTCCCGCAGACAATCGTGCACGATGGGCAGGCTCCATTCGAGCACCGGTTGTTGTGACTGGCCTTGGCTGACCATGCCGTTCCTCGCTGCGCCACCGTGATCGCACGCTCGGCGATGGCGCGGAGCCGCGTCACCGCCTCGAATAAGGACAGCACTTTAAGCTTAATGAAACCTTTATTCGGCCTCGTTATTTTCTATTTGCGTCAACGCCCCGCGCAGCAAGGCCAGATCCTGCGGGCGGGACAGGCGATGGTCGCCGTCGCGAATAAGAGTCAGGGTCGCGGGATCGGCGGCGAGATGTTCCAGCAGTTTTAGCGCATGGCGCCACGGCACGGCGTCGTCCCTCATGCCCTGAAGGATATGGACGGGACACCAGGCGCGCACTTCGCCGCCCAGGACCGCGTTGCGACGGCCATCTTCGAAAAACGCGCTGGTAAAGACGTTCTGTTGGTCCCGCCAGACGCCGTCGCGCGCAAGGGCCTTCCGCACCGGCTCTGGAAGATTGGGCCAGATCAGTTCTTCGGAAAAGTCGGGCGCCGGGGCGACCAGAACCATGCCCGCGAGCCGCTCCGTCTCGCCCAGCCGCGCCAGCGCGCGCGCCAGCAGCAGCGCGATCCAGCCTCCCATGGAAGAGCCGATCACGATCTGAGGCCCCGCGGTCAGAGCGCGAAAGACATGACAGGCCTGCTCGGCCCACTGGCCTATGGTTCCGTCAATGAATTCGCCTTCGGACTCGCCGTGGCCGGAATAATCGAAGCGCAGGCAGGGCCGGTTCTGTTCCGCCGCGAAAGCGTCGAGAAATGTCGCTTTGGCGCCGCGCATGTCCGAGCGGTAGCCCCCGAGCCAGAACAGGCCCGGACCCTTCAGCCCGGCCCGCGAAAGATAGGCCAGGCGCGGCTGTCCGGGGCCGGGGAGGAAGAATTGCGGCGACATCCAGACTTTGGTTGATGGGACGTGCGACAATGGGACTTCGGACAACGGGATTTGGGTCATTTGTCATTCCGTCCTGGCGGCGGCTAGACTTGCCGCGCATGATTCGTTTGTCTAGCCGGGGAGGCTTCATGACGCCATGGGGCGAAGAGGAAATCGCCAACCATCAGCTTCTGTCTGGACGCACCATCCTGCAGTTGATTCCCGCGCTCGACCCCGGACCGGACGCTTTCGCCTGCATCGAAGCCGCGGCCGCGCTGGACGAGGCGGGCGCGCGGGCGCTGGTCGCGGGCGGAGAAGGCCCGCTGGTCAGCGAGTTGCAGGCGCGCGGCGGCGTTTTCCTGCCGTTCGACCTCACGGCCCGCAATCCGCTCACGGCGACTTTCAATCGCAGCCGGCTGGCGGCTCTGGCCGAGAGTGAAGGCGTCGAATTGATTCACCTGCGCGGCGACGCTGGTTTCGCGGTCGCGCTGCACGCGGCGCGCAAATTGCGGATACCTCTGGTCGCGGAGGATTTTGGCCCGGCCGCGCTCGTTGCGGACACGACCATTTTCTTCAGCCAGGAGGCGCTCGGCCAAGCCGAGGCCGTCTGGCCCCATCTCGCCGGTCGCTTTGTCCGCGGCTTGAAGGGCGTCGATCTGCGCGACTGTTCGGCTCAAGACATCGATCCCGCCCGCGTCGGGAAATTGCGCGAGAGCTGGGGCGTTCGCCCGCACGAACGCCTGGTGGTGGCGCTCGATCTGCCTGACGACCGTCGAAAATTTTTCCTGGTCGCGGCGGCGCAACTGGCGCGGAAGAATTTTTTCGAAAATGAAGCGCAGGAGGTTCGCTTCGTCTGGCGCGATTCCGATGGCGCCGACCTGACATCCGGTTCATTCGAAGCGGAGACCCGGCAATTGGGTCTCGACCGCCACGTTTTGCGTGTGGCGGGCGGCGAGCGCGCGGTCGCCTGCGTCGCGAGCGCCCTGGTGGCCGCGCCGGCCGCTGAAACGCGACTGGGTGTCGAGGCGCAAGCGCTCGGCGCGCCGACAGCTGTGCTGCAAAGCGCGGTGGATCAGAGCGTCGAAGCCGTGCTGGCGACGCCGCAGGTTGACCTCAGCAGGCGAACCGGCTGGATCATCCCCCCGGACTCGCCATCCGGCTTCGCCCGTGCGGCGGAGGAGGCGCTGCGACTCGGCGCGACGGCGCGCGAACGCATGGCGCTGCGCGCGAGCGAACACGCGCGCGCATTTTCCTCCGAGCGCATGAGCGCGCTGACGCTCGCGACATACGCGCGTCACTTCCGCGCGACGTGACGCTTGAGCATGATCCAGGTCAAAATCTTTTGGGCGTTTCGCAAAACGCGTTGACTTTGGACGAAATCGCCACAATGTAAGCCTCCGGTTCGGTCCTCGTGGTTTCGGTCGCGGGGGCTTTTGCCGTAGGTCGATCCGACCCAGTCAGGACTGACCCGTTCATTTCCGAGGAGAACACGCCATTCGCCGTCCCATGAAAGCCCCCCCGGTTCCGCAGAAGGAGGGACCCCGCACCAACCGGGAAATTCGAGTTCGCGAAGTCCAACTGATCGATTCGGAGGGCCTGAATCGCGGCGTCCTCGAAACGCTCGCGGCTCTGCAACTCGCCGAGGAGGAAGGCCTCGATCTTGTCGAGATCGTCCCCAACGCCAGTCCTCCCGTTTGCAAAATCCTCGATTACGGCAAATATCGTTTCAACGAGCAGAAAAAGGCCGCCGAGGCCCGCAAGAAACAGAAAGTCGTCGAAATCAAGGAAATCAAGCTGCGTCCCGGCATTGACGACCACGATTACGAGACCAAGATGAAGGCGGTAAAACGCTTCTTCGAGGAAGGCGACAAGGTCAAGTTCGTGCTGCGCTTCCGCGGTCGCGAAATGGCTCACCAGGATCTCGGCTTCAAAGTGTTGGAGCGCGTCAAGGCCGAAACGCTCGGCATCGCCAAGATCGAGCTGGAGCCCTCGCTCGACGGCCGCCAGATGATCATGGTGCTCGCGCCAAAATAAGTTTTGGCGCTGCGCTCAATTAGATTTGCCCTAGGCGCGACTTTTCTCCCTTCTTCCCGCTTGAGGATTCGCGTGGGAGGAAGGGATGGAGCAGATGCAACTGCGGCTATCCCATTTCGACCCATATGCCGGCGTCACCCGACGATCCGAAAACTTTTGAATCAATGACGCGGGAATCGTCTGTTATTCGCGATGGGACCTCGTCGAATTCCTTCGACGCTTCCTCCTTCAGAAAGAGGGGGATCGGATCTTGATGCTCGCGGAGCCGGCGTCGTCATGATTGAAGTTCGAGCGGATGAAATGGCCGATTTCACGCGGTGCGTGAACGGACGGCGTGGATCGCCGAGATGGCGAGCCGCCCCAAACCGAGTCCGTAAAGGGTGTAGCCGCCAAAAAACTCCGTCCGCTCGGGGCGCCAGCGCGTCTTGGAAACATCCTCGCCGGTGGAAAGATTGAAGACGCGCAGCCCGGCGCCGATCGACCATTTGATCGCTTCGGCTACGGTCGTCGTCATGACGCTGTAACGCGCCCAATCGAGATCGTAGCCGGAAAAATACATGAAGATCTGGTCGTCCATCAGGAAGCCGATTCGCGTGGCGACCACTTGCTCGCCAATGACAAGCTGAAAGATTCGCAGCCGATTGTCGTGCGCGAAATCGTGACACACGGCGCGCAGGAAGTCCCGCGCATGAGGCGTTGCAAACACGTTGGGATGGTCAATCACGCCTGATGCGTCCGCCCGCCGGGAATGAAGCTGGAAGAATTTGTCCAGGGCTTCGTCCGTTTCCTGCGCCGAACTGACGACGTTCAAGCGAATCCGGTGATTGTCGCGCGCCAATGAATTGTAACACTTGCGCAGGGATTCCTTGATGTTGCGCGGCAAGGCTTGACGAAAGCCGTCCCAACTCGTGGGCAAATCGAGATGGAAGACCTTGGTCGTCATTTGATCGCCGACTTCAAATCCTCCAGGCAGGGCGTTTGGAAAGGCGTTTCGATCCAGTTCGTCTGGAAGTCCGCGCCACTGAACGAAATCGGCGGGTCGTTCTTCATGGATCTTGGCCGCGAGCGCCGCAATGACTTCTCGCCGTCGGCGGGGATGACAGAGAACGCCGCGCCACTCGGTCACATAGGCGTCGGCGCCGAAAAACTGTAGTTCCCGCAGCCGCAACGGGCCGAAACCGGGACGATGGGTAATGAACATGGGCGCGACGGCAATGAGCGAACCGTCGTGATCCCGGACAGCATAACAGTTCAACTCATCCCTTGCCGCCAAATGCCTGCGCCGAAAAAAGCGCCACCAGTTCAGAACCCAATGGGGTGATGTAAAGGGCAAGCGAAGGTCCAGGGTCGCGTCGAGCGCCGTCCATTCATTCCGCAAGTCCTCCAGACGTGAAAGGTCGGTGATCGTCTCGATGTGTAGCAAAACATATCCCCTGTATCCATGGGCCAGAGTCGTATTTACGTTCGGCTGCCTGTATTATCGCGAAGAGTTGATACCAATTTATTGACATGTGGATCGTTTACGTAATCGAAGGGCATACATTGATAACGCAGTGATTTTACCGGAAATCAAACAAGTATTAACCTTAATCATCGAACCTGCGATCGGCGCGTCATGCGTGAATTCCCATGGCGCCCCATGGTTGACGCAACGCCACAACGGACGAGTCGTGACTAGGATTGCAATGTCGATTTCGCAGGATTTCGTCCGGGACCCGCGCGTTCGGTCAAACGAACATCACGATCTGGCGCGCGAACCGAGTCCATTCACGGACAATCCGTGGCGAAGCGCCGCGCAATTGCTCGTAACGAAAATTCGTGAAAACCTTGCCGCGATCCTCCTGGCGTCTGTTGTTTGCGCGGCGTTTGCTGGAGGAATCAAGTTTCTGCTGCCGGCGAAATACAAGGCGACGACGCAGATCCTCATCGATCCGCAAATTGAATCGCGCTACCCCCAGACGATCGGTGAATCGCAGAACGCGACGTTGGAAGCCAATGCCGGGATCAACTATGTCGAGAGCCAGATGGGCGTCATCACCTCGGAGCGCGTGCTCCTGCGGGTGATCCGCGACCAGGGCCTTGGCGCGACGCCGGCCGCCGACCAGCCTGCGCAGGAGGACGCGACAGCCCGCCGCGCGCGGGAACTCATCGAAAATCGCGCTCTGCTGAAATTGCAAAGGGCGCTGACGGTCGCGCGCGCCGAGCGATCGTTCCTTGTCAACGTCGCCGTGGCGGATCCCGATCCGGAAAACGCGGCCGTCGTGGCGAATGCAATCGTCAAAGCCTATGGCGAGGTCAACGCGACCGATCGGGTCGCGCTCGCGCGCCGAACCGCGATGGAACTCGGCAACCGCGTCGACGACCTGCGGAAGGTGTTGAGCGAAGCTCAGGGCAAGCTCCAGGCGTACAAGAACGAGAACAATCTCGTCGGCTTGAATGACAGGCTGATCGTCGAACGCACGGTCGCCGATGCGACCGATTCGCTCGCCACCGCCGAAAAGGCCGAGATTCAGGGCCGCGCGCGGCTGAAACAGCTTGAGGCGGCTCCAAATGATATCGCCGCCGTCGCGGCCTTCGGCGCCGACCCTGAATCTCGACAACTCCAGGTCTTGATCGTCGGTCGGGCCGCGACCGCGGCCGAGGTGGAGCAATTGGACAGCACGCTTGGAGATCACCACCCGGCCCTGATCGCGGCGCGGACACGTTTGCGGGACTATAATCAGCGCATCAACTTGAGCCTGGAAGGCCTGCGCCGCACCGTGCGGTCTCAGATCGCGGAGGCGCGGACTCAAGTGGCGGCGGCCAGGGCTCGCCTGACGTTGGCCGCCGACGAGATGGCCAAGCTCAAACAGGTCGATCCCTCCCTGCGGCAGTTGGAAGACACGGTGGAGGCCAAGCGTCGGGCGCTGACCGAACTCGAACTGAAGCAGCGCCTCAGCGAGGGCGGGCGTGTCGAGGGCGGCGGATTCCGCGTGGTTTCTCCGGCGCGCGCGCCAAACCTCGACGGAAAAGTTTTCGCGGCGGCCTTGTGGAGCGTGTTTGGCGGACTGATCGGTCTCGCGCTCGCCATCGCCAGTCTCGCTGTCCGGACGATTTTTGAGGGCGATGCGACGTCGCCTTCGGTGGGTTCCGATGTCGGCGTCATAGCCCAAAACTCGTTGCAAGACTCGCAGGAAGACGCGTTGCAAGTCGCAAGAGCGGACGTGAAATCTCATGACGAAGCGCCGCTGATCGGTTCGCTCCCGATGATCGCACCGCGCCAGGGCCTTCGTTGGCTGAATGTCGCGGAAGCGCAAACCGAGGTCTGGCGCCGACCTACGTCGCCCTATGGTCTTGAAGTCGCGCGTATTTATGAGAAAGTGTTCTGCTCTGGCGCGAAGTCATGTCCCGAGGCGGTGCTGATTACCGGCGCGTCGCCGCAATGTGGCGCTTCGACGTTCGCGGCGAATATCGCCCGCGCGGCGGCCGCGCAAGGCAGAAGAGTCCTGTTGATCGACGCGCACAAGGAGCACCCGACCCTTGGATTGACCATCGGGGCCGATGCGCCGAAGACGCTGATCAAACTGGCCAATCGTTGGCGTCCGCTGTTTCGCTTGCAGCCTTACGGCCAAAGTCTCAATCTTATTCCCTCGCTCGACAACGAGGATCGCCTCTGTCGCGACATCGCGGACGAAAACGAATATCAGCGCATCGACGGCATCAACGGCAACTTCGATTTCGTGGTGCTCGATGGTCCGGATGCGACCAAGGCGTCGGATCTCCGGATGCTCTTGCCCGCCGCGAGCAAGGTTGTCTTTGTCGCGCCGCGCGATGGTTGCGATGGCGCGCGTCTCGCGCGTTTGCTTCGTGACTTGTCCATCCCGCCAGAAAAATTCGCCGGCTACGTCAGTTCCATCCTTGTCGAGGTCAATGAGGCCGCCTGAGGGCGCGCGAGCCGCATCGGAGACCCCGCACGTGACCATGCGACGCCAGACTGTGTTGGTGACCGGAGCCGGCGGTTTCATCGGCTCGCATGTCGCCAGAGCGTTGGCGCGCGGCGGCTATTTTGTGCGGGCGGGGACGCGCCGTCGCCCGGACGATCTCGCCGCCGGAGCGGAATGGGCGCCATGCGATCTTGATGTTCCCGCCCAGGTCGCGGCCGCTCTGGAGGACGTGGACCTCGTTGTTCACGCGGCCTATGGCGACGAAGGCGCCATGGTTCGACAGGGCGAAAATCTCGCGGCGGCGATGGCGGCGAACGGGGTCGTCAACCTGTTGGCTTTTTCCTCCATCGCCATTTATGGCGGTCGCACCGGGGTTATCGTCGAGGACGATGAACCCGCGCCGCCTCTTGGCGGCTATGCCCGCGCGAAACGGACGTGCGAGGCGCTGTTTCGACATTGGGCGGCCGAGAGTCCGGAGCGCCGGGTGATCGCGCTTCGGCCGGGGATTGTCTATGGGGCCGGCAGCAAGCTTTGGATCGACAAGATGGCGCGCCGCATCCTGAGCGGAGGCTGGGGCGTGTTTGGCCGACAGGGCGAAGGCCGCGCCGCGCTGATTCATATCGACGACCTCGCCGAACAATGTCTGGCCGCCGTCGAACGCCTTGTGGGCGCCGAGCGCGCGTCCTTGGCGGCGTTCGAACCGCTGAATTGCGTCGGGCCGGAATGCCCGCGCTGGAATGACTATTTTCAGGCCTTGGCCCGGGCGCTGGACCAGGAGCCGTTGCGGCGCTGGTCGCCTGTGGAACTGGTCGCGCGCCAAATGTTGGCTTTGCCGGCGAAAGCCTCCGGG
Source organism: Rhodoblastus sphagnicola (assembly GCF_002937075.1). Taxonomy (GTDB): domain Bacteria; phylum Pseudomonadota; class Alphaproteobacteria; order Rhizobiales; family Beijerinckiaceae; genus Rhodoblastus; species Rhodoblastus sphagnicola. Next base: position 61,078 of record NZ_NHSJ01000043.1, read on the forward strand.
CGCCTGGGGGTGTCGGCGCCCCTCGGCCTCGCGCTCGCGCCCTTGCCGGGCGAACTGGCTTTGTTTGGCCTGGATGTCGAAATATCCGGCGACAAGGCGCGTCGCTTGCTCGGCTACAATCCGCGCCTCTCGTTGAGAGAGGGCCTGGAAAAATCAGATTTGCGGGCGACGGGTCAAGGCCAGCCGCTGTGAGGGCGGCGCGCAATCACGACACCAGGCCGCGCCCATAAAGCCTGAGCCGAAAACGTCGGCCCCAAAAGATTTTTCCAAGGCCGCCGAACGCCCGCGCCGCCATGGTTTCGCGTCTGGTCGCGCCGAAGGGGAGCATCAGCAGGGCGCCAAAGCCGTAGAGCGCGGTTTGAACAAAGCCGACCGCCATCCAGCGGGCGATCGTCAAGCGATTGCCCGGCCGCGCCATGTCTTGAACGAAAACCCTGATTTGACCGCTGAGGAATTTCCGCTTCCTGACATAGGCCCAGGTGAGCCGGCGCGCCGGCGCCCATTCGAGGACGCCGGCGTTTTCAGCGAAATGGAATCGTTTGCCGACCAGGACCAAACGCTGCAAGAACAGTGAGTCCTCGCCGCCGCTTTCGTTCAGCGCGGGGTCGAAATTGAGGCCGGCGGCAAAGCAGGACTCGCGATGAAACAGCGAATTGTTGGTGCCAAGGCAGGCCGCGAGATCGGTGATTTCAGCTCCGTCGGCGCGTAAAATGCGGCGCTCGAAATAGGGCGCGAAGGCGCCGATTTTGGCGCCGTCCTCGGCGCGCGCGGTCACCGGTCCAAACACGGCGTCGGCGTTCCGGCTTCGCGCGATCCCGGTCAAATGGGCAAGCCAATCGGGGGCGGCTTCCTCGTCGTCGTCGAGGAAAGCGACCCATCGTCCCCGAGCGGCTGCAACGCCCGCATTGCGCGCATTGGCCACGCCGGGGCGAGGTTCGCTGAGATAATGCAGGGCGAATGGGGAAGCTTTTGCCAATTCGGCGACGGCCGCGCGTGCGTTGGCGTCGGGCGAATTGTCCACGACGATGATTTCCAGATCGAGCCCCGCCAGATTTTGCTGGGCCATCAAGCTTCGCAGCGCCCGCAGCAAGGGGGCCGGGCGGTTCAAGGTTGGCGTGACGACGCTGATCCTGTCCATGTCAATCCGCGCGTTGGCAAGCTCAACAATTCTTAAGGGACCAGGGTTAAGAATTCGGCTGCCGAACAGATGGATGACTCAATGTGCGCTCAGAAGCCCGCGCTGGCGATCATTGTATGCACGTTCAAGCGGCCTGATCTGCTGCGGGCGACGTTGAAGAGCATTGCGGCGCAACAATCCATGGTTTGCGCCGAACGCGTTCAAGTTTACGTCGTTGACAACAGCGACGAGGGCGACGCGCGCGGGATCGTCGCCGAACAAGCGGCCACCAGCCCCTGGCCGATGACTTGGCTCGAAGCGCACCCGGCCAATATCTCCGTGGCGCGCAACGCGGGCGTGAAGGCCGGCCAGGAAGAGTTCGTCGCCTTTGTCGATGACGATCAGATCTTGCACCCGGGCTGGCTGGACGCCGTCGCACGACTGTTTTCGCACAAGGAAGGCGACGCTTGGCTCGGATGCGTTCATGGGGTTTTTGAAACGCCCGAAAGGACGACGCCCGCGATACGGTCGCTGTTCGGTCGAGAGCTCCAGGAGCCGTTCGGTTACGAACTGTTCGCATTCGGCTCCGGCAAATTGCCGAGCGTCAACCCGGCGACCAACAATTCGATCTTTCGCCGCGCCGCCTTGGATTCCGACGCCCCATTCGATCCGGCTTACGGCAAGGGGGGCGGCGAGGATTACGATCTCTTTTGTCGATTGCAGCGGCGGGGCAAGCGCTTATTCTGGGCGCCGGATGTCGTGGTGAGTGAATTTGTCCCCGCGAGCCGTTGTGATCGAGGCTATCTGCGCCGCCGCTTCTTCGCCGGCGGGCAAGTTTTCGCCGCTGCGATTGCCGGAAGCGCAAGCCGCCCCGGCCTGGCGCGTTGGCTCATTCGTCTGAAGGCGCTGGTCCAGGGCGCCTTGCTTTTGGCGGGAGGGCCAAAAGCTTGTTTCGCCGGCGAGGCCCGCCGCGCGGACTATTTGTTTCGCTGGGCCGGCGTCCTTGGCAAACTGTCCTTTGGCGAAATCTATCCGCTCTATCAGCCCAAGAAATAACCGTCAGTCGGTCGCCATGTTTCGCGCGCGCCCCTTGGCGCGTTCGAGCAACTCCAATCGCTTGCCGAACGGCATCCGCGCCGTGGACTGGATCAGCAAGGCGATGTGATGCGTCTCCAGACCGTCGATGAATTCATCCTCTTCCTGTGGCGTCTCCGGCTCGATGTCCCAGATGGCGTGGACTTGCGATTGCTCGGCGGCGAAGTGGCCGGCGGCTTCAATTCCCAGGGATTCAACAAAAACCCCATAAAGCGTGTATTCCGAGAAATGCGGCTCGCGGGCGAGAACGACGCGCCAATCCGTTCCTGCGACCTTTTCGATGCGTTCGATCATGCGGCGGACGATGGATCGGCGCCACACCACGCAGAAATTGATGTAATCGCCGGGGTTGATGCTGTTGGGATCGACGTTGAGCAGGCGGCAGGCCACCTCGCGCCAGAGCACATGGGTCGCGCGCGTTTCGGCGGCGGGATTGCGATAAAATCGCACCAATCCTTGCGCGTTGACCAGCATTTCCCTGGTCAACGGTCGGATGAACACGCCGTCGCTATCCATGTGCACGACAATTTCAGTCGGACTTTGCGCGCCGGCCTCGATCTTCATGATCTGTTGCGCGATCCAGCCCCGGATCGGCGCGCCACGCAAGTTCAGATACAGATTCCGACGCGGCAACCGCAGCAACTGGCGCAATCGCGGACCGGGCATGGGCAGTTTGAGCAGCCAGAACGGAAGAAGATCGCGCTCGAACCCGATGGTCCGGTCGGGCGTCGCCAGCACGGAAAACAGCTCCTCGTCCTGCGCAGGCACAAAAAGGCGATGCGACAGGCCCTTGGCGAACGCGTCCAGGCTTTGGCACAGCAGGCGGCAATAGTCGAAGTCGCCGCGATAGGATAATGTGACGATGCTCGCGTCGATCTGGCCGGGAAGACTCATTGCGCCCAATCCATTGGCGCCAGCGGCGCGAAAGACGATTGCACCAGGCCGGGACGTTCGTAACGATCGGGATGCTGCAACATTTCGGTGACTTCGGCGATGTGAACCGCGAAATCGCCGTCCAGCCGCGACGGCCTGTTGTCGCGCGCGGCGCGGGCGAGTTCGACGATCCCGCGCGCGAAATCCATCGTCGGTTCGCCGCGTCCTGGCCGCATGGCCGGCTGGCGGACCATTGGGACCGTCTTCCCGGATCCTATTCCCTGGACGCGCCGTTCCAGGAATCGCGCGAGGCGATTCTGGGAAACGCCGCGCCACTTGACCGGGCAGGCATAGTCCCAGGCTTCGCGAATCTCCAGCCTTCCCTCGTCGCCAATCACCTGGAGCCGGTGATTGTAGGGCGCCACGATGGAATTGGTGACGCGGGCGACGATTCCGCCGTCAAATTCAATCAAACCCACGGAAAAATCCGGAGCGGGGTTTGGCAAGGGCGGATCGGTCATTTTGTTGGCGACAAGCAAGGCTGAAAACGCGGTGACGCGTCGAACCGGGCCAAACATGGCGCAAAGCACGGTGAGGACATAGCCGGCGTGTTCGAAGGTGCAGCCGGTTTCGAATTCGCCGCGCGCGGGCCAGGCCTTGCCGGACCGGTTCTTCCATTCGCGATAATTGGTCCGGTGGATCATGCCGTCGTCCAATTCGGCATAAACCAGCCTCGGCGCGCCGATGGCGCCGGAACGCACGGCCTTCCAAAGCGTTTGGGCGCTTTCGCCAAGAATATTGCACGGCGCGGCGGCCAGACGCAGGCCTTTCTCCGCCGCGAGGTCGCGCAACGCAATTGCCTCGGCGCGGGTCATCGCCACCGGCTTTTCCGAATAGACATGCTTGCCCGCCAGCAGGGCGGCGCGCGTGACTTCGGCGTGGTTCTCGGGGTCGGTGAGATTGATGATGATTTGCGCGGCGTCATCGGCGAGCATATCGTCGATTGAAGAATAGACTCGGCCGCCCCAGTATTCGGCGTGCGCGCGCAAGCGAACCGCGTCGCGATCGAACAAGCCGACGAGACGCAGGTCCGACTCATGAAGTTTCAGACAATGTCGATAGGAATCGGCGATGTAGCCGCAACCGACGATGGCAATCCCGGTCTGTTCCGTCATGCGCGCCCCGAGGCTTCAGCCTTCGACCGGGCGCAAATTAAGCTGCCGGGTGTTAATTGCGCGTTACGCGGCGTGACCGTTCAACTGAAAGCCGCGCGCAGACGGGCAAGCTGCTCTTCCACCGGACTTCCCACGGGGCTCGATATGGCCACCTTGGGATCGAGATAGAGCAATTGGTCCAAATGGATGACACGCGCCTGCAGGCGTAGGGATTCGCCGACCAGGGCCTGCAAGTCATGCGGCAGCCTCTCGAACACGTCGGGGGCGGTCGCCATATCCTGCTGGGACAATTTGACCTTGCGCTTTTCCGAGAGGGCCTGCTCGAAGGTCAATTCGCCTTCGTTGACCGCGCGCTGCAACAGCAGCCATGACGCCAGTTGCATCAACCGCGTGGTCAGCCTCATGCTTTCCGCGGCATAGGCAAGGGATTCGTTGCGTTCGAGCTCGCGCGCCTGTTCCCGTCCGGGTCCATCGAGATAGGCCGCAGCCTCCTCGACCAAGGACATGCCCTCGCGGAACATGGCCTTAAAGGCCTCGGAGGAGGCGAGACGAGCGACGAAAGATACGGGTTCGTCATCATGCTGAATAAACTGAGACATGCGCCACCTCGGAACGCGCGCAAACGCTGATTGCCAGCGACCAGTTGTTGGCCACCAGGGAACTGCAACAAGATAGCGCCATTTTGAGCAGGCCGCTCGTTTAATCTTATTTAACGTTAATCGTGTAGCGGATGAAACCTTTGACCGCGCTCGAAAAAAGAAGAGCCGCAAACCGCGGCTCTTGGGGAGTTTGTCTAACAGGGAGGCATGACAAGGCGCTTGTCAGCGCCAATCCGGGATATCCGGACCATAGAAAATCTAACATTTCGAAAGTTAAATTGAGGTCAATGCGACCCGTCTTGGAGCAAAAAAACATTTTGAATCATTACGATGGGTCAGCCTTGAAGAACAAGGAGGCCGCATTGAGCGACGCGCGCTTTTGCGCGATCGCGATTTCGATCCGGTCGATCTCCGCGCGCAGCAAGGCGATGCGTTCGCCCAGCTCTTCAATCGAAAGCGCATCCAAGGCTTCACCGATGGCGTGATGCGCGCCTGCGGATTTTCTTGGACCAAAGTTATCGTCGTCATCTCGAGCCATCTATTCTGCCCCCTGCTGTTTGGCCACAAGTTGCCTTTCCAGGCCAATCGGCATATATATGCGAAATTCCCGTCATGAATGGAAACTTGAGGCCGCGCCTCAGCCGGGCTGGCTCGAGCGCGATGGCGCGCGGGCGGCGAGAAGAAGAGATTCTAGGAGAGAATGATGAGCAATGCCCCGCTCATGCCCAAGGCGACCGCAATCTGGCTGGTGGAAAATACCTCTCTGACGTTCGATCAGATAGCGGAATTTTGCAAGCTGCATCCTCTCGAGGTCAAGGGGGTCGCCGATGGCGAGGTGGGCGCCGGCATTCGTGGACTTGATCCGATCACTTCAGGTCAATTGACCCGCGAAGAAATCGAACGGGCCGAGAAGAATTCTTCTCATCCGCTCAAGCTCGCGGTGTCCAAGGTTCGCCTTCCGGAACCCAAGCGCCATCGCGGTCCGCGCTATACGCCGCTGTCGCGCAGACAGGATCGTCCCAATGCGATCCTCTGGCTGGTGCGCAACCATCCTGAACTCAAGGATGCGCAAATCATGCGGCTGGCCGGCACCACCAAGAACACGATTGCGGCAATTCGCGATCGCACGCATTGGAATTCCGCGTCCCTGACGCCAATGGATCCGGTCACGCTGGGGCTCTGCTCCCAGATCGATCTGGATTTCGAAGTCCAACGCGCGGGCAAGGAACGTCCGCAATTGGTTCAGGATCAGGGCGCGATGCTGGCGCCGGCCGAACAGACGACCCAGCCGTATTATTACGAGCCGGTTTCGCAGTCGGTTTCGCAGGAAGAGGTGTTCGGCTCCACCGCCGCCAAGCCGGTCGAGGAGGAAGACGATTTCGATGTCGAGTCCGTGTTCGGCAAGCTCAAGGATCTGAAGATCAAGGAGTGAGGGGATGCGGGCGGCGGTTCGCATCCTCGGCATCGATCCCGGATTGCGTCACACGGGCTGGGGCGTGATCGAGGCGGAGGGCGCGCGACTCAGCTATGTCGCGTCGGGCGCTATCCACCCGCCGACGGACGGCGATCTGGCGCTTCGGCTTCGGGCGCTGCATGAGGGGCTGGCGGCGGTCATCGCAACTCACGAGCCGGACGAGGCGGCGGTCGAGGAAACTTTCGTCAACCGCGACCCACAATCGGCTTTGAAACTGGGTCATGCGCGCGGCGTGGCGTTGGTGGTTCCGGCCTTGGCCGGCGTGGTCGTCTCGGAATATTCCGCGAATCTGGTGAAAAAGACGGTGGTGGGCGCGGGCCATGCGGAAAAAGCCCAAATCGCCATGATGGTCAAGGTGTTGTTGCCGCGAAGCGACGCGCGAAGCGCCGACGCCGCTGACGCGCTGGCGGTGGCCATTTGCCACGCGCAACATCGTGGCGCCCGCAATCGCGAAGCCATGCTGTTGAGGACGTAACCGGGAGCCGCCGCGAATGTCGTGCGAATCGGATAAACTACAGCGGCGAATCGGGCGGGGCGGATGATCGGCAAGCTGAAGGGCGTGGTGGAGTCACTCCACGAGGAACATCTGATTCTTGACGTGCATGGCGTCGGCTACGTGGTCTCCTGCTCGAGCCGAACCTTGCAGAAGCTGCCGCGCCCAGGGGAGGCGGCGGTTCTCGCCATAGAAACGCAAGTGCGCGAAGACTCGATCCGGCTGTTCGGTTTCCTGTCGGATGCGGAACGCGACTGGTTTCGCATGTTGCAAAACGTGCAGGGCGTCGGCTCCAAGGTGGCCTTGGCCATTCTCTCGATTCTGCCTCCGTCCGAACTGACCTCCGCCATCGCATTGCAGGACAAGGCGTCCGTCTCCCGGGCGCCGGGCGTAGGCCCCAAGCTTGCGGCCCGAATCGTCGCGGAATTGAAAGACAAGGCAGGCGCGTTCGAGGGCGTCGATTCCACGGCGGCTCAACTCGCCGGGAACGACGCTGGCGGCGCATCCAGCGCCGCGATGGAGGCGATTTCCGCCCTGGTCAACCTCGGCTACGGACGTCCTCAGGCCGCGACCGCGATCGCCGCAAGTCTCAAGGTTCTGGGTGAAGACGCCGAAACCAGCGCCTTGATCCGGCGCGGGCTCAAGGAGTTGGCGCAGTGACGTCGCCGCGCGTGATGTCGCCTGAAAAGCGCGAGGAGGATCTCGAAGCCTCGATCCGGCCGCTGACCCTTGCCGACTTCACCGGGCAGGAAGCCGCCCGCAAAAACCTGAAAGTTTTCATCGAGGCGGCCAAGGCGCGCAAGGACGCTTTGGACCATGTGCTTTTTGTCGGACCGCCAGGACTGGGAAAAACCACCTTGGCCCAGATTGTCGCGCGCGAACTCGGCGTGAATTTTCGTTCGACCTCCGGCCCGGTCATCGCCAAGGCGGGTGATCTCGCCGCGCAATTGACCAATCTCGAAGAGCGTGACGTCCTCTTCATTGATGAAATCCATCGTCTCAATCCGTCGGTGGAGGAAATCCTTTACCCGGCCATGGAGGATTTTCAGCTCGATCTCATCATTGGCGAGGGGCCGGCGGCGCGTTCGGTGAAGATCGATCTGGCGCGTTTCACCCTTGTCGGCGCCACCACCCGCGCCGGTTTGCTGACGACGCCCCTGCGCGACCGGTTCGGGATTCCGATTCGCATGAATTTCTACACGGTCGAGGAGTTGGAGAGCATTGTCGCGCGCGGCGCGCGGGTGATGAAATGTCCGATGAACTTCGAGGGCGCCAACGAGATCGCGCGCCGCTCGCGCGGCACGCCCCGCATCGCCGGACGGTTGTTGCGCCGGGTGCGTGATTTCGCCCTGGTCGACGGCGACGCCATGGTGACGCGCCAAGTCGCCGATCACGCCCTGAAATTGCTGGATGTCGACTCCATCGGGCTTGACGAGATGGACCGCCGCTACCTCAATATGGTCGCGGTGAATTTTGGCGGCGGCCCGGTTGGCATCGAGACCATCGCCGCCGCGCTCTCGGAACCGCGCGACGCCATCGAGGATATTATCGAGCCCTATTTGTTGCAGCAGGGTTTTCTCAATCGCACGCCGCGCGGCCGTATGCTGACGCCGCGGGCGTTCAGCCATCTTGGGCTTGCGGCGCCAGAACAGGCGCAACCCCTTCAGGCCGGATTGTTTCAAGACGATGGCGAACGGGAATGAGCGAATCCGGCATCAACGACAGGCCGCATGTCTTTTCGATCCGCGTCTACTACGAAGACACCGATTTTTCCGGCATCGTCTATCATGCGAATTATCTCCGTTTCATCGAACGCGCTCGGACGGAAATGCTTCGCGAGGTGGATCTTCATCAGGCTGAGATCCATGCCGGCGAGCAGATTTTTTTCGTCGTCGCGCGGATGAGCATCGAGTTTCTGCGTCCCGCGCGCATGGACGATCTCTTGACGGTGGAGACGCGGGTCGAACGGATCACCGCCGCGACGCTTGAGCTCGACCAGCGCGTCAAGAGAGGTGACGAGGTCCTGTTCACGGCTCGGGTTCTGATCGCGGCCGTCTCGGGCGGCCGCGCTTGCCGTATCCCACGGGAAGTCCGCGAAAAACTGACGCCGATCGGTGGAAAGTGCGAATCGTAACTAAACGTTAACCATCGGAGTCTCTTAACTGAGGCGTTGGCGGCTCCATTTTGCATGTTCAGCCGCAGAATTGACGGATTTTCCCGTCATGTGCAGCGCGGCAAAAGCGCCGCGGGAAGGATGAGGATCGCCCTGATGAATGAAGTCGCCGCAGTCGGGAGCGAAACATCCGTCTTCACCATGTTTCTGCACGCCTCCATCGTGGTGAAGCTGGTGATGATCGGTCTTCTGTCCGCTTCGGTCTGGTGTTGGGCGATCATCATCAACAAGACGCTGCTGATCCGGCGCGCCCGCGCCGCGATGGAGGAATTCGAAACCGTGTTCTGGTCCGGCAATTCGCTGGAGGACCTCTACCAGTCGCTGGCCGCGCGGCCGACCATGGCGACGGCGTCCCTGTTCGTCGCGGCGATGCGGGAATGGAAACGTTCGTTCCAGAACGCCGCGGCCTCCTATGTCGGCCTGCAATCGCGCATCGAGAAGGTGCTGGATGTTTCGATCGCCAGGGAAATCGAGAAGCTGGAAGCAAACCTCCTGGTGCTGGCGACGGTCGCGTCCGCCGGCCCCTTCATTGGCTTGTTCGGCACGGTCTGGGGCATCATGACGTCGTTCCGCTCGATCGCGGCATCGAAAAATACTTCGCTGGCGGTGGTGGCTCCGGGCATCGCCGAGGCGCTGTTCGCCACGGCCATCGGCCTGTTCGCCGCGATTCCCGCGCTGATCGCCTATAACAAGCTCTCCGGCGACGTCGCGAAGACGCAGGCGAAAATGGAGGCGTTCGCGGACGAGTTTTCCGCCATCCTTTCGCGCCAGATCGATCAGCACACGTCGCGCGGCGCCTGAGGAGACCTTGAGCCATGGGCATATCTGTTTCGGCGGGGGGCAAGGGGCGACGGCGGCGGGGTATGCCGCGCTATGGCGCCATGGCCGACATCAACATGACGCCCTTCATCGACGTCATGCTGGTCCTTCTGATCATTTTCATGGTCGCGGCCCCGCTGCTTTCGTCTGGCGTGCCGATCGATCTGCCCGCGACCAAGGCGGGTGAACTGAACATAGACAAGAAGCCGATCGCCGTCGCGATCAAGGACAATGGCGAAATCTACCTGATGGATCAGAAGATCGACCTCGCCCAGTTGGTCGATCAAGTGAAGGCTCAGGCCAAGGAAGGCGTCGATGAACGCGTCTATGTCCGCGCCGACAAGGACGTTCCCTATGGCAAAGTGGCGGAAGTCATGTCCGATCTGACCGCGGCGGGATTCAAGAAAGTCGCGCTCGTGACCCAGCAGGAGAAAAAATAGGGTTTTCCTCCAGGCGTGAATTCGGCGGCGGCCAACGACTTCATGCTTGGAATCCTTTGTTTTGGCAGGATTAATCTCCGAAAACCGGCGGCTGCTTTTCGGAAATCCTGCTCAGGAGAATGATGCGGCGGTGAAGATTTCGCGCTCCGAACCCGGCCTGTTGTTGTCGGCGGCGGTCCATTTGGGCGTGCTGGCGCTTCTGCTCGTCCATTTCTCCCTGGAGCCCAAATTCGAAGACGCCCAGGAGGCCGTGCCCGTCGAAACCATCACCGACGCGCAATTCAGCCAGATCATGAAGGGCGAGAAATCCGCGAAGGAGGTTGCGGCCAAGCCACGGGTGGATCGCGTCGCGCGCGTCGAGGAGCAAAAGCCGACTCCCCCGACGCCTCAGGCGCAGAAGGACGTTCCGGCGCCGCCGCCGCCGCTTAAACGCCTGCCCGATCCTGTCGAGTCGAGCGAACCGCCGCCGCCGCCTCCCGTGCGGCCCGTGGAGCCGAAACCCACGCCCACGCCGAAACCGGCGCCAAAGCCCCCTGAAAAGGCCGAGCCAGAGGAAGAGCCGGAAAAGGACGACGCCGAGCCGGTCAAGCCTCCGCCGCGCCCGAAGCCGCCGGAAAAGAAGGTCGAGACCAAGCCGGAGCCTCCGAAGCCTCCGACTCCGCCGACGCCGCCAAAGCCACAGGAAAAGCCGACGCCAAAACCGCCGAAACTGGATGAGGTCGCCAAGCTTTTGTCGCAGAGCAACGATGGCAAAGCCAACGACAAGCCGAGCGACAAGCCGGCGAAACCGAAATCCGGCGAGGAAAGCAACGCCCGACCCTCTCCGAATCTTTCGGAGGTGTCGAAACTGCTCAGTCATGAGGCGGCGCAATCGCAAGGTTCGGCGGGTCGCGAGGTCAGCCATGCCGCGTCTCTCGGGGCGGCCTCGGGACATGCCGCAAAGATGTCGCCCTCGATGGCCAACGCCTTCGATGGTTTCTTGCGCGAGCGCTACAAACAATGCTGGAACTATCTGTCCTTCTCCGATACGCCGCGCTATGTGCCGAAAATCCGCGTGGCGTTTCGTCAGGATGGATCGCTGGCGGCGACTCCGGTGTTGCTCAATCCTCCGGCTGATCCCGCCGCGCGGTCCTTGGCCGATAGCGCCTTGCGCGCCGTGCGATCGTGCGATCCTATGAAAATTCCAGCGCAATTCGCGCCCTTTTACGAGCAATGGAAGGATTCCACCGTCGCGTTCAATCCGCAGGACTGACATTTGACGCCGTCAAATTTGCTGCGCGCGCCGGACTTAAAAGTTCACGATCCCAACATCCAGGACGAGAGAAATGACCTTTGCCCCCACTCGCCGTAACGTAACTGCCCTGCTGAGCGGACTGGCCGCGGTCCCGTTGTTGCGCGGCTCTGGTCACGCGGAACGTTACATCGACGTTCATGGCGGCGGCGATTTCAAGCCGGTCAATGTCGTCGTCGCGCCCTTCGGCGGCGACAGCGGCGCGGCGATGAGTTCAATCATCGTCAACAATTTCAAGCGTTCCGTCTTCATCAATCCTGTCGAGGGCGGCGACATGGGCGCCGACGCGCCGAACCTGGACGCGGCGCGTTCCGTCAACGCCCAATATGTCGTCACCGGCCGCTCCGGCCGTGGCGACGGGCGGATGAAAACCGAATTCCGGCTTTGGGATGTCGGCTCGGGCGCTCAGGCGTCTGGACAGCAATATGTCACCGACCCCAACAATTCACGCCGGGTCGCCCATATCGTTTCCGACGCCATTTTCTCGAAAATCACCGGTGAGAAGGGCTTTTTCGATACGCGCGTCGCCTTCGTCGACGAGAGCGGCCCGCGCGAGAACCGCCGCAAGCGGTTGTCGATCATGGACCTGGACGGCGCGAACGTTCGGCATTTGACGCGCGGTGACGATCTGGTCGTGACGCCCAGGTTTTCGCCAAATTCCCAGGAACTCACCTATATGGCGTTCGGCTCCGAAGACCCGCGCGTTTTCCTGCTCAACATCGACACCGGCCAGCGCGAAGTCGTGGGCAATTTCCCCGGAATGACCTTTTCGCCGCGTTTCTCGCCGGATGGACAGCGCGTCGTGATGTCGCTGGAGCAGGCTGGCTCCGCGAATCTCTATTCGATGGATCTGCGCACGCGCGCGACGACGCGCCTGACCGATACCGGGGCGATCGACACGTCCCCATCCTATTCGCCGGACGGATCGAAAATCGTGTTCGAATCGGATCGCGGCGGCACCCAGCAAATCTATGTCATGGGGGCGGGGGGAGGCGGCGCCAACCGCATCTCTTTCGGCGCCGGCCGATATTCCACCCCTGTCTGGTCGCCGAAGGGGGACTACATCGCCTTCACCCGCCAGGGCAATGGCGGTTTCGCGATCGGCGTCATGAAGCCCGACGGTTCCGGCGAGCGGATTCTCACCGAAGGGTTCCATAACGAAGGTCCGAGTTGGGCGCCCAACGGTTTGTTCGTCATATTCTTCCGCAATGGCGGGGGCGGCCCGAAGCTGTTCATGAGCGATATTCTGGGCCGCGCCGAGTTCCCCGTGCAGACGCCGGGCTTTGCGTCGGACCCGTCCTGGAGTCCTCTGCTTGGATAGAGCGAGGCTTTCGCCCCATTCTGGCCAGAAACATCTTGTTAACCATGACGTTAAACGTCTCAAATTCGCCGGATTTCGTTACCCGTCATCAAGGTTACGAAAACCTTTGCTTAATGTTCGCAGGCTACGACTGGCGGAAAGCACATTCCGCCAGCCTAGGGAGCGCGTCGGATGAATAGTTTTGGCTCGATGCATGGATTGAAATTCGCCGTGGCGATCGCCGCGGCCTTGGCTTTGGGCGCTTGCTCCAAGAACCCGACTGATCTCGATAGTCTCAACGGATCGGGCGCGGGCGGTTCTGGCGGCGTCGGCGCCGCCGGGTCCGCCCGGCCTGGTTCGACCCAGGATTTCGTCGTGAATGTCGGCGATCGCGTCTTCTTCGACAGCGATTCGTCCGAGATCAACGGCGCGGGCCAGGCCACGCTGGACAAGCAGGCGAATTGGCTCAACCAATACAGAAGCTACGCCTTCACCGTCGAGGGTCATGCGGACGAACGCGGCACCCGCGAGTATAATTTCGCGCTTGGCGCCCGCCGCGCCGAGTCGGCAAAAAACTATCTCGTCGCCCGCGGCGTCTCGGCTTCGCGCATCAAGACGATTTCATACGGCAAGGAGCGTCCTGTCGCCGTTTGCGACGATATTTCCTGCTGGTCGCAGAATCGCCGCGCCGTGACCGTGCTGAAACCCGGCAGTTGACCGGCCGATTGACTCAAATAGCCTGCCCGATAAGGAAATCCGACGCTTCGGCGTCGGAATTTTTCGTTGCGCGTTTCTCGGCCCGCAAAAGCCATTTTTCGTGCTTATCGCAACGCGAGCTATGATAAATTTCAGCGAGTCAAACTTGAGCCGAGGATGGAATGGGACGATTTGAACCCAGGGCGAATCTTCGCGCCGGCTGGCGGCCGGTTGCGGCTTCGATCGTTTTGGCCCTCATGGCCACGACGACCTGCGCGCAAAATTATGAGCGGCCGCCCGCCGATATCGAGGAGCGCGGTTCCGGAGGCGCCGACGCGGGCGAAAGCATCCGCGTGGACCGTCTGGAGTCGCAGGTGCGCGCTCTGAACGGCCAAGTCGAGCAATTGCAGTATCAGACCAAACGCCTGGAAGAGATGCTTCGCAAGTTCCAGATGGACGTGGACGCGCGTTTTCAGGACCATGGCGGGCGTCAGCCGCAGGCGCCGCAACGCCGTTCGGATAGTCAGGACCAGCCGCCGTCGCCTCAAGACGCGCTGAACCAACCCGCGACGAACGCTCCGCCGCCCGCGGTAAGCGAGGGGCGCCGCCGCGATGCATTCGATCCGTCGCTTCAGAATGGGGCGGCCGGCGCGCCAAGAGAGCTGGGCTCGCCGAACTCGGCCAGCAAGCCTCTTCGCGCCGACGGTCGCGATCCGACGGCGCCGATGGACATCAGTCCCGCAAACGGACGTGTCGCGACACCGGCGGCTTCGCCGCCCCAAGCCGCGATGGCCCCGGCCGATCCGGTGAAGGCGGATTTCGACGCCGCCGCCGAGTTGCTGAACGCTCAACGATACGACGCCGCGCAGCAGGCGTTTTCGAGCTTCCTGCAGAAGCATCCGGGCACACGCTACAACGCGCCCGCGATCTATCATTTTGGCGAAAGCTATTATTTTCAAAATCGGCATCGCGAGGCGGCCGAGCAGTTCCTGAAGATTGCGACCGATTATTCCAAGAGCAGCGTCGCGCCCGGCGCGATGGTTAAATTGGGTGTTTCGCTCAATGCGCTGGGGGCGAAAGAGCAGGCTTGCGCGTTCTTCGCCGAGGTTCCGCACAAATACCCCAATGCGTCGGCGTCCGAAAAACAGGCGGCCGCGCGCGAGGCGAAAAAGGCCGCCTGTTGAGCGACGACGAAGCCGCTTTGGAACCGGCGAAGCTGTTTTCCGCGCTCGCGCCCGGCTCCAAACTTCTGCTCGCGGTGTCCGGCGGTCCCGATTCCATGGCGCTGCTGCGCCTAGCGGCGGCTTGGCGAGACGGTTCGCGGCGAGACGGTTCCTTGACGCCCCCGGCTCTGGCGGCCGCCACGGTCGATCATGGCCTGAGGCCCGAAAGCGCGGCCGAGGCGGAAAAAGTCGCCGAATGGTCTCGAGCGCTGGGCATACCGCATCGGATTCTGCTCTGGAGCGGCGAGAAGCCGACCACTGGCGTGCAGGAGCGCGCCCGGAGCGCGCGCTACCACCTGCTGTGTCAACACCTGCGCGAGATTGACGCCGAGGCTGTGGCGACGGCGCATCATGCCGACGATCAATGGGAAACCGTGATGATGCGGTTGTCGCGCGGCAGCGGCATCGCTGGCTTGGCCGGAATGTCGGGCGATCAGGAAGTTTTTGGCGGACGGCTTGTCCGGCCGCTGCTTCAGGTGTCCAAAGCGACATTGGTCGATTATTGCCGCCGCCACGGGCAGGCGTTTTTCAACGATCCATCAAATGAAGATCCCCGATTTGAGCGGTCGAAATGGCGGGAGCTTGCGGCGCCGTTGCACCGCCTCGGTTTGACGCGAGAGCGCGCTGCGCGGCTGTGCGCGCGGGCTGAAAAATTTGATCACGCTCTCGAATGGGCTGCGACACGTTTTTTTTCAAAGGTCGAAATTTCGAACGAAAAAAATGCCTATGATCTGTCGGCCGCCGAGGATACGCCACAGGCGATCATGGAATATTTCCTGCAAGACGCGTTGTCCAAGGCCGCCGGGGCGCCGCCGGCGCGCCTAGAGCGCCTGGAGGATTTCGCGAGGAGACTGGGCCTTGCGCTCCGGGCAGGGACCGAGCTTCGCGCGACCCTGGGAGGCTGCACGCTTGCCCTGAACAGAAGCAAACGGTTGAGAATCGCTTTGGAACCCGAGCGCAAACGGGGACTTTAGCGCGCGAAGCAGTCCGCCTTCCCTTGGCAAGTGGAACCTGGGCAACTACATTGATGTTTCTCCGCGACCGGCGCGCTTCCATCGACCGGGAAGGTTACGCAAGAAAGAGATGAATCCAAATTTCCGCAATTTCGCCCTTTGGGTGATCATCGTTCTGCTTGTCGTGGCTCTCGTGGTGCTGTTCCAGAAGCCCAGCGAGCGCGCGCCCGCGCAGGAAATCAACTACAGCCAGCTCCTGGCCGACGCCGATCAGGGGCGCATCAAGGACGTGACGATTTCCGGCGCTGAGATCACCGGGCATTACAGCGACGGCAAGTCGTTCTCTATCTATTCGCCCAACGATCCCAGTCTGGTTCAGACGCTGAACAAGAAGGGCGTCCAGATTACCGCGCGTCCGCCTTCGGACGGCAACAATTGGCTGGTGACGCTCCTCGTCAATGGCCTTCCGCTGATCGCCTTCATCGGCATGTGGATTTTCCTGTCCCGGCAGATGCAAGGCGCGGGAGGCAAGGCCATGGGGTTTGGCAAGTCAAAAGCCAAGCTCTTGACCGAGGCGCATGGTCGCGTGACCTTCGAGGACGTCGCCGGCGTGGACGAGGCCAAGGAAGACCTGGAGGAAATCGTAGAATTTCTGCGCGATCCCCAGAAATTCCAGCGCCTCGGCGGACGCATCCCGCGCGGCGTGCTGCTGGTCGGCCCGCCGGGCACGGGCAAGACGCTGCTGGCGCGCGCGATCGCGGGCGAAGCCAATGTGCCGTTCTTCACGATTTCCGGATCGGATTTCGTTGAAATGTTCGTCGGCGTCGGCGCGAGCCGCGTGCGCGACATGTTCGAGCAGGCCAAGAAGAACGCGCCCTGCATCATCTTCATCGACGAAATCGATGCGGTTGGCCGTCATCGCGGCGCTGGCCTCGGCGGCGGCAACGACGAACGCGAGCAGACGCTGAATCAGCTGCTGGTCGAAATGGACGGCTTTGAAGCCAATGAAGGCATCATTCTCATCGCCGCGACCAACCGCCCGGACGTTCTCGATCCGGCGCTGCTCAGGCCCGGCCGTTTCGATCGCCAGATCGTCGTGCCCAATCCCGATGTCATCGGCCGCGAGAAAATCCTGCGGGTGCATGCGCGCAAGGTTCCGTTGTCGCCCGATGTCGACCTCAAGGTCATCGCGCGGGGCACCCCCGGTTTCTCCGGCGCGGATCTGATGAACCTCGTCAACGAGGCGGCCCTCCTGGCGGCGCGGCGCGGCAAGCGCGTCGTCACGAAGGACGAGTTCGAAGACGCCAAGGACAAGATCATGATGGGCGCGGAGCGCCGCACCATGGTCATGACCGAACAGGAAAAGCTGCTCACGGCCTACCACGAGGGCGGCCACGCCATCGTTGCGCTCAATGTCGCGGCGACCGATCCGGTTCACAAGGCGACGATCATCCCGCGCGGTCGCGCGCTCGGCATGGTCATGCAGCTGCCGGAGCGTGACAAGCTGTCGATGAGCTTCGAACAGATGACGTCGCGTTTGGCTGTGCTGATGGGTGGCCGCGTCTCCGAGGAAGTCATTTTCGGCAAGGACAAGGTCACCTCCGGCGCCCAAAGCGATATCGAACAGGCGACCAAGCTTGCTCGAGCGATGGTGACGCGCTGGGGCTTTTCCGACGAACTCGGGACAGTGATGTACGGGGAGAACCAGGAAGAGGTGTTCCTCGGCTACTCCATGGGGCGTCAGCAGAACATCTCGGAGGCCACTTCGCAGAAGATCGACAGCGAAGTCCGTCGGCTCGTCGAGGCCGGACAGGCCGAGGCGCGCAAGATCATCACCGAGAAGCGCGACAATCTGGAGGCTTTGGCCAAGGGATTGCTCGAATACGAAACCCTGTCGGGAGATGAGATCCGCAACCTCCTTGAGGGTATTCCCCCTGTGCGCGAGAGTGACGAGCCGCCGACAACGCCGCGTCGTTCCGCCGTCCCGGCTGCGGGGAAAGCAAACTGGGGGGCGCCGGACGCCGACCCCGGTCTCGCGCCAGCTCCGCAATCCTGACCGGTTCATCTGGTTCAACGGGCGGCTTTGCCGCCCGTTGACGTTTAGGGAGGCTGTCCCTGTAAAACCTGTTCACGAAATGTGAATGGGAGCCTTCCGCATCTAGTATATATTCGCTGAAAATTTCTGGAGATTCGCAAATATGAGCCGCAAGTTTTTCGGCACGGACGGCATTCGCGGCCTCGCCAACAAAGTCATCACGCCGGACCTGGCGCTGAAGGTCGGGCAGGCAGCCGGCATCGTATTCCAGACGGGCGATTATCGGCACCGTGTTGTTATCGGCAAGGACACGCGGCTCTCCGGTTACATGATCGAATACGCCATGGTCGCCGGTTTCACTTCCGTGGGCATGGACGTTCTTCTGCTTGGCCCGATGCCGACGCCGGCGGTGGCCATGTTGACCCGCTCGATGCGCGCGGATCTCGGCGTCATGATTTCCGCGTCTCACAATGCTTTCGAGGACAACGGCATCAAATTGTTTGGTCCCCAGGGATTCAAGCTGTCCGACGAGGTCGAACGGCAGATCGAGGTCCTGATGGAGTCCGATCTCGGTTCGAAACTCGCGACCTCCTCCAGTCTCGGTCGCGCACGTCGCGTGGATGACGTTCGCGCCCGCTATGTCGAATTCGCCAAGCACACCTTGCCGCGCAACATGTCATTCGAAGGCATGCGCGTGGTGATCGACTGCGCCAATGGCGCGGCCTACAAGGTGGCGCCGGAAGCCCTGTGGGAGCTGGGCGCCGAGGTTTTTTCGGTCGGCGTCGATCCCGACGGATTCAACATCAACCGCAATGTCGGCTCGACCGCGCCGCAAGCCCTCGCGCAAAAGGTGCGCGAACTGCGCGCCGACATCGGTATTGCCCTTGATGGCGACGCCGACCGGGTTCTGATCGTCGATGAACATGGCCATCTTGTTGACGGCGACCAACTTATGGCTGTTGTCGCGCAGGACTGGCGAGAGGACGGAAAATTGTCGCGACCCGGGATCGTCGCGACCGTGATGTCCAATCTCGGACTGGAGCGCTATCTCGCCTCTCTCGGCTTGTCGCTGGCGCGGACGCCGGTGGGCGACCGCTACGTGCTCGAGCACATGCGCGAGCATGGCTATAACGTCGGCGGCGAGCAATCCGGACACATGATCCTGTCCGATTATTGCACGACGGGCGATGGTCTGGTGGCTGCGATGCAGGTGATGGCGGTCGTCAAACGGCGCGGCAAGCCGGTTTCGGAAGTCTGCCACGCGTTCGATCCCTTGCCGCAAATCCTGAAAAACGTCCGTTTCAAGGGCGGAAAGCCCTTGGAGACGGCCTCGGTGGCGAAGGCGATCCAGGCGGCCAAGGACAAGCTTGGCGGCGAGGGGCGACTGGTGATCCGTCCCTCCGGCACGGAGCCTGTGATTCGCGTCATGGCCGAGGGGGATGACCGGGCCTTGGTCGAGAGCATCGTGGACGATGTCTGCGAAGCGGTCGCCGCCGCCGCCTAGAGCATGATCGCAAAAAGTGGACACCGGTTTTTGGAAAAGATCGTGCGAAAACAAAGAGTCTAGAGCACGGATGCGTTTCCGTGTAAGCCATGCCTGCGGGTCGGCGTCGTTGAGCTTGCAGCTCTCGACCGGCGTGAAGACCGCTGCGGCCCTATGGCCCCGGCGTCGGAACCGGCGAACGTCCAGTCGCGGCGCCCGACCGCTATGCCTCTCAGGGGGCGCTCGGCGGCGTCATTGGTCAGGCAGACGCGGCCGTCGTCAAGGAAACGCGTGAACGCGACCCGTCGCGACAGGCGGTAATAGATGTCCTTGGCGAGATCGGTCTTGGCCGAGAGCTTCGCGCGCTGCTCGGTCAGGCACACACGCAAGTCCTCGACGAGGATCGTGTCCCCGTGCGTGGTGTAGGACGACGGGAGAAAGCCGCTTGCGAAGCGCGCTCCCGGTAGCGCCGCAGCCAACGTTCGCGCATGACTTGCGAGTGTTGCCATCGCTTCATCGCGCTCTATATCTCCAAGGCGCACACCTTGCATATTTCTATCCAAATCAGCGCGGCGCGTCATGACTCGAAGCAGGCGCCGTATGCGGTAGCGCCGCACGTAAGGATCTGAGGGGGTGTGGGGAAACTCACGTCCCCACCGTGACCGTCCTGTTGTGCAACGCGGTTCCGGTCAGCAACGTCGCGCTCGACCGCTGACTCAGAAATTGACGAGATAGCGCTCGGTCTCCACGGGAGTCACCTGCGCTTCGACAAAATCGATTTCGCGCTCGGCTTGGCGCACCAGGATCGTCAACCTATCCTCGCCGATCACCCGCTTCAGGAACTCGGACCCCTTGGCGAGCGCCACCGCATGGCTCAAATCGCGCGGCAGCGCCGGCAGATCGGGACGTTCGTAGGCGTTGCCCTCCACCGGCGGGGTCGGTTCCAGCCGCTGTTCGATTCCGTCCAGGCCGGCGGCGATTTCGGTCGCCAACAGATAATAGGGGTTGGCGTCGGCGGCGCCGTCGCGCTTCTCGATGCGCACTTGATGGCTCTTGCCTTCGATGACGCGCAAAGCCGCCGTGCGGTTATCGACGCCCCAACTGACGTTGGTCGGGCAGAAGGTGGACGGGCGGCGGCGGCGGAAGGCGTTGGGCGTCGTCGAAGCGGCGAGCGAGGCCTCGGCGATGCGCTTTTCCAGCCCGGCGAGGAAATGACGGCCGGTTTTCGACAGCCGGCCGGAATCGGCGAACAGATTCTGGCCATTCTTCCACAGCGAATAATGGGTATGGAAGCCGCTGCCGGATTGATCGATGAAGGGCTTGGCCATGAAGGTGGCGAGAGACCCGTGGCGGGCGGCGATCTGTTTGATGGCGCTGCGAAACAGCACGACGCGGTCGGCGCTGGTCAGCGCGTCGGCATGGCGGATGTTAACCTCGACCTGGCCCGGCGCGTATTCGGGGTTGGACTGCTCGATGGGAATGCCGATCGCCTCCAGATGATTGCGGATCGGCCCGATGACCGGCTCGAGCTCGGCCGCGCGGTCGATGCCGTAAAGCGAGATGCCGTTGCCGCGCGGGCGCTTCGTCTCCGGATCGAGCAGATAGAATTCGAGTTCGGTTCCGACTTCGACAGTGATCCCGAGCGCGGCGGCGCGCTCGATCTGGGTCAACAGCGCGCCGCGCGGGTCGATCGGCACCGGGCCGTGGTCGAGCGCTTCGGCGCGCCCGAGCACGATCGCCACCCCCGGCTCCCACGGCGTCGCCGCCGGCGCGGCGAGCGGAAACAGGTGCATGTCGACATAGCCGTTGGCGAGAGAACAATAGGGCGTGTCCCAGATGTCGCTGGTCATGTCCATGGCGAAGATGGCGGCGCAGATCGCATTGCCTTCTTCGCAGGTCGCGGCCCAGTTGCTGGCGGGGATGCGCTTGCCGCGCATCGCGCCGTTGACGTCGCCAACTCCGAGAACGACCGTATGCGTTCCCTCAGGAAGCGGAAAGACCGAAGAAGACATCACAAACCCCTTAGCGCGCTCTTTTGATAAAGGCGATAATAACTATCGACTATGCATGATAGGCCTGCTCTCGCAAGGTTGTCGAGCGGTCCGCGGGTTCTAGGCTTATCGGGAAGGCGCAGCGGGGACCTTGCTCCCGAGGCGGATAAACGTTTTCGAGATCACCCCGGACGGCGAAATCGTCTGGGATTTTGCAAATCCCTATAAGACCAACGGCGAAAGCCACGGCCATCCCGTTCTGAATCCGCAGGTCTGTCGCGCCCAGGCGGTTTCCTATGAATGGGGGCCGGAGGGAACGCCCCATGCCGAGAAGGCGATCACGGCTCCCCTCCTGTCCCAATTCCGGAGTCCTGCGGCGAAATGACCCAATATATTATGCCATCTTAACGGGCGGATTAATATTGTTATAGTTGCCCGATTGTTCATTCAGCGTCCACGGGACTCTGGAGGGTCCGTCTTTGAACCTTGCCTCGATCTGAAAAAGCTTCAACCTGTTCCTGGAGGTCAAATTCATGGCTCTCTCCCGACATGCCCAAGCCCCCTACGGCGCCGAAAAACGCGCCGAACGTCCTGCTGGTCCTCCTGGAGGACGTGGGCTTTGATGCGACATCGACCATGGGCGGTCCGGTTTCGCCCCCCCGCGCTGGAAAAACGCGCCAGCGGCGGCCTTCGCTACAACCCGTTCCATGTCAACGCGCTGTGCTCGCCGACGTGGTCATGTCGGCATCCTCACGATCGCGCTGGTTTCAATCGGCATGGAGCTGTTTTTGCGCGCGCTGCAAAAAGCAATCGTCCCCTGGCAGGGTCACGAATGGAGCGCGCGCTGCTCTAGCTCTTGAGCGCGCGGGCCAAATTCGCGAAATCCTCCGGCGGTTCGCTCTCGAACAGAAGCTCTTCGCCGGTGATCGGATGTTCGAAACCGAGCGCGCGCGCGTGCAGCGCTTGCCGGTCCAGGGTCGTCAGGGCGGCGCGCGCGGCCTCGGGCAATTGTGACGCCTTGGTCTTGAAGCCGGCGCCATAGGTCTTGTCGCCGAGCAGCGGATGGCCGATGTGGGCCATGTGAACGCGGATCTGATGGGTGCGGCCCGTCTCCAATTGGCAGGCGATCAGGCTGGCGATAGGCTTGCCGTCGCGGTCCTTGCTGAATGTTTCGATGACCCGCCAATGCGTTATGGCTTCACGTCCGCGCGCCTCCGGGACAACGGCCATTTTCTCGCGCTGGATCGCGTGACGCCCAAGCGGCGCGTCAACAATTCCGCTCTGCCGATCGGGCGCGCCCCAAACCAGGGCCAGATATTCGCGGGTCAAGGAGAGACTGCGTCCATGGTCGGCAAAGAGTCGGGATAGCCGGTGATGCGCGGCATCGGTCTTGGCGACCACCAATAGTCCTGACGTGTCCTTGTCGAGTCGGTGCACGATGCCCGGCCTCTTGACGCCGCCAATGCCGGAAAGCGTATCGCCGCAATGCGCGATCAGGGCATTGACCAGCGTCCCCGTCTCATTGCCGGCGCCTGGGTGAACGACAAGGCCCGCCGGCTTGTCGAGTACGACGATATGGTCGTCCTCGAAGACGATGTTAAGCGCAATCGCCTCACCCAGCGGCTCCGCCGGCGTCGCATCCGGAACCTCGATGACAATGATTTGGCCGGCGCGAATTTTCAGTTTGGCCTGGGTCGCCTTGGCGCCGTCCACGGTCACACTGCCGCCATCGATGAGCGCTTGAATGCGGGTGCGCGAAAGGCTCTCGGCCTGCACCACGGCTTGGGCGCTCAGAAATTGGTCCAGGCGCTGCGTCGCCCCGGTCGCGTCGACTTCGATCTCGATCCTTGTTGTCATGACATCGATAGAACGGTCCGCGAAAAGATTGTAAAGCCCACATATGAGAAAAACAGCTGTCGTCATCGGCGCCGGTCCCGCGGGACTGAGCGCCGCCGAATGCCTGGCCCAAGCCGGCGTCAAGACTCATGTCTACGAGCGCATGTCGAGTCCGGCCCGAAAATTCCTCATGGCGGGGCGGGGTGGCCTGAACCTGACGCATTCGGAGGAGTTTTCCCGCTTCATCACCCGCTATGGCGACGCCGCGACGAAGATCGCGCCCTTTTTGCATGATTTCGGGCCTGAGCGCCTGCGCGAATGGTGCGCCGGCCTGGGGGAGGAAACGTTTGTTGGCTCCAGCGGAAGGGTTTTTCCCAAGAGCTTCAAGACCTCGCCCCTTCTGCGGGCGTGGTTGCGACGCCTTGCCGGCCTGGACGTCGAATTTCATCTTCGTCACCGGTTTGATCATTTCGAGGACCAAAAGGCATGTTTCGAGGGGCCTGATGGCGTTCAGTTCGTGCAAGCCGACGTTTTCGTATTGGCGCTTGGCGGCGCCTCCTGGCCTCGGCTCGGCGCTGACGGCGGCTGGGTCGAACCGCTGAAGGCCATCGGCTTGAACGCGACGCCCTTGAGCCCCGCCAATTCAGGATTCGTGATCGCGTGGTCCGACGAAATCACCAGCAGGTTCGCGGGCCAGCCGTTGAAAAACATCCGTCTGTCCCTGGGAGATCAAACCGCGCGAGGGGAATGCGTGGTGACCCGTCGCGGGCTGGAAGGCGGCGTTGTCTATGGCTTTTCGCATCACATCGACAGCCTGCTGCGCGCCGGCGCAACGGCGGATGTCCGGCTTGACCTGCGGCCGGATCTCTCGCTTGAAGCGCTTGCAACCCGGCTGGCGCGCCCGCGCGGCAAGGCGAGCACGTCGAATTTTCTGCGCAAGGCGGCCCATCTCGAACCGGTCGCGATCGCGCTGCTTCGGGAATCCGGCCCGCCGCCGTCCGACGCGGTTGAACTCGCCATGCGCATCAAGTCGCTGCCTCTGGCGGTAAAGGGCGTTGCCGGCCTCGACCGCGCTATATCGACCGCAGGCGGCGTCATGTGGGACGCCCTCGACGACAGACTGATGGCCAAGGCCTTTCCGGGGCTGTTCGTCGCCGGCGAGATGATTGACTGGGAGGCGCCGACGGGCGGTTATCTTCTGACGGCCTGTTTCGCCACCGGCCGAGCGGCGGGCGCCGCCGCCGCGCAATGGCTTAAAGAGTCAGCGTCACGCTGACCGGCGCGTGATCGGAAGGGCGCTCCCAACCGCGCGCTTCCTTGAAAATCTCCAGACTGGTGAGATTGTCGCCTAATCTGTTCGAGACCCAGACGTGATCGAGTCGCCGGCCCTTGTCGGCCTTGGCCCAATCCGGCGACCGATAACTCCACCACGTGTAAAGTTTTTCGGTCATCGGCGTGAAACGGCGCAGGGCGTCCACCCACGCGCCATCGTTCAGGATCGCCTTGAGCTTGTCGGTTTCGACAGGCGTGTGGCTGACGACGTTGAGCAGCGCCTTATGGCTCCAGACGTCGTGCTCATGGGGCGCGACGTTGAAATCGCCAACCAGAATGGTGTCGGCCTTGGCCAAGGCGTCCGATTGAGTCCAGCCATGGAACTCATCGAGAAATGCGAGCTTGTGCGCGAATTTCACATTGACGGCCGGATCAGGCTCGTCGCCGCCTGCGGGAATGTAAAAATTGTGCAGATGAATTGATCGGTCGCCCACGGTGAACGCGGCGCCGATATGGCGCGCGTCGCCCTTGTCGCAAAAATCCCGACGGAGCGCCTCGCTCAGGGGGAGGCGCGATGCGATCGCGACGCCGTGATAGCCCTTCTGGCCATTGACGAGAATATGCTCGTAGCCCGCTTGCCGCAGGGCGGAGAGCGGAAATTCACTGTCGCGACACTTGGTTTCCTGAAAGCAAATAATGTCAGGCGAATGTTTGGCGAGGAAATCGATAACCAAGCCGATGCGCAGTCGGATGGAATTTATGTTCCAGGTGGTGATCTTGACGTTCACATAAAACTCCAGCCCTGGCGCTGGATGTCGCCACGCGAGACCGGCGCCGCTCATGATGTTGTTTGGGGTTATTCGGAAAAGAGGCCTTCGCTCGGGATGTGAAACAGGCTCGGACTGGGTATGGTGGCGCGATCGATGTTGTGCAGGACCACGAGCGTTTCATATCCTTGCGGATCCTTGACAGCCCATTGCGTCAAGTTAAAATTCTTCATGTCGAAGGACAGGCGGATCGTTGAAGTGCCGCCAAAGGTCGTCGAGTCTTCAAGGCTGATGACGGTTTTGTCTTTCGTTAGCGCCACGTCGGTAATCTTGACGTCTTTTTTCAGGCGCAGATCGTTCTTGAGCAAGAATTTCAACGGTGTCTGTTCGATGAAATAGAGTTCCTGCGTCTTGAGCTTGCGGTCGCGTATAGCGACCGATACGCCATCGGCGATGATCTCCATCGTCGCCGGTTGAGCATATTCAAACCGCATCCGTCCCGGCTTGACCACGTAAAGCTTGCCTTCGGCGCGGCGACCATCCTGGCCCGTCTGGACAAAGTCCGCCGTCATGACGCGTGAGGAATTGAAATAATCGTCGGCCATTTGAATGGCGACCTCGGGATCGCTGATCGCCGATATTTCCGGCTTGACGACTTTTACTTCCGGCTTGACGACTTTCTTCTCTACCGTCTTGCTGGCTTGCGCGAAAACCGGCTCCACGACCGGCGACAGCGCCAGGCCGCACAAGAGGATAGCCATGCTGAGTTTCATGAAACGGACCTTCGACCCGAGGTGGCCGGCTGTGCAGAGGCTCAAGGCCTTGAAGGGTTATGGATCAAGGAGGCGCCACGACGCATGAGACCGGACTATAGAATTTTGTTTGTGGCGGCAATAGGACGCTATTCCACCTCGAACGCGCCGCGATCCACGCCGCCTCCGACGAGGATCTGGCGTTTTCCGGCGTGGTTGGCGGGGCCGACCACGCCTTCCTTCTCCATGCGCTCGACCAGCGAGGCCGCCTTGTTGTAGCCGACCGAAAGCCGGCGTTGCACATAGGAGGTCGAGCATTTCTTGTCGCGCAGCACCACCGCCACCGCGCGGTCGTAGAGATCGGCCCCCTCGTCGTCGCCCGTAGACAGCGACGCGGACTCGTCGTCCTCGCCATCGTCCTCGACCGTGACCGCGTCGAGATATTCCGGCTGCCCCTGCATCTTGAGATGCGCCACCACGCGCTCAACCTCGGTGTCCGAGACGAACGGACCATGCACGCGCACGATGCGGCCGCCGCCGGCCATGTAGAGCATGTCGCCCTGGCCCAGCAGTTGCTCCGCGCCCATCTCGCCCAATATGGTGCGGCTGTCGATCTTGGACGTCACCTGGAACGAGATGCGGGTGGGGAAATTCGCCTTGATCGTGCCGGTGATGACATCGACCGAGGGGCGCTGCGTCGCCATGATCAGGTGGATGCCGGCCGCGCGCGCCATTTGCGCCAGACGCTGGATCGCGCCTTCGATCTCCTTGCCGGCCACCATCATCAGGTCGGCCATTTCATCGACGATCACCACGATATAGGGCAGCGTCGACAGGTCCATCTGCTCCTGTTCGTAAACCGCTTCCCCGGTTTCGCGGTCAAAACCGGTTTGCACCGTGCGGGTGATGACCTCGCCCTTCGCCGCGGCTTCAGTGACGCGGGCGTTAAACCCGTCGATGTTGCGCACGCCGAGCTTGGACATTTTCTTGTAGCGGTCCTCCATCTCGCGCACCGCCCATTTGAGCGCCACCACGGCCTTTTTCGGGTCGGTGACGACGGGGGTGAGCAGATGGGGGATGCCGTCGTAAACCGACAGCTCCAGCATTTTGGGATCGACCATGATCAGGCGGCAGTCCTGCGGTTTCAGCTTGTAGAGCAGGCTGAGGATCATGGTGTTGATGGCGACCGACTTGCCCGAACCGGTGGTGCCGGCGACGAGCAGATGGGGCATTTTGGCGAGATCGACGATGACGGGCTCGCCGCCGATGGTTTTGCCGAGCGCGATGGCGAGGCGGTGCTTTGAATCGGTGAAAT
The DNA here is from genome assembly GCF_002937075.1 of Rhodoblastus sphagnicola. Taxonomy (GTDB): domain Bacteria; phylum Pseudomonadota; class Alphaproteobacteria; order Rhizobiales; family Beijerinckiaceae; genus Rhodoblastus; species Rhodoblastus sphagnicola. The sequence continues at coordinate 88,250 of NZ_NHSJ01000043.1, forward strand.
CGGCGGAGGCGATGAGTTCGCGCAGGTAGACGGTCTCGCGGCGGGGATTGGGCAGTTCGATGCCGATGGCGTTGCGGCCGGGCACCACGGCGACGCGGGCGGAGACCGCCGACATCGAGCGGGCGATGTCGTCGGCCAGCCCGATCACCCGCGAGGACTTGATCCCCGGCGCAGGCTCGAATTCGTAAAGCGTCACAACAGGGCCGGGGTGGACGCTGACGATATCGCCCTTGACGGAAAAATCCTCGAGCACGCTTTCGAGCAGGACCGCGCTTTGTTCCAGGCTTTCCTGAGGAACGGATCGCGGTCCGGCTTTGGGAAGATTCAACAATTCGGTTTCGGGAAGGCCAAAGGGATCGTTTGCAAGCCGAGACTTTGAATGAACCTGCTGGCGCCAGGGGGCGGCGGCGTTTCGCGCCGTCGCGGACTCTCCTGCATTGGCGCCGCGGCCTTTGGCCACCTCCTGTTGATCGGCGTCAAACCCCGGCTCGTCGCGAGGCGCAGCGGCGGAGGGGGCGGTCGAACGCGCGCGGTTCAAAGGGAGAAATCGTGTCAACCGATCGAACCACCGCCGCGTGGCCCGGTCCTTTTTCGCTTGGAAGCCGAGGCGCGCCTCGTCGCGCGTTTTCAGTTTGTCGGATTGCGGGAGATTGCCGAAGCCGGCGGCAAGGGACAAGGAAAAGATCGCCGCGACCGAGAGCACGAAGCTGGTCAGCACCAGGCCCGCGTCGGAAAAATAGAGACGGGGCAGCGAAAGAACCGAATCGCCGATCACGCCGCCCATTCCGGTCGGCAGAGGCCAACGCTCCGTGTTGGGCAGGAGGGACGCGAGCGCCGCCGACGAGATGATGCCGAGCAGCCAATAACCGGACCGCAGCCGGCTCTGGCGGGCGGGTTGGTGAACGGCGACCCGCCAGCCGAAAAACCCGAGCGGCGCGAGCAAGGCGATGGAACTCACGCCGATGAGTTGCATGACGAGGTCGGCGACGATGGCGCCGTTGACGCCGAGCAGATTGCGCACGGGCGCGTCGGTGGCGTGGTTCAGGCTGGGGTCGTTGATGGACCAGGTCGCCAGGGACGCGCCCAGCGCCAAGGTTGCGGCTATGATCGCAAGGCCGACAAGCTCCTGAAGCCGACGCTGCATGAACAGCCGCGCGGTTTCGGGCATGAAATCTCCGAAGGGGAAGGTTGTCGTGCGCATGAGCCCTGGGTCTGTCCTCGCGCATTTAGGGAGGTGTTCAGCATAACGTCGCCGGGTTAACCGACGCTTAACCTTCTGACGGTCGGGCCAGACATAAAAAAAGCGGCTCGAAAGCCGCTTTTTATCCGTGATATGGCCGGAATGCGCTCAGGCGGCTTCTTCGACATCGGCGTCGTCGGCGGGTTCTTCGGTCTTGGCCGTGCGACGCGGGCTCTTCTGCAACTGACCCTCTATGACCTTCAGCGCTTCGCTGTCCGTCAACTTCTGCACGACCGCGATCTCGCGCGCCATGCGATCGAGGGCGGCCTCATAAAGCTGCCGTTCGGAATACGACTGTTCGGGCTGAACTTCCGACCGATAGAGATCACGCACCACTTCCGCGATGGAGACGAGATCGCCAGAGTTGATCTTGGCCTCGTATTCCTGCGCGCGGCGCGACCACATGGTGCGCTTGACGCGCGCGCGGCCCGTCAGCGTGTCCAAGGCTTTCTTGACGACATCGGCTTCGGCGAGCTTGCGCATGCCGACCGACGCGACCTTCGGCGTGGGAACCTTGAGCGTCATTTTGTCCTTGGCGAAGGAAATGACGTAGAGTTCAAGCTTGAAACCGGCGACTTCCTGCTCTTCGATCGCGGTGATCTGGCCGACGCCATGAGCTGGATATACGATGAATTCACTGGCTCTGAAGCTCGCCTTCGTCGATCCTCCCTTGGCAGGTTTGATGGGGGCTTGAGGCTTGTTTTGATCGTTGGAACGAGGAGCGGTCGTCGCGGCGTTCGCCGACAAGGAGAGTTTTTTTTGCGTCACCTTGAACCATTCGCTAAGGTTTGAGTTCAAATCTCCAGCCCGAAAGCCGATCGGCCTTGAGCTGAAACTTCGATAAGGGCGGGCAGTCCACCCTTCTCAGCCCGGTAGGGGCTGAAATCGCTTGCAGACGCGTTTTTCGATGCGGATTCCCTTTGTTGCTTACGAGCCGAACGTTGCCGCGGCAAAGCGAACGCGCACCGCCGAGTCGATGTCCCGATCACCACATGAGCTTCAGGAAACCGGACTCCGTTGTGAGCTCGGCATTCGGAGCGAGAGACGTGACGAAGCATGACGCGACGAAGTTAAAATAAGCCCCACGCCTGAGCGGGGACTGTGCCGTTTGGTCACTATTTCCTCACGAGCTTAAGATTGTCGCGCGTTCTGTCTGGCGACTGCGTGAGCTTCAATATCATAAATTAACGAACGAATCAAAGGATTATTGATCCGCCAAAATCTCCAGGCGGTCAATGGTTAAGATCGGCGCCGCAAGTCGCGAATGCGACTTGCGTATGTCGCCTTTTCTCAGTCGCCCTGGCCGGGGTTCTTGCTGAAAAAGGCCTCCAGCTTGCCTTCGCGACCGTCGTGTTCCTTGGCCTGCGGCATGGCGTCGCGCTTGATCGTGACGTTGGGCCAAAGCTGCGCGTATTCGGCGTTCAGCGCGAGCCATTTTTCAAGATCCGGCTCCGTGTCGGGCTTGATCGCCTCGGCCGGACATTCCGGCTCGCAGACGCCGCAGTCGATGCATTCATCGGGGTTGATGACAAGCATGTTCTCGCCCTCGTAGAAACAATCCACGGGGCACACCTCGACACAATCCATGTACTTGCACATGATGCAATTGTCGACGACGACGTAGGCCATTATCCTCTCCGCACGCGACCTGAAACCGCGCGATCAACTATGAATGTGCGGCTAGCTACCGCTTTTGTTGACGCTATGCAAGCCATGCTTGGCGCGCCGCGTCCAATTTATCGGCCGCCATGGGCGCGCGTTTGCGTGTCCGAGAACAGTTCCGCCAGTTTCTCGGTCATGGCGCCGCCAAGCTCCTCGGCGTCGACGATGGTCAGGGCGCGGCTGTAATAACGCGTGACATCATGTCCAATGCCGATGGCGAGAAGTTCGACAAGGTTCTGGCTCTCGATCTGGCCGATCATCTGGCGAAGATGTTTCTCCAGATAGTGGCCGGCGTTTACGGAAAGCGTGGAATCGTCGACGGGCGCGCCATCGGAGATCATCATCAGAATCTTGCGTTGCTCCGAACGACCGAGCAATCTCTTGTAGGCCCAATCCAAGGCTTCGCCGTCGATATTCTCCTTGAGCAGCCCCTCGCGCATCATGAGGCCGAGATTCTTCCTCGACCGGCGCCAGGGCGCGTCGGCCGATTTGTAGACGATATGTCGCAGGTCGTTGAGGCGGCCGGGGTTGGCCGGCTTACCCGCGGCGAGCCAGGCTTCGCGCGCCTGCCCGCCCTTCCAGGCCTTGGTCGTGAACCCGAGGATTTCCACCTTGACGCCGCAACGCTCCAGCGTGCGCGCCAGAATGTCGGCGCAAGTCGCCGCCACGGTGATGGGGCGGCCCCGCATCGAACCTGAATTGTCGATCAGCAGCGTCACCACGGTGTCGCGGAAATCGGCGTCCTTCTCGCGCTTGAACGAAAGCGGCGTCTGCGGATCGACGATCACGCGCGACAGCCGCGCCGGGTCGAGCATGCCTTCTTCGAGGTCGAATTCCCAGGCGCGGTTCTGCTGCGCCAGCAGCCGTCTTTGCAAGCGGTTGGCCAGTCGCGCCACGACCGCCGAGAGATGGAGCAACTGCTTGTCGAGATAGGCGCGCAACCGTTCCAACTCCTCGGGATCGCAAAGATCCTCGGCGTTGACGGTCTCGTCGAATTGGGGCGCGAAGGCGCGATAGTCCGCGCCGGGCGCCATGGCGTTGGACGGCGGCGGACGCCGCGTTCCCGAGGGCTCGTCGCTCTCGCCGGGCGCGAGATCGTCGGGCGTTTCGCCCGGCGGACCGCTCTCCACGTCGCCCTCGAAGTCGGGCGTGGCCTCGTCGGCATCCTCGACGCGTTCGCTCTTGAGTTGATCGAAGGCCTGTTCCTGCTCGCCCTCGCCCCCTGACTCGTCCTCGCCATTGTCCGGGCGATCGTTGGAGTCTTCATCGTCCTCGTCGATCCGATCGTCGCCGGCTTCCGCCAGATCGAGATCCTCCAGGATGTGGCGGACGATTTTCGCAAAGCCGCGCTGATCTTCCAGCGCCGAGTCCAGGCGCGCCAATGTCGCGCCCGCCTGGGTCTCGATGACGTCGCGCCAAAGCTCGACGACTCCGCGCGCCGCGTCGGGCGGGGGGCGTCCGGTCAGCCGCTCGCGCGCCAGCAGGGCCAGGGCGTCTTCCAGCGGCGCGTCGTCGCGCGCGCGGACGGCGGACAGGCCCGCGCGTTGATAGCGGTCGTTCAGGGCCGCTTCGAGATTCTGGGCGACGCCAACCATGCGCCGCGCGCCAACACATTCCACGCGCGTCTGCTCGAGCGCGTCGAAGATCGCCCGCGCGGCCTCGCCGCGCGGCATGATCTTGCGATGCAACCCGGCGTCATGACAGGCGATCCGCAGCGCGGCGGAATCCGCCTGGCCGCGCAGCACGGTCGCATCCTGCGCGCTCATCCGGCGCGGCGGTTCGGGCAGCCGCGGCGCGCCAGGCTCCACAGCCTGAATTGCGCCCGGCTTGTCGACGACAAAGCTGACTTCGAGCCCGGGCTTGGCCGCCATGGCGCGCAGACAGCCGACCACCGCCCGCTTGAACGGTTCGGAGGGCGCCTCGCGGGGACCCGGGGCCTTTTGGTTGGAAGACGTCAAAGGGCGCGACCTCGCCGAAAAATGGTCAGCTCAGAGCGACATTCAACGCCGATTCGGGCAGATCCTTGCCGAAACAGCGCTGGTAGAATTCGGCGACCAGCGGCCGTTCGAGTTCGTCGCACTTGTTGAGGAAGGTCAGCCGGAAGGCGAAGCCGATGTCGCCGAAGATTTCACAGTTTTCCGCCCAGGTGATCACCGTGCGCGGGCTCATCACCGTGGAGAGATCGCCGGCCATGAAGGCGTTGCGGGTGAGATCGGCGACACGAACCATCTTGCCGATCGTGTCGCGCCCATCGCCGCCCGCCAGACCGTGCTTGACCTTGGCGGCCACGATTTCGACCTCCTTGTCGTGCGGCAGGTAGTTCAGCATGGTGACGATCGACCAGCGATCCATCTGCCCCTGGTTGATCTGCTGCGTGCCGTGATAGAGACCGGAGGTGTCGCCCAAGCCGATCGTATTCGCGGTGCAGAACAGGCGGAAGGCGGGATGGGGCTTGATGACGCGATTCTGGTCCAGCAGCGTCAGCCGGCCGGAGACCTCGAGAACGCGCTGGATCACGAACATCACGTCCGGGCGGCCGGCGTCATATTCGTCGAAACAGAGAGCGATATTGTTCTGCAACGCCCAAGGCAGGATGCCGTCGCGGAATTCGGTGATCTGCTTGCCGTCCTTAAGGACGATGGCGTCCTTGCCGACCAGATCGACGCGCGAGACGTGGCTGTCGAGATTGACGCGCACGCAGGGCCAGTTCAGCCGGGCCGCGACCTGCTCGATATGGGTCGATTTGCCGGTGCCGTGATAGCCGGTGACCATGACGCGGCGGTTGAAGGCGAAACCGGCGAGGATGGCGAGCGTGGTGGTGCGATCGAACAGATAATCCGGATCAAGTTCCGGCACATGTTCAGTTCGCGTGGAGAACGCGGGAACCTTCATAGCCGAATCGAAGCCGAAGGTTTCGCGCACCGCGATGAATGTGTCTGGAATCGCGAGCTTGGGCGTTGTCATCGACGTCAATTGCTTCTGTCCTCCATTGTCGCCGCGCTTTTTCCTCTCCAGTGCGAAGCGGACGCGCGCGATCCGACGGGTTTTATCCATGCACGTCCGGGCGGCGACGGGCCTAGCCTCAAAGACTCGGAATCCTTGATAGCCTTTCGGCGCGCGGGCCTACAAGCAAAAGCTTGGATTTCTTGGATCAGGCCGGGATCATACGGCCCGAGAGGAGCGCAGCACATTGTAGGCGTTGATGATCTCGCGCAGCTTATCTTCATTGGAACGATCCCCGCCATTGGCGTCGGGATGCAGTCTCTTGACCATTTCCTTGTAGCGCCCCTTGATCTCGGCGGGGCGCGCTTCATCGTCAAGACCGAGAACGTGCAAGGCCTTGCGGGCGACAACCCCGTGCTTGGGCGTCCGGCTCTTGCCCGCCTTGGCGCCCTGCATATGGAAAGGATCCTGCATGCCGGCGCTGGCGACGCCAGCGCGGTTGGCGCCCATTTTCCAGGTCGGCCGGTGGCCGATCACGGCGTCCTTCTGATAGCGGAGGACATCTTCGTCGCTCATGCCGTTAAAATAGTTGTAAGTCGCGTTATATTCTTTGACATGATCGAGACAGAAACAAAAATACTGCCCTTCCCGCAACCGCCCCATCGGCGCGCGGAATTCGCCGGGGGCCTGGCAACCGGGATGCGAGCAAACCGTCCCACGCGCGGGGCTAGGCTCCGTCTTGGCTTCGCGTCGCGTCCTGATTCGGTCGAACAAGGGTGAGTTGAGGTTCATGTTCGGCATGATATGGCGTGGTCGGCGCCGGGGGCAAGGATGATGAGGAGATTAAATCCGTTGACTTACCAAATTGCCCGCAAATGAAGGAACAGGTGAAAAAAATGGCGCTCAGTCTCCGCGAACGCATGGAATCGAAGCTCAGGCAGGCCTTCGCCTCGACAGAGGTCGAGGTCATCGACGACTCTCACAAGCATGCGGGTCATATCGTGCATGAAGGCGGGGCGCCGCAGGGGGGAGAAACGCATTTCCGCGTTCGGATCGTCTCGCCCGACTTTGCGGGAAAAAGCCGCGTGGAGCGACATCGCGCCGTCAATGCGCTGTTCGCCGACGAATTCGCCGGCGGATTGCATGCGCTGGCGCTCGATACGCGCGCGCCGGGCGAATGAACGGCGGTCATTAAATCGCCGCAAGCAAGGCGCATCGGAACCGACGCGCTTTTGAGCTTTGATTTGACGGCGGGGGCGTCCATAACGCGCCCTTGAGCGTCTAATACGCGAATTTGCCTGAAACGCGATCCGGAGGTATGCGGAACGCCATGAGTCCCAAGTCCTTTCGTTCCTCTCTGCGTCTGACTTTGCTCACGGCGCTCCTCCTGCCTGGCCTTGCTGCGCCGAACCAGGCTTTCGCCGCGCGCAAGCACGCCAAAGCCAAAGCCGCGCCCGCGCAAGCGGCGGTCGCGCATGTGCCGACCCCTTATATCGCCATCGACGTGGAGAGCGGCCGCGTCATCGCCCAACGCGATTCGACCCGCGCCTGGTTCCCGGCCTCGGTGACGAAACTGATGACGGTTTACGTGGCGCTCGACGCTGTCAAGTCGGGGCGGCTTACGCTCGATACGCCCCTGTTCGTGAGCGCGCGCGCGGCCCGGATGCAACCTTCCAAAATGGGTTTTGCGCCGGGCGCCCAGGTGACGCTGGGAAATGCCTTGAAAATGCTGATGGTCAAGTCGGCCAACGATCTTGCTGTCACCATCGCCGAGGGCGTCTCGGGATCGGTCGAGGCTTTCGCCGATGAGATGAATGCGTCGGCGCACGCCCTGGGCATGCAGGAGTCGCATTTCGTCAATCCAAACGGGCTGCACGATCCCAATCATTACAGTTCCGCGCGCGACATGGCGATTTTGGGTCGCGCCATCCTGCTGCGCTTTCCCGAGCGCGCCGATCTCTTCAATATCGGCGCCTTCAGGCTCGGGGACCAGATCGTGCCCACCCACAATGGGCTGCTCGGCCGCTATCCCGGCGCCGACGGGATGAAGACCGGCTTTACCTGTCCGGCGGGGTTCAATCTGGTCGCCAGCGCCACGCGGTCAGGCCGTCGGGTGATCGTTGTGGTCTTTGGCGACACGTCCGCGCGCGTGCGCACCGCTCACGCGGTTGACCTGCTGAATCAATCCTTCGCCGGTTCCGCTTCGAACACCACGATCGCCGACCTGCCCTCGGCTGGCGGCGCGCCGCCGAACATGAAGGCCGTGGCTTGCGGCGGCCGGAGCAAGCAAGCGCAACTCGCCGCCGAGAGCGAGGATTTTGCCGCGCCGGTCGCGGCGGCGGAAGGCGAACAGGCGGCGCCGGCCAGCGGCGCGGCAATCGCCGCCTTGCCGCGTCCCAGCTATGAACCCGTCGATCTCTTTGTTGGCCCGGCGCCGGGCTATCAGGGACCGGTCGCCGGTCCTCGTCCCGCCGACACGCCGATCGGCGTCATCGCTTATTCCGCGCCGCCAGCCGCCGCCGCGGCTTCGGCGATCTCCCATCATGCGGCGACGCCCGCGCCGAAGCCGGTCCACGCCCACAAGGCCGCCAAGCACAAAGCGGCCGCGATCAAGGGCGCGGCGACAAAAAAGGATGACAAGGCGAAGGCGGGCGCCGACCAGCCCAAGCACGACAAGGCGGCCGCGCATTGACAGACGCCTCATCGAGATCGCAACGCCCCGCGCCGGTTCCGCTGACGATCCTCACGGGATTCCTTGGGGCCGGCAAGACGACCCTGCTCAATCGCCTGTTGCGCGATCCCGGCCTGGCCCGGTCCGTCGTGCTGATCAACGAATTCGGCGAGATCGGGCTGGATCATCTCTTCGTCGAGAAGATCGACGGCGACATGGTGATGCTGGCGTCGGGATGCGTGTGTTGCACCATTCGCGGCGATCTCGTCGATGCGCTGGAGAAACTGCTGCGTGACCGCGACAACGGCCGCATGGGGGAATTCGACCGGGTGATCATCGAAACCACGGGCCTCGCCGATCCCGCGCCCGTGCTGCACACGCTCATGAGCCACCCTTATTTCCTGATGCGCTTCCGGTTGGACGGCATCGTGACCTTGGTCGATGCGGTCAATGGCGCAGCCACGCTTCAAAATCACCCGGAAGCGCTGAAACAGGCCGCCATCGCGGATCGTCTGGTGCTTTCCAAGACCGATCTGCTCGACAGCGACGAAAGAAGGCATGCGTTCGAAACTCTGACGCGCCGGCTCCACAACATCAATCCGACCGCGCGCTTGCTGCGCGCCGAGGATCCGATCGGCGCGGCCGAATTGCTCAATGCGGGTTTGCATGATCCCGACTCCGCGCGCCCGAATGTTCGCGCCTGGCTGAACGCCGAGGCCTTGGCCGAAACGGCCGTCACCGACACAGCATCGACCGACACCTGCGCCGTTTGCGGCGAGGACCACGATCACGCGCACCACGACCATGCCCATCACGACCATGCCCATCACGATCACGGCAACCATGACGAGGCTATCCGCAGTTTCTGTCTCACCAGCGCGGAACCGCTGAGTCCGAACGCCTGCGGTCTGTTTCTGGAAATGCTGCGCAGCGCGCACGGGCCAAATCTCCTGCGCGTCAAAGGTTTGATCGCGCTGTCGGACGATGCCGAGCGTCCCCTCGTCATCCATGGTGTCCAGCACGTCTTTCATCCGCCGGTTCGGCTGGACTCCTGGCCCGATGCGGATCGGCGCACCCGGATGGTCTTCATCGTCAAGGATCTCGACGAAAAATTCGTCGAAGGGCTCTATCGCGCCTTCGCGGGTCAGGCCGCCGTCGACAGGCCGGACGCGACCGCATTGAGCGCAAATCCGCTGGCGCCGCGAGCGGGCGGACTGCTCGGCTGAATTCTGGCCCAAAGTTTGAATGATTCTAACTGGAGCTGTTCTGGTGAGGTCATTTGGTGTCAAAACGGCGCAAAATGCCGGACTTTGTCGCTGATATGGCCGGAGTTGAAGCATTTGACCGATTCGTACTGGCTTCCTGCCTCATTCTTGAACGGGCTATCGCCGGGCGCTTTGGACGCGCCGCGATCCCCGGAGGCGGACCTCGCGCGCGGGGCCGACGATTCTCAGCCGCCCTTCCCGCATTTCCTCGAATGTCTCGGCGTGGAAGAGGCGCAAAACTATACGGCCGAATGGGCGGACCTCTGTGAACGCGCGCTGGAGCCGAACATCTTCTTCGCGCCCGGTTTCGCCTTGAACGCCGCGCGCCATATTCCAGGCTCCGGCAAACCCGAATTCCTGTTTTGCTGGGAGGCTGAAGGCGTGAAGGCGCGCGGCCGTCTGCTGGGCGTCTGGCCTCTCCTGTTGCCGCAATCCACGTTTTCGTCGCTGGCGCGGAGTTGGAGCCACGATTACGGTTGCTCCGGCGCGCCCTTGCTCGACCGCGCCCGCGCGCCCTTCGCGCTGGAGCGGATGACGGCGTGGCTGCGCCAACATCACCGCCATCTCAGCGTCTTGGAAACGACCCAGTTGGTCAAGACCAATCCGGATTTCATCGCCATGAGCGAGCATGCGCGGCGACACAATCTTCCTTTCAAAATTGTCGGGCAATATGACCGCGCCAGACTCGACGCCACTCCGGTGGCGGTTGGCGCCCGCGACTTCATTTCGTCCAGGAAACGCAAGGAATTGCAGCGGCAGTATCGGCGTTTGCGCGAGTTGGGCGCAGTGGCGTTCCATGTGACGCGCGACGCCGACGACCTCCGCGCGCAGATCGAGGCCTATATGCTGCTGGAGGCCAAGGGCTGGAAGGGCGAGAAAGGCACGGCCTTTCTCAATGACGCGGGTTTGGCGACCTTCCTGCGTGCGATGAGCCGGACGCTTGGGCTTGACGGCAAATGCCGGATCTATTGGCTGTCGCTCAACCAGAAGATGATCGCCGGAAATATCGTCTTGCTGGATTCCCGGGGCGGCGCCTATTTCTGGAAAACCACCTATGACGAGGATTACCGTTCGCTGTCGCCGGGCGTTTTGCTGACCATGGACATGACCGACCGCCTGCTCGAGGACAAGGACGTCGCAACGGTGGATTCCTGCGCCGTCGCCAATCATCCGATGATCGATCACCTCTGGCGCGGACGCTTGTGCATCGCCGACGTCATGATGGGCGCCGCGCCGGATCGCGCCTTCGCGTTCAATGTCGTGTTGCAACGCGAAAAGTTTCGCCGCTCGTTGCGGGAAAGGGTCAAGACCGTTCTGGCGCGGATCAAGGCGCGCTGAATGAGCGGCGATTGCGGCCGCCAGCGCCTCGACAAGTGGTTGTGGTTCGCGCGCATGGCGCGAACGCGCGCGCTGGCTCAGGAGTTGATTGAGCACGGCTATGTTCGCGTTGACGGCCGCAAGGCGCAACAGGTGGCCCGACAGGTCGGCTCGGGAAATGTGCTGACCATCGCCCTGGCGCAAAAAGTGGTTGTCCTGGAAATCCTCGGCTGCGCCGAGCGGCGCGGCTCCTATCCCGAGGCGCAAAAACTCTATCGGCTCATCGGTCCCGACGCGCCCGAGGGCGAATGAGCGCGCCTGTAAGGCGCGCTCTCGGATCGATCAGCCTTCAAGCAGTCGGCGGGCGATGACCTGCGCCTGGATTTCCGCCGCGCCCTCGAAAATGTTGAGGATGCGGGCGTCGCACAGCACGCGCGACACCGGATATTCCAAGGCGAAGCCGTTGCCGCCGTGGATTTGCAGGGCGTTGTCGGCGGCGGCCCAGGCGACGCGGGCGCCGAGCAGCTTGGCCTGACCGGCTTCGAGGTCGCAGCGCTTGCCCTCGTCTTTCGCGCGCGCCGCGAAATAGGTGATCTGGCGGGCGATGTGCACTTCCACCGCCATCATGGCGATCTTGTCGGCCACGCGCGGGAAATGGACCAGCGCCTTGCCGAACTGGATGCGCTCCTTGGCGTAGCGCAGCGCCAGCTCCATGGCGCATTGCGCCACGCCGACGGCGCGGGCCGCCGTCTGGATGCGGGCGCCTTCAAACGTCTGCATGAGTTGTTTAAAGCCCTGGCCCTCGACGCCGCCGAGCAGGTTTTCGGCGGGAACCTCGAAACCGTCGAAGGCGATTTCATATTCCTTCATGCCGCGATAGCCGAGCACGTGGATTTCGCCGCCGGACATGCCCTTGGCCGGGAAAGGGTTGGCGTCGTCGCCGCGCGGCTTTTCCGCCAGCAACATGGACAGGCCCTTGTAACCCGGCTCATTCGGGTTGGTGCGCACCAGCAGGGTCATCAGATCGGCGCGAACCGGATGGGTGATCCAGGTCTTGTTGCCGTTGACGATATATTTATCGCCCTCCTTCACGGCGCGGGTGCGCAGCGAGGCGAGGTCGGAGCCCGTGTTCGGCTCGGTGAACACCGCCGTCGGCAGGATTTCGCCGGAGGCGATTTTCGGCAGGTATTTCTCCTTCTGCGCCTGGGTGCCGCCGCACAGAATCAGTTCGCCGGCGATTTCCGAACGGGTGCCGAGCGAGCCGACGCCGATATAGGCGCGCGAAAGTTCCTCGGTAACCACGCACATGGCTTCCTTGCCGAGGCCCATGCCGCCGAATTCCTCCGGCAAGGTCAGGCCGAACACGCCGAGATCGGCGAGGCCCTGAATGATTTCGAGCGGGATATATTCGTTCTTGAGGTGCCATTCATGGGCGTGCGGCACGACTTCGGCTTCCGCATATTTGCGGATTTCCTCGCGGATGGCTTCCAGCGTCTCGTCGAGGCCGGGCGCGCCGACGGTGGCCGAGGCTTCGGCGTGATCGACCAGATCGACCAGGCGGGCGCGATTGGCGACGGTGTTGCCGGTCGCGATCAGCGTGTCGATCTCGGGGATTTTCTTGGCGGCGATCGATTCCAGCGACAGGCCGAAATCCGACAGGCGGATGATTTCGCCCTGGCTCATGGCGATGCCGCCAAAGATCTGCGCCAGATATTCGCCGACGCCGATGCGGGTCAGCAGGTCTTCGGTTTCGCCATAGCGGCCTTCGCCATTGATGCGCTCGGCATAGGCCAGCATTTCGCGCACGGATTCGACATAAGTGGCGAACCAGGCGAGGCCGTGGGCGGCGTGCTGTTCCTTTTCGATCAGGGCATTGGACAATTTGCCGTTTTCAACGACTTTTCCGCGCAGGCTCACGACCGCGTCGGTGTAAAGCGCCTGGATGGCGTGGGTCGCCTTGCGGCCGAGGGCAAAAAGGTCTTCGTTGGCGGCCTGAGTCATGTCGGCTCCTGCATTTCGGATGACAAAAATTCGTATGAAGGCGGATTATCGCGCCGCATATTGCGGCGCAATATGACCTTTGATCAGGCAAAGCCCTTTTTTCGCAGCAAGGCCGCCGTATCGGGCGCCCGGCCGCGAAAAGCGGCGTAGGCCACGTTGGGGTCGCGGCGGTTGCCGGCCGCGTAAACATTGTCCCGCAGCCTGCGCGCCGTTTCGGGATCGAAAATGTCGCCGGTTTCCTCGAAAGCCGCGAAACCGTCAGCGTCGAGCGTCTCCGACCAAAGATAGGAATAATAGCCGGCCGCATAGCCCTCGCCGGCGAAAATGTGCCCGAAGTGCGGCGAGCGATGCCGCATCACCATGAAAGCGGGCATGGCGACCCCGGTCAGGATTTCGGTTTCGGCGGCGCCGATGTCCTCGGGCGCGTCCGGCCGCCAATGCAGCTTGAAATCGACCAGAGCCGAGGCCAGGAATTCCACCGTGCCAAATCCTTGATTGAAATGGCGGGCCGCGACGATGCGGTCGATCATGGCTTGCGGCATGGCCGCGCCGGTCTCGTGATGCGTCGCGAATTTTTGCAGCACTTCCGGGCGGAGCGCCCAGTGCTCGTAAAGCTGCGATGGGAATTCGACGAAATCCGTCGGCGTGGAGGTTCCGCTCATGGAGGGATAGACCACGTCCGAGAGCATGCCGTGCAGCGCGTGGCCGAATTCGTGGAACAGCGTCATGACCTCGGTCAAGGACAGCAGCGAGGGCCGATCCGGCGAGGGTTTGGAAAAATTCATCACATTGACGATCACCGGGCGCTCCTCGCCGCCCAGCTTCCTCTGGCCGCGAAAACCCGACATCCACGCGCCCGAACGCTTGCCCGCGCGGGCGAAATAATCGCCGTAGAAAATGGCGACGTGGCGGCCCTGCCCGTCGGTGACTTCATAGGCGCGTACGTCCGGGTGATAGACGGGCAGATCGCGGCGCTGTTGAAAGCGCAGGTCGAACAGTTTTTCCGCGCAGTGGAAGGCGGCCTCGATCATGCGCTCCAACTGGAAATAGTTGGCCAATTCCGCCTGATCCAGCGCGTAGCGCGACCGCCGCAGCTTTTCCGCGTAATAGCGCCAATCCGGCGCGGCGAGCGGGAAATTGCCGCCTTCTTCATCCACGATCTGTTGCAGGGCGGCGCGCTCGTCTTCGGCGCCGCGCAGCGCCGGCGCCCAAAGCTGCTCCATCAACGCCATCGCCGCGCGCGGCTCACGCGCCATGGTCGGCTCAAGCTTGTAGTCGGCGAAAGTTTCATAGCCGAGCAGGCGCGCCTTCTCCTGACGCAACGCGAGGATTTGCGCGATCAGCGGCCGGTTGTCGGTCTTGCCCGGATTTTCGCCCCGCGCGATCCAGGCCTTGAACAAATCTTCCCGGAGATCGCGGCGGCTGGACTGACTCAGGAAAGCCTCGACGTTCGAGCGTTGCAAGGTCAGGGCATAGGGCTTGGTTGTGTTGCGATCTTTTGCCGTCTGGGCGGCGGCGGCTTTCACATCCTCCGCAACTCCGGCAAGGTCGGTTTCCTCCAGTTCGAACAGAAAATCGGTCTCGTCGGCCAGAAGATTTTGCGCGAATTCGGTTTCGAGGGTTGTGAGCTGCTCGGCGATCTCCGCGTAGCGCGCGCGAGCCGCGCCTTGCAGCTGCGCGCCGGTGCGAACGAAGCCTTTGTAGGTGAGTTCAAGCAGCCGCGCCTGTTCCTCGTCCAGCGTCAGCGTCTCGCGGCGGCGATAAAGCTCGGCCACGCGGGCGAACAGGTCGGGATTGAGCGAAATAGCGGTGTAATGGCGGGTGAGCAGCGGAGAAATTTCACGCTCGATGGCGCGCAATTCTTCGGTCGAATCCGTGCCGGTCAGGTTCCAGAACACGCCGCCGACCTGGTTGAGCTTTTGGCCGGCGAGTTCCAGCGCGTCGATGGTGTTGGCGAAAGTCGGCGCGTCCGGGTTTGCCGTCAGCGCGGCGATTTCCTGTTCGTGTTCGCGCAAGGCTTGGTCAAATGCGGCCGGGAACTGGTCCGTCCTGATTTGGGTAAAGGGAGGCAGGGCGAAAGGCGTGGTCCACTCGATCAAGAGCGGGTTCTGTCCGGTCATGAAAAATCTCCGTTCGCGTTGAAAATAGGCTGCGCGGGGTCGGCGCGCCAGATATTTGCATCGTCGCGTCACGTGCTGCGTGGTAGCCAAGCCTTGGCGCCTTTGGCGCGGAGGGATTTCCGGGCGCGAAAGGATTCCCATGCGTGAATTTTGGCGTTTGGCGCTGGAAAGCGCCCGAAGTTTCGAGAACGACGACGGCTACGCCATGTCGAGCCATATTGCGTTGCAGGGTCTGACGGCGATTTTTCCCTTCCTGATTTTCGTGACCAGTCTGGGGGGCTTTTTCGGCGCGCAAAAAATGGCCGACGACGCGGCCGGAGCGTTCTTCGAAATCTGGCCGCCGCAGGTCTCCGCACCCATTCTCAACGAAATCCACCAGGTTTTGAGCGCGCGGCACGGCGGACTGGTGACCATCAGCGCGGTTCTGGCGGTCTATTTCTCCTCCAGCGGGGTGGAAGCGCTGAGAACGGGCTTGAACCGCGCCTATGGCTTGAAGGAGACGCGGCCGTGGTGGCGGTTGCGGCTTCAGTCCATCGGCTATGTTCTGATCGGCGCCCTGGCCCTGCTGTCGCTGACTTTCATGCTTGTGCTCGGTCCGCTGATCTGGGCGGGCGTGCTGAAACTGGCCCCGGCGCTGGCGCCGGCGAGTCATCTGGTGGCGTTGGCGCGTTACGGCGTCGCCACGGTCATTCTCCAGATCGCCTTGATCGTCGCGCATTGGGTGCTGCCCAACGCCCGCATGCGGTTGCGCGATTGCGCGCCGGGCATCATCCTCACCTTCGGCGCGTGGATGGCTTTCGCGCTGGCCTTCAGCGCCTATCTCTCCCGCTTCGCGTTCAATTACGTCGCGACCTACGCCGGCCTGGCTTCGGTGATGATCGCCATCGTGTTTCTTTACGCGCTCGCGGCCATTTTCATTTATGGCGCGGAAGTGAACGAGGCGCTGGCGCGGGCGCGACTGGCGCGCTCCCAAAAAAAAGGGCGGGAGCAACCTCCCGCCCCGAAATAGCGCGCTTGCGGCGGGTCACGCCTTCCGGCCGGCCTCGATCACGTCTTCAATGGTGCGCAGGCCCGTTTCTGTCGCGTTGACCAGAACGGCCATGTTTCCGGGCGCGTGTTGGTTTTTCCACATTTTGGTGTGGGCCAGGGGGATCTTCCCCCAGGGGAAGACTTCGGACATGCAGGGATCGACGCGGCGATCGAGCACGAAATTGTTCGCCGCCGCCGCCTGTTTCAGATGGGCGAAATGCGACCCCTGGATGCGCTTCTGGCGCATCCACACGTAGCGGGCGTCAAAGGTGAGGTTGAAGCCGGACGTGCCCGCGCAAAACACCACCATGCCGCCGCGCTTCACCACCAAAGTCGAAACCGGGAAGGTGGCTTCGCCCGGATGTTCGAACACGATGTCGACATCCTTCTTGCCGGTAATGTCCCAGATCGCCTTGCCGAACTTGCGGGCTTCCTTGGTCCAGTCGGTGTATTCCTGCGAATTGACCTTGGGCAATTGGCCCCAGCACTTGAAGTCCTTGCGGTTGATCACGCCCTTCGCGCCGAGCGAAAGCACATAGTCGCGCTTGGATTCGTCGGAAATGATGCCGATGGCGTTGGCGCCGGCCGCCGCGATGAGCTGCACGCCGAACACGCCGAGACCGCCCGAAGCGCCCCAGACCAGGACATTGTCGCCGGGCTTGAGGCGGTGCGGCTCATGGCCGAACAGCATGCGGTAGGCGGTGGCGAGCGTCAGCGTATAGCAGGCGCTTTCCTCCCACGTCAGATGCTTGGGGCGCACCATCAACTGGCGGTCCTGCACGCGGCAGAACTGGGCGAAGGAGCCGTCCGGGGTCTCGTAGCCCCAGATGCGCTGCGAGGAGGAGAACATCGGATCGCCGCCGTTGCATTCCTCGTCGTCGCCGTCGTCCTGGTTGCAGTGGACGACGACTTCGTCGCCGACCTTCCAGCGCTTCACCTTGGAGCCGACCGCCCAGACAATGCCGGAGGCGTCGGACCCGGCGACGTGATAGGGCTGCTTGTGCGCGTCGAGCACGGAAATCGGCTCGCCCAGCGCCGCCCACACGCCATTGTAGTTGACGCCGGCGGCCATCACGAGAACCAGCACGTCGTGACTGTCGAGCGGCCAGGTGGGAATGACCTCAAGCTGCATGGCGGATTCCGGCGGCCCGTGGCGATCCTTGCGGATTACCCAGGCGTGCATGTTTTTCGGAACATGGCCAAGGGGCGGGATTTCGCCGATATCGTAGAGGTCTTTGTAGACCGGCGCCTTATCGACGCTTGACGCTGGCGTTTGATCGGTCAACGCTCACTCCCTTTGTTTTTCCCTGATGCGGCGCAATGCTAGAACGGCGTTCGCAAAATCCAAAAGCGAAATTTGCTGCGCTGCCGCAATTTGCCGTCGGGAAACGGGAGCGCGCCGGAAAAGTTCGCGCCTCCGCCTCCGATTGAGCCGGGAAATATACATTTTATTGAGGCTTGGCGAGTGTCCTCGCGGCCGTTTCGGTTCGTCCATAAGTCGAGGCCCGCTTTGTTCTCTTGCCCCGGGGCGACAGAGCTAAAGCGCCGGAAAACCTCTGGTTTTTGGGGGTCAGGCGGGCGCAGGGGCGCTGTTTTCCGGACTTGACGTCCGATTGTGCTTTGCGAAAAAGTGGGGCAAAGCATCGCTCGACAGAGATCGCCGCAACCCTTGTGAGAGGCTCGAATGACGAAGACCCAGACCGGGCGCGACAAGCCGTGGATTTTCCGCACCTATGCGGGCCATTCCAACGCCGCGGACTCAAACAGGCTCTATCGCGGCAATCTCGCCAAGGGCCAGACCGGCCTGTCCATCGCCTTCGATCTGCCCACCCAGACCGGATATGATTCCGATCATCCCCTCGCGCGCGGCGAAGTCGGCAAGGTCGGCGTGCCCATCAGCCATCTCGGCGACATGAACACTTTGTTCGATGGCATTCCCATCGCGCAGATGAACACGTCGATGACAATCAACGCCACCGCGCCCTGGCTGTTGTCGCTCTATATCGCCGCCGCCGACTTGCAGGGCGCGCCGCGCAATGCGCTACAGGGCACGACCCAGAACGACATCATCAAGGAATATCTGTCGCGCGGCACCTATGTGTTTCCGCCGGGGCCGTCGCTGCGCCTGACCAAGGACGTCATCCTGTTCACCACCAAGGAAGTTCCCAAGTGGAACCCGATGAACGTCTGCTCCTATCATTTGCAGGAGGCGGGCGCGACGCCGGTGCAGGAGCTGTCCTACGCGCTGGCGACGGCGGTGGCGATCCTCGACACCGTGAAAAAATCCGGTCAGGTGGCGGAGGAGGATTTCGGCGAGGTCGTCGGCCGCATCTCGTTCTTCCTCAACGCCGGCATGCGCTTTGTCACCGAACTGGCCAAGGTCCGCGCCTTCACCGAACTTTGGGACGAACTGACCCGCGACCGTTATGGCGTCAAGGACGAGAAGCATCGCCGTTTCCGCTATGGCGTGCAGGTCAATTCGCTCGGCCTCACCGAGCAGCAGCCGGAAAACAACGTCTATCGCATTCTGATCGAGACGCTGGCGGTCGTGCTCTCCAAGAAGGCGCGCGCCCGCGCCGTGCAATTGCCGGCCTGGAACGAGGCGCTCGGGCTGCCGCGTCCGTTCGATCAGCAATGGTCGCTGCGCCTCCAGCAAATTTTGGCCTACGAGACCGACCTGCTGGACTATGGCGACCTGTTCGACGGTTCGATTGAACTGAGCAGGAAGGTCGAGGAGCTGAAACGGGAAGCGCTGGCCGAACTGGCCGCCATCGACGCCATGGGCGGCGCGGTCGCGGCGGTGGAGACCGGCTATCTCAAGTCGAAACTGGTGGAGTCCAACACCCGCCGGCTGGAATCGATCGAGGCGGGCGAGCAGATCGTGGTCGGCGTCAATAAATTCGTCGAAAGCGAGCCCTCGCCGCTGACCACGGGCGACGGCTCCATTCTCGTGATCTCCGAGCATGTCGAGGCCGAACAGATCGCGCGCCTGAAAAGCTGGCGCGCCCAGCGCGATCCCAAGGCGGTGGACAAGGCTTTGGCGGAGCTGCGCGCCGCCGCTCAGGAAGACCGCAACATCATGGAGCCGTCGATCGCGGCGGCCAAGGCGGGCGTCACCACCGGCGAATGGGGCCAGACCCTGCGCGAGGTGTTCGGTGAATTCCGCGCGCCCACCGGCGTCGGCCGCACGGCGCGCGACACCGGCGGCTCGCTGGCCGCCGTGCGCGCGGAAGTCGAGCGCGTCTCGAAGAAGATCGGGCGCCGCATCAAATTCCTGGTCGGCAAGCCCGGCCTCGACGGGCATTCCAACGGCGCCGAGCAGATCGCCGTGCGCGCGCGCGACGCCGGCATGGAAGTGGTTTACGAGGGCATCCGCCTCACGCCGGCGGAGATTGTCAACGCCGCGCTTGAGGAAGGCGTTCACGTCGTCGGACTGTCGATCCTGTCCGGGTCGCATCTGCCGCTGGTGCGCGACGTGCTGGCCAAGATGAAGGCGCAAGGGATTTCCGACGTGCCGGTGATTGTCGGCGGCATCATTCCCCCGGAAGACGAAAAGCTGCTGCTTTCGGAAGGCGTCGCCGCCGTCTACACGCCCAAGGATTACGAACTCAACGCCATCATGGCCGATATCGTCCGCGTGGTGGAAAAAACCGCCGAAACCGTCTGAAACAACCATATGAGATTGCCAGCCTCCGCCGTGTGGGTCAAAAACGGCGGAGGTTTTGTTTTGATTCGACAGGAGTGCGCGCATGGCCGCCGAAGCCTGTACACAGGGACTGGACACCGGATTTATTGAACTCGGGTTCGCGAAAGTGGCGGCGCTCGGCGTGGTTCAGGGCATCTCGGAACTGCTTCCCATCTCCTCGACAGCGCATATGCGCATCGTTCCGGCGCTGCTGGGCTGGCGCGACCCCGGCTCGGCGTTTTCCGCCGCCATGCAGATGGCGGCATTGGCTGCGGTGATTTCCTATTTCTGGAGCGATATCAAGGGATTGGTTGGCGGCTCGCTCAACGCGGTTTGGCGGCGCGACTTTCGCGATTGGCAGTTTCGCTTCACCAGCTGGATCCTGCTCGCCACCGTCCCGCTGGTCATCTTCGGGGTTTTGCTGTCAAAGACGCTGAACACCTGCGGTTCGCCCTTGCGCAGTCTCTATGTCATAGGCGCCGCTTGCATCGTGATGTCGCTGTTGCTGGCGCTGGCGGAGAAATTCTGCGCGCATCGCCGCACGATGGATAATGTGTCGCTCAAGGACGCCATGTTGGTGGGTCTGGCGCAAGTCGGCGCGCTCATTCCCGGTGTTTCCAGATCCGGCTCAACCCTGACGGCCGCGCTGTTTCTCGATCTCAAACGTGACGAGGCCGCGCGTTTCTCGTTCCTGCTCGGACTTCCCGCGATATTTCTCGCCGGCGTCAAGGAATTCTACGAGCTTTACCACGCGCATCTGTCGGCGAACGGCTGGATGATTCTCGGCGTCGGCCTGATCGTTGCGTCAATCTCGGCTTTTGTCGCGATCTGGAGCCTGATGAAATTCCTGGAGCGATTCTCGTCGTGGATTTTTGTGTTTTATCGTTTCATCCTCGGCGTTGTCTTGATCGTCGGGGTTTACTGGGGCTGGCTGGCGTAACAGCCGGGCGCCTTGGCGCTGAAAATGGCCTCTGTGCGGACGCACAGGGCCAAGGTCGTCAATAATCAAAAAACCTGCTTATCAATCCTCAAGCAACTGCTTGAGCAGGTCCAGTTCGCGCTTCAGCGAATTGTCCTGGGCCACCAACCCGTCGATTTTACGCACGGCGTGCAGAACGGTGGTGTGATCGCGGCCTCCGAACCGACGGCCGATCTCCGGCAGGGAGCGCGGCGTCAGGATCTTGGCGAGATACATGGCGATCTGACGCGGCTTGACCACATTCGCCGTGCGACGCGAAGACAGGATATCGGCGCGGCTGACATTGAAATGTGTCGCCACCAGCTTCTGGATGTCTTCGATCTTGATGCGCTTGGCCTCGCGGTGCCGGATCAGGTCGCGAATGGCGTTTTCGGCCTGCTCCATCGACAAGACGGAGCCAACCAGCGTGGTATGGGCGAGCAGGCGATTGACCGCGCCGTCGAGATCGCGGCCGTTGGTCCGGATCAGGTTCGCCACCATCTTGACGACGGCGGGCGAGACGTCGAACGCGGGCTGAACAATTTTGGTCGCGGCGACTCTGGCCTCGACGATGTTCAGGCGCAATTCATCGTCCAGCGGATGAATTTCGACGCAAAGACCGCCAGCCAACCGTG
Organism: Rhodoblastus sphagnicola; assembly: GCF_002937075.1. Classification (GTDB taxonomy): domain Bacteria; phylum Pseudomonadota; class Alphaproteobacteria; order Rhizobiales; family Beijerinckiaceae; genus Rhodoblastus; species Rhodoblastus sphagnicola. Next base: position 109,776 of record NZ_NHSJ01000043.1, read on the forward strand.
AGCGGATGCGTTCATCGAGATTGTCGAGCTCATTCGGCACGCGATCGCAGGCGATGACGACCTGCCGCCCATTGTCGATCAGCGCGTTGATCGTGTGGCAAAACTCCTGCTGGATCGTCTTGCCCTGCAGGAATTGCACGTCGTCAACGATGAGAATGTCGATGCCGCGCAGGGACTCCTTGAAAGACAGCGACGTCTGCGCCTTGAGCGCCGACACGAAACTGTACATGAACTTTTCGGCGGTGAGATAAAGCGCGTTGCGCCCGGCCACCGTCGCGTTGTGCGCGATCGCCTGGACCAGATGCGTTTTCCCAAGGCCGACGCCCGCGTGGACATAGAACGGGTTGTAGATCGATGACGAGCGGCTGACTTCCTGCGCGGCGGAGAACGCCAGTTGATTGGATTTGCTGACCAGAAAGGTCGAGAAATTCATGCGCGTGTCGAGCACGGAGGTCTCGACGCCCGTATTGGCTTCCTTGAACATCTCACGCGGTCGCGCCGACCCGGCCGCCGCCTGCGAACCCGAAACGCGCGACTGGCCGGCGGGTTCGGCTTCGGCGCCCACGACGCTGAAGGTTGTGGTGCGTACAGAAAGGCAAATCTCGGATATCGCGGGCAATTGCGCGAGCGCTATCGCGCGAAGCTTGTCGTAATAATGTGCATGAATCCAGCTTTTCAGAAATTTTGTCGGCACGGACAGATAGGCGCAACCATCCGCAATACGATCCAACTCAAGCCGGGTGAACCAAGACGAGTAAATGGCGTCACCCAGTTCAGCCCGCAAAACGGCGCAAAACTTCGTCAACTCATCGCTGCGGGAGTTGGCGCCGGTTAGTGCTTTTTGAGTGTTTGCCTTTGACATTTCAGTCTTCTTGTCTTTTTGCCTGATGGTCTACGATCTGTGCAACGAACGCACTTGAATAAAGAGGAACTCGCACCCCCTACGACATACATGCCTCCGCGTCTCCGAAGACGCCGCCAGGATACATGCTCATTACACCATCCGCATTTTTGGCAAGCCTGCCGCTTGGCCATCTAGCAAAAATTATAGCAAAAATCAATAAAAAAAATTAATCAATTTGAATCAGGCTGTTTGCAGTCAGGTTCAAGAGAGACGAGAACCCTAGTTCCTAAACGTTGCGTGCTTCTATACATTGGGTTTCTTATAGTTAATCTTGTGTAATACAATTGCTTGAAACCATGAAGAAACGATACACGCGAGCCGTTGGTCGCGCAATGGCAAAACTACAATTTTCCGCCACATGACGGCCATGATCGGGTCGTCAAGACTCTCGCTTGATCTGATGCGCCGGAGAAAGCGCCGAGTCCGAGCAAAAACGCCAAGGCGGCTCATTCGCGGAAAAAAAACGCCGCTCCCATCCTTGCCGATTCGGGCCGTCTGGACGCGCGAGTCAAGAACGTCCGAGGCGCCTCCACAGCGCCCTTTGCGGATAAGCGACGAAAACCTATGGAGGTTCAAGCACCGCGGCCAAGGCCCGACAGAAAAATTTCCGCGGAATTGCCCATTCGACACAGGCGCGCTCCGGCGCTCCACGCCTCACGCGCGCAAATTAAGCCAACGTCGCCTCTGAGCGCGGGCGTAACCTCGCTGTGGACGCCGACCCGGACGCCGGTCAGGCCCATCGCCTTGGGATCGCCTCTCAACGGCGGCGTTTGCGGTGATGGCGGCCCCACCTATCCGGCGATCGTCCGGTTGGCGGCGCGGCGATTCTGCCCTTTGCAGCTATTGCGCGACAGATCGGGCGGCCGAAATCTCGGCCATTTGCGCCCCGGCGCGACCCAAATCCGAGACAACGCCGTTCGGCTCTCTCTATTGATGGACCGGAAGCCCTTGGATTGTTTGGTCGGGGCAGCAGGATTCGAACCTGCGACCTGTAGTACCCAAAACTACCGCGCTACCAGGCTGCGCTATACCCCGTGACGCCCTCCCGCTAGCATGGCCAGCACGACGCGGCAAGTTGCGGCTGGCCCCGGCGGCCATTCTGCAACCTGTTCCGGTCAGATTGAACCGGATCGGGACTTTGGATTGTTGTCTTTCGCATTTTCTTGACGCGAACCGGCATCCCCTTCGCTCAAAAATTGCTCTAAATGCGTCGCTCCCTGCATTATCAGGCCCTAATCTGTTTTTCGCTTTCGGGGGAGCTTGGATTGGATCGGGGTTGTGTCGCACCCGGACTGGGGCCATCGCCACCCCTGCGTCGCAGGAGCAAGCGTCGATGATCGGGACTCGCCTATTTTCGCATCTCTGGCCGGGCGTGCCGCTGGCGTTCGGCTCGGCCGTCCTGTTCGGGATGACGGCGCCGCTCGCCAAGGGTCTGCTCGCCGCCTTCGATCCGCAATTGCTGGCGGGCGGGCTTTATCTCGGCGCCGGACTCGGCCTCGCCGGGGTCGTCTTCGCGCGCCGCGCTGTTGGCAGGCCGGCGGCCGAGGCGCCGTTGCGGCGCGCGGATCTGCCCTGGCTGGCGGCCATTGTGCTGGCGGGCGGCGTGCTCGGTCCGCTGGCGCTGATGGAGGGCCTGAACCGGACCAGCGCCGCCAACGCCTCGCTGCTGCTCAATCTGGAAGGGCTGGCGACCATGGCCATCGCCTGGCTGGTGTTCCGGGAGAATGTCGACGCGCGTCTGCTCGCAGGCGCCGCCGCCATTCTGGCGGGCGCGGCGGCGCTGTCGTGGCAGGGGCGCGGGCTGTCGCTGGACACGGGCGCGCTGCTGGTGGCCGGCGCCTGTCTGGCCTGGGGCGTCGACAACAATCTCACCCGCAAATTGTCCTTTGCCGATCCGGTGAGCATCGCCACGATCAAGGGGCTTGTCGCCGGCGCGGTCAATGTCGCGGCGGCTTTTTGGCGCGGCGCCGCGATGCCTTCGCCGACAGCCATCGGCCTTGCGGCCTTGCTTGGCTTTCTCGGGGTCGGCGTCAGCCTCGTCCTCTTCATCCTTGCGCTGCGCCATCTTGGAACGGCGCGGACCGGCGCCTATTTCTCGCTCGCTCCGTTCATCGGAGCCCTCGCCGCCATCGGCCTGCTGCATGAAGCGCCGACGATGAAACTGGCCGTGGCCGGCGTGATGATGGCGGCCGGCGTCTGGCTGCATCTCACCGAACGGCACGAGCATGACCATGAACACGAGGCTCTGGACCATGCGCATGCGCATGTGCATGACGAACATCACCAGCACGGGCACGACGAACAGCCGGTGGTCGAGCCGCATGCGCACTGGCATCGTCACGCCCGGCTGATCCACGCCCACCCGCATTACCCGGATCTGCACCACCGGCACATGCATTGAAACCTTGTCACAGGCGCGCGGCGTGCCAGGCGATATGGTCCGCCATGAAACTTGAGATGAAATAATAGGAGTGGTCGTAGCCCTCGCGCATGTTGAGCGTGAGCGGAATGCCAGCCTTCCGGCAGGCCGCCTCCAGCAGCCAGGGTTTCAGCCCCTTGTCCAGAAACGAGTCGGCGCCGCCCTGATCGACCAGGAATTCCTTGAATTTTTTGCCATCGGCGATCAGCAAAGTGGCGTCGTAGGCGCGCCATGCCGCCTCGTCGGCCCCCAAAAATTTGGTCAGCGCGGGGATCGACCAGTCGCTGGTGGAGGGTTGCACGATGGGCGCGAAGGCCGAGCAGCTCTTGAAGCGCTCGGGATGTTTCAGCGCCAGGGTCAGCGCGCCATGGCCGCCCATGGAATGGCCGAACACCCCCTGGCGCGACAGGTCGGCGGCCGGAAATTGCTCCGCAATCAGCTCGGGCAATTCCCGCGCAATATAGGAATACATGCGGTAATTGCGGTCATAGGGCGCTTGGGTGGCGTCGAGATAGAAGGCCGCGCCGGAGCCGAATTGCCAATTGTCCTTCTCGTCGGGCACATCGTCGCCCCTTGGCGAGGTGTCCGGGCACACGATCATCACGCCATGGCGCGCCGCCGCCGCCCGGAACTCGCCCTTTTCGGTGACATTGGCGTGGGTGCAGGTGAGGCCGGAGAGATACCACAGCACCGGAACTTTCCCCGTCACGCCTTGAGGCGGAACGAAGACCGAAAAGGTCATGGGGGTTTTGGTCTCGCGCGAATCGTGGCGATAGACGCCTTGAACGCCCCCATGCGCTTTGGCGGTCGATACGGTTTCCATCAACGACTCCAGTGTTGCGGCAATAGAAAGCGCCGGCGCAAGCGCCGACGCTCTTCATTCCCTTGAAATAAGTCACGCCGCCAGCTTGCCCGCCGCCTTGGCGACATGGGAGGCGATGGCGTCCATCAGCGGCGGCGACAGGCAATCGTAAGGCTCCAGCCCGATCGACCTGAGTTGCGCGCGCACCTCGCCCATTTTCGCCGGCGGGAAGCCGGATTCGATGATCGAGGACACGAAGGCGGCGAATTGCGGCTCCTGCCAGCCCTGCTCGTTCGACAGTTCGGTGTGAACGAAATCGAGGCCGTAGAACGGATGGTTGGCGTTTTCGATGCGGCCGTACATATGCACGCCGCAGTCCCGGCAGGCATGGCGCTGGATGGTCGCGGACGCATCGACGACATGGAGCTTTTCGGCGCCGGACACGACTTTCAGATTGTCGCGCGAGACCACGGCGACGACCGAGAACACCGCGCCCTGGGGCTTCCAGCATTTGGTGCAGCCGCAGGCGTGATTATGCGCGACATTGCCGGTGATGCGCACCTGCACCGGATGATCGGCGCATTTGCAGGTGAGCGCCCCGCCCGCGAAATTGGGGTTGCCTTTCCTGACGCCATTATCGATCGACGGGTGAAGTTTCAGCGCCATGGGGGCCTCCTTTCGCATCATGGAAACGTTGGACGTCGGTGAGCCGGCGGTCTCCGAACCTGAGTCGGCGTCGGAGCCGATATTGAAGAATTGCATGAGCTTTTTCAGCATCGCAGAAGCCTCCACTTTCGCGCGCGGCTTGCCCGCAAGCAGTTTTAAATGAAAAAACGCCAGACTTGCGAACACTCCCACGAAAAAACGCCAAGTCTTGCGGCAAGACTATCGCACCATGATTATGGCACGGAGCTTCTGTCGCCGCATGGGCGGGAGTCTTAGAACTCTCTTATGATTTTCACATTGACGACTTAAAAATAATCGGCTGAATTCTTGTCATGACGCAAGCAACGCCCGGCTCCCTCGCCCTCCGGCGCTTCAGCCGAGCTTTTTCGCTCGCGGGGCTCGCGCTTGTGTTGGCGGCGGCCGCATGGGCCGACCCGTTGAAGATCGAGATCGCCTTCATCGCGCGCGCCCGCGCCCCGTCGCCGCCCTATGTGATCGACGCCCCGCCGCCCGGCGAAGGTTTTGACGGCGCCAAGCTCGCGGTGCAGGACAACGCCACCACCGGCGCCTTTCTCGACCAGAGTTTTGAATTGCGCGACGTCGAGCTTGGCGAGGATGAAAGCCCCGTCGAAGCAGCAAAACCGCTGCTGGCGCGGGGCGTCAAAATGTTCGTCAGCGCCCTGCCCGCCGACGAGACGCTGGCGCTGGCCGATGCGCTCAAAACCCAGGGCGCGCTGCTGTTCAACGCCGGAGCGACCGACGATTTTTTGCGCGGCTCCGCGTGCCGCTCGAACCTGTTCCATACCGCGCCGAGCCGGGCCATGCTGACCGACGCTCTGGCGCAATATCTGGCGGTGCGGCGCTGGAGCAAGGTTTTGCTGGTTCCCGGCCCCAACGCTGGCGACGCGGCCTATGCCAGCGCCTTCCGCGCCTCGGCGAAGAAATTCGGCGTGAAAATCGTCGCCGAAAAGCCCTGGGCTTTTGGGCCGCTGGCCCGCGCCCGCTCCGATGCGGTGACGGAGGCCGAAGCCCTCACTTTTGCACGCAATGTGGAGGCTGATCTCATCGTCGTCGCCGACGAGGCCGACGATTTTGGCGACTATATCCTCTACCGCACCGCCGAACCGCGCCTCGTCGCCGGGACACAGGGGCTGACGCCGGTGTCGTGGCACCCGACCCATACCGCCTATGGCTCCGAGCAATTGCAGAACCGCTTCATCCGCATGACCAAGCGCCGGATGCGGCCGATCGATTATCAGGCCTGGATCGCGGTGCGCGCCATCGGCGAAGCCGTGACCGAACTGCGGTCCGCCGACCCCGCCAAAATCGGCTCGGACATGCAGGGGCCGGGCTTCAACCTCGCCATTTTCAAGGGCGCGGCGGCGAGTTTCCGGCCCTGGGACCGGCAATTGCGGCAGGCCATTCTGCTGGCGCAGCCGAAATCCCTGATCGGCCTCGCGCCGCTGCCGGAATTCTTGCATCAGCGCAACACGCTGGACAGTTTGGGCGTCGACGCGAGCGAAAGCGCCTGCAAACCGGGGACGCCATGAAAGCCTTCCGCCTCGCCCTTGTCGCCTGCGTTGTCGCCAGCCCGGCCAGCGCCTATCGCATCTATGTCACCAACGAAAAAGCCAACACGATCACCGTGATCGACAGCGACACGCTGACCGTGACGCAAACGGTCAAGGCAGGGCGCCGGCCGCGCGGCGTGCGGGTCAGCCCCGACGGCAAGCTGCTTTACGTCTGCGCCAGCGACGAGGATGGAATCCAGGTGTTCGACACCGCGACGATGAAGCTGCTGCGCACGCTGGAGTCCGGCCCGGACCCGGAGCAGTTCGCGATGAACGCGGCCGGCGACCTGCTCTACATCGCCAACGAGGACAATGCGCAAGTGACCGTGCTCGACGTGGTAAAAAACCAGGTCGTCGCCAATGTGCCCGTTGGCGTCGAGCCGGAGGGCATGGCGCTGAGCCCCGACGGTTCGGTGCTGGTCAACACCTCCGAGACCACCAATATGGCGCATTTCATCGACGCCAAAACTTTTAGACGGATCGACAATGTGCTGGTGGACAAGCGCCCGCGCTACGCCGTGTTCACGCCCGACGGCTCAAGACTGTGGGTGAGTTCGGAAGTCGGCGGAACCGTGTCGGTGATCTCCGCGAAAAACCGCGAGATCGTGAAGAAAATCCGCTTCGACGCGCCCGGCCTCACGCCCGAGGAAGTGCAGCCGGTCGGCATGCGCATGACGCGGGACGGCAAGACCGTTTTCGTCGCGCTCGGACCGGCCAACCGCGTCGCCGTGGTGGACGCGGAAACTTTTGAAATCCGCAAATATATTCTGGTGGGACAGCGGGTCTGGCATCTGGCGCTCACGCCCGACGAAAGATACCTGTTCACCGCCAACGGCAATTCGAACGACGTCACCGTCATCGATGTCGCCGCGTTGAAGGCGATCAAGTCTATTCCAGCAGGAGCGGCGCCCTTGGGCGTCGCGTCTTCTCCGAACTGAAACCTGCGGCGCCCTTGGGCGTCGCGTCTTCGCCCAATTAGGTGGATCGGCCATGCGGGGTTTTCGCGCCCATAAAGTCGCCCTCATGCTGAGGAGCCTGCGCAGCAGGCGTCTCGAAGCACGAGGGCGGCCCACGCGCCTTTCAGCGCTGCTTCTCTTGGCCTTCGCCACCCCCGCCCTGGCTGGCGGCCCTCCGCCGGCCGACGAGGATTGGCCCTGCCCGCAGCGGCGCGCCGGCGCCATCAGCCGGGCCGCGATCTGGGCCGGCCCGGCGGCCGAGAGCCGCTGGGACGACGACCGCGAGGCGGCGGCGCTGGCGCGAAAACTGGCCTCGCGCCGCACCCCGCTCGACGAGGCCGATGCGCTGATCGAGGCCTTCGCCAAACAGGCCGGCGCGGACAAGGACAAACGGCTGACCCTGGTGTTCGAGGGAACGCTCGACCTGATCAATGGCGAGCGCGACAAGGTGATGTCGGCGATCGCGCGCTACGCCCGAGGGCAGAAGGCGCTGGCGGCGAAAGTGCGGGAGGACGCCGAAAAAGCCGCCGATGCGCAAGAGGGCCAGGGCGACATCACCGCGCCGGACGCCTTGGAGCAGGCGCATCCGGACCTCAAATGGGACAAGCGCATTTTCGACGACCGCGCGCAGACGCTGACCTATGTGTGCGAAAGCCCGGTGTTGCTGGAGAAGCGGGCGTTTGCGCTGGCGCGGGTCCTTCAAGAAAAATTGTAACGGTGCGGCATCTTTGATCTAGCCTGTTGTTCCACAAATACTTTTGGCAGAAATCCCCAAATTCATAAGAATAAAATAATAAGGTTTTTCGGCTCTAGCGGAACAGAAGGAATTTTATTTCGTTGTTTGCCGGAGCGGGAGAACATACTCTCTCAGTTGCCGCAATCCGGGCGTCAGACCTGGATGCGGGAGGAAGCGCAATGCAGGGCATGACACATGAATGTTCTGATTATCGAAAATGATCTGGTGGCCGGAGGCGTACTCGCCGAAGGCCTGAAAGCCGAAGGTTTTGACGTTACCTTCGTTCAAAAAGCCGAAGACCCCGTGGAGACCGTCAAGGCGCTCAACCCTTGCGCCGTGGTGTTCGACACCCCCTTGGCCGACGGCAGCGATCTCGAAACCTGTCGGGCCATGCGCCGCCATGGCCGCACCGAGCCGATCCTGTTCCTGAGCGACCGGCGCGATCCCGCCGACCGCGCCAATGGCTTGATGGCCGGGGCCGACGATTACATCGCCAAACCCTTCGCCTTCGAGGAATTTGTCGAACGGCTGCGGGCGCATCTGATGCATCGCTCGATCTCCGACGATTCGCGCGAGCGCCGCAAGGTCGGGCAATTGATCCTGGATATGCACACGCGCCAGGCGCATTACGGCAAGGCCCATATCCGCTTGACCCAGCGCGAGGCGGAACTGCTGGGCATTCTGATGGAAAACGCCAACCAGCCGGTATGCCGGGGCGACATATACGACCAGCTTTGGGGCGACCAGGGCTGTACGTCGTTGAATGTCGTGGATGTCTATCTGGGCTATCTCCGAACCAAATTCACGGAGATCACCCGCGTCGGCGGCCCCTTCATCAGCACGGTGCGCGGGCGCGGCTTCATGCTCGACATCAACGGCTACAAATGCGCGGCGCGCTGAGCGCCGACTGATCCTCCTCAAAACTTTCGGCGCGCGCCGCATCCGCGCGGGCGCGCCGGAGCGAGGTTTCTTCATGCGTCATCTTTCTTCCGTGCTCAGCGCGGCGGCTTTTGCTTGCGCTGTTGTCGCCGGCGCCGCCTCCGGGGCGCAAGAGTCCCCGCTCTCGGCGGCCGACCTCCTGTTCGAACGCCCGCAATTGCAGGGGCTGAAGGCAGGCGACCGGCTGGAGTACAGCTACAGTTTCCACTCGGCTGACGAAAAACTGTTCGGGCCGGCCTTCGACGACCGCATCGGCCTGCGGGTCGAACCGGGCGAGGCTCCCGACAAGAGGCGCGTCGAGGTGGACCTGTTTTCGGCCGCGCGCCGACGCGCCGCCGGGCCGTTCGACGACATGACCGGCAATCCCCTGCTCAGCCTGATGCTGGAGGAGAACCTTCAGCGCCTCGCCGCGATTTTCCAGTCCAATCCGCGCTATATGAAGACCGCGATCCGCCTCGCCCTGCGCAACGCCGTCGCCAGCCCCGATTCTGCGGACGGCTGGCGCGTCGAGGTCGAGCCGTTCAGGAACGACGTTCACAAGGCGCGGATGCACGGGCTGGAGACGCTGACCTACCGCTTCCGCGTGTCGGCGGCGGCGCCGGGCGAAATCACCGAGATCGACATTTTCGCCCGCGATCCCTCGGGCGCCGTCCTGTTCGAGGAGACCACCCGCTATGCCGGCAAGAACTAGTTTTGCGCTCGGCTTGCTGCTGGCGGGAACTTTGGCGGCGGCGGCGCAGACTCCGGCGAACGATTTTCCCACCGAGGCGCGCGCCGACTATGTGTTCGCCTGCATGGCCGCCAATGGCCAGACGCCTGACGCCCTGAGAAAATGCGCGTGCTCGATCGACATGGTCGCCTCGATCCTGCCTTACGACCGCTATGTCGAGGCGGAAACCGTGCTGTCGATGCGCCAGGGGCTGGGACGCAAGGCGTCGATGTTCCGCGCCGCCAATTTCGAGGACATGGTGGCCGACCTGCGCCGCGCCCAGGCCGAAGGCGAGATCCGCTGCTTTTACTGACGCCCAGCGCTCAATAGGCGGCGCCGTCGGCCGAAAACCTTTGCGCATAGGCGCCGCCCCTGGAATCCCTGGCTTCGATGCGCACGGGCTGGCCGTTGGCGACATAGCTGAAGCGGAAGGTCGGGTCTTCACTGAGGGAAATGCCGTTCTCCAGCGAAAACAGCAGCGCCTCGCCCTGGCTGACCCGCACCTGCGTCACATACCAGGCCGGCGTGTACATGCGGGTGATCTGGTCCATCTGCATGCCGGAATAATTGGGATGGCGGATCATCGCCTGCGCTTGCGCCATGCCTTGCGCGGCGAAAGAGCGAAAGCGCATTTTTCCCACATTGGCCCCGGCCTCGTCGGGGTCTTTCGAGGCCGGCGCCGAACAGCCGCCCGCCGCCTTTACATAGGCCTTCGCCATGTGCAGGGCGCCGCTCTCGGTCTCGGCGACGACGCGCACGAAGGAATAGGAATTGACCCGCAGGCGCAGCGCGAAATCGAAGGCGGCGTCATCAACGGGGCCGCGTCTGAAAACGGTCGCCAGCGGCGCGGGGTTCTCGTCCACGATCACCGTCGCCGCCACCACGCGGTCGCCCTTTTCGCGCGGCGGGAATTTCAGCTCGACAGGCACAAGCGCGGCGTCTTCCGCGCGCGGCGGCGCGTCCAGCGTCACATAGCCCGGCGCCTCGTCGATCGGCTTGTCGGCGAAGAACATGGCTTTGAGTCCCGTCCACGTCTCCTCGCTCTCGGCGGCGTGCGCGGAACATGCGAACGAAGCGACGGGCAGAAGCAGGGCGCAGTGCAGCAACAGGCGGCGGTTCGGCATGGCGGCGTCCTCAGCTTCCGTAGGGCTGAACAATTTCCGTCGGCAGATCGGCCTCGCGCCAGCCCTCGATCCCCTCGGAGAACCACTGGACGGCGCTATAGCCGTAGCTTTGCGCGCGACGCGCCGCATTCCACGACATCCAGCAGTCACGCTTGCAGAAGATCACGATTTTGCGCGAAAAATCGCCGGCGGTGAGCGCGGACAGGGCTTGGCGAAAATAGGTCTCGGTCCGCGCCGAAACTTCGCCGCGCCCGACATCCGGCAGCCAGATCGCGCCCTTGATGCTGACATGCGGCTTGTCGACAAAGACCGTGGCGGGCGAGAGGCCCTCCGGGCGCGGCGCGTGCGGCAGAACGTCGAGGAACAGGGCTTGGCCGGCGTCCCACAGCGCCCTGGCCTGGGCGACATCCAAAGCCGGTTGGCCGTTCAGGGTGGCGGGAACGGGGGATTGGTAATCGTCGAGCCGATAGGATGGCGGCTCGGCCGGCGCGGCGCCGACCGCGAGCGTGAGGCCAAGCAGAAAGCCCATTGCGAGGCGGCCGCTCATTCCGCCCCCTCCCCGCGCTGCGAACTCGCCCCGATTGGGGCCGCCTCGATTGGAACCAGCGGCGCGCCGTAATCGCGCAGCACGGCCTCGAAATCTTTTTTGCGCGCGCGGATGACATCGTTGAGGCGGTGCTTCCACTCCAGTTCGTTGCGGCGCAGGCCGAAGCCGATCCGATAGGCCAGCGCCGGCCGCTGGTCGGCGTGCAGCGGCGCGACCGCCAGCGGAACCGCCGCCTTTTTGGCGAAATAGCCGCCAATCGGCCCCCAGATCGCCAGCGCGTCAATGGCGCCGGTCTCGACATCGTGGATGGCCTCCTCGGCGGGCGAGGCGAAGCGGCGGTCCACCAGCAGGGCGTAGGTTTTGGCCTTATCGAGCAGGCCGAGGCGCAGCAGGTGGTCTGTCGGCGGCGTCGCCGCGATCACCCCCAGTTTGACGCCCGCCAGACGCGGATCGTCGAGGGTTTCAACATTTTCCAGCCCGGATCCGGCGCGCGACACCAGCGCATAGGTCGAGGCGTAATAGGGGTTGGAATGATCGACCACGTCCGAGCCGACGGCATAGCCGACGATCACGTCGCACATGCCCTCGCCGAGCGTGGCGCGCACAAAACCCGGCCCTTGCGGCATCCAGAAATAGCGCAGCGGCAGTTTCAACTCGTCCGCGACGATTTCGGCGATGCGGTTCTCGAACCCCGCCTTGGCCTTGTCGGAATAGGGCAGGTTTGACGGGTCGGCGCAGACGCGCAGGCGGTCGCGCGAGACGAGGTCGGGCCGCGTTTGCGCCAGCGCGGCGCCGGCTGCGGTCAGGACGACAACGAGGCCGAGGGCGCCGCGCAAAAAGCCCATGGCCGTCAGCTCGGCGCGCCCATGCAGGCGTTTTCGGCATCCTCCCACGCCTTCGGTTTGGGATCGTGGCCGGGCGGACGGGCGCGGCCCACCGCGTCGTCGGAGCGCGCTTTCAGATAGGTGTAGATGTCGTCGATGAAGCACATCACGTTCTTGTCGAGGCCGAGCGTCGGCATCACCTTGTCCTGGCCGTTTTCCAGGTTCTTCCTGCCATTGGCGACGGTGGAGAGAAAATCGCCGTAGGACAGCGTCTTCAGCGAATTGACGAGCGCCGGCGCATAGGAGGAGCCCATGCCGTCGGGGCCGTGGCAGCGCATGCATTCGGCGCTGTAGCGCTGGAAACCGGAATAAGTGTACCAATCGACCTTGCCGTTGGAATCGACCTTGTAAATCGGCTCGCCTTCGGCGTCGAAATACTTGCCGTCCTGGCTGGAGACGGCCGCGCGCGGCTCGGCCTGGGCGGGCGCGACGGCCTGGGCGGGCGCGACGACTTGGGCGGCGGTCACGGCCAGCGCGGCCATCATCAGCACGGCGAAACGGTTTGTTCCGGCGCGGCGGGTCTCTTTGACGAAATCGGTCACGACGCTCATTCCAATCGGTTTTGGGCGCGATCCTCTGTTCGCCCGCGCTGCCGGGCGTTCAAGAAAACTGGCGCCGGGAAGACGGACGCAATGTCTGGGAATGAAAATGCCGGGCGGACGGGTCGCCCGCCCGGCAATCAGGGGCTATCCTACGATCACTCGGGGAGAGCGAAGACCGTCAGGGCGCCGCCAAGCGCGGTGTAATTGCTGAGCGCCGCATAGCCGCCGACCGCGCCAAGGCCGGCGTGGGGATCGGCGAGGCCAGCCGCGAGGCCGATGCCGGCCCAGCCGCCGACGCCGGAGAGCACGGCCACATATTGCCGGCCCTTGTGCTGGTAGGTCATGACGTTGCCGATAATGCCCGACGGGGTCTTGTACTTGTAGAGCAGCTTGCCCGTCTTGGCGTCCACGGCCTTGAGATAGCCTTCCAGCGTGCCGTAGAACACAATGTTGCCGGCGGTGGCGAGCGCGCCCGACCAGACCGAGAACTGTTCCGGATCGGACCAGACGATCTTGCCCTTGGTGGCGTCCCAGGCGATGAAATTGCCCATATTGGCGTCGCCGGGGGCCGGATACATCGCGAGCGTCGCGCCGACATAGGGCTGTCCCGGCGTGTAGCTGACGCGGAACGGCTCGTAATCCATGCAGACATGGTTGGTTGGCACGTAGAACAGGCCGGTCTTGGGCGAGAAGGCCGCGGGCTGCTCGTCCTTGGAGCCGAGCGCCGCCGGGCAGATGCCCTGCGAGTTCTCGTCCTCGCCATTATGCTCGGTGGAATATTTGGCGACCACCAGCGGACGGCCATAGGTCGGGCTGGCCTTGTCCATATCGACCTTGCTGGCCCAGTTCACCGCCGGATCGTATTTCTCGGCGACCAGCAACTCGCCACTGACGCGGTCGAGCGTGTAGCCGAAGCCGTTGCGGTCGAAATGCACCAGCAGCTTGCGCTGCTTGCCGTCGATCTTCTGCTCGACCAGCGGCATTTCGTTGACGCCGTCGTAATCCCACTCGTCATGCGGGGTCATCTGATAGATCCATTTGGCCATGCCGGTGTCGGGATCGCGCGCCCAGATCGACATCGACCATTTGTTGTCGCCCGGCCGCTGCTTGGGGTTCCAGGTCGAGGGATTGCCGGAGCCGTAATAAACCAGATTCAGCTCGGGATCGTAGGAATACCAGCCCCAGGTGCAGCCGCCGCCGGTCTTCCACTGGTCGCCCTGCCAGGTTTTCAGCGACGAATCCTTGCCGATTGGCTTGCCGAGCGCGGTGGTCTTTTCCGGATCGACCATGATCTGATCGTCCGGGCCTTCGGAATAGGCGCGCCAGACCTTCTTGCCGGTCTTCAGGTCATAGGCGGTGATGTGGCATTGCACGCCGAACTCGCCGCCGGAAATGCCGACCAGCAGCTTGTCCTTGACCGGAAGCACCGTCGCGGTGTTGGTTTCGCCCTTCTTGGGGTCGCCGTTGACCGCGCTCCATTCGACCTTGCCGCTCTTGGCGTCGAGCGCGACCACCGTCGTGTCGGCCTGGTGCAGGAAGATCTTGCCATCGGCATAGGCGAGACCCCGGTTGACCGTGTCGCAGCACATCACCGGCACGACGTTGGGATCCTGCTTGGGCTCGTATTTCCAGATGATCTTGCCGTCATTGTTGAGGTCGAGGGCATAGACGATGTTGGGGAACGGCGTGTGGACATACATCACGTCGCCGACGACCAGCGGCGCGCCTTCGTGGCCGCGCAGCACGCCGGTGGAAAAGCTCCAGGCCGGCGCCAGCTTGCCGACATTGGCGTCATTGATCTGGTCGAGCTTCGAATAGCGCTGGTTGTCGTAACCGCCGGCCTGCATGACCCATTGCTTGGGGTCCTGCGTCCCCTTCATGACCGATTCGTTGGCGAAGGCCACGGTGTTGAGCGCGAGAGCGCTGACGGATAGAACAGATGCGAACAGGCTCTTCATGGGTTTCCTCCAATGCCATAGCCCGTCGTCAGACGGGCGTCCGGACGCCCTACGGCCGACCGCGAACGGCGACATTGCCGCCGGGGGTTGGTCATTGTTTGATTTTGCTAAGCCGCCGCCAGCAGAGACTCGCGCTATGCAAAGTCTCGACTTGCTTGGGCACGGTCATTATTTTTATGACTTGGAAAAGCTAATCTCTGCGCGGGGCGCCGGCAACAAGGCAAGGCCGCGTCGATCTTTAGATTTGACTTAGAAGCGCCCGCCCATGGCCTGAAAATTCTGTTGCGGCGCCATAATCATTCCCACTCCTGCTCGTGATAGGCGGTGGTGGCGTTGCGGGCGTTGAAATCGTCGAACAGCCGCCATTTCGGACGCTCGGACGCGGCGGCCGTCGTGGCGGTCTGGCTCAGGGTCTCCCCCCTGCGCAGGGCGTCGCCGACATCGCCGCGCAGGCGCCGCAGATAGGACTCCTCTGCGTCAGCGGCCTGAGGCCACGCCATCGCGGCCGGTCCATGTCCGGGAACCACGATTCGGGCGGGGCGTTGCCGCAGCTTCGTCACATTGGCGAGCCAGCCGGTCAGTTTGCCGTCCAGGGCGGGAATGTGACCGGAAAAAAGCAGATCGCCCAAATAGATGGCGCCGCTTGCCTCGTCCGTGACCGTCAGATCGGCGTTGGTATGGCCGGAGGGCCAGCTTTCGAGCTTCAGCTTGCGTCCGCCCAGGTCCAGCTCCCTTTCCCCCTCGACCAGCACGGTCGGCGCGACGATTTGCGTTCCCGCGAAATTGGCCTCCCCGACCAGCTCGCGGGCGGCGCGCAGATAGGCGTCGCCGTGGGTCGCGAAAACGTCGGGGAGGGCGCGATGGCCGACAAAGATCGGGTTCTGGTCGAGAAAAGCGGCGGCGCCGAGGGTGTGATCGGGATGGCCATGCGTAAAAATGACATAAAGCACGGGCAGACCGGTCGTGGCTCGAATGGCCGCGAGCAGGCGCTTGCCGACCGTCACGCTTCCGCCTGTATCGATGATCGCGACGCCGTCGCGGCCGACGATGAAGCCGGAATTGCTGATCTGGCCCGCGTTTTGCTGACTTGAGAGTGCAATGACGCCCGGCAGGACGTAGTCTCCCGGCGCGATTTCGACAGCAGCGGACGGCGGCGCCTCTCCCGTTCCGGCGAAAGCCGGCGGAAAAGCATCAAGCCTCGGGATAACAAAAGCTGCGAGACTGACAAAGAGGAATGCCCGCATCACGCGCCGCGCCGCGCCGATCATCGGCGCGCGCGGCCGGGGAACGCCTGGAAGCCTGGACTCAGGCGACGTCGTCGTCTCGCGCAAAGGAACATCCCATGTCCGCATTCACCGCCATCATCCTTGTATGTCAGCTCTCGACGCCGCCGCAGGCCTGCGACGAAACCCACGCGGTCGATGTCATCTCGACCCAGGTGGAAAACCAGTTCGCCTGCCTGCACGGCGGGCAGGACGTCATGGCGCGCGGCGCGTTGCGCGAGGGCATCGGCGAAACGCTCTATATCAAGACGATGTGCCGCAAAAACGCGCAAGCCGCGTCCTTGTTGCAAAGGTGAGCCGCGGCGCTGATTGCAAAAGTAAGCCGCATCTCGGGAGAGAGGCAAACGTTTCCGCGCTAGAGCGGGCCGTGCTTTTCTGAAATTGCTCTTATTGAACCCGCCCGTCGTTGCGCTGGCGCGGGGCGGCGACTTTAATGGAGGCATTCACTCCCTCCAGTAAAGGTCGTTCCCATGAAAACGCGCGCGGCGGTCGCATGGAAAGCCGAAGCACCCCTGTCCATCGAAACGATCGATCTCGAAGGCCCCAGGGCCGGGGAGGCGCTGGTCGAAATCATGGCCACGGGGGTCTGCCACACCGACGCCTACACTTTGTCCGGCCTCGATTCGGAAGGAAAATTCCCGGCCATTCTCGGCCATGAGGGCGCGGGAATCGTGCGCGAGATCGGCGCCGGCGTGACCTCGCTCAAGCCCGGCGACCATGTCATTCCGCTGTACACGCCGGAATGTCGCGCCTGCAAAAGCTGCCTGTCGCAGCGCACCAATCTTTGCACCGCCATCCGCTCGACCCAGGGCCAGGGTTTGATGCCCGACGGAACCAGCCGGTTCTCCTGCGACTCCGGCCATATGCCGGTGTTTCACTATATGGGCTGCTCGACCTTCTCCAATTTCACCGTGCTGCCGGAGATCGCGCTCGCCAAGGTGCGCGAGGACGCGCCGTTCGACAAGATTTGCTACATCGGCTGCGGCGTCACCACCGGCCTTGGCGCGGTGGTTTACACCGGCAAAGTCTGGCCGGGCGCCAATGTCGTGGTGTTCGGCCTCGGCGGCATCGGGTTGAACGTCATTCAGGGCGCGCGCATGGTCGGCGCCGACAAGATCGTCGGCGTCGATCTCAACCCGAACAAAGTGGCCATGGCGAAAAAATTCGGCATGACCCATTTCATCAACCCCGACGATGTCGGCCGCGACAAGGTGGTGGAAGCCATCGTGGACGTCACCGGCGGCGGCGCGGATTTTTCCTTCGAGTGCATCGGCAATGTCCACACCATGCGGCAATCGCTGGAATGCTGCCATCGCGGCTGGGGCACCTCTGTTATCATCGGCGTCGCGCCTTCGGGCGCGGAAATCTCGACGCGCCCGTTCCAGCTCGTCACCGGCCGCAACTGGCGGGGATCGGCGTTCGGCGGCGCGAGGGGCCGCACCGATGTGCCCAAAATCGTGGACTGGTACATGGAGGGCAAGATCAACATCGACGACCTCATCACCCACACCATGCCGCTGGACAAAATCAACGACGCCTTTGACCTGATGCACAAGGGCGAATCGATCCGGTCGGTGGTGATTTACTGATTTTCTGAAAGCGGAGTCCCCGATTCTCCCCGGGATCCGCCCGCTCGGCCGCGCTGTTTTCGGCGCGGCCGTTTTTGTTTCGCGCATGATCTTTTCCGAAAACCGGGACCACTTTTCGGGATCATGCGCGCGCGCTGTTTTTGGCGCGGCCGTTTTTGTTTCGCGCATGATCTTTTCCGAAAACCGGAACCACTTTTCGGGATCATGCGCGCGCTGTTTCTGGCGCGGCCGTTTTTACTTGCCCAAGGGTTGCACGAAAAACGCCGGCAGGCTTTTCTCCTCGCGGATCGCCGCGATCATCCGGTCGGACGCGTCGAGCGCCTCGGCGATGGTCACGTCCATGTCGAGATAGCGGTAGGAGCCGAGACGCCCGACAAAACTCACGCCCGGCGTCGCCTCCGCGCGTAAAACATATTTGCGCAGCATCGCCTCTTCACTGGTCTGGCGGATTGGGTAATAGGGAATGTCATCAGGCCCGCACAGGCGGCTGAACTCGCGATAGAGCACCGAACCCTCAAACTGGTCGCGCTCCCAGGGCGCGAAATGCTTGTGCTCGGTGATGCGCGTGAACGGCACATCCTCGTCGCAATAATTCAGGACCGCCGTGCCCTGGAAATCGCCCTTGTGGCTGAAACGCTCGAAATCCAGCGTGCGATAGCCGAGCCGACCGTATTCATGATGGAAATAGCGGTCGATTGGCCCGCTGTAGATGACATGGGCGAAGGGTTCGTCGAGATCCTCGAATCGGGCGCCAAGCCGCAACTCCACGCCTTCGGTATCGAGAATCGCCTTGACCACTTCGGTATAGCCGGCTCGCGGCATGGCCTGATACGGATGCGCGAAATAGCTGTCGTCGTAGGAGAAGCGCACCGGCAGCCGTTTTAAAATGGAGGCCGGCAGTTCGGTTGGTTCGACGCCCCATTGTTTTCGCGTGTAGCCGCGAAAAAAGGCGCGATAGAGGTCCGGGCCGATCAGGCTCAGCGCCTGTTCCTCGAAATTTTGCGGCTCGGCTATTTCTTGCGCCTGCGCGGCGATGAAGGCGCGAGCCTGCGCGGGGCTCATCACCTTGTTGAAGAACTGGTTGATCGTCAGCAGGTTGACCGGCAGGGAAAAGACGCGCCCGCCGGCCACCGCCTGGACCCGATGGTTGTAATCCACCCAGTCGCCGAATTTTTGCACATAGTCCCAAACCCGCTCATTGCCGGTGTGGAAAATATGCGGCCCGTAGACATGGACCATCACGCCGGTTCCGGCGTCGCGCTCGGAGGCGCAATTGCCGCCCATTGTGGCGCGCTCGTCGATGACGAGAACTTTTTGGCCGGCTTCGGCCAAGGCCCGGCCAATCACCGCGCCGGAAAATCCGGCGCCGACAATGCAATATCTCACGTCCCTGCCCTCGCGGCGCTGCGCCATGCGGCGTCAATAGGCGGGCGGTGGGAAAATGGCAATTTGCGAAGCTTTGCTTTATGACGCGGCGAAGCGCGTGAGGCGCGACGCGCTGGAGTTCTGGGCATGCGCATTCTCTTCGTCAACTGGGCTGTTGTCCCGGTTTTCGCCTATGGCGGCACCGAACGGGTGATCTGGGATCTCGCGCTCGAATTGCACCGACTCGGCCATACCATCGCCTTTCTCACCCCGCCCGGCTCGACCTGCGAATTCGGGGAGGTTCTGACCTTCGACACCGAGCAGGATCTGCTGCCGCAAATACCGGCGGGCTATGACATCACCCATTTCCAGTTCCAGCCGAAATTCGACCTCGACCGCGATTTCGGCCGGCCCTATCTGATGACCGAGCACGGCAATTACAACAAGAACCCAACCCGGCCGCTCAACTGCAATTTCGTCTCCGCCGACCATGCGCGCCGCCACCACTCCGAATGCTTCGTTCTGAACGGCCTGAACTGGGACGCCTACGGCCCGGTGGATTTCGCGGCGTCGCGTGAAAATTTTCATTTCCTCGGCAAGGCCGAATGGCGCGCCAAGAACGTCAAGGGCGCGATCGACGTGGCCAGGAAGGCCGGCGTGGACATCGACATTCTCGGCGGCGACCGCTTCAATTTTCGGCGCGGCTTTCGCCTGACTTTTACGCGGCGCGCGCATTTCCACGGCATGGTCGGCGGCGCGGCAAAATTCGCCGCGCTCAACGCCTCGCGCGGTCTGATCTTTCCGATGCGCTGGCACGAGCCGTTCGGCCTCGCGGTGATCGAAAGCCTGTATTTCGGCTGCCCGGTGTTTTCGACGCCCTATGGCGCCCTCCCGGAGCTGGTGGGCAGCGAATTCGGTTTTTTGAGCGATTCGTGCGGCGAACTCGCCCGCGCCGTGCGGGATCTGCGCTTCGACCGCAAAAAGCTGCACGATTACGCGCGCGAGACTTACAATTCCGGGACAATGGCCCAGGGCTACCTGCGGCTTTACGAAACGATCATCGGCGGCGAGACGCTGCACGAAAAACCGCCGGTCTGGCCGAGGCTGTCGAAGAAGCTGCTGCCGTGGAAACGGTGACGCGATAATCCAACAGCCGCAACAGGATCATTGCATCGATAAAAAGCCCCGGAAGCTTGCGCTTCCGGGGCCTTGAAAATCATTCCTTATTCAAGACTTTCGGCACCGCGTTCGGCCTGAGCCGGAAGGCGTCGGGCATGCCGGAGCCGAGCAGCGGCCGCACATACATGCGGAAGGCGTCGGTCACGTCATTGCCGGCGGCGTTGAGGAATTCATCCTCCATCACCCTGGTCTTGCCCGCCACGTCCTGGAGCGCTTGCAGGTCGTAATCGACCGAGTAGAAGCCGGTGCGCTTGATCGCCACCGAGCCGCTGCTGTCGCCCCAGAAGGCATATTGCACGGCCTTCTCGCCGACCTCGCGCGCCTCGCGCTGGTCCACGTCCGAAACGCAGCCGATGAACGAGCGTTGCAGATAGCCGAGCGTGTCGCCGCGCACGCGCTTGATGCCGAGCTTGTTCTTCACTTCCTCGCACAAAAGGTCGGCCAGCGCTCCGGTGCCGGAAAGCTGCACGTTGCCATGGGCGTCGTGCTCGACATGGTTGGCCAATTTGGTGATGATCGGCGCGCCGGATTCGTCGTGAATGCCTTCCGACACCGCCACCACGCAGCGGCCGAGCCGTTCATAGGTCGCCTTCACATCGGCCAGGAATTTATCGACTTTGAAAACCCGCTCCGGCACATAGATCAGGTGCGGGCCGTCGTCGGGGAATTTCTTGCCGAGCGCGGAAGCGGCGGTGAGGAAGCCGGCATGGCGGCCCATCACCACGGCGATATAGACGCCGGGCAGCGCGGCATTGTCGAGATTGACGCCGGCGAAGGATTGGGCGACGAAGCGCGCCGCCGAGGGAAAGCCGGGCGTGTGGTCGTTGCCGACGAGGTCGTTGTCGATGGTTTTGGGGATGTGCATGCAGCGCAGCGGATAATTGGCCTTGATCGCCTCTTCCGCGACAATGCGCACGGTGTCGGAGGAATCATTGCCGCCGATGTAGAAAAAGGCGCCGATTTCATGCGCGCGCAAAACTTCAAAGATCTCGTGGCAATATTTGGCGTCGGGCTTGTCGCGGGTCGACCCCAGGCCGGACGACGGCGTGCGCGCCACCATTTCCAGATTGTGGCTGGTCTCTTGCGTCAGATCGAGCAGATCCTCGTTGACGATGCCGCGCACGCCGTGATGAGCGCCGTAAACGCGCGCCACCTGCGGGAATTTGCGCGCTTCGAGCACGACGCCCGCGAGCGACTGGTTGATGACCGCCGTGGGGCCGCCGCCCTGGGCGACGAGAATCTTGGTTGGCGTGGTCACGATTTCCTCCGCGCATGTTGAATGCGCCCTTCTAGCCCAGTTTTTCACGGAAAACAGCGGCCCCAGCGTCAATTTCGCATTTATGTTGAGGACCGCGCCGGGTTAACCTGAACCATGACCGACGCGCCCCTGTTCAGGTCCGGCGACACGCTCGACGGCTTTCATCTCGTCGAGCGATTGCACGCGGGCGGCATGTCGGAAATCTGGAAGGCGACGCGCGAGGACATGTCGCCGCCGGTCGCGCTCAAGGCGCCGCTGATGCGCGAGGGCGAGGAAGCCAGCGCCATCGTCGGTTTCGAGATGGAGCAGATGATCCTGCCGCTGCTCCGGGGTCCGCATGCGCCGAAATTCATCGCCGCCGGCGATTTCAGCCGCCAGCCCTATCTCGCCATGGAATATATCGAGGGGACGAGCCTGCTGCGCCGCGTCGATGTCCGGCCGCTGCCGCTCGACGAGGTTCTGGCCGTGGGACGCGGCGTCGCCCAGGCTCTCGCCAGCCTCCACGCCCAGAACGTGCTGCATCTCGACATCAAGCCGTCGAACGTGATCCGCCGCGCCGACGGGATTTACACCCTGATCGATTTCGGCCTGTCGCGGCACGACCATCTGCCGGACCTGCTCGCCGAGGAATTCCACGTTCCCCTGGGCACCTCGCCCTATCTCGCGCCCGAACAGGTCTTGCGGGATCGCAGCGATCCCCGCAGCGATATTTTCGCGCTGGGGGTGATGCTCTATTTCCTGCTCACCGGCGAGCGTCCCTTCGGGTTTCCGCAAAGCCGGGCCGCGCTGTTTCGCCGGCTGTGGCGCGATCCCGAACCGCCGCGGCGCTTGAGGCCGGATTGCCCGCCCTGGCTGCAGGAGGCGATTCTGCATTGCCTGGAGCCGGAGGCGGAAAATCGTTACGCCTCCGCCGCGCAACTGGCGCTGGACCTCGCCGCGCCCGAGGAGATTGCGCTCACCGCGCGCGCGGAAAAGGAGAGGGCCGATTCCTGGCTGACGGCGCGGCGCCGCTGGTGGACGCAAAAATTCGCGCCGACGCGTTATCCGCAAAATCTCGCGGCGCGGCGGGCGAGCGCGCCCATCGTGATGGCGGCGGTGGATTTTTCCGGCGGTCTCGCCGCCACCGATCTGCTGCGCGGGCACGCCACACGGTTGATGGCGGCGGCGCCGGAGGCGCGACTCGCCTGCGTCACGGTGATCCGCAAGCCGCAGGTGGGCGGCTACGAGCCCAGCGCCGGGCGCCATGCGCGCCGCCTCGTCGAGCTGCGCCGCTGGGCCGAAGGGCTGAACCTGCCGCAAGCGCGCGCCACCGCCCATGTGCTGGAGGCCGACAATCCGGCCGAGGCCCTGCTGGACTTCGCGCGCGAAAACCATGTCGATCACATCCTGCTGCTCGCCAGCGCGCCTTTGTCCCGGCGTCCGGGTCTGGGACCGATCGCCGAGCGCGTGGCGGCCCGGGCGCCCTGCGCCGTCACGCTGCTGCGCCCGCCGCCGCGCGGCGCGGGCTCCGAGGCGACCGAACCGGGGGAAGGGCTTGGAATATGACAGCGGGATGGAATTTGATTGAAGCCCGGCGGCGGCGGCATTACATGGGTGACGCGCCCGTTCCGGGCTTGAGGAGACTAGGGTTATGAACCGGCTGGATCGCCGCCCCCCGCCGAATGGCGCGGCGGAAGTGGATTATCTCGATGGCGAATATCGGGTGAAAAAGCCCGGCGCCTTCGTTCTCTGCGCCGCGACCGGCGCGCAGATCCCGCTGGAGCGGCTCACCTACTGGAATGTCGATCGCCAGGAGGCCTACGCCAGTCCCGACGCCAAGCTTTTAAGGCTGAAACAGCTCGGCGCGTTGAAGTAGGCGCCAGCAAGACTTTTCGGGCTTCGGCTCACCTAGAGTCTTTGTTTTCGCATGATCTTTTCCAAAAACCGGCGTCCACTTTCCGGGATCACGCTCTAAACCCGCGCGCCGGCTTACCCGCCGACGCGGCTGATCCCCTGTCTGGCGATGGACTGGTCGGAACTCAGCGACAGCGCGCGGCGGTAGTTTTCCGCCGCCAGCTTGCGGTCGCCCTTCTTCTCATAGGCGAAGCCGAGCAGCGCCCAGGCCTCCGCATTGCGGTTGTCGACATTGAGCGCGGCGTTGAAATCCTCGATCGCCTTGTCGGCCTTGCCCAGCGACAACTGGCTCTGACCGCGCGCCTGATACGGCGCGGCGGCGAAGGGATCGCGATCGATGGCGTTGTCGAAATCTTTGACCGCGCGATCGTTGTCGCCGTGCTTCTGGTAGATCAGCCCGCGCGCGTGGAAAGCCTGGGCGTTTTCGGGATTGAGACGGATGACCTGGTCGAGATCGCGCAAGGCGTCGTCCAACCGGCCCTGGGCGCGCAAAAGGTTGGCGCGGCCGAGATAAGCGGGGCCGTGGTTGGGATTGGATTCGATGGCGTGGGTGAAGTCGGACAGAGCCGCTTCATTGGCCCCGGTCTGGCGCTCGGCCAGCGCGCGGTTGGTGTAGGCGGCGGCGTGGCGCGGATCGAGCTTTATGGCCTGGCTGAAATCGCCGATGGCGCGGTCGTACTTGCCGATCTTGGCCAGGGCGACGCCGCGCGTGTTGTAGGCCTCGGGATCGGTGGGGTGATTCGCCACCACGGCGTCGAGCGAATCGATGTTCGCCGCGACCGCGTTTGGATCGGCCGAGGACATTTCCGCATAGCCGGGCGCGCGGGTCGAAACCCCGTTCATCGATTCGCAACCGGCCAGCGGCGCGGCCAGAACGGCGAGCGCGATCAGGGGAGAACGAAATCGGGCCATTGTGTGCAATCCGCGTAAAATTCCGCCAAGCGCGACGGCGACGCCGCCCCGCATAGTTTCACATTGAGGCGGAAAGGCGGCAAAGTGAAGGCAAATCCGGCGCCCCACATCCGGCGCCCTGAGTCAGGCGGCGCCGGCGAAAGCGAAAGCGCCCGCCGCCGGCGAGGGCGAGGGCGCGAACGCGGCGACGAACGAAGCTGGACTTAGCGCGCCACCACGGGCTTCGCCTTGATCGGCAGCAGGCCTTCGCGCTGCAACTTCTTGCGGGCGAGCTTGCGGGCGCGACGGACAGCCTCAGCCTGCTCGCGCGCGCGCTTCTCGGAGGGCTTCTCGTAATGGCCGCGCAGCTTCATCTCGCGAAAAATACCTTCGCGCTGCATCTTTTTCTTCAGCGCCTTGAGCGCTTGATCGACATTGTTGTCGCGAACCAGAACCTGCACGCCGTCATCCCGTAGAAAAGGGCTCCCTGCCATATGGCGCCGTCACGCCTCAAGCCAGTGAGCCAGATTGCATAAGATCAGTTGACGCTTGCGGAGCGCCGGGCCGTTGGGCGGATGCGATAACAGAAAGCCGCCGGCCTGTCCAGCGTCATTTCAGAGCCTTGCCGCCGGTTCGGGCCGGCTGCGGCGATCCCGTCCAAGCCGGAGCGGTCTAGCCCGAGCCGAGCGGCAGGGTCGCGGCGGCGGCGCAATCACAAAGCCGTCATGGCCGCGTCGCCAACGAAGCGCAACATCACCAGTTCCGTCTCGCCATAATCCCTGCGTTCCAGCAGGTCATAGCCCGCCGCCGGCTCGAACATGGCGGCGGTCGCCTCCTCCACCACCACCAGCGCGTCGGGCTTGAGCCAGTTTCCGCGCGCCAGCGCGCTCAGCGCCGGCTCGGCGAGACCGCGATCGTAGGGCGGATCGAGAAAGGCCAGGTCGTAGGCCGGCCCCGGCGGAGCCTCGCCGAGACGGCGCGCATCGCGGCGAAAAATTCGGGTGACGCCGCCAAGTCCCAAAGCCTCGACATTCTCGCGGATCAGGGCGCGCGCCTGGGCGCCGTCGTCCACCAGCAGCGCGAATTCGGCGCCGCGTGAAATCGCCTCCAGCCCGAGCGCGCCCGTTCCGGCGAACAGGTCGATCACCCGCGCGCCCGGAACGGGATCGCCATAGGAATGGGCGAGAATGTTGAACAGGGTTTCGCGGAGCCGGTCGGAAGTGGGACGTATCCCCTCGCCGCGCGGCCCTTGCAGCGCGCGGCCCTTGAACCGGCCGCCGACGATCCGCATCAGTATTTTCCGCGCGGCTTTCCGGGCGCCCCACCGGGCTTGCCGGGCGCGCCGCCAGGCTTTGGACCGCGACGAAACGTTTTGGCGGCTCCGGTTTCGCCACGGGGGCCGCCCCCGAAGGTCTTACCGCCGCCAGGGCCACGAGGCCCCCCAAACGATTTGCCGCCCTCGCCGCGCGGGCCGCCAAACGACTTGCCGCCCTCGCCGCGCGGACCGCCAAACGACTTGCCGCTCTCGCCACGCGGGCCGCCAAACGATTTGCCGCCCTCGCCGCGCGGACCCCCAAACGACTTGCCGCCCTCGCCGCGCGGACCCCCAAACGATTTGCCGCTCTCGCCGCGCGGACCCCCAAACG
>NZ_NHSJ01000044.1 GCF_002937075.1 Rhodoblastus sphagnicola
GCGACCAGCGCTTCCAGGCCGGAACGACCTCCTCTGGCTCCAGCAGATCAAGCAGATGGCCCTCGGCCGGCAGAATGTCGCCGTAGCGAGCGCCTATGGCCGCGCGGACGTCCTTCGCCTGGCTGGACTTCTCGGTGATGACGATCTGATCGACCATAATGACTCAAGGATGGGAACGAATCCGGTAGCGCTGCAATAAGAACGTATAGTGAACTGAACTCTCGGGCAAGAAGAGACGTGGACGAAGGCGCCGGCCGTGGCGGCTTTCGCGCGCAAACCCGTCCGGCTAACTTCCGACCGACCGTCATTGCCGTGTCGAAGACAGACGACACCTCGCCGACATGCGTTATCCAAAGGGCGCCAGGGCCTTGAGAATCGTCAGCAGGATCACCGCTCCGACGAAGAGGAGCCACGCCCTGCGCGCGTCTTTTCGGGCCCGCATCTCCTCGGTCGCCTTGGCCGGGGATTTCTCGTTCAACCGCTTGCGTTCACGAATGGCGTTCGGATCAAATTTGAATACGTTTGACATGCGTCGTCTCCGTCATGTTGCCCGCTGGATCGCCGACATATTGCGAACGCGCCTCGTCGCCCCGGTCGTTAGCTCTCCGTCGTCGCACACATCATACACCATTGGTTGCATTTCGGTCGTTCACGTCGAGGATGTCTCCCGACATTGCCTCCGTCGTCCCGGCGCGCATAATCCGCGCATGTGCAATCTTTGCATCATCCCGACAACGCAGGACGCGACGCGGTCGCTGTTCCGCGTGGCCCGTGACGGACGGGCAACCTGCCGTCCATGCCCGGCGTCGTCCCCGATTATCCGGCGCCGATCGTGCGTGTCGCGGACGGCGAGCGGGAGCTGACGATGGCCAGATGGGGAATGCCATCGCCGCAGGTCGCGCCGAAGGGAAAGACCAGTGATCCCCGCGTCACCAACATCCGCAACGTGACATCCCCGCACTGGCGGCGCTGGCTTGGGCCGGACAACCGCTGTCTTGTCCCGTTCGTTCACCGAATCTGGCTGCGCGCGCCGGCGGGCGAGACCATGACGCCCCAGAGGCCGCTGGCGGACGGGATGCGGGCGATCGTCGCCAAGGGAGATCGTCAGGACGTTTTCAACCCGAAGTGAAATCGAGGCCGCCCATGATCGCAAAGCGAGACTTTCCGGTTTACAAAGTCAGACGGTATCTGGAGCCGGGTCCGATCGTGCTGGTCTCTTCGCGCTGGCGAGGCAAGACGAACATCATGACAATGGGCTGGCACACGGTCATGGAATTCGCGCCCTCCCTCATCGGCTGCGTGATCGCGTCGGGGAATCACAGCTTCCACATGATCCGCGAGAGCGGCGAATGCGTCATCAATCTGCCCACGACCGAACTCGTCGATGTCGTGGTCGGCATCGGCAATTGCTCGGGCGCGAGGATCGACAAGTTCGCCAAGTTCGGATTGACGGCCGATGCGGCGTCGGAGGTCAAGGCTCCGCTGATCAGGGAATGTCACGCAAGCTTCGAGTGCCGCCTCCACGACGACGCCCTCGTCGGCAAGTACAACTTCTTCATCTTCGAGGTGGTGAAGGCGCACGTGGCTCCGGAACCGAGCCATCCGGAAACGCTGCATTACACTGGCGACGGCGTGTTCGTCGTTTCCGGCGATGTGGTGGACAAGCGGGCGTTGTTCCGTCCGGAAATGCTCGGGCCTTGAGTTTCGCGACTCGTTGAGGAAACGGTCGTCCTCGGCAGACGCCGGTGTTGTTGCGGCCCCGCCGTCCGCCGCGGCGCATTGTTGATCCGCTCCCGCCAACCCGGCCCATCCTCTTGAAAATGAGCAAGCAGATCGCTGCCGAGCTTGATCGACACCAATTCCTTGGCGACGGGAAGGCCACATTTTCTTTGCGCGCGGACGGGTTCGTCCGCCGGCGACGTCGCTGGTTTGAACACAGCTTCGGCTAACCGCTTGTCGCGGGCCGCGATTTGCCGGGCATCATCCATGCCGCCCGCCTGGCGTTAACAATCCGACAGCTTAAAAATATGTTAAGGAAATTAAAATACAACCATAGCGTGCTTTTTTTGAAAAAAGTTAGCTAAATGCACGAATTGGTTGTTTTTTTACGTGCGAACTGGCCGACAGCTGAACGAGGGACACCGATATGTCATACCATAATTGGCCAATCGTCTGGAAAGTCGTGAGCCTGCTGCTCCTGCTTGGTAGCGTCAGTCTCGGGGCGGCCTATTACGCTACGGCGCAGTTCTCGGTGATTGACGCCGCCGCCACCGCAATCATCGACGGACCGGCCGCGGCGAGCACCCATGGCGCGCGCGCCGCGCGCTTCATCGTCGCCGCGCAATCGGCGATCTATCAGAACATTGTGTCGACGACTGATGAGGGCAATCGGCTGGCGGACTCCCTGCTCAAGGAGGCGGTCGCCGGCTTCGACGAACAAGCCGCCGCCCAGCGGCAGCGGGTTCCCGCTTTCGCCGAAGCGATTGACGCCGGCGCGCGGAAGTTTCATGCGGCGCTGGACGGCCCCTGCGCCGAGACCATCCGCATCGCCGCCGATAACAACCTCGAGGGTATGGTCAAGGCCACAACGCTGATGGAGAAGGCGTGCAAACCCGTCTTCAACGAGTTGCTGAAAGACGCGGTCGTCGTCAACGAGGGGATCATCGGCGAACGCGAGCGGAGAACTGCCGAAGCGAAAGCCACCGCGGCCTCCAGCGCCCGGTTGACGCTCGGCGGCATCATCGCCGCCACCCTCCTGATCGTCGGTCTGGCGGTTTACCTGGCGCGCAACGCCATCGTCGCGCCGATCCGTGCGACCATGGAGGCAATGAACGCGCTCGGCCAGGGCCAATTGGGCATAGCGGTGACTGGCGCAGATCGCGGCGACGAAATCGGCGCCATGGCCAGGACCCTCGAAGTGCTGCGCGAAAAGCTCCAGGCGGCCGAGAAGGCGCGTCTGGCGGTCGCCGCCCGCGAGCAGGAGGAGCGCGTGCTGCTGGCCCGTCGCGAGAAACTGTCGCATGATTTCATTACCCGCATGCAGGCGCTGGCCGGCGGCTTCACCAAATCCTCCGGCGAGGTCGCGGAGGCCGCCCACAGCCTTTCGGCGGCGGCGGAAGAGACCTCGCGCCAGGCCGAGGCGGTCTCCGGCGCGGCCGGACAGGCCGCCGCCAATGTCCAGACGGTCGCTTCCGCCTCGGAGGAACTCACGGCCTCGGTGCGCGAAATCACCCTGCAGGTCAACCAGTCGGCCAAGGTGGCGGACACCGCGTTCCATGAGGCGCAATCCTCCAACGCTCGTATCGCGGCCTTGTCCGAGGCGGCCTCGACCATTGGCGATGTCATCAATCTGATCAGGGGCATAGCCGACCAAACCAATCTGCTCTCGCTCAACGCGACCATAGAGGCGGCTCGCGCCGGCGAGGCCGGCAAGGGTTTCGCCGTGGTCGCCACGGAAGTAAAGCTGCTGGCGAGCCAGACGGCGAAGGCGACGGCCGACATCGCCGCCAGGATTTCCGAGATACAGTCGGCCACCAATGACACGGTGAAGTCGATGAACGAGATCGGCGCGATCATCACCAACATCAAGGAGACGACTTCTGTCATCGCCAGCGCCGTCGAGCAGCAGGGCGCCGCCACCATCGAAATTTCGCGCAACTGCCAAGAAGCGGCGGCGGGAACCGTCCAGGTCACCGACAATATCGCCGGCGTCGGCCAGGCGGCGGAAACGACCGGCTCCGCCTCGGTCCAACTCATGACGCTCTCCACCGGCCTGTCCAATCAGGCCATCGATCTCAGCCGGGTCGTCGAAGGTTTCGTCAAGGACTATGCCGCTGCGTAATGGAGAGGTTTGAATCAAAATCGTGCATAGGAGGGCAAGTCAATTACATAGATAAATAAGAATGTTGGAATGATCAGTTTTACGCAAGCTCCTCCGGGGGATATTGCGGAGGGAGGGAGCGCAATTCTGCGGTTAAGCGTTCGGCCCGGTCGCGCATTGTGTTGGCCTGATGCGCGACAGGGCCAATGAATGAACGTCTCGCCACGAAGGCTCGCTTGAATTTTCGTAAAATGTGGCCTGTCCGCATTATTGTTGTCTCGGAGTATATAGAATGTCGCTCCATCGCCTTCGTGAAAATGTATCTGTGGTGCAGATGGTAATGGCGCTTGCCGTCTTGTCCGTTGCGGTCACCCTTGTCGGCGCGGGCGTCGCGCTTTACCAATTCAATACTGCGCTCTATTCGGCGCGGGAAAAGGAATTGAGCCATGAAGTCGACGCCGCCGCTTCGATCGCGCGCGGTCTGTTCAAGAGGCATGGAGCCGAGGCGGCGAATGAGGTGGTCGATCTTTTGCGACCGGCGCGCTTTGGCGAGCACGGCTACTATTTCATCCAAAATCTCGATGGCGTCGCTCGCATGTTGCCGACAGCGCCGGAGCTTGAAGGCAAGCCGCTCGATCAGGCCCACGACGCGCAGGGCCGGTATTTTTTCAACGATCTGTTGGCCATGACGCGGAAAGGCCAAAGCGGGAAGGTTGAATATTCCTGGCCCAAGCCCGGCGAGACCGTCGCTTCGGAAAAATTCAGTTATGCGGCTCCGATTCAAGAGCTTGGCTTTTATGTCGGGTCCGGGGCCTATACCGACGACATTCGTGGCGAGGTGTGGAGCATCTTCCGCAAGTTCGGAATGATCATCGGACCGCTGCTGCTGGCCTTGTGCGCCGTCGCCTTCGTGATCGCGCGCTCGATTTCGCAGCAATTGCAAGGGGCCTCGGCGGCCATGGAGAAATTGGCCGAGGGCGACCTCGGCGTGGTCCTGCCAGGGCTCGACGCCAAGACCGAAGTTGGCGGGATCGCCCGGGCCGTCGAGAAATTCAAGGTCAAGGCGGCGGAAATCGCGCGCGCGGAGGAATCGGCGCGCGAAAAGCAGCGTCAGGTCGTCGCCGAGGCGCGGCGCAGGGACATGCTGACTCTGGCGCAACATTTTGAGAACGCGGTCGGCGCCGTCGTCAGCAGCGTGGCAAGCTCCGCCCAGGAAATGGAGGCTGTCGCGCAATCGCTGGTGCAGAACGCCCATCACGCCGGCGAACAGGCCGAACAAGGTTCGAAGGCGGCGATGACGACCTCGCAAAACGTTCAATCGGTCGCCGCCGCCGCCGAGGAATTGTCGCATTCCGCCGAGGAGATCGGCTCGCACATGGCGCGCGCGCAGGCGGTTTCCTCAAGCGCCGCCGAGATCGCGGAAATCACCCAGGCCCGCATGGCGGAGCTGGACACGATCATCAGCTCCATTGGCGGGGTGGCGGAGCTGATCTCCGGGATCGCCGAGCAGACCAATATGCTGGCGCTGAATGCGACCATCGAGGCCGCCCGCGCCGGCGAGGCCGGCCGCGGCTTCGCGGTGGTGGCTTCGGAAGTGAAGACGCTGGCCGACCAGACCCAGAAGGCCACCGCCGACATTTCCGGAAAAATCGCCGCCATCCAGAGGGCGTCGCAGGAGGCGAGCGCGCGCCTTCAGGAGATGAGCGGCGCCACCCATGAAGTGAACGGCATCGCCGCATCGGTTGGCGGGTCGATTGAAATGCAGTGCCAGGCGACGACGGAAATCGCCCGCAACGTTCATGACACGTCAAAACTCGCCGGGGATCTCGCCCGCATCATCGACGAAGTCCAGAACGCTTCCCGGCATACTGGCGTCTCGGCGGAAGAAACGCTTCGGGCGGTGTCGCAACTTGCCGAACAGACAGAGCGCCTGCGCGTTGAATGCGACAGCTTTCTCCGCGAGGTGCGAGCGGCTTGATGGCGCTGATTTTATCCGCGCTCCCTCCAGTTCCCGTCAGTCGACAGTGTCGGCCATCGGCGCTTTGCGGTCGTGTGACATGAAGCCCCCGCCGACGGCGCGCCGATGCGAGCGACGCTTTTCCCATCCCCCACATTGAGGATCGCAAACCGCGACGGCAATCGATAGACTGCCGCCACGAACAAAATCGGATCTCTCCATTTCGACGGGGCGCGGACAAACCGAGTTCAGCCCGTCCGGCTTGAAAGGCCCCCCAGGTTGAGCGTCGCCTTCAGCAAGGAAGACAGTGCGGAAACAGCGTCGGAGACCGCGCTGCCCGACCGCCCGATTTCACCTCATCCCAACCTCGTGACGGCAACGGGCTTGAAGGCGCTTGAAGTTCAATGCGAACAGGCGCGCAAGGCCTATGAGGCGGCGCAAAAGATCGAGGACGTCAACGAACGACGGCGCCAAGCCGCCATTCCCTTGCGCGATCTCCGCTATTTCGGCGCGAGAGTCCGAACCGCCCAGCTCATCGCCGATCCCACCTCAACCGCAACAGTCGCCTTTGGCGGCACGGTGACGTTCAAACGCGCGGATGGACGCGTCCAGACCTATCGCATCGTGGGCGAGGACGAAGCCGACCCGAAATCCGGCTCCATTTCCTTCGTCTCCCCGGTGGCGAGGTTTTTGATGAACAAGGCCGTGGGCGACGAAGTCGGCGCCTCCGGTCAAAAGCTTGAAATCCTGTCAATCTCCACCAATTCCAGCGCCTTGGCCGAACCCGCGTCGGCGCGCCCCGCCGATTGATCATTCGGCGCGGCGGCGTCCATGGGGCGAATTTCCCGATCCGCGCGCCAATTGTCGCGTGGCGACGCCTGGAGCACGGCGCGTTTCCACGGAAACGCATCGCGCCCTGGACTCTTTATTTTCGCAGGATCTTTTCCAAAAACCGGGGTCCACTTTTGGGGATCATGTTCTAAAGTCAGAGCCGTCGCATGTTCATCTTGAGTTCAGTCGCCGGGGGGTAAACTTGGCGGTGAAATGAGGAAGGAGAGAGCGTTATGGCGTCATCTTTTCTAAAGATCGCGGCCTGCGCCGCCGCCGCCGCGTCGATTCTGGCGTTCGCACAGCCTGCTGACGCGCACGGCTGGGGAGGACATGGCGGCGGCTGGG
>NZ_NHSJ01000045.1 GCF_002937075.1 Rhodoblastus sphagnicola
GAGCCGCCGCCGTCTACACACTGGTCGAAACCTGCAAGCTCAACGATATTGACCCGCAGGCTTGGCTCGCCGATCTCCTCGCGCGCCTGCCGGATCATCCCGCCAAACAGATCGACGACCTGTTGCCCTGGAAGTGGAGAGAGCGCCAGCTCGCCGCCACTGTCGCCGCCTGATCGCTGAAGTGGTCAAATCCGAGGCTGCCTGCGGCGCCGGTCGGATGCGTACGTTGGATGAGCCCTTGTTCTTGATCCGTGCCGGCTCAAGAACAGATGAACGATCCGCATCGTGGCGGATTCTCGTCGGGCTCTGTTTGAGGGAAGGAGTTTTAACCACGCGCCTGCCTCGCGCCCGGCGGAAACCGGGCGGTGAACGGCCTGTTCTCGGCCGCTCGCACGAGCAGACGTGGGGCAGTGCGACTTGCCGCCTGTCAACGCACCATGCGGACAGACACGGCCTCCCACGAAATGCCTGGCGCTCCGGGATCAGGCATGTGCCCGCGAGCGCCAATTTCCCCTCTGAACCAAAGCGTCGTGCCTATTTTGAACTTGTGGCTCGACACGAACGCGCCAGTAACAGTGTAGCCGCGACAACCCGCCTTTCCAGGCATTGCCCTGAGTTTGCCAAACTTCGGCACGCCTAGCGGATTGTTTCCATGAACGAAATATCCCATGCACACGAGCTTCAGGTCAACGGGAATGACGATCAAAGTGTTTCCGTTGCGGAAAGTTGGCCAGCCGATCCCGTGGACATGCAGCAAATCGATGCGCCTGCGGGGGTGAGGACGAATGACCGGTGTTGGGCGAACGTCATGCTGGCCAATGGGCCGTTGAGCCATTCGGCCCATGGCCGCCGCCGCAAGCCGGCCGGCGCTTCTTGGCTCGATAGCACATGGTGTCCTCAAGCCAACATTGGCTCGGCCAGCGAGGGATTGCTATATGAATCCGATTTTTGATCTCGCTTCCGTAGGCGTGACGGCGATGTCGAGCGCCGCCTTGATGTCGTCGACCGAGATCGCGGACGAATCTCTTCCAGCGGCGAAGCCGCAGGCGAAGTGCAAACTCTTTCGCATCGTCCGCGGCGATTGGTGCGCCAGTAGCTCGAAGGCCCCGGCCGGCAGTCGCGGCGTGATTCCAGGTCGATCCCGTAGGAACTTCGCGAAAAGTTCTTCCGCGATACGGCGTCCTTCCGCTAGGCTCGGTCGCCCGATCGTGACTACGACGCAGCGATCGACGACCGTGGCAGGCAACGTGGCGATCGTATTGGACGTGGCGATCCACATGACGTGGTCGGCGCGCATGCCGTCCTTGAAGTGCCTCTTAGGTCTGAGCGTTGAGACTTAGCACTAAAACTATCGTGGAAAGCTCACTTTTAGGCATCTTGCCTTGACATGCGCCCTTTGTGTTCTTCTAATGTTCATGGTCGCTCTCGTTCGCGGCTGTGCGGCCGCTCGCGTTGTTTGGCAAGTAAAAGGTTTTTGTGGTGGCGCGAAACTGATCGTGCCACCACGATTTCCTGTTCCCTAAAGCCCCCTGCTTTGCCGAGGGATATTTACTCGCAGTTCGAGCTCAGCGCGGGGGACACTCAACTGTTGGCTCGAAATCGATTTATTGGTTTTTTTTGAGTCTTTTATGGCCGCCATTGCAGGGGCTCCTGTGGGTTGCCCGTGCGATTGGGCGATATGATTGATTTTTGACGATAAACGGCGCCCTCAGATGAATCCAATCCGACGAGGCTCAGGCTCCGCGCCCGCCCCAACCATAGCTTCGGCAGCCTCCAGATCAATGACATTCAGCGCGGTCGCATCCCGGGCTGCGGCGTATCCGGCGGCGACATGAAGAATCCGCCTGACATGACGTGGCGAGTGCCGGGCCAGTACGTCAAGAATCGCTCGGGTAGGGTGGCCGGCAATGCCCGGCCTGGCCGCAGCGAAATTGCGAAAAAGGCCTTCTGCGATGGCGCGACCCTCTGCGAGACTCGGTCGATCAATGGTCACAACCAGACAGCGATCCAGCACCGCCGGGGGGATGTTTTCGATCGAATTCGCCGTCGCAACGAAAAAAATATGGTCCGCTCGCATTGTCAGACGCAGATACCCATCACGGAATCGCCGCGCGCTTTCCGCCTCGAAAAGGACGTGGAACAAGTCTAAAGGACGTTCAGAATGCGCGTAGCGTGGTGCTTTCTCGATTTCGTCTAGGACAATGATCGGGCATGCCCACGGCTCGTCAAGGAGTGTTCTGGCAATGACGCCAGGGCGGGCGGCTTTCCAGGACATTGTGTGGCCCCCGATGTCACCCACATCATCTAACATGGTCATCTCGATCGGCACGAACGCGGTGCCGATGGCGATAGCTAATCGCTTTGCAACATACGTCTTTCCGACACCTGGAGGCCCAAGCAGTAAGAGCGGGGGCATGGTCATCGGGGAGCCGGTGCGCCGCGACGACATCGCCTCGCGAATGAAAAGCTTGACTAGAGGGCCGAGATTCGGAGCCGCCTCGCCGAGGCGCTGGAGGTCCCCGATCATTCCATCATCGCCCACCAATAGGGATCGCTCCGGTCCGATGAACGACGTTGCAATGTCTTTCAAATGCGCCAGACGCTTCGCTTCTTCTGACGCGGCAGCGCCAAACTCCGTGCTGCCTGCGGCGGTTTCGGCTGCGCGGATAAGCGCGGATAACTCATTTTCGTCATAGAGCGTCACCGTCGGCCGGATGCGCGTTGCTGTTTTTGTGATCTTTGAAGGTCGTTTTGCAGGGTTCATGTTTTTGGGGTTTCCTTATTTATTATCGGCTCCCCAAGCAGAGTCCTATTGCCCTAGCCGTCGTGCAAAAACCCGCACCTAACCCCTCCCATTGGCGTTCCTTCCTCCATTTTTCGCCTTTGCTTGCGAAACAGTCCTGAGCATCGCCTCGACCCCTTCAACGCTGTTGCGCATCACCCCTCTGGGATCGACCTCATTGAAAAGCGCAAGCCTCTCTGCCTTGGAGACTTTCATCGACCACCTTTCGACGTCTCGAGTCATGTCGGCGCCCATGGCTCGGCAAACCCTGGTCAGCAGGCTCATAGCGGCAGGGTGGTGGCGGTTGTGATTGAGCAATAGAAAAGCCGCGGCCAAGGGCCGTTTCTCTCGGCTCAATGTGCTCGAATATGCGGCAGCGAGCAGCCGTTCGTTGTGATCCGGCGGAAGTGGCTTGATCGACGGTTTCGATGGATACGGCGGCGCCGATCCAATCTCGGCCTTGATGGTCGCCTCGATGCCGGGCATGGCCGTTCGCGGCGGCGCCATCGGGGGGGCCGTGAGTTTTTGGTTGGCCTCACGCGCCTTGGGATTTTGAAGCTCGGACATTTCTTCGATCGCGCGCGCCAGAACGGCCTCAAAATCGACATGGCCGCCTTTGGCAGAAGCCGCGCCTTTGACGGTTTCGATGACGGCAGGCGGGGTAACCGGATCCCGCGATCTGGCCGACGCTGTTTCGGTCATGGTGGCGACTGCGGTTGTTACGGACAACGGCGTCGTCACGGTTGGCGTCAAGCCCTTTATGGTGTCCGGCGATGGCGCCATCGCGGGGGGGGCCGTGACCTTCGGGTTGGCGTCACGAGCCTTGGGATTTTGAAGCTCGGACATTTCTCGAATCGCGCATGCCAGAGCAGCCTCAAGATCGACATAACCGGCTTTGGCAGATGCGGCGCCTTTAGCGGTTTCGATGACGGCAGTCGGCGCAACCGATCTGGCCAACGCTGTTTCGGTCATGGCGGCGACCGCCGTTGTGACGGGCAACGGCGTCTTCACGGCTGACTCCAAACCCTTGAGGATAGTGTCCAGCGATGGCGCCGCACGTTTCGCCCATTGCCGCAACTGGATAGCCGCGCGACGTCGGTGAATGGCGTTGAAAGTTTCCGGTCTGAAGGTAACCGAGGCCGATGTCGGCGCAACGGGCGGCGTCTCTGCCGTCGACGACGACTCTTTGAGGACAGCGCGCGGCAAAGACGACGCGCGCTCCGCCCCTTGCAGCAACAACGGGGCTATCGCGTGATCAGGGCGGACGGCGTCGATGGGCTCGGATTGGCCGGCAATCGCGCCAATATCAGGTCGTTCTGAGTTTGGATGCGGTCCACCTGCGCCTGGATTCCGTTGAGTTTCTTGCAGACCAGGTTCAAGATTTCCATCAAGGATTCGAGCGGATCTTCGCCCTTGGACGGCGCCGTCTTCATGAGGGCCAAAACCTCCTCCGACGATTTCGCAGCGCGATAGGCGTTGCGGTCCGCCGCCGCGCTGTTCTTGTCGGCATTCCGCGCCGCGGTGAGGATCCTGGGGAGTTCGTCGTTCGGTGGATTTTGCGTCGACATTGATTTGCTCCTTATAAGCAACCCCATTTTTTGGGATTTGATCACGCTGCTTTTCTTCGTCAGATTTCGTGTTCAGCTCGTTCCTGGTTGAGGACATGACAAGCGGATTAGCGCCCTTGGAATTTGTCATCTCCGCCGACATGGTCGCGACGGCCGGAGTTGAAGGAATTGCCGGCTCGGTTAACGAGGCGACGGATGGCGGCGCCGCTTGCCCATTCGTGCGCCGGTCGGCGACATCCTCACGATGGCGATCAAGCTCTTGGGCCTTGAACTCGATCCAGCGCGGCACGGTCGCCCGGCGCATCTGGGCATTTTGGTTGATTTTGGCAAAGGTCTGACTGCGCTCGGCGCGAAGCTGTTCCAATTTATGATCGACGATCAGATCGGCCGTCACGTTGATAAACCGGGCGACTTCCGATCTGCGGCCGAGGACGAGGTTGACCAACCGGCGGCGCAATCTTCCGGTGGTGATGATTTTGTCAAGCCGCTCGGCATATGTCGCCTTTATTTCGCCGATCGCCTTGCTTCGCTCGGTAGCAATATCGGAATTCGTTTTCCGAGCGGCCTTGAGTGCGTCCTCGAATCGCGCAAACGCGGCGGCAGCATCGAACCGATCGGACAGGGCCGGCTCGACGGCCGCCTTTTCTGCGCACGGCGAGGATGCGCCCTTGGCGTAAGGCGACTTGCGAATCTTTGGCGGAATAACGGTGAGCAATCCCTCCGGTGGCGGGCCCAATGCCGGAAACTTTTTGCCGTCGATCTTGCCGCCGCCATTAACAAGGCCCGGCCCACTGAGTTTTTCGTCCGACGTCAGGCTCAATTTCGAGAGCGCCTCGCGCCGGTCGGGATTGGTTGTGTCGACGACCAGCAGGCCCGCTTCTAGGCGCTGTGATCGTCCCTTCGTTTTTCCGTTAATATAAAGTGAGAAGCCGCGCGTGGCGAAGAGCCCGATCAGCGCGCGCCAATCCGCCGCCATGCGGGCGGCAACCAGTTCCTCACGAAAGCTATTGTCCGCATTGAGTTGCTCGCTGATCGCCATGGCGCCGGTTTGGGCCGCATAACCTCGAAATTCTTGTGTTTTTGCGGGCGGGAGGATTCCGTCGCGAACGACGATGGCGGGACCGAACACGGCAGAGTCGAGCGTATTGAAACGGCCTGGAATGATCGAAAAGCCGAGTTCTCTCGCCACGGTCGCGGCGGCGCGCTCGACATATGCGAAATTCCAGGAGTCCAGGGATCGCGCCGTGCGCCCATCGGGACCGATCTTGCAGACTTCTACATGGACCTCGTAGTGCGACGCGACCGTAGGAAATCTAGAGTGATTGACGGCGACGGCTTTGTGTTCGCTGAGCCCCAGCGTTTCAAGGAAACGCCTGACCGCCTCGCCCATCGTCTCGCGCGTCGGAGACTCATCGGCTCGAAAGGCAAGAATCAGATGGGCGACGGGCTTTTTTACTCGGTGTGATTTTCGCGCCTCCGCCCGCAGTTCGGCGACGGCGGAGTCGAGGCTGGCGATATTGAAGAGCGTGAAGTCGGCGGGGTCGAGATCGCGGCGCGCGGCGACGAGGTAATTGTGCAACCCGGCAAAATCATCGCCAAAAATCGCCCGCGCAATCATCCGTCACCCTGCCGATTTAGAAATTTCAACGGCGATGGCGGAAAGTAAATCAGCGGCCTGGATCAGTTTTGCACGGTCCTGTTCCAACGCCGCGGCGTCCACGCCGCATTCCCGTTTGATCGCCAATGCGAACAGACCGCCCAAGGTGCGTTGCTGCGATGCGATCCGGCCCATCTCGCAAAGCAGCGCGTCGCGCTGACGATGGACGTCAGCGTCGATGAAATGATCGGCGCGGCGGTTGGGATCGCAATAGGACTCAATCGCACGAATGATGACCTCGGTCTTCGAGATGACCGCAGACGTCGATAGGCCGATTTTTTTTTGCTTCTCGGCAAGAAGGTTCACGTGGTGCTCGGGGAGCCGCACTGTCGTCATGATTGTCGTTCTCGACATCCTCTTTTCTCCGATAGCGAGCGGCAGCGAGCGAAGGCATTGCCCGGTAAGGCCAGCCGGTCTTGTATTACAAGACCATTGCTGGCTAAGTAACCGATGTTTTTTTGACGCCATTCTTATTTCATAATACAAGCGTATCCGCAATACGAATTGCACGAATACGCTATAACTTTTTTATATACACTTGACGCGATAATCATCGGCGCCTCATGATCATAGACAACAGGCGATACACGCCTGCATTTCATAAGGATCGCCGTAATGGCCCGGAAAAATACAGCCTCGTCCGTCGCAATCGATGTCGAAAAATTCAAACAGGCTGTGGCCGCACTTGAAAAATTAACTCCAAGCCGCTTCTCTTTAACCCGTCTGCCTCCGTTCTATCTCGAAGCTTTAACGCCGCGATTCCGCGAAGGGTTCTTCGATGAAGAGATCATCGCGATCATGGAAAAGCACCAAGTCGGCGATGAACATGATTTGCAGGAACTCGTGCAGACGCTTCGGGCGATATTCGAGGCCGCCGAAGCGGCTTCAAAGAAACGGGGCGATCAGGCGCCTGCCTCCGCAGCGGGCCAGGCCAAAGCCGACCTCGTCGGCGCCGGCGCCGACGCCGGCGCGACGGCGCTTTCCGGAAAGCGCGCCAAATCGCAAAAGGTGGCCGCGGCATTGTCGCCGGCCGCAAAAGGGCAGGGTTCGGCGCTATCCAATTTGCCTGAGCGGCCGAGCTCCCAGTCGGGCGACCATCCCGTCGACGCAGCCGAAGCGAATGCTGGGGCAGCCGTCTCGATCGACGTGACGACTGGGGTGTCAGCCCCGGAGGAGAGCGAAGAAGAGCTTTTCAAGATCGGAAGCGGCTCTTAAGAAGTCGGCAGAAACCGGCGGCGATTTCGAATGCCGTAGGATCATCGCATCGCCATTAATCGCCGACGGCGCGCCCGTGGGGTTTGATCCCGAAAGCAAAGAAAATGGACGCGGGGTCGCCCGCGTCCATACTCTTTTATGGTGCCAGATCCACGCGCCAAACGGTCAGCCCGCTTTCCGAATCTTGGCTGCGTGAGGATATTGGGTCGCGACGGTGCGGATTCGGGCGATGCGTTGGACATATTGCTCAAGTTGACGGGCCATGCTCGGTTGCGCACGGCGAATCATTTCCGTCACGGCCTGCAGCGCCGTCGGCGCCGGCATCCAGGCCGCATCATTATCCGCGAGAATTCGATCACATTGCCACGCGTGCATCTCCGCGCGTTCGACATCGGTCAGCAAGTCCGGCCTTTCAGCGTAAATGAGCCGAAGGCCAAACACCCGCAGCCGGTCGTCGCCAATCTGATCCAGGACAAGCCGACGATCCTCCCATCGCGTCTCATGAAACGTCTCGCATAAGACCTCGTCCGCAGGGTCTATGAAACGGCCATAGATTTGCTCTGCCGGTGCAGCAGAAGCTGGCGATTTGGCGAAATGACGATCCATTGCGCGCGCAATCCGGGCCTGAAATGTACGATCCTCACGTATGGTTTTTGCACGCTCGGCGAGGGTATTGGCGCTAATCGTCACCCTGGGTTCACCTGGAAAAACGCCAACCGGGGACAGAATTGGGGCCGAACCGAGCTTGATCGTGCGCAGGATGCGAGGCGAGGCAGAGAAAGCGCCAACCAATTCGGCATCGGTCAACCGACGGATTGAATCAGGATCATGGGCGAGATCGAAAACACAAAGCGCGTTCGAATTGGACGGCGCGGTGACGACGGGGGCCACGATCCGCGAGATCACTCGGCCTGCGTGAACCGCTGAAAATCGAAGAATTTCGTGACTTCGGATCAGGCTCAGAAGCGCCTTTTTGTTTGAGTTGCGCAGTGTCGCTGCGTAGACGTCCGGCGCGCGATCCGCCATGACGGCCATCAGCCCGCGCATGGCTTCGACATCGTGGAGGGCGTCATGAGCTGATTCCTCCGGGAACGCGACGCCATTTGCGCGCGCCAACGGCCCGAGTCGGAACGTGGGCTTCCCGTTGAGATCCGGGATCGTCAGCCGACCCGGCGCCAGGATGGCGCAGGCCTGCGCCATGGTCATCGAGTCGATGCGCTGATTTCCATGGGACTGGGTCAGGAAGGGTCGATGGAGCGTCTGAAAAAGCGCCTGCCGCAGCATTCGTTCGTCGAACTGAAATCCATTATGGGCGCAAAAAATCGCTGGCGACCAGGCATTGAATGTCTGCTGAGCGGCGCGAACGAGAGCGTAATGCGAGTGATCGCCGCCATTGCGAATAGTGGCATCGACACCAGTAGCCAGCATTGCTTCGGGGTTTGAAATCACGTGCGGCAGGCGGCGGCAGCGTAGTTCCAGCCGATCGAGGACATTAAGATGTTCATCGGTCAGCAGAGCGCCGAGCTGGAAAATCTGGTCATAATGAGCGCTAGTTCCTGACGTTTCAACGTCATAGAGGACATAATTCGTCGTTTCAGTTTTCATGGGATTTTTCCTGCCAAAGGGCAAACCCCAGTCCGAAAATGATCTAAAAACGCTTGGCTCCGTCTATTCCGCGCTTGATCGCCCTCCTGACGCCTTCACTTCGCCGCCGTCCTGCAAGGCAAAGATTTGCGAGGCATGGGATTGCTATGAATCGGATATCGATCGCACGACGCGGATCAGGCGCCGGAATTCATCATCTCCGTCTGCGCGCTTCCAGCGATTGATGAAGCGGCAAACGATCTGCAGATTTCCCGGTTCATAGTGGCCGGCGCTGTCGATCCGATCGAGCGAGCAGAGCATTTCAACGTCGTCGTGGTCTCCGTCGAATTGGAGGGCAAGGCCAGTGATTGCGCAAAGTCCCTCCTGCAGTTCGAGCAAGTCGAGCAGATATTTTTCTAAATCCTGCTGCGAGGCGAAGCCCATGTCCTTGTTCTTGACGGTATGAAGGGCCTTCTGCCCGTTGGCGCCAGCGACCGTTCCCATCGCGGTCATCGCCATGCGGGCAGCGGATCGCTGTCGGGCGTTGAAGATTGTCGCAACGCCCTTCTTCCCCTTCGCCTTTTCGATTTTCGCCTTCCATTCGGGGCGAGAATGCCAGGGGCTAAGATCGTCTCCGTTGATCAATGCGGCGGCATATTCAGCATAATCGTCGCGGAGTTGCTGCAGCGTTCCCTCGGTGAACAGAAATTCGCACGCCTTTGGATGAAGCGCGTTCCAGTCGAGTCTGTTTCCCGATCGGTTCCTGTTTGACCACGGTTCGGAGGGCTTGTGGCAGACGATGACGTCGCGCTTCTCGCCCACTGTTTCGTGCTTCGGTTCGAACGTCGGCGTGCTCGAACGCGACGTGGTCCACCAGAGCTGATCCTTTTCGCGATGAATCCATAAATCGCCATCGGTTTCGGCGATGATGGTCATCAGGTTGAACCAGCGCGACGCCACCGCCTTGGTTGGAGTGATGCCCGCCGCCGTCTTGCCTTTCATTTGCAAGTCGATATAGGCGTCGCGGTCACCAGCGGCCCAGAGCTTCTGAAGATCCACACGGTTCATGGTCGCGATCGTTCCGCGCTGCAGGCAAACCGGCCATTCGTAATTCTCACGGCCGAAATTGGCGATAAACACTTTCATCGTGGCTCATCCCTCCTTTGATCTGGTTTCTTAAAAAAGCGCCTCAGGCGGCGTGCATCGCGGCGCGGACGCCGGCCTCCGCCATTTTGCGCTTCATGCCGGACGGCGTGGCCATGTCGCCGGCCATCCATTTGGGATGGTGTCCGTTCAGACCGGAGGGATGGCTGACGTGAACGAAAATGGCGCCGCCGGCGCGATAGCTGACGTCATTTATGTCGGCGTATGTTGATCCGTGGATCGAGCGGATCAACTTCTTGCAGCTCTTGATGTAGCCGTCCGTCGTGCCGAGCATCAGGACGAGCCGGACGCTGGATGGAAGATTGGTCAGATAGGTTTCGGCGCAGCCCCTCGTGACGCTGGCGATTTCCTCCGAAAAGGCTTTCGGCATGACCGCGCCCGTGCACTCCAGCCGGCCGTCGTCATTGCTGCGCGCCAGGCTGCACCGCACCAGCGACCCGAAGGCGAAGTCCTTTTCATCTGCGCGCATCGTCGGATCGATGGCATGTCCGCGTTGTAGCAGGCCAAGGGCCTGCAGCATTTCGGTCAGGCGCGGACGCATCCCCTTGAACGGTACGTTCTCGAACTTTCCGGTCTTGTAAGCGCCGGCCTGGGTAAAGCCCTTCGAAAAGCCCAACACCAGAATTCTTGGCGCCGCCGAGCCCCATGCGCCGGGATCATT
The DNA here is from genome assembly GCF_002937075.1 of Rhodoblastus sphagnicola. GTDB lineage: Bacteria > Pseudomonadota > Alphaproteobacteria > Rhizobiales > Beijerinckiaceae > Rhodoblastus > Rhodoblastus sphagnicola. Next base: position 10,632 of record NZ_NHSJ01000045.1, read on the forward strand.
GACTGCCTGCCAACGGCCGATGGTCAGGGTTTCATCCGTCGACGCGCCAAAACAGCGGCGGCAGGCGATCGGCCCATGGGCGGGAAAGGTCGCAATCGTGGAAAGCAGGCTCATGTCAAAATCCTCCTTATATTACTTGCGCTTGAAGCGACGTCGGCGATGGGCGACCGTAATCAGCGAGCCCTCATCGCTGACGATGGCGTAGACGCCGAGCCATTTCTCGATGCCGGCGATGGATCGGCCGCCGTGGGCGCGGGTCATCCGGTCGCGCGCAGCCCGGTTGAAGAAAAGCGTGTCGGCGCCGCGACTGCGCTCGACCGCGCCATACTGGTCGAGCAGATTGACGATGACCGGCGGAATGCCGCGTTGTTGAAGGCGGCGCTGGGCGTGGTGCGTGATTGTCATTTCCATTCAGGCGTCTCCTCCGTCGTTCGTCGCTAGGCCAAGTTCGGCCAGCGTCTTGCGCTGCCAGGAGACGCCGCTGACGATTCCCCAATTGCCAAGAGCGTTCGGCCGGCGCCATTGCGGGGTCGGCATTTTGGAGAGCCGGTCGAGAGCGGATCGATAATCTTCCACTTTCACCTCGGAGCCCTTCTTTCCGATCGTGTAGCCATGCGCGCGGCGGCAGGTCTTGGGGTCGAAAAGGTTGCCGTCCTTGGTGGCGGGAACGAAGATCACGTCGTCGAGGTCGTCGCTTTCTTCCTCGACGCGCTCGAAAAGCTCATTGGCTTCGGCCATGTGCCAGATGGACGAACGAAAATCCGAACGGGCTTCCAGCCAGCGCTTGGCGTCCGCTGACGGAATCTTGCCGTCAGCGTCGAGATTCAGCACCGCGACCCCGCTGCCGGGCGCTAGGAGGTTCTTGACGCTCTTAAGGCTGAGTTTCGATAGTTCCGCCAACTGCGCGGGGGTCACACCATGTCCGGCGTCGATTGCGAAACGCGCCTCTGCGGCGAGGACGGTGTTCCCGATGAATTGATTGGAACCCCATCCTGCGGGAATTGCGTCGATCAAGGCACGGCCCTTGGCCACCAAAAACCCAATCCTCTCGATCAACTCTTTTTCCGCGACCTGCTTGTCGACAAGGTAAGAGTCTGGGCGCAGTCCCCAGAAACCATAGGCGTTCAGTTCGGTCATCAATTGCGTCGACTTGAGATTGCAGTCGTTGAAATGGGTCGACCAGAGCTGACGCCAATCGTCGCCGGCAAACTCTTCCGGGACGTCATTGCCGCTCAGAGCGCAATACAAGGCGACCATGATGGTCTCGACCGTTTGGCGATCGATAAGTAGCCGCTCCAGCCACTCGCCCGTGGCGATGACGAGGCTGACCAGGTCTTCGCCCTCGCAGTCCGTGTAGCTCTGGCTGAATTCTTCGTGGCGCTCCTGATAATTGTTTTCCAACGCTCGCTCCTATCCTGTTAAGGACAGGACGCCGGATGTCCCGCCGCCCCGCTTATGCCTGATGCTTGAAATAGGAATTTGCGCTCCAAATGGCAAGCAACAAAAATGCTATGGGACAATCTTCGTCCCGTCCTTGCTCGCCCGAGTAACTCGGAGAATTTCGATAAGCGGAGGGCCAAAGGCCTACAAAATGCGAATAAGACTGCCGGAGTTCGTGTTTTGTGCTACCGTGGTTCTTCGACGGGTTAAGGGCGGTGCCGTAGGAAATGCTCATGCTCATTACTCACGTCAGATGTCAGCAGCCGACTGGATTCGTAAGAATATGTGGACTGACGTTTTTCGATTTTTCTTGACTTAAAAATAATTATCCAAATTCTTTAAATAAAGCTAAGGCGTATATTACGACAAGCTAGGCGATAGAGCCATTCGCGCCACAATTTTGGGCCAATTCGTAGCGTTTCGGCCAGGGCCTCGAAAAAAAACAAATGAAAAAATCCATATGGTGCCGGCGTTTTGCGTGGATTAATTGTGCAAAAAAAGTATTTTTTTATGTATAAAAATTATATACATCATTTTTACAGCAACATTTTTCTAGGCGTTAGACAGAACTGTTTTATCCTTGTTCTCAACAAGGAGATCGCCATGCTGCACGTAAATCCCGATAATTTCCCACTGACCGATGCACTTGAGAAGGTGCTCAGTCGACTGAAGCGCAAGCGCGCAAGCGCGGCCATGTCCGCCTTCGAAGTTGCTGGTGTCGATCCGCTTTCCGAAAAATTCGTGGTCGTGATCGGCGCGATGGTCGACGCCGTGACGTGCTCGGATCCGAAAACGCTTGAAAAGTACAGGCTGGCGGGTGAGGCCAGAATCATGGCGTTTCTGCCCGACGCCACGTTCACGGCTCAGCCCGCATTAAATGCCCAAGTCCCGATCGCGCCGGGGTCCTCTGTGCCTGAGCCGAAGGAAATCAAGGATGCCATAGTCGTTCCGGCGCCGAAAATGGCGGAGAAGATCGAGGCATCCCCCATGCTCGAAGATGATGATCGCATCGTCAAGCTGCTCGCCAGCGTGCCTCAGCGCCTGGCGCCCGATGACGAGGCTCCGTTGAAGGCGCTTAGGTTGTTCTGCAACGCCAATACGAAAATGAAGAACCCTGGCGACTTCATTTGGCAAGGCCATGCCAATGTGAAACGCGTCGAGGCGATCGTCTCGAAGTTCGGCGGGAGCGTCGTCGAAGTGCCCAAATCGAAGGCTTTCCAGGATCAACTTCCGGCAGAGAAGGCCGACCTGTTCGACGAGCAGCAGGGCGTCTCGTCGGAACTCGACAACGCCGCCACGTCCACGGACGTCGAATCGACGGAGTCCGCGGCGTCGTGCGATGCGGTAAGCGCCGAAAACGCAGAGCCGGTTATCGCCTACGCAAATATCAACCCCAGCGATCCAGCGGCGCAATTGGCTTCGACTGACGATGGCAAAGACGTGGACGCCATCATTCAGGCGCATGGCCATGGTGCGCCAACGGATCGCACGGGCCAGATGGCGATCTAGTTTGGGCTCAAGCAAAGCGGTCGTGGGGGCGCCTGATCTATTTCAGCGACGCCTTAGCGATGGCAGCTACGTCGTCGATGGCGGTCGCCACATCAGCATGCTCGATTGGCTGCTTTCTCGATCTCTTTCGGGTCGCCGAAAAGCATCGTCTTGCTTCTAAAAATCATTGAAAATCAAATGCGTGCCGGAAGCAGCCTGACCATAGCTGCGCATAGATACCCCCTCTTACGCATCAAATCATGGGTACGGTATCATGGTCCGCATGCTGGACGAATTCCGAACCGGGAACCTCAGACAATCAGCTTGATCTGTGGCTGCAGTTTCCTGGGGAGGAGACCCAGAGCAGGACATTAGATATTTCAAAGTGCAAAATTTCGTGGTATAAATCCGTCATTATGCAATCTCCGTCGATTCGGGGCTCTTATGACCGACTTCATCAAACGCCGCCTTCGTCTGACGGTGAGCAAGGAACTGTTGATTGACCTTGAAGACCGACTTCGCGCCGAAGCGGTGAAAGCTTTCGAGATGATCCGCGACCGCGCCGGTCTAAACCGGAAGCGTGCCCGTGAACTGGAAGGACAGGCCCGCTTCCGAATGATGGAAGAGGGGTTCGAGGATGTCTGTCAGTTGCATGGAGGACGTCTGCTGGACGGTGGAGTAATTCCAAACACTGAGCTGAAAGTTTTCCAACCTTTCATGCGGTTTGAAGTCGAAGGGAAGGGCATCATCCTCGGGCTGGCGGCGATGCCAGAACCGAAGGCTGTGCCGCACAAGAACATGTCTCGTCAGGCCGGCGTGACAATGAATTACCATTTGTCTCCACGCCTGGACTTAGATGGGTCAGGCCCCAGGATTGGCGATATCTTCGCGCTCTTCCTGGTAGCGCGCGATCGGGAGAAGGCTGGCCAGATTCAGGAAATGGCAATCGGCGTTGTGGACTCGAAATATGAAGGCTTTTTGTATTATGAGCAGATCGACCAGTTCCTGAGCGGCTCTGGCGATGCGCCCGAAACACGCACTACGCCGACAGCCGTGCCGCCGGCCTCTTCGGTTTCTCTCAAGGCTAATGTGAAGCCCTTCGTGCCGCCGGAAGCGCGCAAGCCGAAGAAAGAGGACGGTGGGGCAGGACAGGAATAAGGCTTCGGCCATCTAAAATTGTTGCAGGTAAAGGTGGAAAATGCGCGTGGGAACGCCCGGATTTATGCCGGAGAGACTAACGGAAGCGCGGGCTGCGCGGCGCATCGCGAGTAAATCTGCATTGGCGCGGCTTCTGAGTGTCAACGCAAGTACGGTGGCTCGATGGGAAGACGGTTCCAGCTCGCCTGACACTGAGGCGTTAACGGCTCTTTCCGACGTTCTGCGTGTCCGGCGGGAGTTCTTTCTTCGGCCAATCTACGATAGCGCGCGACCGATGTTTCATCGGTCGCTTGCCAGTACGCTTGTCCGCGACATCGATTACCAACATGCGCAAATGCGCTGGCTCCACGAACTCAGTTCGATTTTGCAGCATTACGTCGATTTCCCTGCGATCGATATTCCCGACGTCCTGGAAGGAAGCAGCTACAAGCAACTTCGTGATGAAGATATCGAGCGCATCGCGCTGGATTTGCGCAGCCATTGGAAAATCGGGGAAGGCCCGTGCACCGATGTCGTTGCGCTCATGGAGCGCGTTGGCTTCGTGATCAGCACCATCGAGATGGGCACGTCGAAACTTGATGGCCTTTGCAGTTGGTCGACGGCCGAAGATCGCCCTCACGTATTGCTTGCGAACGATAAAATGTCATTTCCTCGCCGACAAATGGACGCTGCCCATGAAATGGCGCACGCCATCCTCCACAAGGATGTGACAGTCGCTGAATTAAAGCAGAATCTCAAATTCATCGAGACGCAGGCCTTCAGATTGGCGAGCGCATTCCTGATGCCATCCACGACCTATTCGCACGAGGTTTCGCGACCATCGCTCGCCTCGTTCTTGTCGTTAAAAGATCGTTGGCGCGTATCGATCAAAGCCCAAATCAAGCGCCTGTCCGACTTGGAAATCGTTTCCGGCGACCACCAGGTGGAATTGTATAAGCTCTATTCGGCGAAAGGCTGGAGCCGCGAGGAACCTCTCGATCGGGCGTGGCCCGTCACTGAGCCGCGCGTGCTGAAGGACGCGATGGAAGTTATCGTTACGTCTGGCATCCGCACCAAGGCAGATTTGCTTGCAGTTGAATTCACGATGTCGCCCGGCGATATCGAGAATGTCACCAACTTGCCCGCCGGATGGTTTGCGTTGAAATCTGGCGAGATTGTTCAGCTTCGCAGCGATATCGAGCGGCGACACAGCAATTCGGATCAGCCCGGCGTCGTCGTGCCTTTCGCTCGAAAATGATGGTCGCTATTTTTGCAGCACGTTCCTTCAAGCGGTTTTAGTCGGGAGGCGCGAGGATTAAATCGTGATAAAAATATAGCCGGACAGCAAGGCCGCCCGACTACCACTTTCAAATTCTGGCGGGATTACAAAGGCGGAGCAATAAGTTCAGCCACATTCTTTCAGCGCCAGAAGATTGTCCTTCCAGACACCGTCCGCCGTTGACTGGATAAACTTGTTGCCCGTAGCGCTCGTCCGGACGCCGACCCAAGCGCTGACGCCGCCTTCACTCGTGTAAAAGCGGTGGGCCTTCTGCTCGATCAGTTGAATCACGTTGGCCACAGTGTCCTTCCACCGGCCCGAGTTATCGGGCTTGGGGCCGCCGACATGGGTGATGTGTTCATGAGGGCTATTGCGGTTGGGCTTGTTTATGCAGTCGATTCTGTAATCAGCCATTTCGGCCAGTCCTTACAAAAATATGACCAGTCCGAAGCGCCTGGTCATTGATCTTTAAGACGGGGCCAGCTAATTTCGTGGTGTTCAAGACACGATCAGCGGGCTTCGGCCCCGGTTAATGGAAACCGGCTGTTAGCGCAGCCGGTTCTCCTGCCACGCCGCTTTGGGGGTCAGATACGGCCCCTTCGGCGGAAGCTCATCGGCATCGGCGGCCTGAACCCCCGGATATCTTGACCCATCCTTGATCTCGGCGACACGGCCCTGATTCACGCCGAAGAACGCCGCGATGTCGTGGTGCCGGTCACCCCTGTTGATCATTCCTCGGATCAATGCGGCATCCTGTGCCGTCAATGCGAGCCCGCTCGGTTCTGCTCTCGTACCCATGAGTCTGTTCCTTTCTATGCTGCGCCGTCGAGCTCAAGGCCCGATAGCGCCAAGATGGAGGCGGACTCTGGCAAAATCAAGGCATAATCTAACAATTATTTTACGTAGCCTATTACGGTTCATTTTCGTATTGACGGCAAATAGCGCTGAGCGCATAAGGGCAACATGAAACGCTCGCCAATGCAAGCCCCGCCTGCGCCGCCTGTCCGCCTTGTGGATATCTCCGAGGTCTTCGCGGGTATTGGCGTATCCCGCGAAGATTCGCTTGAACGCCCTGGCGAAAAATTGCCGGTCATTGGCGTTCGCGACCTCCAGGATGGCATGGTGACCGAGCGCGAGGCGCTGGACACAGTCGGCTTTCCGGACCCATCTCGCGCCAAGACCTATGCCGTTCGCTCGGACGATGTTCTCGTCACCGGGCGCGGCACACTGTTGAAGTTTGGGCTGGTTGGCAATGAGACGGCGGGCGCAATCGCCAGCGGCAACGTCATCGTCGTACGACCCAATCCGGCAACGACCGGCGGCGTGCTCTTCGCGATCCTATCCAGTGAGGTGTTTCGCCCCAAGATCGAAGTGCTGCGTCGGGGAGCGACCACGTTGTTGTCGCTGTCTCCAAAGGACCTTGCCAAGCTGGAAATCAATTTGCCGCCGCTGGACGAACAGCAGCGCATCGCCGCGTTCGTCAAGGATGCGCAGACCGCTTACCGCACCGCCATCGAGGCCGCAGACATCCGCCGCCGGCTCGCGCGACGTTTGATTGACGCGCGTCTCTTCGGCGGCAACCGAAACTATTGAGGGAAAATATGGCAAAGCTCACGCGCAGCGAACTGGAAAGTCATCTCTGGAAATCCGCCGATATCCTGCGCGGCTCCATCGATAGCTCCGATTACAAGATTTACATCTTCGGCTTCCTGTTTCTGAAACGCTTGTCAGACCGGTTTGAAGAAGAGGCGCAGGAGTGTATCCGCAACGGCTTGTCCAAGGACATCGCCTATAGCGACCCCGATGAGCATGAATTTTTTCTCCCAGAACGCGCGCGCTGGTCAAAGCTCAAGAAGCTGACAACCGGAATTGGCGACCAACTCAACAAGGCGTGCGCCGCAATCGAAGACGAAAACCCCTCGATTGAGGGCGTCCTCGCTAATATCGATTTCAATTCCGAATCGCGCCTTGGCGACGCCAAGAACAGAGAAGGAGTGCTTGCGCGACTGATCGATCATTTCTCGCGCATCGACCTGTCCAACACCTCATTGTCCGAGCCGGACATGCTGGGCCGTGCCTATGAATATCTCATTGACAAGTTCGCCGACGACGCGGGCAAGAAGGGCGGCGAGTTTTACACGCCCCACCATGTCGTGCGCCTGATCGTCGAATTGCTTGACCCTAAGCCGGGAATGCGCATCAGCGATCCGACCTGCGGTTCCGGCGGCATGTTGATCGAAAGCGCGCGCCACATTGCTGACATCGAACACAAGCGTCTCGGGGAGCCGATCAACATTACGCTGCACGGGCAGGAAAAGAACCTCGGCACATGGGCCATCGCAAAGATGAACCTGCTGCTGCATGGGTTGCGCGATGCGCGGATTGAAAAAGGCGACACGATCCGCAATCCCCGGCTTCTCGATGAAGAGGGCAATCTGATCCTTTACGATCGCGTCATTGCAAACCCGCCTTTCTCACTCGATAGCTGGGGCGCGGATGACGTGTCTGGCGAGAATGAGAAGGAAAGTTTCAATCGCTTCATCTATGGCATTCCGCCCAAGAATATGGGCGATCTCGCCTTTGTGCAGCACATGGTTGCGACGCTCAACGCCAAGGGCGTGTGCGGTGTCGTCATGCCACATGGCGTACTGTTTCGTGGCTCTGGCGACGGGCGCATTCGCGAGGCGATGCTGAGAGCGGATTTGTTCGAGGCCGTTATTGGACTGCCGGAAAACTTGTTCGCGGGCACCGGTATTCCCGCGACCATTCTTATCCTCAACAAGGCGAAGCCTAAGTCGCGCAAAGGCAAGTTGCTGTTCGTCCACGGCGCGAAGGAGTTCGAGGAGCGACCCAAGAAGAACATCCTTGGAGAGGGCAACATCACCCGTATCGTCGATGCCTTCCGGGCATGGAAGGACGAAGACCGCTTCTGTCGTGTTGTCGATATGAAGGAAATTGACGAGAACGATTTCAACCTCAACATCTCCCGTTACATCGACACGCTGGAGCCGGAAAAACCGATCGATGTGAAAGCCGAACTGAGCAAGCTCTGGGCTGCCGAGAAGGCGCGGGACGAGGCGGCTGCGCGCATGAACGCCCTCCTGAAGGAGATGGGCTATGCCGGGTGAACTGCCGCAGGGCTGGACCACCGCACGCTTCCGCGACGCAATGCGCTTGGAGGAGCGGCGCGAGCAGATTGATCCCAATCGAACTTACAAGTTGCTTGGAGTTCGTTGGTACGGAAACGGCGCATTCCTCCGAGAAGAGCGTTTGGGCGAAGGGTTGTCCGCACAACATATTTACCGGGTGCAGCCGGGAGACGTGATTTACAATCGTCTTTTCGCTTGGAAAGGAGCATTCGGGTTAGTGGGCGACAATCTAGCTGGCTGCTACGTGTCAAATGAGTTTCCGCTTTTTGCAGCGCGGCAAGATTGCGTCGATCCGCAGTTCCTTCTCCGGATTTTGAAACATCCTAGAACGTCAGAACGAGCCAACGCTTTTTCGACTGGCACGACATCAATCAGCCGAAACCGGCTAGGTGAAGATGACTTCTTGCACTTCCCACTCAACCTTCCACCGCTCGCCGAACAGCGCTCGATAGCTGAAGTGTTGCTCGCGCTCGAGGACACTATCGCTGCCATGGGAGAGCTGATCAGGGCGATTGCAAACGCAAAACACGCGACGATGCGTGAGCTTCTTACCCTTGGTATTCGCCGCACCAAGGCACCTCTGAAGAAATTGCCCAACCGTTGGGTTCTGGGGCGCATCACCGAAGGTGTCACCCACATCGCTTGTGACTGGGACCTTGTTACACTCACGAAAGTAGCGAAACTAGAAAGTGGGCATACGCCTAGCCGCGATCAGCCCGACTATTGGGGCGGCGACATTCCTTGGCTGTCGCTCGCGGACACCGACGCACTTGAAGCGCTCGAAGTCGACCAAACTTCGGAATATGTGACTTCAAAGGGAATTGCACACTCTTCGGCACGAATTCTACCAAAGGATACTGTCGTCTTCTCGCGTACTGCAACAGTTGGCAAGGCAACGCGGATGAAGATACCCATGGCGACCAGCCAAGATTTCGCGAATTGGATATGTGGTCCTACACTGCTCCCGGCCTATCTAGTGCAAGTATTTCGTCACATGGGTCGCGAATGGGAGCGTCTTCAGGAAGGCAGCACACACCAAACGATCTACATGCCAGTGTTCAAAAAACTGCAAATTTTGCAGCCGCCAAAGATCGAGCAACAGAAAATCGCTGAGATTGGGGAAGCGTTTGACCATCGCATTTCTTGCGAGCGGGCTGCCCTTGCGGGGCTCCTCCACAATCGGGCTGCTCTCTCCCAAGAACTCCTTTCTGGTCGTCTTCGCCTTCCCGAAAGCATTGTCGCGCGTCATCGCGACAAGCCGGAACAAGCCGCATGAGCCAGGGGGCCGACCAACTAGAACGCGAATGGGTGGAGGAACCCGCCGCCGATCTGTTGCGCGTGTTGTTCGACTACAAGGCCCTGTCGTCTGCAGACGTGCGTCGCTTGCGTGAGGGGCTATCCGCCGAGCCAGTGTTAACAGTCCGACTCGCCGAATGTCTCGTGCGGCTCAATCCGTGGTTAGGTGAGGACGGCGTGCGTCGCGCTGTCGCGGCCGTCACGCGTATCGCCGCCGTCGATTTGATGGAGGCCAACGAGAAGGCTCATACGGCCCTCTCCTACGGCGTCACTGCGCCACACACGGAAAACGGCCGCCGGCAGGATCGCAATGTGCGGTTTTTCGATTTCGACGATCCATCAGCCAATGCGTTCGAATTCGCCCGGCAAGTGCCAATCAGGGGGCCGCGACAGGACATTATCCCGGACATTGTCGTTTACGTGAACGGGTTGCCGCTTGCCGTGATCGAATGCAAGTCCCCGGCGCTGGCGGACCCGATGGGCGACGCCATTAGCCAGTTTCGGCGCTACGAAAGCCGCGATGAGTTCTCCGGGCTTGGCGCGCCGCGCCTGTTTGAGACAGCACAATTGTCGATCGCGATCGCCCATGACGTGGCGAAATACGGCACGACGCTGACACCGGCGCGACAATGGGCGGAGTGGAAGGACCCCTATCCGCTAACGCTCGATGCGTTAACCGCGCAACTTGGGCGAACGCCAAGCGGGCAAGACATCTTGCTCGCCGGGCTTCTCGCACCCGCCAATCTCGTCGATCTCGTGCGCAATTTCGTGATGTTCGAAACCATCAACGGGCGGCGCATCAAGAAGTTCGCGCGCTATCAGCAGTTTGTTGCCGTGGGCAAGGCGATTGAACGCATTCGCGGGGCGGTCAATCCGCAACGGCGTGGCGGCGTCATCCACCACACGCAGGGCTCGGGCAAGTCGCTGACCATGGTGTTTCTGGCGACCAAACTTCGCCGCTTACCGGAGGCTGAAAACCCGACGTTGGTCATTGTCACCGACCGCACCGACCTTGACGACCAGATTGCCGCGCAATTTAAGCGCTCCGGTTTTGCAAACCCCATTCAAGCCGAGAGCGGCGAAGCGCTGCGCAAGGCCCTTTCCGGTGGCGCGGGAACAACGGTTCTGACAACCGTGCATAAGTTCCACAGCGCCGTGCCAAGGCGCTCCGCCGTCATTTCCGATGCGAAAAATGTCTTCATCATGGTGGACGAAGCGCACCGCACGCAATATGGCGCGCTCGCCGCCCGCATGCGGGCCGGTCTGCCCAACGCCTGCATGCTCGCCTTCACCGGCACGCCCATCGACAAGAAAGACCGCAGCACGCGGGAGGTGTTCGGCGATTACCTTCACCGCTATCTAATTGACCAGGCTGTGAAGGACGGTGCGACCGTCCCCATTTTCTACGAGATGCGCGATGCGTGCTTGCGGATCGATGGGCGCAACCTTGAAAGCGATATTCGAAACTCCTTCCCAGAACTCTCTGACGAAGAGATTGAGAAGCTGAAGCGCGGAATGCGCCTTCAGGAAAAGCTCGCGGGCGCGCCGCAGCGGGTGGAAGCGATCGCCAAGGACATTCTGGAACACTATCGCTCGACGATCGCGCCGAACGGCTTCAAAGCGCAAATCGTCACGGCAAGCCGTGATGTCGCCGTGAGCTATGTCGAGGCATTGCGTCGTTTGGGCGCGCCGGAATGCGCGCTGATCATGTCGACGTCGAACAACGACAGCGCCCGGTTGCAGGCGCATCACCTGTCGAAGCGGGAACGCGATGATCGCATTTTCCACTTTAAGAAGCCGGACGATCCGCTCAAAATATTGGTTGTCTGCGACATGCTTCTTACCGGCTTCGATGCGCCGGTCGAACAAGTAATTTATCTCGACGCGCCCCTGCGCGAACACACCCTGTTGCAGGCCATCGCCCGCGTGAACCGAACGGCTGAAGGCAAGACCTATGGGCTCGTGGTCGACTACTGGGGCGATAACCGACGCATTAGCAACGCACTAGACCTGTTCTCGGAAGAGGACGGCGTGTTGAATGCGCTTCGTCCACTCTCCGAAAAAATCCAGCTGCTGGAAAGCCGTCACCGCGCGGCCATGCGCCTGTTCGAGGGCGTTGATCGCGCGGATGAAGCGAAGTGCCTCGCGCTGCTCGATCCCGACGACGTCCGGGCTAAATTCGAACTCGATTTCCTTCGCTTCGCCGAAGCCATGGACATGGTTCTACCCGATCCGAAGGCGCTCGAAGAACCCTACGTCTCTGATTTGAAATGGCTCGCGCGGTTGCGTGTGACCGCCCGGCGCGCGCATTATCAAGAGCCTTTCGACCCCAAGGACTACGGCGCGAAGGTTGGTGAAATCATCACCAAGCATCTCTCCGTAGAAGGCGTTGAACAACTTCTGGTCAAACGCGACATCCTTGACCCGGCGTTCAAGCAGCATCTTGACAGTCTGTCCTCGGCGGAAGCCAAGGCCGCAGAAATCGAGCACGCTATTCGCCATGAAATCCATGTCCATCGTGACGAAAACCCGATGGCCTACGCGTCCCTTTGGGAGCAGCTAGAGAAGATCGTCAATGAAAGGCGGGAGGCGCGTGTGTCCGCCGCCAGCGCGTTAGCGCGGCTGGAAGAGATGGCGGCGCAAGTTTCAGGCGTTCGGGCGGGTGGAAGCGGATCGGGTCACGGGCTTTCGGGAGCAGCTGGCGCGATTCTACCATTCATCGACGACGGCGCAGATATTGAGATTCGTTCAGGCGCTGCCGCTGACGTCGCCAGGGCTCTGGAAGGCTATGCCGTTGTCGTCGACTGGCAACACAAGGAAGACGTTCAACGCCAGATGCGGCGCGCAATCAAGGAGCGACTGCGGTCTTTCGGAATGGAGGCCGCAAAAATCGAGGCCGTCACCGCCAAGGTTATGGACGTTGCGCGCGCGAGGTTTGCGCGATGAACAGCGGCGAATCGCATCATTTGGATTTTGGCGGCGAGCTCATCAATTTCTCGATAGAGCGAACGTTACGGCGAAAGACTGTTGCTATTTCAGTCGGCTATGATGGCGTCCGCGTGCTCGCTCCCTTCGATCTCGATGACGATCGCGTCATTGCAATTGTCCGCCAAAAAGGCCCCTGGCTGTTGCGAAAACAGGCTGGATATCGCGAGCTAGGCGGGACGCCTTCCACGCGTGAATTCGTCAGCGGCGAGACGTTCCACTATTTGGGTCGACCTTACCGGCTCAAAGTCGTCCCCGACGAGAAGGCGGTCATCACGCGCATTGTCGCACGAGGGTCGTCACTCCTGGCTCCTGTCTTGCCGAATGCCGGCGCGCCAGTGCGTCGCGCAGCGGTTCGAAGCGCGCTGAGGCATTGGTATCGCGACCATGCAAAAATGCATTTTTTGGCGCGGGCAAAAGCAATGGCCGAGCTCCTTGGAATTCCGACGCCAGCGGTGCAAGTCGTCGATCAGTCCAAGCGCTGGGGCAGCTGCGACGCCTATGGACGCATCCGGCTGAATTGGCGGCTGATCATGGCATCAATGAAGTCGGTCGATTATGTGATCGCCCATGAGGCTTGTCATATCCTTGAGCACAATCATTCTCGACGCTTCTGGAGGTCATTGGAAATAATAATGCCCGACTATCAGATGAGATTGCGCGAACTTGATCGGCAAGGCCATTTATTCATTTGGTGAAAAAGACTTTGGGCGCGACCTGTCGATATGGGCGACGAAGAGAGTGAGACATGAAGACGCAGCCAAGGGCGAGAAATGATCATCGCGTGGATGATCGCGACGCGGATCACGACATCGTGTGCCTCGCACAGCGAATCCAGGACGTGGATCTCGACGCCGTCGCCAGCTTGGCTGCGGCCAGGATTGAGGAAACGGCGCAGCAATGGCTTGCGAAAAAACCCCTCGATCCCAATGATCCCACCAGCCCCCTGCGGGTCATGGAAGCTTTCGCGCTCGCGAGCTTTCTGACCCTGTTCTCATCTTCGCTGCTGGGCGTCTCCCCACTCGAACGTTTCATCCGTCAGCGCCGCGCCGACGCCGACGACCTTTGGGGGGAGACGGCCAGGGACAGCACGCTCCGCTTTGTTTTTTTCGGCCTGCCCGCGGATGTCGAAGCCGCGCATTATCTCCATGACCTGATTGTCGCGACGTTTGAGACCGAGACAACGCGGTTCAAGCGCGCGGCGCTTGCGGACGCGGGGGACGGGCGGCGGGTTTCGGCGCATTCGTTTCAGATCGGGCTGGCCCATGGGATTTGCGAAAAACTGACGGGCCTCAAGGCGGAACGCGACGCCGCGAACAGGCGCGCGACCGGCCGCGACCTCGTACCGCTGAAAACGTCGGTCATCGAAGAGGAACTGGAAAAGCTCGGGCTGTCGTTCCGCGCCAAATCGCAAAACCGCAAGCGAAAGGTGGCCCCAGACGCCTATAACGCGGGCCGTGCGGCCGGCCGGAAATTCGAGCCGCACCGTAGCGTTTCCGAAACTTGATCCCGAGGGATGGTCCTTGCCTATCCGGTTAACGTATACACCTACTATATGTAGAGGGATCGCGCGTTTGGTCGAAGGCAGAGAGCGGCGGAAAAGAGCCATCCCCCCCCTTTGGTCTGACGTTAAATTCGACACCTGCGAAATTAGCGTTTTGAAGCAGATTTCTTTTTGAACGTCGCCCATGCAAGTTCTTGACGGTTCCCGCGACTCGGCAACTCTTCCATGGGCGTTAGCGTCGCTTTAGAATTGTGAGACAGAGATGGATGAAACTTTTATTCCGCTGCGCCTTAAGGCATGGAGCCAAACGGCCTACGGATTGTTAATCGCTATTCAAAAATTGAAACGAAGCAAGCCCAATGGGGATATAAATGTATCTGAGATAATTGAGAGCATTATGAATGGACAAGAATCGCGAATAGGATTTAAATCCGCAATTAAAACCAAACATATTAAGCGGAAATCTATCACTTACTCAATCAAAGATGGTGCTGCGCAAAAACTGTTCGAAGACGCAGTCAGGTTATTGGTGGCCGATCTTGTCGTCCTATTCGACGACCTCTCATCTGAAATTCTTGCAGCAAACGGCTTCCTGAACGTCCCAAACGACCCCGGCTCGAAGGCAACATTTCTGCTCGCCCGCCTCAAGGAGAAAGTTGAAAAAGAGGAAACAATCATCCGCCTGAAAGCGAAAAATGAGCATATAGCAAAGAAGGAAACCGCTCTTAAGGTATGGAGCGCCATAGGGATGATAGAACTAATCGCAATTAGGAATATCATCGTCCATAATAAGGGCGTGTGGAATGAAACTGCAATCAATTTACTGGCCAAATCTGGGGTCGTCACCCTGCCGAATATAGGGTCGTGCGTCCAATTTACGATGTCAGACCTGCTCATGTATCGTAGAGCAGTAAGGACGCTTTTGAACAAGGCTATGAGCTTGAGACCCGGAGACTGCGACACATAAAATCAAGCGCAAGCTCGACCGCGTTCCCGTGTCTTGTGGAGGTCGGCTTAGAGCCGAACCCGGTCGATCAGGCCTCTCAATCTGGCTCGCCGCAGGTCTACATGTGAGTGGGTGTATGCGGGAACGGATCGTACTTCGCCCGTTTCTTTCACGTTTTTGCGCGTTTGCGGGAAATTTCCCAACGATCACAGTGCCCATCTATATCCCGACTGGCGCACCCGACAGGATTCGAACCTGTGGCCTCTGCCTTCGGAGGGAGGCGAGCGCCGGCGTGTGGTCATGCCAAGAATTTTGGATGTGACAGCCATACAGAATTTCGATCACGTACGCTCTCGCGACCTATCTCTTGCCTGTACCCCGATGTGTGCGCTACTCTGTGCGCGAGCGCAAGTACCTACGACGAATCAATAGGTTAGCCTAATTTGTGATTGAGGCGGGGTTCCTGCCGCCCCAGCCAAAATGGCCCATGGTTTCGGTCTTTGCGGGTTGGGGCGGGACTGTCACGCTTTGGCTTCAAACAGCAATTTGAGATGGTTGCCTGTCCCCGCAACCATCGTTATCAAACAAGCCTCGTCCATCACAGGACGGGGCTTTTCGCGTCCGCGTCCCCCACCGCCATGATGCTGCCAGTTCCCCGATAAGGTGGTCAAAGTTCCATCCTGAGTGGCGCGTCATGTGGGGTCAAACTACGAACACGCACGAGATTGAATCGTCACTATTGAAAGGTCGCCGTGACAGGAACGGTGAAGGCTGTCTGTGCGCTTGAAGCCCGTCCCATGCGTTTCATCCCCGGATCAGGTTCAGCAAGTCCTCGTCGGTGAGGCGGGCGCTCATTTCCGCGCCTTCAAGGAGATCGCTGGCCAAGTCTCGCTTGGCGCGGTGCAGGTCCAGGATCTTTTCCTCGATGGAGTCGCTGACGATCAGGCGATAGATCGTCACCGGACGCAACTGGCCGATGCGGTGGGCGCGGTCGCTGGCCTGATCCTCGACGGCGGGATTCCACCAGGGATCGAGATGAATGACATAATCGGCGGCGGTGAGGTTGAGGCCCGAGCCGCCCGCCTTGAGGCTGATCAGGAACAGGTCGCCCTCGCCGGCCTGAAAGGCCTCGACGCGTCGGGCGCGTTCCGGCGCCGGCGTGTGGAGCCGTCGAGATATTGGAAGGCGATGCCGCGCTTGCGCACGACCTCGGCGACCCGCTCCAACTGGCCGACGAACTGGCTGAACACCAGCGCCTTGTGGCGGTTGCGGATCAAATCCTCGACCAACTCCAGAAAGGCTTCGAGCTTGGCGCCGGGCAGCACGGTCTCGGGATCGACCAGGCCGGGATGGCAGCAGGCGCGGCGTAATCTGGTGATTTCCGCGAGAATATGGATGCGGTTCTGGCCGGGCTTGCCGCCGCCTTCGTTGAGTTGCGCCAGCGCTTCCAGCGCGCGCAGCCGCATCGCCTCGTAAAAGGCGCGCTCTTCGTCGGGCAGGTCGATCTCCAGCGTGACCTCGGTGCGCGACGGCAATTCAGCCAGCACGGCGCTCTTGACGCGGCGCAGGATGAAAGGCCGGATCAGGGCGCGCAGGGCCTGCAAGGCGGCTGAATCGCGGTTGCGTTCGATCGGCGTGGCGAAACGGCGGACAAAGCGCTCGCGCGAGCCGAGCAGGCCGGGATTGATGATATTGAACAGGCTCCACAGCTCTTCGAGATAATTTTCGATTGGCGTGCCGGTCAGGGCGAGGCGGAAATTGGCCTTCAACCTTTGTCCCGCCTGGGCGCGGCGGGTGTCGGCGTTCTTGATCGCCTGCGCCTCGTCGAACACCACCATGCGCCAGCCGATTTCCGCGAGCCGGTCGGCCTCCTGATGCAGCAGGCCATAGCTGATCACCAGCACATCCATCGCCTTGAGCCCGGAGACGATTTCGGCGCGGCCCGCCGTCGTGCCGAACTTGAGCACGGCGAGGCTCGGCGCGAACCGGCTCAGCTCCTTCTCCCAATTGTGGCAGACGGAGGTGGGTGCGATCACCAGACAGGGGCCGTGCGGCGCCTGTTCGAGCATCACCGCTATCGCCTGCACGGTCTTGCCCAGGCCCATGTCATCGGCCAGACAGGCGCCCGCCTGCCAATGCGACAGCCGCGACAGCCATTGGAAGCCCTCAAGCTGGTAATCGCGCAGCTCGGCCTGAAGCGTGGTCGGCGGTTGCGGCTGGCGCGAGTCCGCCGCGTTCAGTCGCGCGACAAAAGCTTTCCATTCCTTGTCGGCCTTGCGCGACGCGCGCGCAAATCCCGGTGGATAATGCGGGCCTGTGGCCGGCGCCTCGCGCCGACGTTTCTGCTGTGATCCTCGCGACTCCAGATTTGGAAATGTGCGAAATCGCGACGCGACCAAAAGCGAATGGCCGCGTCATCGATCCAAAGGATTTTCGATCCAAAGGATTTTTGGATCGTCGGGAGACGCCGGCATAGCGAAATGAGACGCCGACCTGCGCGTTCAAAATTAAAAAACGCCTTGCCAACGCGGCCGTCCACGTAGCCCGCGCAAAGTTTGAACCATCGCGGTGGTCAGCGCCGCCCGCCGATGTTAAGAGGGCGCCAATCATGAAGGGCGGCGGCATCAGGATGTTCGAAAAACTTTACAACTGGACGATTTCCCTCTCCGAGAGCCGCCACGCCACATGGGCGCTCGCCGGAGTCGCCTTCGCCGAAAGCTCGTTCTTTCCGCTGCCGCCGGACCTGATCCTGCTGCCGATGTCGCTGGCCAAGCCGCAAAAGGCATGGTTTTACGCCGCCGTCTGCACCGTCGCCTCCGTCCTGGGCGGCGCCGCCGGATATGCCATCGGCGCGCTGCTCTATGACACCCTCGGCCAGTGGATCATCAATCTCTACGGCTATGCGTCAAAAATCGACGCGCTGCGCGCCTTTTACGCGCAATGGGGCTGGGCCTTCATCCTCGTCAAGGGCATGACCCCCATCCCCTTCAAGCTCGTCACCATCGTCAGCGGTCTGCTCGCCTATAATTTCGCTCTGTTCATGGCGCTTTCTCTGGTCACGCGCGGCGCGCGCTTCTTTCTCCTGGCGGCGGCGATGAACACGTTCGGCGACTTCTTCCGTCATTTCCTGGAAAAGCATTTCGGCGCCTTCATGGCTGGCCTGCTGGCGATTGTCGTGTTCGGCTTTTACATGGCCGCGCGGATGGCGTGACCATGGCCTCGCGCGATCGCCCTAAAACCCTGCTGGCGGCGAGCCTGATTCTCGTCGCCGCCGCGCTTACGCTGATCGCCGCCTGGACCTTGCAATCGCTGGGTTTTCAGCCGTGCGAATTGTGCCTGAAGGAGCGCTACGCCTTCTATGCCGCCTTGCCGGTCGCGGCGGCGGCGATTTTCCTCGCCCGCAACGCGCCGCCGGCCGCCGCCAGGACCGCCCTCGCGCTGCTCGCATTGATCTTCGCCGCCAATGCCGCGTTGGCGTTTTATCATGCGGGGGTCGAGTGGAAGCTTTGGGCCGGTCCGACGGATTGCACCGGCGATTTCGTCAAGCCGGCGACGATGGAAGACTTCCGGCGCCAGTTGCAGACGGTAAAAGTGGTGCGCTGCGACGAACCCGCGCTGAAAATCCTGGGGCTTTCGCTCGCCTTCTGGAATTTCCTTGTCTCATCGGCCCTCGGGGCGGTCGCGGCTCTTAGAGCGTTTTCCAGCGAAGTGGATGCCAGTTCGCGTTAAGAAAACGCGTAAAAACAAAAAAACTAGAGCCCCGATCCGATTCAATCGGATCGGAATAGGCTCTAGCGCTGCGTCAAAAAGCTAGATCTGGCTCTTGTCGCCGAGCACGCTGGACAGCGGCGCCCGCGCCGAACCGGGCGTCAGCGGTTTTTGCTGGCTTTCATGCGGCGCCCAGCCGGACAGCCACAGGATTTCGACGGTGGCGCGGATGCGGCCGTCGGGATCGGCGAAATCGGTCTGATACAGTTCGGCGGCGCGCAACAGCACGGATCGCTTCAACGGTCGCCGCGCGCCGGCCGTGAGAACATTCGTCGCGCCCATCTGGCGCAAGTCGCGCAGCAGGGCGAACATGTCGTCGTAGCGCACGGCGATGGCGTCGCAATCGGTCACCGGCAGGGCGAAACCGGCGCGTTGCAGCAGGCCGCCGAGATCGCGCAGATCGACGAAGGGAAAGACGCGCGGGCTGGCGCCGCCTTCAATTTCCTCCTGCGCCCGCGTGAGACAATGACGCAGCTCCAGAAAACTCATGCCGCCGACCATGGCCGCGAGAAACAGGCCGTCCGGCGCGAGACTCCGGCGTATCTGGGCGAACACGCCGGGCAGGTCGTTGACCCATTGCAGCGACAGCGCGCTGAACACAAGGTCGAAATTTTCGGGCGCGAAGGGCGAGAATTCCTCGTCGAGGACGAGATCGGCGCCTGCTGCGGTTTCGCGGCTGGGCGCGGCGCGCAAGAGCGTTCGCCCCCGGCCGGACAGCGCCCTGGCCGCCGCCGGATGCGGCGAGCCATAATCCAGAGCGCGCGGAAAGGCGCGGGAGACGCCGGAAAGCCGATAAACCAAATCCTCCGCGACCCGGTTCGCCAGAAAATCGCAAGGGCCGCGCGCGGCGCGGGCGAGGCGGCGGCGCAACAGGGCGCGATCGAAAATTTGCGGCGGAGCTGACACGCCCCTTTATGCGCCCGAAGTTTTTTCGCGTCAAAAGCTGTCCCCGCGCCAACCGACCCGGTCCAAAGGTGTTAGACATGACGCCATGTCGCACGGCCCGCGCCTCCTGCTTGCCTCCGGCCTTGACGCGATCAAGCGCGCCGGCCTGTTCAGACGCGTCCGCGCTTTGGCGCTCGACCTGCTCTATCCGCCCGTCTGCCTGTCCTGCCGGCGCGCCATCGCCGCCGATGGCGGTCTGTGCGCGGCGTGCTGGCGCGCCGTGCGCTTCATCGAAAGGCCTTATTGCGAGCGGCTGGGGACGCCGTTCGAGGCCAGTCTCGGCGCGGACGAGAGCGGCCGGACCGTGTCGCTCGAAGCGCGGGCCGATCCGCCGGTGTTTTCGCGGCTGCGCGCCGTCGCCTGTTTCGAGGAGGGGCCGGCGCGCACGCTGGTTCACCGGCTGAAATATGGCGACCGGCACGAAATCGCGGCGCCGATGGGCCGCTGGATGGCGCGGGCCGGCGCGGAGCTGCTCGACGACGCCGACCTGCTGATTCCCGTCCCCCTGCATCCCCGGCGCCTGGCGCAACGCCGCTTCAACCAGTCGGCCGCCCTGGCGCGGGAAATCGCCAGGCATTGCGGCGCGCCCGTGGAAACCGGCCTGCTGTCGCGCGTAAAACCGACGCCGCCGCAAGTCGGCTTGAACCGCAGGTTGCGCGCCCTGAACATGCAGGGGGCCTTCGCGGCTGATCCGCGCCGAAAGGGCGAGTTGGCCGGCCGGCGCCTGGTGCTGGTGGACGATGTCGCCACCTCCGGGGCGACCTTGAACGCGGCCGCCCGCGTCCTGCTGCGCGCCGGGGCGGAGCGGGTGGACGCTTTGGTCTTCGCAAGAGTTGTGACAGAAACGCGAAACGAGTCTATATAGCCGCTGTAAACGCCGAGCTTCAGGAGATCGGCGCGAGATCGAGAGCGCGCGGGAGAGCGTTGCCGCCTATGCCGAAAGTCGAGATTTATACCACCGCGACCTGCCCCTATTGCATGCGCGCGAAAATGTTGCTGGCCGAGAAGAACGTCGCTTTCACGGAGATTGCCGTGGACGGCGACCAGATTCTGCGCGGCAAGATGACGGAGCGCGCCCATGGTCAAACCACCGTGCCGCAAATCTTCATCGACGGCCGGCATATCGGCGGCTGCGACGATATTTACGCGCTCGATGCGCAGGGCGCCCTCACCCCCCTCTTGACCGGCTTGGCGCCATGATCCGCTTCACCCTTGTCTGCGATAACGGACATGAGTTCGACAGCTGGTTCGCCAGCAACGAGTCCTATGAATTCCAGATCGACGCCGATCTGGTGGCCTGTCCCCATTGCAACAGCGTCAAGGTCAGCAAGGGCGTGATGGCCCCGGCGGTCGCGCGCACGGATCGTGGCCAAAAGCACGTCGAGCCGATCAAGCAGAGTGTGGCGCTGGTCAGCGATTCCGGCGGCGAATTGCGCCGGCTGGCGCGCGAGCTGCACGAGAAGATCGTCGCCTCCACAGTGGATGTCGGCGAGAAATTCCCCGACGAGGCGCGCCGCATTCACGGCGGCGAGGCGCCGGACCGCGCCATTCGCGGCCAGGCCTCGCTGGAAGAGGCCCGCGCCCTGATCGAGGACGGCGTCGCCATCATGCCCGTGCCGATCCTGCCCGAAAAACTCGGGTGATTCGTTAGGAGGCCTTGATTTCGGGGTAAGAACAAAGTATGAACATTGCAGTGATAGCGCGAAGAGGAGGCGTGATTGGCCCGCAGCGCCCTGACCCTGCATCCCGGCGGCGGACGCCCCCTGCCGACCGATTGGCGACTCTGGCTGAACCTTCTGCCGGATGACCTGCGCGACGCCTACGAGGAGCGCGCGGCCCTGATCGAATATGACGGCGGCGAGAAACGCCGCACGGCCGAGCGTCGCGCCTTCGAATGCGTGGTGTGGCGTAACGAGGCGGCGCGCGGTTTTATCGAGGCTTGCTGTGCGCAAGCGCGGCCCGGGGCTGGCGCCTGAGCGGCGCCTGTGACCTGATGGGAAAGCTGATTCGCTCATCCCTTCGCGCGAGACATGGCCGGAAAAACGTTTTACGAATTCTTCGCCGGCGGCGGCATGGCGCGGCTCGGACTCGGGTCCGACTGGACCTGCCTGTTCGCCAATGACTTCGATCCCGAAAAAGCCCAGAGCTACCGCGCCAACTGGGGCGATGAAGAATTTTTTTGCGGCGATCTCGCCAAGGTGCGGGCGGAGCAATTGTCGGGCGCGGCCGATCTCGCCTGGGCGTCCTTTCCCTGCCAGGATTTGTCGCTTGCCGGCAATGGCAAGGGCATGGGCGCCGCGCAGGATGAAGTGAGGACGCGCTCCGGCGCCTTCTGGCTGTTCCACGACAAGATGCGCGCGTTGTCGGCGCAAAGCCGCGCGCCAAAACTTATCGTGCTGGAAAATGTTCCCGGCGTTCTCACCTCCCATGGCGGACGCGATTTTTGCGCTGTTGTCTCGGCCTTGAGCGATCTGGGCTATCGCACCGGCGCCTTTGTGCTCGACGCTCGGCATTTTACCCCGCAGTCGCGGCCCCGCGTGTTCTTCGTCGCCGCGCGCGCCGACGCGATGCAGGACGCTTCGGTCCGCTCAGGCGCCGCGCCAGAAAAGTTCTGGACGCCGCCGGCGCTGATCGCCGCGCACGCGAAACTGCCGCCGGAACTCGCGGCGCGATGGGTGTGGTGGCGCCTGCCGCAACCGGCGCGGCGCAATACCGAATTGATCGATCTTCTTGAAGTCGAGCCGAAGCAGGCGCTGTGGCGCCCGCCCGCCGCGACGAAAAAATTGCTGGACCTGATGGCGCCCGCCCATCTCGAAAAAATCCGGGAGGTTCAGGCCTCGGGCCGGCGCGCCGTCGGCGCCGTCTACCGGCGCACGCGGATCGACGAACATGGACAAAAGGCGCAACGCGCGGAAGTCCGCTTCGATGGCGTGGCTGGCTGCCTGCGCACGCCGGGCGGGGGCTCGTCGCGCCAGATTCTGCTGGAGGTTCACGGCGAGACCGTGCGCTCGCGCCTGCTGTCGCCGCGCGAGGCGGCGCGATTGATGGGTCTGCCGGACAGCTACATCCTGCCGCGCAACGCGACCCTGGCGTACAAGCTCTGCGGCGACGGCCTTTGCGTCCCGGTCATCCGCCATCTCGCCGAACACTTGCTCGCGCCCCTGCTCGACGGCGACGCGCGACTTGAGGCGGCGGAATAATCACCTCCGCGCTAAGCAAACATTCGTTGGCTCGCCAACGAATGTTTGCTTAGCGTTCTTTGTTTGAGCAGGATTTTTATCCGAAAACCGGAGGCCACTTTTCGGAAATCCTGCTTAGGCTCGCGAGCAGCGCCGCGAGCAGGCCCGTGACGAAAATCCCGTCAAAAGTCCCGGCGCCGCCGATCGACGCGACCGGCGCGCCGAGCGTCGACAGCAGGCCGAGGTTGAGCACGTCGGCGCCCAGCAGCACCCCGAGGCTGCCGCCGACATAGGCCAGCGGCGCGAGTTCCTCCCACGACACGATGGCCGCGACCAGAGCGGCGGCGATGGGGGGAACGAAGATCGGCAGGGCGATGCCGACGCCGCGAACGGGCTGCGCCAGCATGTGGCAGATGACCGTGATCACGGCGGTCGTGACCAGCGCGCGGCCCCAGATCCCCCGCGTGGCCATCAGATAAAGCGAAAGCAGCGTGGGGATGAGCGCGCCGCCGACATTGATCGCGAGGACCACGCCGGGTTCGTCGATAAATTCGGGAACCGGATAGCGCATGCCCAGGAAGGACACGTCGCCCGGCGCGACAAGATCGCCGCCGGACAATTCGGCGATGGGAATGTCGATGGAGGAGCCAAGCAGCGAAGCGGCGAGCAGCGCCAGCGCCCAACCGGAGGAGACGCCCAGACTCATATAAGCGAAACGCAGGATGCGGATCTGAACGAGCAGCAGCAACAGCCCGAGGCAGAGAGCCAGAATCGCCAAGAAAGGCCACGCCAGCGGGATGTAATGGAGATAGGCCGAATGGGCGGCCATGAGGCCTCGTGACACTCAGGCGGAAGCTTTTTCACCCACCGCCGGCTCGAACGCCTCGGCCGGCGCGCCCCACACGACCAGTCCGGGACCAAATTGCACATCAAGCTTCTGTGCGGACCGTCCGCCGCGCAAAAGGCTGTAACGGCACATCACCGCCCCCACGGCCTCTCTCGGAAGATTGAGGCGTCTCGCGAGAGGCGACGCCGTTTTCAGGCGAACTGTTTCACCAGTGATCATGACAATGGCTCTCGTTCGCATTTTTCTGGCGCGACGTTAAACCGCAGCAGATTTAACTTTTATATTATTACCGCAGCGCAGCATGTCCAGCCCAAATTTAGGTCAAGCCGTAAATTTAATCACTTTTTCAACAGATCGCTTAAGCTCTGGCAGCACTTCGGCCTCAAACCAGGGATTGCGCCGGAGCCAACCGGTGTTGCGCCAGGAGGGATGGGGCAGGACGATGAGGCGCGGCGCCGCCTCCCGCCCCGCCGCGAAATGCCGCACGCATTCCGCCATGAGCGCCTTGCGGTCATAAGCGCGTCCCAATCTTCGCGCGTGAAAATCCTGCGCGGCGCGCCCCACGGCAACCACCAGTTCGACCTGCGGCATCAGCGCGAACAAGGCGTCATGCCAGCGCGCGCGACATTCGGGACGCGGCGGTCGGTCGGCCCCGCGCGCGTCATAGCCCGGAAAACAGAAACCCATCGCCGCGACGGCCACACGCGACACATCGTAGAACCGTTCGCGGTCAAGCCCCAGCCAGTCCCGCAGGCGGTCGCCCGAAGGGTCATCAAAGGGCAGTCCGCTGGCGTGAACGCGCGCGCCGGGCGCCTGACCCGCGATCAGCAGTCGCGCCGTCCCGGACACCCGCACCACCGGGCGCGGCGCATGCGGCAGCGGCGCGCCGATGGGGTGCTCGACACAGATGCGGCAGGCGCCGATCCGCTCGACCAAGGCGGCGAGTTGATCCGCCGCCGCGGGCGACGTCGGTTGCGCCGCGCATTCGTCCATCTCAGGCCGCCGCGCTCGGGCGGGACGACACCTCCGCGCGCCAGCGGGCGAAATGCCCGAGGTCGTCGGCAAACGCAATGCGCGCCGGCCTGGCGAAGTCGGCCGCCACCAGCGCGGTGATATCGGCGATGGTGAAGACATCGCCCGCGATATAGCGCCGTTGCGCCAGTTCGGCGTCGAGGAAACGGGCGAATCTTTCGGCGCGCGGCTTGTTCGCCTCCGCCCATTCGGCGATTTGCGGCTGCTCCATCTCCCGCATGGCCGGATGGCTGTGGCGGAAGGCATGGATGATCGGCGCCAAAAACTCAAATTCGATGCGGCGCTGCCACATTTCCACCCGCGCCCGCTCCAGCGCGTCGCGGCCGAACAGCGGCGGTTGCGGATAAAGTTCCTCGAAGTAGCGGCAGATCGCCACGGATTCGGTGAGGATTTCGCCGGAGTCCAGCTCCAGCGCCGGCGTGCGTCGCAGCGGATTGACGGCCGAAAACTCCGCGCCCTTCTGCTCCAGTCGGCCGAGATCGACGCTGACCATGGGGAGCGAGACGCCCTTTTCGGCCAGAAAGATGCGCACCCGCCGGGGATTGGGCGCATGGGGGGAATCATAGAGCTTCACGAACGCCTCCTGTTCGCCAAGGCAGGGCGCCGCCGCCCGTCCGCCGTGGATGGTCTTCCATTTCTAACCGGGCGGCAGGCGATCCTTAAGCATTTTCGCCCATGGTCGATGAACGGTTTCTTGAGTGTGTCTGGTTCGCGTCGGTATGGAGAATGTCACGGCAGATATGATCGCGCGCGGCCGGTTCGACGGGCGCTCGACCGAACGACGGCGCATGGCCAATCGCCTGCGGGAAGCGCGGGAAAAACTGAGTTCGGCCGGCGCCGGCAATGTAAATTTCGATATCGAACTGCTGCGCCTCTACGCGGAAGGGCGCATGGCGGCGATTCTGCCCCAAATCATGCTCTGCCAGGCCATAGCGGCGATGACGACGCTGTGGCTGCCCACGCTGGTCGTTCTCATCTGGCTCAGCTTCACGCTGAGCGCGCTGGCGCTCGCCTGCCTGCTCGCTCGCCGCTTCCTGAAACTCAACCGCGCCGATCTCGACGCCCGCTCCTGGTACGCGCGCTTCACCTTCGCCGAAGCGGTCAACGGCGTCGCCTGGGCCTCGTTCGCCATTCTCATGGCGGGGGTCAACGACCATTGGGCGACCACCTATGTCATGGTGGTGTTCATGCTGGCGGCGGCCATCCATACCGTGGTGGCGGCTTTCGTGCCCGGCGCGGTTTACGCCGTCCTCACGCCGCTCGCCGCAGGCGTGGTGTTCTACATGTCGCCCACCAGCTTGCAGGGGCCGGTGGCGCCGCTCACCCTGCTCGCCTGCTCCACCCTGCTTTATTTCGTGATTCTCGCCCGCCGCATTTACGCCAGCCATGTCGATTCGCTGGCGTTCCAATCGGAAAAGGACATGCTGATCGCCGAACTGGAGCAGGCCAAGGCCAATTCCGACGAGGCGCGCCGCCGCGCCGAAGAGGCGAGCCTGGCGAAATCCCGCTTCCTCGCCACCATGTCGCATGAATTGCGCACGCCGCTGAACGCCATCCTCGGTTTTTCGGAAGTGATGAAGAGCGAGTTGTTCGGCGCCCATGCGGTTGCGGCCTATCGCGACTATTCCAACGACATCCATTCCAGCGGCGAGCATTTGCTGAGGCTCATCAATGAAATCCTCGACCTGTCGCGCGTCGAGGCCGGCCGCTACGAGTTGAAGGAGGAATCGGTCTCGCTGCCTGGCGTGATCGACGACTGCCTGCGCCTGCTGACGCTGCGCGCCCGCAAGCGCGAGGTGACCATGACCGATGTGGTCGAGCCCAACATGCCGCGCATCTGGGCCGACGAGCGCGCGGTGCGCCAGATCGTGCTGAATCTCCTGACCAATGCGATCAAATTCACGCCGCCCGGCGGCCAGGTCATCGTCAAGGTCGGCTGGACCAAGGTCGGCGGCCAGTATTTTTCCGTGCGCGACAACGGTCCGGGCATTCCGGAAGACGAAATCCCCATCATCATGTCCTCGTTCGGACGCGGCTCGATGGCGCAGAAGAACGCCGACGAAGGCACAGGACTCGGCCTTCCCATCGTCAAGGGGCTGGTCGAGTTGCACGGCGGCACATTCACCTTGCGCTCGAAACTGCGCGAGGGCACGGAAGTGCTGGTCATCCTGCCGCCGGAGCGGGTGATGAACTCGCTGCCGCAGATGGAAGCCCCCGTCAACGCCGAGCGCAGGCAGGGTCTGCGCGGCGCGGCCTGAGTCGGGTTGGCGGACTGAGGGCTCCTCGCGGGCCTGATCGTCCAGGGCAGCATGGCCGCTTGCTTACGCCTTGTTATCCACGCCCGCCGAGGCGAAAGTCGCCATGTCGCGGTGGCAGGCCACCGCCGCCTTGACCAGGCCGATCGCCAGGGCCGCGCCCGAGCCCTCGCCGAGACGCATCCCCAAGTCGAGCAGCGGCTTCTTGCCGAAGCGCTTCAAAATTTCGGCGTGCGCGCCCTCCGGCGAGAGATGGCCGGCGAGGCAATGGTCGAGGCTCGACGGATCGATGGCGTGCAGGATCGCGGCGGCGGAGCAGACGACATAGCCGTCGAGCAGAACCGGGATGCGCTCCTGGCGCGCGGCGAGAATCGCGCCGGCCATGGCCGCGATCTCGCGCCCGCCGAGCCGCCGCAGCACTTCCCAGGGGTCGGTGAGATCGGGCTTGTGCAGGGCGACGGCGCGCTCCACCGCCGAAACCTTGCGCTTCAGCCCGGCGTCATCGAGGCCGGTGCCGCGCCCCACCCAATCCGAGGCCGCGCCGCCGTAGAGCGCGTGATAGATGGCGGCGGCGGAGGTGGTGTTGCCAATGCCCATTTCGCCGAGCACGAGCAAGTCGGCGCCGCCGGCGATCGCCTCCATGCCGAACGCGACCGTCGCCGCGCATTCGCGCGCGTCCATCGCCGGGGCTTCGCAGAAATCCTTGGTCGGGATTTGCAGCGCCAGTTCAAACACTTTCAGTCCCGCCCCCCAGGTGGCGCAGATCTGGTTGACCGCCGCGCCGCCGGCGGAAAAATTCTTCAGCATCTGCTCGGTGACGCTGGCGGGAAAGGGCGAGACCCCTTGCGCGGTCACGCCGTGATTGCCGGCGAACACGACGACCGTCGGGCGCTCGATGGTGGGACGTTCCTTTTCCTGCCAGGCGGCGAGCCATTCCACGATCTCTTCGAGGCGGCCCAGCGCGCCCGGCGGCTTGGTCAGTTGCGCGTCGCGCGCGCGCACCGCCGCCACGGCCCGGGCTGACGGCCCCGGCATCTGCTTGATCAGGATGTTGAAGGCGTCGAAGGGAAGGTCGCTGGACATGTCGGCTCGCGCATTGGGACTCATGCGCCGCTCTTAAAACATGAGCGCGCAAAGGGAAATGCTCCGGCGCAAACGCGGGGGCTTTTGATGTCGGTCAAGGTCGCAGCTACATTTCGCGACAGGACCGCAGGGCGCGCGCGATCGCGACGCCGCGCGCCTCCCGCAGCGCCTCCAGCGCGCTTTCGTCGGGGTCATCTGGGCATTCGAGCCCGACACAGGCCTGGCGCGCCGCGTCGAGCAGCGCCGCCTTGGGATAATCAGCGCCGGAGTGGCCGGGATAGGCGCGATAATCGCACGCGCACACCATCATGAAGGTTTCGAAACGCTCCGGCGCGTCGAACGCCCCGTTGCGTTCGAGCAGCAGCGCAACCGGGCCCGCGCGCATTTTCGTGACGCGGTGCGCGCGTTCGCATTCGAGCAGGGCCTGCAAGGCCAGCGCGCGGCAATCCGCTGGCGCGTCAAGGCGCGCCGCGATGGCGAGAATGCGCGGCGCGCCGCGCTCGACATGCCGGTAATGCGCCGGCAGATGCTCCCTGGGAGAATCGGATTTGCCGACATCCTTCACGAGCAGGGCGAACCGGGCGGACAGCGGGGCCGCGATTTTCGCCGCCTCGTCGAGCGCCGCCTCGATCAAGGCGCCGAGATCGACGCTGGCCGGTTTGGCGGCGATTTGCGGCACGCCATGCAGCGCGGCGACCTCGGGCAGAATCTGTTCCAGCGCGCCGATTTCATGGAGATAATGTAGCATGCGTCCAGGCGCGGGGCCCATCAGCCCGCGCGAAAACTCCGGCCAGATGCTTTCAGGCGGCGTGTCGAGCAGAAAACCCGCGTCGATCCGTTCGGCGAGAAGTTCGAGTTCATCCTGGTCGGGCGCGCCATCGCCCTCGGCGAGCAAGGCGACATGGCGCAGCAGGCCAAGACCCGGATGCAGTTGCGCGAAGGATTGCACGTTCACGGATCGCCTCCAGGGATCGCCTCCAGGGATCGCTTCCAAGTATCGCTTCCAAGTATCGCTTCCAAAGATCGCCTTCAGGACTCGGACTGTCCCGGTCGCTTGCAAGCGCCTTGCCAGAACGCAAGATCGCTGCGCGATCCGCGGGAGATCGCTGCGCGATCCGTGCGCGAGATCGCTTTGCGATCCGCGGGGTCAGGCGACCTCTTCGCGAAGCTGGCGCGGCAGCGGGAACGAGACATCCTCGGTGGCGGTGGTCACGGTCTCGATATCCAGCTCGAACTTTTCCGCGAAAGCGTCGAGGATTTCCTCCACCAGCACTTCCGGCGCGGAGGCCCCGGCGGTGACGCCCAGGGAGCGGATGTTCTCAAGCTTCGACCAATCGAGGTCGCCCGCCCGCAGCACGAGTTGTGACGTCGGACAGCCGCTGCGCTCCGCCACTTCCCTGAGCCGCTGCGAATTGGATGAATTGGGCGACCCCACCACGACAAAGGCGTCGACTTTGTCGGCGATGGCCTTCACAGCCGCCTGGCG
The DNA here is from genome assembly GCF_002937075.1 of Rhodoblastus sphagnicola. Taxonomy (GTDB): domain Bacteria; phylum Pseudomonadota; class Alphaproteobacteria; order Rhizobiales; family Beijerinckiaceae; genus Rhodoblastus; species Rhodoblastus sphagnicola. The sequence goes on from NZ_NHSJ01000045.1 coordinate 40,451, forward strand.
GTTGGTGGTGGCGTAGCAGATATCCTGCCGGTGCGGTCCGATGATGTTGGGATAGCGCGCCTGCAACGCGGCCACCACCGCCGCCATGTCGTCAATCGACAGGGTGGTCTGCGTCACATAGGCGAGGGCGTCGTCCGGCGAAAAGGGAAGCGCCGCGACATCCTGGGCGCTCTCCACCAGAATCACCGAGCCTTCCGGCAATTGCCCCATGGTGCCGACCACTTCCGGGTGTCCCTTGTGGCCGACGAGGATGATTTTCAAGTCGCGGCGATAGTGGAGCTCGGCTTCGAGATGCACCTTCTTGACCAGCGGGCAGGCCGCGTCGATCGCCAGGAGGTTGCGGCGTTCGGCCTCGGCGGGCACGTCCTTCGGCACGCCATGGGCGGAAAACACCACGGGCTGGCCGCCATCGGGCACCTCGTCGAGTTCCTCCACGAAGACCGCGCCCTTTTTCTTTAAAGCGTCCACGACGTAACGGTTATGGACGATTTCGTGACGCACATAGACCGGCGCCCCGAATTTGGACAGAGCCTGTTCGACGACATTGATCGCCCGGACCACGCCCGCGCAAAAACCGCGCGGCGCGCAAAGGAGGATTTTCAGGGTCGGCTTCTGGCTCATCGCGTCCTCGTATTTGGCCCTGTTTTCAGCGGGGCGCGGGTCGGTGTCAAGCGGAAGCTTGGTCGCGGCGCGCTCCGCCCCCCTTTTGCCCAGTTCTCGCTTTAAGCCATGCAGGCGGCGATTCGACCGCGCCCAGCAACCCAATCTCCATGCAAGATCTGACCGGCGAGACCTCCTTCCTCGTTCCGACCCTCATCCTGCTCGCCTCGGCGGTGATCTTCGCGCCCCTGTTCCGCCTCGCGGGACTGGGGTCGGTGATCGGCTATCTCGCGGCGGGCATGATCATCGGACCCTCCGGGCTGGCGCTGGTCGCCGACCCGCGCCTGACCCTGAACATTTCGCAGCTTGGCGTCGTGCTGCTGCTGTTCCTGATCGGCCTGTCGCTGAAGCCGGCGCGGCTGCGCGCCATGCGCCGCGACATCGTCCTGATCGGCGTGAGCCAGATGGCGCTCACCGCGCTGCCGATCGGCCTCGCCGCCTGGAAGCTGCTGGGCCTGAGTCCGTTCGGGTCGGTCGCGACCGGCGTCGCCCTGGCCTTTTCGGCCACGGCCATCGCCATGCAATTGCTGGAGGAGCGCGGCGACGCGCAGACCGCCTATGGCCGCCGCGCCTTCGCCGTGCTGCTCGCGCAGGACATAGCCGTGGCGCCTCTGCTGGCGGCCATTCCTTTTTTCGGCGACGGTTCGTCGCTGACCGGCGCCATGCATGACGCCCTGATCGATCTGTCCAAGGCTTTCGCGGCGCTGGCCTTCGTCATCCTCGCCGGCCACTGGGCGCTCAATCCATTGTTCCGCCTGCTGGCGCGCACGGGCGCGCGCGAAATTCTCACCGCCGCCGCCCTGCTCATCGTGCTCGGCGCGGCCGTGCTGATGCAATCGGTCGGCATGTCCATGGCGCTCGGCGCCTTCCTCGCCGGGATTCTGCTGTCGGAATCCAATTTCCGCCACCAGCTTGAAGCCGATATCGAACCGTTTCGCGGCCTGCTGATGGGCCTGTTCTTCATCTCCGTCGGCATGTCGGTGGACCAGCATCTCATCGTCGAGCACATTGGCTGGCTGGCCGGCGCCTCGGCGGCGCTGCTGGTGGTGAAGACGGCGATCATGTTCGCCCTGTTTCGGCTCAACGGCTCTTCCAGCCGGGAATCGCTGAGCGCGGCGGGCGTGCTGACCCCGGCGGGCGAATTTTCCTTCGCCATTTTTCCACTCGCGGCCCAGACCGCGCTGATTCCCGCCGCCGATTCCAGCCTGCTGTCCGCGCTCGCCGCCATCGCCATGGTGGTCGGCCCGTTCCTGGCGAAATCAACGGATTTCCTGGTCGCGCGCTTCGCCCCCGCGCCTGCGCCGCCCGATGAGCCCGACGCGCCGCCGCCGGTCATTCCCAAGGCCCGGCGTGGAAAGATTCTGGTGGTCGGCTTCGGCCGCTTCGGCCAGATCGCCGTGCAGCCGCTGCTCGCCGAACGCATCGATGTCACCGTGATCGACACCTCCGTCGAGCGCATCCGCAACGCCGGCCGGTTCGGCTTCAAGGTCTATTACGGCGACGGCTGCCGGCTCGATGTGCTGCGCTCCGCCGGCGCCGGCGAAGTCAGGATCATCGCCGTCTGCGTCGGCGAGCGCCAGACCGCCAATGAGATCGTCGACCTGTGCCGAGAGCACTTTCCCGTCGCGAAAATCTTCGTGCGCGCCTATGACCGCATCCACGCCATCGACCTGCTCGAACGCGGCGTCGATTTCCAGATGCGCGACACGCTGGAATCCGCCTTCGCCTTCGGCGGCGCCGCGCTCAGCGAACTGACCGGCGACGCCGACCGCGCGCGCGAAGGCGTCGAGGCGGCGCGCAGCCGCGACCTAGACCGTCTGGCGATCCAGCAGGCCGGCGGCCCGACGCCGCCCTATCTGCCGCCCGACCAGCCGCGCTTTTCGCCTGAACCGCTGGTCAAGCCCGCAGGCAAGTCGCGCGGCCTCACCAAGGAGAGCCAGGACATCGTGGAAAGCGGCGACCTTAAAAAGTTGTGACAAATTGGCGCCTTGTCGCAAGGTCGCGCCCGCGATGCTCGTCAAGGGCTTCTTTTTGCGCTAACGTCGCAGCGCAACGTTCAAGTAGAGAACGCCTATGAATGGCTCGAGAGGCGCAAATGGTTGATCTTCCTTCCCTTGTTCAGGCCGCGCATGGCGGCGAAGTCGTTGGCAACCTCGCCCAGCAGTTCGGCCTCTCTTCGGAACAGACCAAGGCCGCGATTGATTCGCTGACCTCCGCCATCGCGCAGGGCGTGCACAATCATATTCAAAGCGATGAAACCCGCGGCCAGGTGATCGAGGCCCTCAACGACCCAACACACCAGCAGGCCTATGCCGATCCGGCCGCCGCGCAAACGCCGCAAGCCTCGGAAGCGGGCCAGAATCTTCTCAACCAGCTTTTCGGCGCGCAGGGGCTTGGCCAGATCGTCAGCCACGTCTCGACCGAAACCGGAATCGACGCGACCACCCTGAGCGCATTGGCGTCCACGGTCGCCTCCGTCGTCGCGGGCGGCGTCGCCAAGGTTCTGGCGGAAAGCGGATTCGGTTCGGCGGCGCAAGTCGGCGTCGCGCCCGTCGAACCGGAGGTTGACGCGGAAGAACCGAAACCCGAAGTTTCGAACACCCAGAAGGTCAAGGGCGTTGGGCCGGGCGCGGCCGTCGGCAGTATCGTCAACCCGCTGTTCAACGCCTTGTTCGGCGCGCTGTTCAAGGGAAAAATCGCGCCTGCGCGCACGCCTTCCCCTGGCCCTGTCGCCGCGCCCGCGCCCGAACCGGCGGCGGCCTCGGTCGGCGCCGATCTGCAAACCGGCCTTACCGCGCTTGGCGATCTGCTCAAGTCGTCGCAGGCGTCCGAAGCGCTACAGGGCGTGCTTGGCCAGATTTTCGCCAAGCGCTGAACGGGCGGATCCGACGCAAGTCTGGCTTGCGTCGATGCAAGATTGCGCAAATCGCGGCCACGCTTTATCTAAGGGCAGTGGCGTAAAGGCGTCGGCGCTCGCCGGCGCCTTTGCTTTCATGCGGAATGTCGGGGCGTCGCCCCGAAGTTCCGCGCCTTGGGAAAACGTGTCGAAAGAGTTTCATGGCCCGCGACGTTATCGATGAACAGGTCATTTCGTCGCGCGACGAACTGGTTGGCTGGTTCGAGGCCGGCTCCAAGCCCAACGGTCCGTTCCGCATCGGCACGGAACACGAGAAAATTCCCTTCTACCGCATCGACGACCGCCCGGTGCCCTATGGCGGGAGGCTGGATTGCGCGACCTGCGGCATCTCCTCCCTGCTGGAGGCCTTGCGCGTGGCGCAGGGCTGGGAGCCAATCGAGGACGAGGGCGCGCTGATCGGGCTTTTTGACCCGATCGGCGGCGGCGCGATTTCGCTGGAGCCCGGCGGCCAGTTTGAATTGTCCGGCGCGCCGTTCGACAACACCCACGAAACCGCCGCCGAACTGGACGCCCATTTCGCCGCCTTGGCGCCCGCCGCCCAAAGCTGCGGCATCGGCTTCCTCGATCTCGGCATGAGCCCGCTGTGGCCGCGCGCGGAAACGCCGGTCATGCCCAAGCAGCGCTACGGCATCATGGCGCGCTACATGCCAAAGGTCGGCTCTTACGGCCTCGACATGATGTTCCGCACCTCGACGGTGCAGACCAACATCGACTTCGCCTCCGAGGCCGACATGGTGGCCAAGTTGCGCCTGGGCCTGAGCCTGCAACCGCTGATCACCGCTTTGTTCGCCAACTCGCCCTTCACCGACGGCAAGCCCAACGGTTTTCAGTCGATGCGGTCGCAAATCTGGACCGACACCGACAAGGCGCGCACGGGCATGCTGCCCTTCGCGTTCCAGTCAGGCATGGGCTTTGAAGCCTTTGTCGATTACGCGCTGGACGTGCCGCTCTATTTCGTCAAGCGCGGCGACGTCTATCACGATGTCGCCGGCGCTTCGTTCCGCGACCTGCTGGCGGGCAGGCTCGCGGCGCTGCCGGGCGAGCGCGCGACCATGTCGGACTGGGCCAATCACCTCTCGACCATTTTCCCGGAGGTGCGGCTGAAGCGCTATATCGAGATGCGCGGCGCCGATGTCGGGCCGAAAAGCCATATTCTGGCGCTCACCGCCTTTTGCGCGGGGCTGTTCTATGACGCGCAAGCCAGCGAAGCGGCCTGGGATCTGGTTAAGCACTGGAGCGACGAAGACCGCCAGACTCTTCGCGGCGCCGTTCCGCGCGAGGGCCTGGCGGCTCGGGTCGCGGGGATGAGCCTGCTCGATCTCTCGCGGAAAATCCTGCCGCTGGCGCGTCAAGGGCTGGAGCGGCGCGCCCGCGTCGACGCGTCCGGCCGCGACGAAGCCATTTATCTGGAACCGCTGGAGGAGATTGCCGCCAGCGCCCAGACTCTCGCCAGCCGGAGGCTCGCCCTCTACCACGGCGACGTTTCGGCGGGGGGCTGGGGCCGCGACATCAAACGCGCGTTTATCGACTGCGTTTACTGATCGCCGACAAAATTCATCTGCTTCAGCCGCACGCGCTGTTCGGGCGCGTAGGCGCTGACGGCGCGTGAACCGCTTCGGCTGAAATCCGGCCCTGGAGGCAGCGGCGCCGCAAACAGGCTGCGCGCGTCGGTCGCCAGACCCGCACGCAGGCCGCTTTCGAGCCGCACGCGACCATGGTCCTGCGCGAGAACGGGCGCGGCGAAGAAGGCAAGGGCTGAGCAGGCGAGCATTGAGCAGGCGAGCAATTTGCGTAGCGGAAGGGCAGTCATGCGGACAGCATTCATGCTCATGTTTCAACGCAACAAGATGGCGAGATCATGTCGGCGCGTCTCCCCGCCGGGGTCAGCCCGCCAAATCTCCCAGAACCGTCTGAACCAGGGTCAAGGCCGCCACCGCCGCGGTATCGGCGCGCAACACGCGCGGCCCCAGCGATAACGGCGCGACCGGCGCCAATTCGCGCAATCGGGCGCGTTCGGTTTGGTCGAACCCGCCCTCCGGGCCAATCAGCACGGCGAATTTTTCAAAACCGGCGCCCGCCGCGCGCAAGGCCGCGACGGGATCGGCGATGGCGGCGGCTTCGTCGCAAAAAATCAGCAGGCGATCATCAGGCCATTGGTCCAGCACGCGATCGAGCTTCTCCTCGGGGAAAATTTCAGCCAGGGCGATGATGCCGCATTGCTCCGCCGCCTCGATGGCGTTGGCGCGCAGGCGGTCGAGATTGATCCGGCTGGCCTGGGTGCGCCGGGTCAGCACCGGGCGCAGCCGCCGCGCGCCCATTTCCACCGCCTTCTGCGCCATATAGTCGAGCCGGGCGTGTTTCAGCGGCGCGAACAGGTAGTCCACGTCCGGCAAAAACTCCTGTTCGCGCGTGCGCGTCTCGACCGTCAGCGTCGCCGCCTTTTTCGCCGCATGGGCCAGGGCGCGCCACTCGCCGTCGCGGCCGTTGAAGACCAGCAGGCGCGCGCCTTCGCTCAAGCGCAGCACGTTGAAGAGATAGTTGCCCTGCTCGCGGCTGAGTTCGACCCGCGCGCCTTCGCTCAAGGGCGCATCGACGAACAGGCGCTGGGAGGTGAAATCGAGACGGGTCATTTCAAGTCCAGTGAAAACTCGACCGGCGCCGCGCCAGCCAGTGTGAAACGCAGGGAAGGCGGCGCGTCGGATGCAGGCCGCTGGTCGAGAGTGAGCAGAACGCCTTCCGGCGTTCTTTGGCTCTCAACGTGAACGCCCGCCGGCGCTTCGACAAACACGTCGGTCACCCCCGTTGTTGTGCGCAGAAACCATTGCGCCGCGCCGGCGCGCGCGACCGAAGCGAAGCCTGAAGTCTCCCGCGCATCCAGCGGGCGCGGGATGCGCGCGAAATACTCGGCGAAACCGGGGGGCGCCACGCCCTGCGGCGGCAGATCGAGGCGCAGATCGGCATGGGCGGGAATGCAGAGCTGCGCGCAAACGGCGTAATCCACCGCGACCGCCAGCCCGATCGTCCCGGCCGGGTCTTTTGCGCTCAGGCGCAGCAGAAAAACCACCTCATGCTTGTAGCCGATGGCTTGAAACCCCGCCTCGTCGAAGCGCGCTGGAACCGGAAACAAAGCTTCGGCCGAACCGAGATTGTCGGATTTCGAGAAATCGAAGTTTGGGGCGACGCCGGCGTCGCCGGGATCGCGCCAGTAGGTCAGGGCGTCGCCGGGCAGGCGGATGCGCAGGCCGGCGTAACGGCCGGAGGACGCCAGGCCGCCGTCGATCAGTTGCGCGTCGGCGACCGGCGCGGCGCCGGCTTGCCCAGGCAAGGGCGCCAGCGCCGAAATTATGAGAACAAAAAGAATCGCCGGGGGTTTTCTTTGCGCGTCCATCCTTTAGCATGCTCTTTCAGGAAAGTTGCGGGGCCGCACGGCCGTTCTGGATCGCGATTCGGCCGCATTCAGAATAGAAGTCCTTGTTTTCGCATGGTCTTGCGAAAGTTTGCGTTCACTCCGCCGCGCCGCTCGATGGGATGCACGACGTGACCGGTACGATTGGCAAAAAATTCCTGGACGGGCAATGTCTCGTGGCCATGCCGACCCTGCGGGAGCAGATTTTCGAGCGTGCGGTGGTCTATATCTGCGCGCATTCCGAGGACGGCGCCATGGGATTGATCCTCAATCATCCCTCGCCCGGCGTGAGCCTGCGCGAGCTGCTGCTGCAGCTCAAGGTGATCGAGACGCCCGGCCACGCCCGCCTCAGCCCCGACCTGGAGGTGATGCGGGTGTTGAACGGCGGTCCGGTGGAAACCACGCGCGGCTTCGTGCTCCATTCCGCCGATTATAAAGGCGGCGAGACGACGCTCCCCATCGACCGGGACGTCTGCCTGACGGCGACGCTGGACATTTTGCGCGCCATGGCGCTGAACGAGGGTCCGCGCCAGGCGGTGCTGGCGCTTGGCTATGCCGGCTGGTCGGCGGGGCAGTTGGAGAGCGAAATCCTGGCCAATAGCTGGATGATCGTTCCGGCGGACCCCGACCTGTTGTTCGACCAGGACCACGAAACCAAATATGAGCGGGCGCTGCACGCCATCGGGGTCAATCTCGGCTTTTTGTCGGAGCAGGCCGGGCACGCATGATTTCCCATTAGCCCTCATGGCGAGGAGGAGGCGCGGCCTCCGTCTCGAACCAGGAGGGCGGTCCACAGGTAACCGGATCCAAAGAGAATTCTCCCTTCGAGACGGGAGTTCGCGGGGCCTCCTCTGGGTGAGGGGATTGTGGCGGCGGCAAGGATTCGCGGCGCCTCAAGCCACTGGTTCGGCCGCCGCGCCGACCAGTTTGCGCGCGTCGGCGCCGCTGAGCGGCTGGCCGAAAGCAAAACCTTCCGCATATTCGCAGCCGATCTGCGACAGTTCGATCACGTCGGACTCGCTCTCCGCGCCTTCCGCGATCACGTCCATGCCGAAATCATGGGCCAGCGACACGATGGAGCGCAGCATCACCGCGCGGTCGCCGCCGCCGTCCTGGCGCACGAAGGCGCGGTCGATCTTGATGGAATCGAACGGGAAGCGCTGCAAATAGGCCAGCGACGAATAGCCGGAGCCGAAATCGTCCAGCGACAGGCCCGCGCCGACCTCTTTCAGCCGGTTCATCAATTGGACGGAGAATTCGGGATTTTCCATCGCCAGCATTTCGCTCAGCTCCAGCCGGAAGGAGTTGGGCGCGACATGGGCGCGGGTCAGGACATTTTTCACGTCGGTGACCAGATCGTTGCGCAGGAGCTGCCGCGACGAAATGTTGACGGTGACGAAGATCGGAGGATCGACCACCAGCGCCCGCTGCCAGGCGGCGAGTTCGCGCGCGGCGCGCTGCAACACGAACAGGCTGAGATCCACGGTCAGGCCGGTTTCCTCGGCCAGCGGCAAAAAGTCCGCCTGCTCGATCTTGCCGATGCGCGGATGTTGCCAGCGCAACAGCGTCTCAAAACCCGCGACGGTGCGATCCTGCAAGCGCACGACCGGCAGGAAGCAGAGCTTGATTTCGTCGCGGTCGATGGCGCGGCGCAATTCGCTCTCCAGCGCCTGCTGGTTGGAGGTCTGCGAGCGCATGGACGGGCGGAACACCTCGATGCGGCCGCCGCCGTCGCGCTTGGCGTAGCGCATGGCGATTTCGGCGTCCTTGAGCATGTCCTCGCGCTTGGGATGCCATTGCGGATCGTAAAGCGCGATGCCGATGGATACGGAAAGGCCGATTTCCCGGTTCGCAAAAGTCACCGGGGTGGACAGGGTGCGGCGGATGCGTTCGGCGAGCGCGACAATGGCCTCGGTCTGATCCTCCGAGACCAGAATGACCGCGAACAGATCGTTGGAAATGCGCGCCAGCGTGTCGCGTGGCTGTAGCAGGCGGCCAAGCCGGCGCGCCACGGTGAGCAGGATGGAATCGCCGGCGGAGACCCCGACGGAATCGTTGATCTTCTTGAACCGGTCGATGTCGATGCACACCACGGTGGGGCGATGACCCTGCTGGCCCTGGCTGTCCTGGCTCTCGGCAAGAGTCAGCGACATGTCGAGCCGGTCGAAGAAGATTTCGCGATTCGGCAGGCCCGTCAGATTGTCGTGGACGGAATCGTGCAGCAGGCGTTCGAGGGCGTTCTTCTGGTCGGTGACATCGGCCAGCGTGCCCACCAACCGCACCACCTGCCCGTCCGGCCCGACCACGGGACGGGCGCGCAGCCGGAACCAGAAATAATGGCCATCGGCGGCGTGAAGGCGGAAATCCTGGGCCAGCCGTCCGCGCCTTTGCGCGATCACCGTGTCGAGGCAGGCGCGGTAACGGTCGCGGTCCTGCGGATGCAGCACATTGATCCAGGACGACGCCGACCCTTCCAGGGCGCCCCGGCCCAGGCCCAACTGCTCCTCGATCTCGGAGCTGACATAGATCAGGTCGGCGATCACGTCCCAGTCGAAGATGATTTCGTTGGCGCCGGTCAGAGCCAGCGCCTTGCGCTCGACGTCGGTGATGGCGCCATGGGCGACGCCCCCGGAGGCGAAGGCGCTTTGCATGATGGTGAAGCCGATCAGCATGACCAGCAGCACCAGGCCCCCGAGCAGAGCCGGCGAGGCCAGATCGTTGTTGATCGCGCCATTGACGGTGAAACCCGCCGCCGACACCCAGACCATCAGCAGCAGCCAGGTCGGGATCAGCATGACCGCGCGCTCGACGCCGTGGGTGGCGAGATAGACCACCAGAATGAAGCCGACCCCGGCTATGGTGGCGAGCGAAATGCGGGCCACGCCGGCCGCGACCGGCGCGTCGTAAACGGCGAGCCCGGCCAGCGCCAGCAGGAAGACGATCCAGACGCCCGCGAGTTGCGAGGCGCGGACATGCCAGCGGCTCAGGTTGAGATAGGCGAACAGGAACACCACCAGCGTGGCCGCCAGCACGGTTTCGGCGCCGGCGCGCCAGATGCGGTCGGCATTGGCCTCGGTTCCGAACACCTTGGACCAGAAACCGAAATCGATGCAGACATAGGCCAGCACCGCCCAGGCCAGAGCGGCGGCGGCGGGGAAGATCACCGCGCCCTTGACGACGAAAACGATGGTCAGGAACAGGGCCAGCAGCCCGCCTATGCCGATGACAATGCCCTTGTAGAGCATCAGCCCGGTGGTCTTGTCCTTGTAGGCCTCGGGCTCCCATAAATAGAGCTGCGGCAGTTTCGGCGTCTTCAGCTCGGCGACATAAGTGACCGTGGCGCCCGGATCGAGCGTCAGCCGGAACACATCGGCGTCGGCCATGTCCTGCTTTTCCGGCGCTATGCCCTGCGACGCGGTGATTTCGGCGATGCGCTCGGCGCCCAGGTCGGGCCAGATCACGCCTGAATTGACGAGGCGATAATGCGGGGCGACGATCAGGCGCTCCATCTGCTCGTCGGTGTCGTTGGTCAGGGCGAACACGATCCAGGACGGACGCGCGCCCTGTTCGCGCGCGTGAACCTCGATGCGACGGACGATGCCGTCCGAGCCCGGCGCGGTGGAAACCTGGATGCGGTCGCCCTGGTTGGAATAGTTCTCGACCCAGTGCGTCAGATCGATCGCCTGGGCGTCGGGCGGCACGCGCACGGATTCCACCGCTCCCGCCGGAACGGAGACGGTCAGCCACGCGACAACAGGAAGAATGAGCAGGAGAACCAGACGAAACAGGCGCACGTGACCTTGAGCGAGGGTTTAGCCATTGTAGGGCGGGGCGGGGCGGAACGCCTGCGCCTTGTTCGTGTCGAATGTGTGTCCAGCTTAGCCTTAGAAGCGATGGGCCTCCGCGTCCAGAGGCGCTGAGCAAAAGGCGCCGGATTCATTGCTATTTTCTGTCGATTTTTAACGGTCGGGCGGCGCGGAGCCGAGGAAGTCGCTTTCGAGCAAGCCAAACAGGAGGTGGTCCTGCCAGGCGCTGTCGATCAGCAGGTAGGCGCGGGCGAAGCCCTCATGCTGGAATCCGAGCCGCTCCAGCAGGCGCCGGGAGCGTTCGTTGTGCGGCGCGCAGGCGGCCTCGACCCGGTGCAGCCGCAAGTCGGTGAAAGCGTGGCGCAAGGCCGCGTGGACGCCTTTGGACATATAGCCCTGGCCGGCGAAGGCCTCGCCCATCCAATAGCCGAGCGTGGCGCACTGGGCGACGCCGCGCCTGATATTGCCAAGCGTCAGGCCGCCGAGCAGCGCGTGGTCCTGTTCGCGGAACAGCAGGAAGGAATAGGCCTGATCGTCCTGACGGTCGCGGTCCTGACGCAGCAAGCGGCGGCGAAAACCGGCGCGGCTGAGATCGTCGGCGGGCCAGCGCGGCTCCCAGGGTTTCAGGAACGCCCGGCTGTCGGCGCGCAAGTCGCGCCAGCACTCGAAATCCCTGTTCATGGCGGGGCGCAGATAGACCCCCTCGCCAGGGATGACCTGTTCGGCGGGCTTGCGGCGCGACAGCGTGAAAAAGCTCATAACGGGCGGCTGCGAAGGCATTTGTTCTTTTTGGCGCGACGACGGAACGCCATCTCGTCCCCGGTTAATCTACACGCCCGCGAGGCGCGCGGCTATGTCTCCCGTCGTCACGGGCTTCTTCACCGCGCCGAGAATGGCGACGGTTGGCGGCGTGCGCAGCAGGGATGCGCCGGCCGCGCGCACAGCCTCCAGCGTCAGCGCGTCGATTTTCCCGATGACCTCGGCCTGGGAAAGAACGCGTCCAAAAATCATGGTCTGCCGCGCGATCTGTTCGGCGCGCGACGACGAGCTTTCCAGCGCGGTGAGCAGGGCGACCTTGGTCTGCGCCTTGGCTCTGAGCATGTCGGTTTCGCTTAGGGATTGTGCCGCCTCCCCCAGAACGTCCACGCCGACCGCGATGAGTTCGCGCACGTCGCCGGCATTGGCGCCGGCTTCAAAGCCGAACAGGCCCGCGTCGAGGAACGACCAGTGGAAGGCCGACACGCCATAAGCGAGGCCGCGCTTTTCCCGCACCTCCTGGAACAGCGGCGAGGCCATGCCGCCGCCCACAGCATTGGCGAAAATATGCGCCGCGTAATTGGACGGGTCGGCATAGGACAGGCCGGCAAAGCCGATCACGACCTGGGTCTGCTCCAGCTTCTTGGAGACGAGGATCTCGCCGCCGAGATAGTTCGCGGGCGCGAGCGGGGACGCATCGTGACCCGGCAAGGTGGCGAACAGGGATTCGGCATGGGCGCGGATCGCGGCGTGATCGACCGCGCCCGCGGCGGCGATCACGCAATTTTTCGCGGTGTAGTGACGGTCGAGATAGGCCTGGATCGTCCCGCGCGAGAAAGCCTTCACCCCCTTCGCCGTGCCGAGGATCGGACGTCCGATCGGCTGGTCCGGGAAGGCGGCGGCGTTGAACAGGTCGAACACCAGTTCTTCCGGCGAATCCTGCATGGCGGCGATTTCTTGCAGGATCACCTGCTTTTCCCGCTCCAGCTCCTTGGCGTCAAACAGGCTCCGCGTGAGAATGTCGGCCAGCACGTCCATCGCCAGCCCGCAATCCTCGCGCAAAACCTTCGCGTAATAGGCGGTGTTTTCGACTGATGTCGCGGCGTTGAGGTCGCCGCCGACATTTTCGATGGATTCGGCGATGGCGCGGGCGTCGCGCCGCGCTGTGCCCTTGAAGGCCATATGTTCGAGCAGATGCGACAGGCCATGCTCGGCCACGCTCTCATGGCGCGACCCCGCCGCGAAATAGACCCCCAGCGAAGCGGTCTCAAGGCCGGGCATGGCGTCGGTGACGACGCGCAGGCCGCCGGGAAGTTCGGTGGTTTCAACCGCCATGTTTTTGGGTCACGGCGCGGGCGCGGGATTTGATGAAACCGGCGATCTTTTCCGAATCATTGGGCAAAATGTCGAACTTTTCACGGCGTGAGAACAGGTCGGCGAGATGGGCGGGCAAGGGCGCGGACACGCCAATCGCCGCCTTGACCGCGTCGGGGAATTTGGCGGGATGCGCCGTGCCCAGCGCGACCATGGGGGTTTTGGGATCGCGCGCCAGATGCTCTCGCGCCACATGGACAGCGACCGCCGTGTGGGGGTCCAGAATATAATCGCATTCGCGATAGGTGCGGGCGATCTCTTGCGCCGTGTCGGCCTCGCTGGCGGACCCGGCGGCGAAATTTTGGCGGATCGCGGCCAGCGCCGGGGCGGGAATGTCGAAGGCGCCGGACTGGTCAAGGCTCGCCATCAAGCCGCGAAGCACGGAAGCGTCGCGCCCCACCGCGTCGAACAGCAGGCGCTCGAAATTGGAGGACACCTGAATGTCCATCGAGGGCGATTGGGTGGCGTGGACGCCGCGCACCTCATAGCGTCCGGTTTCCAGCGCGCGCGCCAGAATGTCGTTGGAATTGGTGGCGACCACCAGTTTTGACACCGGCAGGCCCATCCGCCTCGCCATATGGCCGGCGAGAATGTCGCCGAAATTGCCGGTCGGCACCGTGAACGAGATTTCGCGGCCGGGACCGCCGAGCACGGCGGCGGCGGTGAAATAATACACCATCTGCGCCACGACGCGGGCGAAATTGATGGAATTGACCCCGGACAGCCCCAATTCCTCGCGCAGCGGCGCATTGCGGAAAAAGGTCTTGAGCATGGCCTGGGCGTCGTCGAACGTGCCTTCCAGCGCGATGGCGTGGATGTTGGCGTCGGCCACGGTCGTCATCTGCTTGCGCTGCACGTCGGACACGCGGCCGTGCGGGTAGAGGATGAAGACATCGACTTGATCGAGGCCGCGAAACGCCTCGATGGCCGCGGCGCCGGTGTCGCCCGAGGTGGCGCCGACGATGGTTGCGCGGCGCCCCTGCGCTTTCAGCGCCTTGTCCATGAGACGGGCGAGCAGTTGCATGGCGACGTCCTTGAAAGCCAGCGTCGGCCCGTGGAACAGCTCCAGCACGAACAGATTGTCGTCAATCTGCGCCAGCGGCGTCACCGCCTTGTGGCGGAAGGTTTTATAGGCGCCCTCCAGCATGGCGCGGAATTCGGCCGGGGCGAGGCCGCCGTCGAGAAAGGGCGAAATCACCGCCTGCGCCACATCGACATAGGGTTTTCCCGCGAAACCGCGCAAAACCTCGGCCGACAGGGTCGGCATTTTCTCCGGCACATAGAGGCCGCCGTCGGGCGCGAGCCCGGCGAGCAGGGCTTCGGTGAACGTTCTTACGGGCGCCTGTCCGCGCGTGGAAATATAGGTCAAGGTTCTCGATCCGCTGCTGTCGCCGCACCTTTAGACGCTTGCGCGGCGAAATCCAAGGCTTTGGCTTGAACACGCCCCGCCTGTTTGCTAGGCCTGTCCCGCCTGAAGGCGGCTCCCTTGCTGCGCCGCCCTAGATTTCTGGAGTCGTCATGGCGCGCGAAAACATGTTCCGGGCTGTCCTGCTGGCGTTCGGCCTGCTTCTGGGCCTTGCCGCCCCCGCGAGCGCCCAGGGCGTGGCCAAGGGCAAGTTCGGCGATTGGGAAATGCGCTGCGAGACGCCGCCGGGCGCCGCGCGCGAACAATGCGCGTTGATGCAGAGCGTCGCCGCCGACGACAAGCCTAACGTCAATCTCGTGGTGATCGTGCTGAAGACGGCCGACGGCAAGAGCAAGCTGTTGCGCGTGATCGCCCCCTTGGGCGTGCTGCTGCCTTCCGGCCTTGGCCTGAAAGTGGACCAGACCGACATTGGCCGCGCCGGCTTCGTGCGCTGCCTGCCCTCCGGTTGCGTCGCGGAAGTGGTGATGGACGACAAACTGCTCGACCAGATGCGCGCCGGGACCACCGGCACCTTCATCATCTTCCAGACCCCGGAGGAGGGCATCGGCATCCCGCTCACGCTGACCGGTTTTAAAGACGGTTTCGAAAAGCTGCCTTGACTTGGGACGCCGTTTCGGGCGACTTGATCCAAGTCAGTAAAAAACTCCGCGGAAGAGTTCAGCCGTAAAAAGCTGACGCCGAAGGCGCAACCGCCCCGGAAACGCTCAGGCCCAAAGGACCGCGCGAGAGATGACGCTCTGGAAAGAGACGGACGTTTCGTCTGTCCACCGACGAGGGTAACCCGGCAAAAAATCCGGGGAAATCTTTCAGGTCTGCGAGACAGAGGGGGCGAGACGCGGAGGGGTTTTCCGCAGAATCGCTTTAGGATGTCCGCATGATCGCTTCGCCCACTCCCTTGCACGCGCTGCACCTCGGCCTTGGCGGTCGCATGGTCGCCTTCGCCGGCTACGACCTGCCGGTGAACTATCCCGCCGGCATCATCGCCGAACATCTTTGGACCCGCGAAAACGCCGGCCTGTTCGACGTCTCTCACATGGGGCAGGCTTTTGTCAGCGGCCCCGGCGCGGCCGCGCGGCTGGAAACCCTGCTGCCCGGCGACCTCCAGGGCCTCGCGTGCAAAAGAATCCGCTACAGCCAGTTCACCAACGCGGACGGCGGCATTTTGGACGATCTGATGGTGACGAAGCTGGATGAGGCCGGCGACAAGCTGTTTCTGGTCGTCAACGCCGCCTGCAAGACCCAGGACTTTTCCCTCCTGCAAGCCAACCTGCCCGATCTGAAACTGGAAATTCTGCAAGACCGCGCCCTGCTCGCGTTGCAAGGGCCTTTGGCCGCGCGGGCGCTGGAGCGCCACATCCCCGGCGTCTCCGCGCTAAAATTCATGGCGCAACAGGATTTCGTCTGGCGCGGCGAGACCCTGTTCGTCAGCCGCTCCGGCTATACCGGCGAGGACGGGTTTGAAATCTCGATTCCCGCCGATTTCGCTGAAAATCTCGCCGAAAGCCTGCTGGCTGAAGAGGAAGTGCAGGCCATCGGCCTGGGCGCCCGCGATTCGCTGCGGCTCGAAGCCGGCCTGTGCCTTTACGGCCACGACATTGATGCGACCACCAGCCCGATCGAGGCCGGCCTGAACTGGTCGATCTCGAAACGCCGCCGCGAACAAGGCGGTTTTCCCGGCGCCGCGCGCGTCCAGCGGGAACTTGGCCAGGGCGTGGCGCGTCTTCGCGTCGGGCTGATTCTCGACGGCAAGGCGCCCGCGCGCGAGGGCGCGGAGATCGTTGACTCAACCGGCGCGATTGTCGGCCGCGTCACCTCCGGCGGGTTTTCGCCCAGCTTGAGCAGGCCCATCGCCATGGGCTATGTCGCGCCAAAATGCGCCGCGCCGGGAACGCCGCTGTCGCTGATCGTGCGCGGCAAACCCCTACCGGCCCACGTCAAAACCCTTCCCTTTGTTCCCAACCGCTATCAGCGCTGACAACAGGAGCCTTCCATGACCAAAATCCTGTTCACCAAGGATCACGAATATATTGTCGTCGAGGGCGACATCGGCGCGGTCGGCATCACCGATTTCGCGCAAGGCCAGCTTGGCGACGTGGTCTTTGTCGAACTCCCCGAAATCGGCAAGGTCACAAAACCCGGCGATCAGGCCGGCGTGGTCGAATCGGTCAAGGCGGCCAGCGACGTGTTCGCGCCGATCGCCGGCGAAGTGGTGGAAGTCAACAAGGCGCTGGAGGAGAACCCGGCCCTCGTCAACGAGGACGCGCAGGGCGCGGGCTGGTTCTACAAGGTCAAGATCGGCAATCCCGCCGAACTCGACGCGTTGCTCGACGAGGCCGCCTACAAGGCCCATTTGGAATCGCTCGCCTGATGATTGAAGACACCCCCGTCTGCCCCCATTGCGCCAAGCCGGACTTCTTGTGCGTCTGCGCCGAGGTTTCCCCGGTCAAGACGCGCACCAGCCTGCTGATCCTGCAACACCCGCAGGAGCAGGATCGGCTGCTCGGCACCGCGCGCGTCACCGAGCGCGGCTTGAGCAATTGCGTCGTAAAAGTCGGCCTGTCCTGGCCGAGCCTCGCCAAGGCGCTGGGCCGCGACGCGGACCCGAGCCAATGGGGGATTCTGTTTCTGGGGGCGACGCGGGCCGCCGACCTGCCGCGCGACCGCGAACTGGTGGTTTTGGACAAGAAGGGCGCCGCTCTGGACAACCAGGACACTGCGCTGAAGGGCCTGAGAGGCGTCGTGGTGTTCGACGGCTCGTGGAGCCAGGCGAAAACCCTGTGGTGGCGCAATCCCTGGGTCTTGAAGGCGCGGCGCCTGGCGCTGAATCCGCGCGCGAAATCGCTTTATGGCAATCTGCGCCGCGAACCGCGCCGCGAGGCTTTGTCCACGCTGGAGGCCGCCGCGCTGGCGGTCAGCCGGCTCGATGGCAAGCCGGAGATCGAGACGGCGCTGCTGAAAGATTTCGGGCTGATGCTCGACAAATATCGCGCCGCCCTTGCCGACGGACTCGTCGCGCCGGAAAAAAAGAAGTCAGCGTCGCCGGCCGCCTGATTTTTTTTCCGCTGGCCCCAACACCCGATCCAGCCCATAGGCGCCGGCGAGGCCCGCGGCATAGGCGACAAAATTCCATGCGGAGAACACCCGGCCGAGGGTCCAGGCGCCGGTCGCGGTCATGCGGAACACGTCCAGGGCCGGCGTATGGACCAGTTTTACAAACTCGATCAGCGCGCAGATCAGGGCGGCGATATAAAGCACCTGCGCGCGCGGGCGGGAGCGCAGCAGCAGCGCGAAGAAAAAGAAATACATCGCCGCCCACAGCGCCGAGCCGCCATATTTGACCCAAAAGGCGGGGACGCCGTATTTGTGGCCGTAGGCGCGCAGGACGACGCCCCCGGCGATGATCAAGGCCAGGGCGAGCGTGCGTTTGAGTGGAATCGAGACGGTCATGGTCCTTTAGTGGTCGATGGCGCTGAATCGCGCAAGGTTTTGCATGCGGCCGTTTCGTGGTACAAGCGCGCAATTCTTCCTCGAAATACAGGGATTCCGCATGGAGCGGATCGACGAGGCCGCGCCGCAAGGCCCGGTCGCCACGGAAATTTTTTCGCCGAACACAAAACCCTCGCTGGTCGGCCTGACCCGCGCCCGGCTGGCCGAATCCCTGCGCGGCATCGGGACGCCCGAGCGCGAAATCCGCATGCGCGTGGCGCAACTCTGGCACTGGATGTATTTCCACGGCGTCCGCGAATTCGACGCCATGCTGAATGTGTCAAAAGTGATGCGCGCAAAACTCGCCGAGCATTTTACGCTGGCGCGGCCGGTGGTGGCGGAAGAGCAGGTGTCCGCCGACGGCACCCGCAAGTGGCTGATCCGCATGCCGCCGGTGGACGCGCTCGACAAGGGCGCGGAAGTGGAGTGCGTTTACATTCCCGAGAGCGACCGGGGCACTTTGTGCGTTTCAAGCCAGGTCGGCTGCACGCTCAACTGCACCTTTTGCCATACCGGCACGCAAAAGCTGGTGCGCAACCTCACGACGCAGGAAATTGTCGGGCAACTCATTGTCGCGCGTGAGCGCCTGGGCGATTTCACCGGCCTGACGCGTCCGGACGACGACGGCCTGATCCCCTCGGGGGAGGGCGCGCGCGCCGTGTCCAACATCGTGTTCATGGGCATGGGCGAGCCGCTGTATAATTTTGAAAATGTTCGCGACGCCGTGGAAATTCTGTCCGACGGCGACGGCCTGTCGCTGTCGAAACGCCGCATCACCGTCTCGACCTCCGGCGTCGTGCCGGAAATCGAGCGGCTCGGCGAGGAGGCCGGCGCGGCGCTGGCCATTTCGCTCCATGCGGTGCGCGACGAGTTGCGCGACAAGCTGGTGCCGCTCAACAAGAAATATCCGATCAAGCAGTTGCTTCAGGCCTGCCGCGACTATCCCGGCGCCTCCAACGCCCGGCGCATCACCTTTGAATATGTCATGCTCAAGGGCGTGAACGATTCCCCCGCCGAGGCGCGCGAACTGGTGCGGCTGCTCAAGGGGATACCGGCGAAAATCAATCTGATCCCGTTCAATCCCTGGCCCGGCGCGCCCTATGAGTGCTCGGACTGGGAGACGATCGAGAAATTTTCCGACATCGTTTTCAATGCCGGCTACGCTTCGCCGGTGCGGACGCCGCGCGGCCGCGATATTCTGGCGGCTTGCGGGCAGTTGAAGAGCGAGACGGAAAAGCTGCGGGCAAGAGCAAGGCTGGCGGCGGAACTGGAGTAAAACAGCCGTCAGCCATTCGTACCGGGGCCATGGTTCGAGACGCCGCTATCGCGGCCCCTCACCACCAAGATTTTCTTTAAGTCGAAACAATATATTAGCCCTCATCCTGAGGAGCCTGCGCAGCAGACGTCTCGAAGGACGAGGGCGGTCCGCGGTTGGAGCGGTCACGCCCCCACAACCTCCAGCTCAAACGGAATGTTGCCCCGAGTCGCGTGGCTGTAAGGGCACACCTTTTCGTGCGCCTCTTCAACGATTTTGCGCAACTCTTCGGTCGGAACGCTTGCGGACTCGACCTTGATCTTGACCGCAATGCCAAAACCGCCGGCGTCGCGCGGGCCGACATCGACCTTGCAGGTCACTTTGGCGTCGGGAATTTTCACCTTGTGCTGCGAAGCAACAAAATCCACCGCGCCGCCGAAGCAGGCGGCATAGCCCGCCGCGAACAGGTGTTCCGGCGTGGTCGTGCCCGGTTTGCCCGGCCCGCCCATGCCTTTGCGCACGGAGAGATCGACCGAGACCGAGCCATCGTCGGTTTCGGAATGGCCGTTGCGGCCTCCGGTGGAGGTGGCTGTGGCGGATTCCAGCGATTTTATTTTGGACATAGGCGTTCCTCTCCGGCTGAGACTGTGCGGATAACGCTTTACCACGTCGCGGGTTTCGTCAATGTCACGCTGTAGCCTTTCCTTTCATGTCGATGTTCTATAAAAGTTCCGCTTTCGAGAGGTTTTGATGGCGTGGTCGGCGCAGCAGGAAAAGGCATTGAAGGCGGTGGCGGAATGGGTCGAGGACTCAGGATCGCCGCAGGTTTTCCGGTTGTTCGGCTATGCCGGAACCGGCAAGACCACGCTCGCGCGGCATCTCGCCGAACAGGTCGATGGCGACGTGCAGTTCGGCGCCTTCACCGGCAAGGCCGCTCTGGTTTTGCGCTCGAAGGGCTGCGACGATGCGCGCACCATCCATTCCATGATCTATCGCCCCAAGGATATGGACACGGAGGAGCCAAGCTTCGTCCTTAACGAGGACGCGCCCGCCAGCAAGGCCAGCCTGATCGTGATCGACGAATGCTCCATGGTCGATGAGGACCTTGGCCGCGACCTGCTGTCGTTCGGCAAGAAAGTTTTAGTGCTCGGCGATCCCGCGCAATTGCCGCCGATCAAGGGCGGCGGCTTTTTTACGGAACAGACCCCTGACATGATGCTGACAGAGGTGCACCGACAGGCGGCGGACAATCCCATCGTGCGCCTGTCCATGCAGGTGCGCGCCGGAGAACGGCTGGATTTTGGCGATTATGGCGCGTTAAAGGTGGTGTCGCGCAAGGCGATCGACGCGGAACTGGTGAAAAAGGCCGATCAGGTTCTGGTCGGACTCAACAAGACGCGGCGCGCCTACAACAAGCGTCTGCGCGAATTGTTCGGCTTCAAGACCGCGACGCCCGAGGTGGGCGAAAAGCTGGTCTGCCTGCGTAACGACAAGACCAAGGGCCTGCTCAACGGCGCGGTGTTCCGCGTCCACAAGTCTTCGGGACTGCGGCGGGCGCGCCTGCGCATGTCGCTCATTCCCGAGGAAACGCCGAGTGCAAAACCCATCAGGGTCGGCGTGCTCCCGTCCTTCTTCGAGGGGACGGAAGAAACCCTGCCCTATGCGCAGCGCCGCGAGTCCGACGAATTCGACTATGGCTACGCGCTCACCGTCCATAAGGCGCAGGGTTCGCAATGGGATGATGTCGTGCTGTTTGACGAAAGCTACGCTTTTCGCGAGAACCGCGAGCGCTGGCTCTACACCGGGGTCACCCGAGCGGCCAAAAGCCTGACGGTCGTGATCTGAAACAAGAACCGCAGGCTAAAGCCGGCGGTTCGCTGTTTGAAATGAACTTGCTTGCCAACGAGCCTCTTGCACCTGCGCCTGCGGTTCTCTCTGTTGTTCAGGAATGGCGCGCCCGCCAGGAATCGAACCCCAACCCGATCAGGCCGATTGTTCGCGCTGATTTTAACGATGTGTTTGGCTCGCGCGCCGTCCGTCGCTCAGTTGGCTACGATCTTGCAGACGTCTCCGGGCTTCACCCCGGCCTCGGCAATCTCGTTGAGCATCTCGAACTGCTCGACAGCGTGATCGCCAACCGCCATTCGCGCCGCCAGCGTGGCGAGCGTGTCCCGCGCGCCCGCGGCGACGATGCGCAGGCGCAAGGCCGAGGCGGTCTTGATCTCCTCCGGCGCCAGGGCGCGAAAACTTCCGATCGAGGTGGTGAAGTTCTGCCGCGCTTCCGGCGTCAGCGCCTTCACGGCGAAAATGATGCGGTAGAGATCGTCGCGATACGCGATCACGGCGACCCTGAAATTCCATTCGCCGGCGCGCGCGTCGGCGAAGACGGCCGGGAGGCCGTTGACCTGGCCGGTTTCGATGGTGGAGGACAGCAAACCGTCGATCCAGCCGGAGGTCAGATAGTCGCTGAGACTCTTGCCCTCGGGGGCGCGCACGCTGTCAAGCCGCAGGGCTTCGGCGCCGCCATTGGCGACGCCCAGCACCGCCGCATGGGAATTTTCCAGTGCGAAACCCTCGGGCGCCTCGAAGGCGAAACCCAGACGCGGATGGACGAAGCGGCGCCCGGAGATGGCCCCGTCCTTGGGGTCATCGCCAAAAGTCATCCCGTCGAGGGCGGCGAGATAGGGCGCGCGCGCCGCCTCGCCAATGCCGGGCGCGCCGATCTGCCGCGCCTCTCCGAGCGCCGCCGAGATGCGCTCCGGGGTCGAGGGATGGGTGGAAAGCAGATCGGGCTTGTCGCTCTTTTGGCCGGTCATTTCATTGCGCAGTTCGGACGCGCGCTCCAGCGAATTGAGGAACCGCGCGGCGCCGAACGGGTCGTAGCCCGCGCGCGCCGCCGCCCTGATGCCGATCCGGTCCGCCTCCAGCTCCTGCTGGCGGGAAAATCCGGCCAGGGACAGGGCTGAGGTGGTCTCGACCTGTTCGCCCTTCTGCCGGTTCTGGATCACCGTCGCCGCGCGCGTGATCACCTGAGCGGTTTTTTCCTGCTCGGCGCGCAGAAAGGCGTGGCGGGCGGTGACATGACCAATCTCATGCGCCATCACGGCGGCGATCTCCGCCGTATCGTTGGCCAGCGCCAACATGCCCCTGGTGACGAACAGATCGCCGGACGGCAGGGCGAAGGCGTTGATGACGCCTGAGTTGAGGATGGTGACGCGATAGGGCTGGTTCGGCGTGTCGCTGGACCGCGCCAGCTTGTTCAGCACGTCGTTCAGATAATTTTCCGCCTTCGGCCAGCGATATTCGCCGCCGAACAGGGCGATCAGCTTCTTGCGCTCGGCGGTATCGACCACCGTGGGTTTGGGCGGCGCCGGAGCCGGCGTTTCGACCGCTCCGACCACGCCCTGACGCTCCAGCGTCGAACATCCGGACACCAACAGAAGCGTTGCAAGGGATGACCCAAGGCCGGAAATTCGCCACGCCTGCCTTAGCTTCGCCGCCATGTCCTCTTTCGCCTGTTTCGGGCTTGAGCCGTCAAGAATTCTGGGCCGTCAAAATTTCCGATCGGACGCTTTCGCCGCGTCGCGCGGCGGCTCATCCATAAACTCGATTTGCTCGGGATGGAACAATTCCATGTGGGGTCCGCGCTCCAAATCGACAATCCCGCGCAGGCGAAGCTTTCCCGCGCGTAAATTCGCTTCGGAAAAGCCGGCGCGCTCGAAAGCCGGCCAATTGCGCTTGGCGATGGAGGCATGGAAACCGCCCCATGCGCCGAAATTCAGGTAAGTGCGCGGCGGCGTGCGGCCGATGGAGGCGATTCGCCCCTCGACGACGGCCAGGACGCCGTCACGTCCGGCGAAATCTTGCGGCCGGTCCGCCGCGAGCACAGCGAAGGCCGGATCGGCCCACAGGCCGAGCGCGGCGTCGCGCGCAGCGTTTTCGGCCGCGCGCGCGTCATCCTCGCAGGGCGCCGCGCCCGCGCCGCGCATCGCCAGACCCGCGCCGAGGAGGAGTTCGTCCACAGGCTCGTCCTGGTCCGGCAGGAACAGCCGCGCCGGGACGCGCCCCCAGCGGTCGGCGGCGCCAAGCGGCTGCAAGAACACGATCTTGCCTTGCAACAGCGCCTGAACCTGCGCTGTGGTGGTCCTGACGCGTTCGGGCTCGGCGGGACTGGCGCGCGGCGGCTCGAGAGCGGGAAAGGCGATCAGACGCCCATCGGCAAGGAGAATGTCCAACCGATCGCCGACGGAAACGACCTCGACGCGCTCGCGCTTCACATCCGGGCAGGCCGCGCCCGCGGCGGGGCTTGCGGAGCCGGCGATCAAACAGGTGAGGACAACGATCAGTGAGCGCATGGGCGCAAACTTAACCGCCTTCCGCCGCGCGAAATGTTTTTCCAGGAACAATTTTGTGGTAGAGCGTGGACCCGTGATCGGACGTCGGTTTCCTCGGCGGTCCCGCGTCCCGGTAGCTCAGCAGGATAGAGCAACGGTTTCCTAAACCGTAGGTCAGGGGTTCGAATCCCTTCCGGGACGCCAGTCTTTTCAATATGTTAGCCGGTGTCTGGTTCGATGGTTCGGAATTATTTTACCTACTGACCTTGGTTGGGATCAACTAGGGAACGCACCACGCCTGCTCGACGCAACTTCCCGAGAAAAAGAAAAGCGACCACCAGACTCCGTCCCCTCGTTGAGCGATATCAGCAACTCCGACCCGAGAATCGCACATTTTCCGATGCTTTCGGGATCACCTGAAAAGTGAGGGGATCGCTGACGTTCTGGACAGATGATCCTCAATTGGTGAGCGCGTTCGTGAGTATATTCGAAGAAAAATAAGCAACCGCGGATGCAATCTTCTAAGAAATCAGGAGACTATCTTCGCTAAGAACCCCACCAGATCGTCGGTGGCGAAATCCACATGGGCCGGCACACCCTCGTGCTTCTCCCAGGCCTCGCGAAAATCCTCGGCGCCGTGCTTCGGCTTCACCAGTACGGTCAGCATGCCGCTGGCGTGGGGCGCCTCCAGATTGTGGACGATGTCTTCAAACATGGCCGCGCGCGCCGGATCGACCGCATGGCGCTCGAAAAACCGCTGGTAGGTCAGCAAATGCGGTTTTGGCAGAAAATCGCCATGCTCGATCGCAAAACAATCGTCGAACAGGTGATCGATGCCCAATTGCTTCGCCGTCGCCAGCGCGTGGGCGTGCGAGCCGTTGGTGAGGATGAGCTTTCGCCCCGGCAGCGCCTCAATGGCCGCCGCCAACGCCGGATTGGGGTCGAGCGAACTGCGGTCGATGTCGTGGACGAATCTTAGAAACTCGGTGGGATCGACCTGATATTCGTGGATCAGGCCGGAAAGCGTCGTCCCGAACACCCGATAATAATGTTTTTGCAGGGCGCGCGCGGACATGCCGTCTAGGCCGAGCAGCGCCGCCATATAGGCGGTGATGCGCGCGTCGATTTTCGGCCAGAGGTCGCTGTGCGGCGGATAGAGCGTGTTGTCGAGGTCGAACACCCAGGTTTCAACCTGTCGAAAATCCTGAAGCGCGCGCTTGATCGGAACGGAAAAGGTCATGCGACTCCCATATGGGCGCCGCATGACGTTTGTGCGAGGCTTGGTCCGCGCATTACCGCGTGATCAGCGTGCCCGCGCCGTGATCGGTGAAAAGTTCGATCAGAACGGCATGGGGAATCTTGCCGTCGAGAATGACCACGCCTTCCACCCCCTGCTCAATGGCGTAGATGCAGGTCTCGACCTTGGGAATCATGCCGCCGGTTATGGTGCCGTCGGCGATCAGGCCTGGAATTTCGCCGATCGTCAGACGCTTGATCAGCTTCTTGTCCTTGTCGAGCACGCCGGGCACGTCGGTGAGCAGCAGCAGGCGCTTGGCGGCGATGGCGCCGGCGATGGCGCCGGCGAACGTATCGGCGTTGACATTGAAGGTCTCGCCCTCCACGCCGAGCGCGATCGGCGCCAGCACCGGGATCAGTTCGCGGCCCAGGATCTGCTCGAGCACGGTGGCGTCGACCTTGTCGGGTTCGCCGACAAAGCCGTAATCGACCGGCGGCTTGCCGTCCTGCGCCGGACGCTCGACCTTTTTCGCGGTGACGAGCTTGCCGTCCTTGCCGCACAGGCCGAGCGCGTGACCGCCCTCATTGTTGATGTAGCCGACGATCTGCTTGTTGATGGAGCCGGCGAGCACCATTTCCACCACTTCCACCGTCGCCTTGTCGGTGATGCGCAACCCGTCGGCGAATTCGGACTTGATGCCGAGCTTTTGCAGCATGACGCCGATCTGCGGGCCGCCGCCGTGCACCACCACGGGATTGACGCCGGATTGCTCCAGCAGGACCATGTCGCGGGCGAAATTGCGCGCGGTTTCCTCGTCACCCATGGCGTGGCCGCCATATTTCACCACCACCACCGATTCGTCGTAGCGCAGCATGTGCGGCAGCGCCTGCATCAGGATTCTCGCCTGATTCACCGCTTCGGCGGTGTCGAGGGGCTGCGAGGTCGGGAGATCGCTCATGATACCGCCTTTGTTGGTTGCGGGCGCCTTTTAGCTTGAGTCCGCCGCCCGCCTCAAGCGCGCAAGCGGGCAAAAGTCTCGCTGTCGCGTTCGGAAACGAGCTTCACGATCGCTTCGCGCAAGTCGCTCACACCTTCGCCCGTATGCGACGACAGGAAAATGACCTCCGGATGCGCGGCGGGATTTTTCCGCAGGACCGCGCGGGCCTCGTCGAGCGTGGTCTCCACCGCCGACTTCTTGACCTCGTCGCGCTTGGTCAGAACGATCTGGTAGGACAGCGCCGCCTGATCCAGCAGGGTCAGCATTTCGCGGTCCACGTCCTTGACGCCGTGGCGCCCGTCGATCAGCACGAACACCCGCGCAAGACTGGCCCGCCCGCGCAAAAAATCCTTCATCAACCGGGTCCAGTTGGCGATCTTTTCCTTGGAGACCGCCGCATAGCCATAGCCGGGCATGTCCACCAGCCGCAGCAGCGGGTTTTGCGCGTCGGGGCCGAGGTCGAAGAAATTGAGGTTTTGCGTACGGCCAGGCGTATGCGAGGTGCGCGCCAGCGTTCTGCGCGTGGTCAGCGCATTGAGCAGCGACGATTTTCCCACATTGGAGCGGCCGGCGAAGGCTATCTCCAGCGGACCCATCGGCGGCAGCCCGTCGCTCTTGTCGGCGGCCCAGAGAAATTCGCAATTCTGCGCGAACAGCCAGCGGCCGATTTCGGCGTAGTCGGGAGAATCGGGTTCTGTCATCTGGTCGCCATCCAAGCGGGATTTCCGAAAAAGGCGCCGCCCGCTTTCGGATGAACCTCCTGCCAAGGGGATGCCCCTCCCCGCATGCGGGGAGGGGAAGACATCAGTCCTTTTTGCCGAAGGTGTTGCGCAAATTGCCCAGCAGTTCGATCTTCACGCCGGCGCGTTTCATGATCAGGCCCTGCTGCGACACCGAAAGCAAGTTGTTCCAGGTCCAGTAGATCACAAGGCCGGCCGGGAAAGAGCCGAGCATGAAGGTGAAGATCACCGGCATCCAGGCGAACATGGTTTTCTGGACGGGATCGGCGGGCTCCGGGTTCATCTTCATCTGCACCCACATCGACACGCCCATGATGAGCGGCCAGATGCCGAGATGCAGCAGGTGGCCGAACACCGGCAGCGTGGTGGGATCGACGGCGAGGAGGCCGAACAGGTTGAACACATTGGTCGGATCGGGCGCCGACAGATCCTGGATCCAGCCGAAGAACGGCGCCTGCCGCATTTCGATGGAGACGAACAAGACTTTATAGAGCGAGAAGAACACCGGGATCTGCAACAGCACCGGGAGGCAACCCGAGACCGGATTGACCTTCTCCGTGCGGTAGAGCTTCATCATCTCTTCCTGCTGCTTCTGCTTGTCGTCGGCGAATCGCTCCTGAATCGCCTTCATCTTCGGCTGGATGACCTTCATCTTGGCCATTGAGGCGTAGGACTTGTTCGCCAGCGGGAAGAACAAAGCCTTGACGATGAGCGTGATGAGCAGGATCGCGACGCCGAAATTCCCGACCAGATTGAACAGGTTTTCCAGCAGCCAGAACATCGGGCGGGTGATGAAATGGAACCAGCCCCAATCGATCAGCATGTCGAACTTGCTGACGCCGAGATCGTTCTGATAGTGCGAAAGAACCTTGCTTTCCTTGGCGCCGGCGAAAACCCGGGTCGAAAGCGTCAGGGTTTCGCCCGGCGCCAGCGTCTTGGCTTCGCCGAAGGCGTCGGTCTGGTATTGCGGCTTGGCGCCGGCGAATTCGCGGAACCAGCCCTTGTAGCTCTGCCCGGCGTCGGGAATGATGGCCGTGGCCCAATATTTATCGGTGAAGCCGAGCCAACCGCCCGTCGCGTAGGCGTCAACCGGCAGAACCTTGGCCTTGTTGGTTTCCTTGGCGATTTGCGCGTAGGTCAACTCGGTCGAGGCCTGCTCCGCGCCGATCACGCCGATGAAGCCCTCGTGCAGCACCGCATAGCCGGAGGTCTTGGGCTCACCCTGTCGCGTGGCGGAGGCGTCGGAAAAGAAGCTCACGCCCTCTTTGCCATGATTCTCCAGCGTGTCCGCGACAGTGAACATATAGTTCTCGTCGACCGAAACCTTGCGCTTGATCACCAAGCCCTTGCCGTTGTCGAAGGTGAGCGTCACCGGCGTCGCCTCGGTCAGACGTTCGGCGTCGGCCTTCCACAGGGAATCGGATTTCGGCAGATCGACCGTCGCGCCGCGCGGCGCGACATAATTGAGGTCGAGGAAATAGCCGTCCGGCGCGCCCGAAGGAGACAGCAGCACGATGTTGGGGCTGCTGGGATCGGTCGTCTCGCGATACGCCTTAAGCGACAGATCGTCGAGCCGCGCGCCCTTGAGCGCCAGAGTTCCGGACAGTTTCTGCGTGTCGATGACGATGCGCGGGCTCGCCGCCAGCGCTTCCGCGCGGGTCACGCCAGCGGGTTGCTGCGGGGCGGCCGCGCCCGGCTCGGGCGTCGGCGCCGCGGGATCCGGGGTCGCCTGGGGCTTGGCGCCCAATTGTTCGAGCTGGCTCTGGGTCTGCCGCGCCTGCTGCACTTTCGGCGTGGCGAAGAAATAGTTCCAGCCGACGATGACCATCAGCGACAGCGCCATGGCGAGGAGGATGTTTTTTTGATCGTTCTGCATGTTCAGCGGTCTGACTTGCGTTCGGCGGAATGGATTTTCTGCAAGGCGCTCAAGAATTCGCCGCGCAGGTCTTCAAAGCCCGTGGTCAGCGCCTCGATCCGGCCGACCAGGACATAGTCCATCCCGGCCCTGGCGCCATCAATGGCATGGAGGCGCACGATTTCGCGCAGGCGGCGACGGATGCGGTTGCGGATAACGGAATTGCCGGTCTTTTTCGTGACGGTGAAACCGAAACGCGGCGCCGGACCGACGCCCTCATCTTCACCGCGAGCGCGAACCTGAAGCAGAAAGCCGCGCCGATGCTGGCGGCGGCCCTTGGCGGCGGCGAGGAAGTCCGCGCGCTTCTTCATCCGTTCGGGGCGCGACAAAGCAATCGCGTCGCCTCCGGCCTGAACCGAAGGGCGGCGCGATGACATTTCGCCGTCGCCTGGACGGGACATGGCGCGAAAACGCGCCGAAACTCAGGCCGAGAGGCGCTTGCGGCCGCGCACGCGGCGGGCGTTGAGCACTTTGCGGCCGCCGACGGTGGCCATGCGGGCGCGAAAACCATGACGGCGCTTGCGCACGATCTTCGAAGGTTGATAGGTCCGCTTCACGGGTCTGCTCCGATTGTCTGGAAGCGCCGGGACCAGCCGACGCCAAATTTTTCAAGGTTTCGCGCTTTCGCTGGTTCGTGTCTGCGCCTTTAACAGGACTTGGCCTGGATCAAGACACAAACACCCCTCGACGTCGGCGCGAAGCCGAAATCGCGAGCGGCCTTATAGAGGCAAGGCCTGGAGAAAGTCAACGCGGGCGGCGCGCTAAACCAGAGAACTCGCATACGGAATTTAGTTCCACGCCGAAATCTCAACCCGTCGAAAAACAAACGAGCAGTCTGGAGCGACTCTTTCCTCTCGGACATGCTCGCTCAAATCTGAAATGCGATGGCCCTGCGCGGCCAACGGCGCCGGCTTGGCGGCGGCGTGAGTCATTGCGGACCTTTGATTCCCGGCGGACGAGCCACGCGGCTCCAACCGCATCGCGCATCCGCCGATGCGTGTCCCCGCGCGGGGAGCTTCCGCTCGCATTATTATGGCGCGCTCCGCCACACAGACCATAAAACTGTGTGCTCCATCAAGCCGCGCGGGAAAGCGGTTGGTTGGCGGACGCGCCCTCCCTCCTGTGGGCGCAATCACGTCAACGGGGTTTCCGAGCCATGGCGCGGGAACGATGCGTGAAAAAATCGCGTCGGCACACTTGCCAAGGCTGAAGAGAGCGGCTACACAGCGCCCCTGTCGCGGTGACCAAACGCCCCGCGAAAGGCGCCCGTAGCTCAGCTGGATAGAGCACTAGACTACGAATCTAGGGGTCAGGAGTTCGAATCTCTTCGGGCGCGCCATTCTCGTGCAAAGCTGGGCACCGGCGACACAGCAGTCGCATCGCCCGCTGCTACGCCGGCCAGAAGTGGTTTCTTCGGGCCGAAAATCCGAATGACCTCGGGGCCGATGATTACCGCATCGACGAAGAGACGGAGCCATTCCCGTCGGAATGCGGGGTCGGCGTCACGAAGACGCTTTTGGACGCCAGTCGAAAATTCCTTGACCTTTATCGCATCCAGAACGACGGGTTGGGCCGCCAAGCGAAGCTTCAACGATGCGGCTGCATTTTCCGCTTCGGACTTTTGCAGCTTAAGGACATCGATCTTGTCCTTCAGAATGGGATCGTCGAGATCCGTAATTCCGCGCGCGACCATGTCGTATAGGTTTTTCAGCTGAGAGGCGGCGGCAGCTTCGCGCATTTTTTCTCGCTTTAGTTCATCTTCAATGCCGGCTCGTCCAGACTGCGTGCGATCGAAAATTTCTCGCAGAAGCAAAGCAAGGCGATCAGGCTTGAGCACTTGGGCTTCAATTTCGGACAAAACGGCTTCGTCCACAAAGTCCATTCGGATCGATTGCCCTTGGCAGAGAACTTTTCCCCGTGTCGCTTGATTCGCGCACGTCAGGTAACGATACCGGCCGCCTTTCCCCGTCCGCAGCATCATGGCGCCGCCACAAAGCTCGCACTTGGCCAATCCAACCAGAAGAGTCGGCCCGTTGACTACGCGCGGTGCGGTTTCTCTGGGTCGCGACGCTTGCAGCTTTCGCTGAACGGCATCGAATGTTTCCGGCGCAATGATGGGCTGCACCGGAATTTTGATCCACTCATCTTCCGGCCGGAGTTCTTTCGTTCTGGAGTTTGTCTTGTTGTACCAGTGTTCACCCTTATATGCCGTGCGCTTGAGAATCTTTTCGATCGTGCTGGTATGGAAAACCGCCCCCCGGTGCTTGATCTCGCGCTCGTTAAGATATTTTGCGATCGCTTTGATGCCCAAAGCAGGCTGCGTCTTATGTCTGCCAAGATATAAATCGAAAATTAGTACAACAACCTCGGATTCGCATAGATCTGGTTCTAACTTCTTCTTTTCTTTCTTTCCATATACGCTGTCGATGACCGTTTTGAAACCGAACGGCGCCGCTGCCCCATTCCAGAAACCATTTTCAGCATTCGCAGCCATGACGTCGCGCACGGTTTCGGCGTTCACCTCGGATGCGTGTTCATCAAACGCTGCGATGATTGAACCCATCAGGGTGCCGGTCGGTCCATCCGGAAAATCTTGTGTGGCCGAGACCAGGTTGACGCCGGCCTCTTGCAGGGTGGCTTTGTAATTCAAATAATGCCGCAGGTTCCTGAAAAAGCGGCTGATCGAATATACGACTACTGTGTCCACATTGTTCTGCCTGTCGCAGGCGTAGGCTATCATTTGTTGAAATTCTTGGCGGTCTTCAAGCCGCCCGGTGCGTCCGCGATCGACGAAGACCTGTTTCAAATCACGATCATTCGCCTCACACCAATGGCCCATTTTAGCTTTTTGTTCGTCGAGGGAAATCGCGTGTTTGGCTTGGCGCGTCGTGCTGACACGGGCATAGCCAATTGCCATCGATCTGCGTTTGACCGCTAAAGCTTGGGATTTTTTCATGGCGTATCCAAATCATTTTCCGGCTTGAGCGACGACATTTCGGCCGACGGCAAGCAATCCGCACACCACGTCAGAAGCAGTTCGATCTCGCGTGGCGATATCGCTTGCTGTTGGCCGAGTTCGGACTCGACGCGTCGTTCAGGGGATTTGCGATCAGCGCTCTTGTC
The DNA here is from genome assembly GCF_002937075.1 of Rhodoblastus sphagnicola. Classification (GTDB taxonomy): domain Bacteria; phylum Pseudomonadota; class Alphaproteobacteria; order Rhizobiales; family Beijerinckiaceae; genus Rhodoblastus; species Rhodoblastus sphagnicola. The sequence continues at coordinate 71,883 of NZ_NHSJ01000045.1, forward strand.
ATTCCGCTTCCTACCCACAGCCACAACCCTAGCGGCCGTGCGCGTGTCCTTAGGAACGCAACGTCGCTTCTAGCGGCGCTTTGATTAATGGCGCGCCAACAGGGTGTCTTGGTTGGGTTTGGTGGCTTCAGCAGGCTGAAGCCGTTGGGAAGCAAAATTAGAACATCTCGGACGCGCAAAGGATAACTCATTGGTTCCCTTAACGCAATCGGCCCGATTGTTGCGTGCCTATCCGGTTAACGCGGGTCGCGCCCTTGGGCAAAGGCAGAGAGCGGCGGATTCCGGACCAACAGCAGGGTGGCAATCGATCAGTTGTTCCGTGCTGATACTGCCCTTGGCCGAAAGTCCCTTTTGTGATCTTGAACGGTCTCACGAACGCCGATTGGGTCACAGGCGCGCCTATGACCAAATTTCTTGATGGCGAAGTCGTAAATAATGGTGCGCTTGCCATCCCTCGTAAGCTTGCGCTAGGCTTGAGCTTCGAACGCGTCGGGATGGCTGGTTTCGCGGAAAATCTGCCTGACCAGTCGATTTTGCCAACTAAGATTTTCAAAGACCATGTCGACCAAACCGTCTCCTGCAAAACGTTTTGACGTCGCGCTCTCGTTTCCTGGAGAGCATCGGCCCCTTGTCGCCAGGGTCGCCAAGAAACTTTCAAGCGTGTTTGGCCGCGACCAAATTTTATATGACAACTATTATAAGGCAGAGTTCGCGCGGATTGACCTCAATGTTTATCTTCCGAATCTTTACCGTAAGGAATCGGAACTGATTGTCGTCTTCCTTTGCCATGAATATAAGGCGAAGCAATGGTGCAGACTTGAATGGCGTCATATCGCAAATTTGATTGCATCACGTGATGCAGAACGAATCATGCTTTTCCGCCATGGAGACGATGGCGACTACGAAGAACTCGGCGTATTGGCCGGCGACGGAACAATCGATTTCTCCCCTCTATCCGCAGGGAAAATCGCTAACTTTATTATCGATCGTTTCAAGTCCAACCGTGGCGCAATCCCGTCCCCGAAAGCTGCCCCTCGCTCCCCGCGCGCCGCGCGCCCAACATCCGGCGCCACACCAAAAACGGGCGGAGCTACGAAACCGCCCAAAAAGGTCGCTGGCCCGAGCCCGGCGGAAATTGAGGTCATCAAAAAGCATTTTCTTTCGGCGCTGTCTAATGGGCTCCCCGCGATAGGAGAACTTGAGCGCCGTCTCGAACTGGTTTCTGGCGCAAAGGAGCTTTCCGAGCGCTGCTCGATCATTTTCGACAAGCTGCGCGTCCTTACGATCAAGTCCGCGCTGAAAATCTTTGCACGCGCTCACACCGATCTTTCGCTTCTCCCCAGAAAGGAAAGCGAAGTCGCAACGCGGCAATTGAAAGCCGCACTCCGCGCATTCATGCCCCTGGTTTGCCCGCCGGAGCAGATCAAGAAGATTCGCATGCAACTCGCGAAGCGCGAGACCGTGGTTGTCGAGTCGTTCGCGCAAACCGTGACTGGCGTCGAGACGATCGAGGCGCGGTTGCTGCCGCGCCCCATCTGTTACGTTTCGACTTCGGCGGCGCATAAGGCGGCAAACGACGAGCGGCATCCCCACGGACGCTACGCCTTTCTGCTGTCCTTGGATCGCAGCCCAGCTTCCTTGAAACATCTCCCAGCGCTGCTCGACGACTTCATCTTCAAAGAGGTCAAACTGAAGGGCGACGCCAGTACTACGCTGGACAAGAAACGCGAGCAAGCGCGCGAGCGGCTTCAAGACGATGAGGAAACGCGAGATATTCGCCGCTATGTCATCGTCAACGCCGATGCGAATGGGCGCGCTGCCGCCCGGCCAGCCGGTCGCAGCGCTCGCTGGGTCAAGGATTACGAAAAACTCTTCGCCGAAGCGATCAGCTGCGCCAAGAGAACCTATCCCCAAATCGTCTTCTATCGTCTCGGCCAGGATGCTGAAGCCATGATCGAAGACGAGCCGACATTGATCTACCCCGTCCTGGATTTGCTCTGGGAAGACGAGGAGACGCCCGCATGACCAGGATGCCTTCGCTTCCCCCATTCAAGCCGGGCTTGAGCGTCAAACTCGCCCCCCAAGGTGGCATTGCCGATCAGGTTCACGTCTTCGAGGAGCGGGATTACCGCGCTCTCGTCGCGGCCTTGGCGGCCGGCAGGCCCTTGTTGGTGCGCGGCGAACCAGGCACGGGCAAGAGCCAGCTCGCCCGCGCCGCCGCGAAACTCATGAAGCGAACTTGCATTCAGCACGTGGTCGACAGTCAGACTGAATCCCGTGATTTGCTCTGGCGGCTCGATACCGTGCGCCGTCTGGCGGAGGCGCAATTGGCCGGCGCCATCGGGGACCAGTCCGCCGACAAGGCGCGCGCGGAGTTGGCGCTGCAAAACTTTGTCGTTCCCGGCCCGCTGTGGTGGGCTTTTGATTGGGAAAGCGCCAAAATCCAGGCGGCAAGGTCAAAGACGCCCGTTCCCGAGCGTGACGCCGAAGGCGATACGGCCAATGGCTACGTGGTCTTGATTGACGAAATCGACAAGGCGGAATCTGAAGTGCCCAATGGCCTGCTGGAGGCGCTGGGTGCCGGACGCCTCGCGCCACCGGAGCTTCCGGCGGTTTTCGCAAAGCCCCCCGCGCCCCTAGTGATCATCACCACCAATGAGGAGCGCAGCCTTCCCGACGCCTTCATTCGCCGCTGTCTCGTGCTCAAATTGCAACTGCCGACCGACAAGGATCAGTTGATCAAAACTCTCACCGATCGCGGCAAGGCGCATTTCCCCAAGAAGCTGACCAGGAAGGTTTTGACCCTCGCGGCGGAAATGCTGCACGAAGACCGCACCAACTTCGGCGACGCGCGGCCCCGGCCCGGTCAGGCGGAATATCTCGACATGTTGCGCGCCGTCGTCACTCTGCATGGGGAGGACGAAGCCGCACAACTCGTCGCCCTGGAGCAAACTCGCGAATTCGTCCTGCAAAAACATGTCGAGTAAGCCAGTCCGCGCCACAACCATTTGCGGTCGCGCCGATCTGCTGCGCGCTCTGGCACAGGGGCGGCTGGATGAAACCGCCGAACTGCTCGACTATCTGCCGTGCCCCAAAAAAACGCCCGAGGTCCGTGATCACAAAGCTTTAGCGGTCTCCGTCGCTTCGTCCGCGCAAGAACCCGCCCCGCGCGAGGGAACAGCCGAGAACATGACGTTTTGGCGCGTCGTTGCCTATGAGGGCGACCTGGAGGCGCGCAACAAGGACCTCATCCAGCGCGCCACCCGCCAACTCCAGGACGAGGCGGCGCATGAGTTTCACGACTGGGACGGACCGCCGCCCATTCATGCCCTCGGAGACTTCGCCAACATCGCCGCCGCCCTGCGCCGCGACGCCACCCGGCGCGTTGACAGCCAGGATGTCGATATTCCCCGCGCGCTGCGCCGAATCGAAACCCTGCGGCCCATCGAAAAATGGCCCCGACAAAAACGTCGTCGCTGGGGTGGTGAAATTGTCATCATCGAGGATGATTCCGAACGTCTCGCGCCCTATCGATCCGATTATCTGTCCGTGCGCCAAAACCTTGCAAGCTTCTTTCCCAAAAACGCGCCGCGCCGCCTGGACTGGCCGGATGTGGACGGTATCACCGAGTTCGCCCCCGGCGCCGCCGTGGTGGCGCTCAGCGATCTCGGACTGCTGGCGCGGGATGGTGCGGCGGAACGGCGCGCATGGGCGCTTCTGGGCGACAAAATCCGCCGCCTCGGCGGTCGCCCCGTCGCCATTCTGCCGGGGGCGCCGCTTGTCTCGCAGGGGAGCCTGGCCTCATCTTGGACCCTTGCCGGTTGGCGATCCGTCACCGAGCCGTTTCCAGCGCCCGCGCGCGAAGAACAACTGGCGCAACTGGCGGCGCTGGCTGCGCCGGCGCTTAGCGTCAATGCCGCATTGCTGCGGGGCTTGCGCCATCTCCAAGCCCGCTGGTTCGGCCTGCCCGACGATCCCGGCCTCGAAACCCTGTTCTGGCAAAGCGAATGGGTGGGCCGCACTGATGCCCTCGGCGCCGCGCTCCTGCGCGCCAAGCGCGCGGACTTATTGCGGCAGTTCGAGGGTTTTCCTCCAGATTTGCGCCGCGCCGTCCTGCGCTTGATCTATCGGTGGCGGTTTCATCACCCCGATCCGTTTTGGCGTCAGGGCGAGGAATGGGTGTTCGCCGAGGAAATCCGCAGCCTGTCCGCGCCAACACGCCAATTGATCCCGGCGGAAATCGGTCTGCGCCGCGCCGAAAAATTCGCGGACCTCGCGCGTCAGGCGGAAGCGGTTCAAGCCCCTGCGACAGACCTGGCGTGGATGTGGAACGTCACACGGCGATTGCCCGAACACGCCTGGAGCGATTGGAGCGAGCGCGAAGTTTTGGAGCGCCGCGCCTGGATGGCGTTGTGGGGCGCGGCGCGCGGCGACGATCCGAACGCGCCGTCCGGCGTGCGCGTCGAATCGATGACGCCAAGCGCTGAACCGCTCCGGCGCCGTCTGCTCGTCCAGCGCGGCGTGGAGCTGATGCTTGCATCCGGCGACGACAGGCCAAATGGCGGCAGTCCGCTCGCGACGATTTTGGCGCGACAGGACGAAATTTCGCTCGATACGCCGCCCTTCTGGCGCGACGAGGTCATCCCGTCCTTCGTCAGCGATTTTGGCGAGGACGCCATCGGCCCCTGGCTGGAGTTTTTCGTTGACGGCGCGGCGGGGCGTGTGACGCAGCGGATGCGGTGGATACCGCCCGGCAAGTTCATGATGGGTTCGCGCGAGGATGAGCACGGCCGCTACGACGACGAGTCGCCACAGCACGAGGTGACCATCGGGCGAGGTTTCTGGCTGTTTGACACGGCCTGCACGCAAGCGCTTTGGACATCGGTGATGGGCGACAATCCCAGCCGTTTCAAGGAAGACGCCAACAACCCGGTTGAAAACGTCTCCTGGAAAGATGCTCAAGCTTTCATTGAAAAGATCAACGCCAGGATTTCCGGTTTGAATCTCTGCCTGCCCAGCGAGGCGCAGTGGGAATATGCGTGCCGTGCGGGGGCTACGACGCCTTTCAGTTGTGGCGAGGATATTTCGCCGGATCAGGTCAATTACGATGGCAATTACCCCTATCGCGATGGAGCGAAGGGTCTCTATCGGCAAAAGACTGTACCGGCTTCCAGCCTGCCGGCGAACGGCTGGGGCTTCTACGAGATGCATGGCAATGTCTTGGAGTGGTGCGCCGACACGCGGAATGACGACTATCGCGGCGCCCCGATGGATGGCTCTGTCTGGGAGGCCGACAACAAAGGCGCCGCCCTGGCGGAACGCGTCTTGCGCGGCGGCTCGTGGAACTTCGACGCGCGCAACGTCCGCTCTGCCTACCGGGGCAGGGACGATCCGGAGGCCCGGCTCGACGATGTCGGCTTTCGCTGCGCCCGAGTTCAGGACGGGGCGGAGCCGGGGGCGGGGCGGCGTATCCGGCAAGCGGAGCGCCGGATCGCAGCCACGCCCTCCGGCGGAGAAGGGGCAACGGTTCGGCTGTTTGCTGGCGCCGAAGGCGCCCGACAAATTTTTCCGCGCGGCGGTCCCTTCGTCATTCGCAGCGATTGCGAGCGGCTGACCGTTGAAAGTTTGACCAAGCCGGATTGGGCGGCGGCGATCGGCCGCGACCGCTATGGCTTGTGGACGCGAATCGAGGTCGAAGGCCAGGACGGGCCAGTCGGACAAAGGCTGCGCTGGATCAATCCGGGGCGGTTCATGATGGGGTCGCCGGAGGGCGAGCATGATCGCTTCAGTTCGGAGGGCCCGCAGCACGAGGTGACCATCGCGCAAGGCTTCTGGTTGTTCGACACGGCCTGCACGCAAGCTTTGTGGGAAGCGGTCGTGAGCGACAATCCCAGCCGCTTCAAACATCCAGAGAATCCTGTCGAGAATGTCTCATGGAATGAAGCGCAAACGTTCATCGCGACGATGAATTTAACATACGAGGGATTGAATCTCTGCCTGCCCAGCGAGGCGCAATGGGAATATGCGTGCCGGTCGGGGACGACGACGCCCTTCAGCTTTGGCGAGGACATTTCTCCAGCTCAGGTCAATTACGATGGCGAAAATCCCTATCGCGGCGGCGAGAAGGGCCTTTATCGGGAAAAGACCGTAGCGGTCTCCAGCCTGCCGGCCAACGCCTGGGGCCTTCATGAAATGCACGGCAATGTCTGGGAGTGGTGTGCCGATGCTTGGCGCGACAATTATCGAGACGCGCCGAACGACGGGTCGGTTTGGGAGAGCGACGACAAGTCGGCGCGGCGCGTCTTGCGCGGCGGCTCGTGGTTCAGCGGCGCGCGCTTCGTCCGCTCTGCCTCCCGGGACGGGATCGATCCGGGGGGCCGGGGCGACGGTGTCGGCTTTCGCTGCGCCCGAGTTCAGGGGTGAGCGGAGCCGGGG
>NZ_NHSJ01000046.1 GCF_002937075.1 Rhodoblastus sphagnicola
GGGCGTGATGCCGAGCGTGACGATATGGCCCAGCGCCGCCGCCTCGCCCGCCTTGATGCACAAAGCCCGGAACGCCTCGACCTTTTGCACGACATGGTCGGCCGCGAAGACCGCGACCAATGCGTCGGGCGCGCGCGCGGCGGCGATTTCGCAGGCGATGGCGACGGCGGCGGCGGAATCGCGCCGCTCCGGCTCCAGCACGATCTGCCCCTTGGCGCCGATCTCCTCCATCTGCTCCTGAACGAGGAAGCGATAATCGTGGTTGGTGACGATCACCGGCGCGTCGAAGGCCTCTGCGTTCAGGCGCAGCAAGGTGTTCTGGAAGGTGGAGCGGTCGCCCAGCAGAGCGATGAATTGTTTGGGCATGCTCTCGCGCGAGGCCGGCCAAACCCGCGTGCCGGCGCCGCCGCACATGATCACTGGAATGATTTTCCGCATATGCCCCTCGTGTCGAACTTTTTGAGACTAGTCCTGCGATATGACTCGCACAATACCGCCTGAAATTCAGCGCATCGCCACCAGCACGGCGCCAGCGGCGATCATGCCCACGCCGAGCCAGTTGCTGGGTGAAAGCCTCTCGCCCAGCGCCAACGCGCCGATCAAGGCGACCGCGACGACGCTGAGTTTGTCGATGGGCGCGACGCGCGCGGCGTCGCCGATTTTTAGAGCGCGAAAATAGCAAAGCCAGGAGGCGCCGGTGGCCAGGGCGGACAGGGTCAGAAACACCCACGTTCGCGGCGCGACCGCCGTCGGCTGAAGGCGTCCGGTCGCCGCGAGCAGGCCGGCGAGGACGGCCGCGACGATCAGGGTGCGGATCAGGGTCGCCAGATCCGAATCGATGTTCTCGACGCCGATCTTGGCGAAAATCGCGGTTCCCGCGGCAAACAACGCCGAAAGCAGCGCCCAGAACACCCAACTGTCGGCCAAGTCCGCTCTCACCCCGCCTCGCTTTCCGCCAGAAGCCGCGCCTGATGATCGGCGATCAGGAGATCGAGGATTTCGTCCAGCGCCTCGCCTTCCATGACCTTTTCGATCTTGTAGAGCGTCAGATTGATCCGGTGGTCGCTGACGCGCGCCTGCGGAAAATTATAGGTGCGAATCCTTTCGGAGCGATCGCCGGAGCCGACCTGCGCCTTGCGATTGGCCGCGCGCTCGGAATCCAGCCGGTGGCGCTCCAGGTCATAGAGCCTTGAGCGCAGCACCTCCATGGCCTTGGCCTTGTTGCGGTGCTGCGAACGCTCCTCCTGCATCATCACCACCACGCCGGTGGGAATGTGGGTGATGCGGATCGCCGATTCCGTCTTGTTGACATGCTGGCCGCCCGCGCCGCCGGAGCGCATCGTGTCGATGCGCAGATCGCCTTCGTCTATGGCGAGATCGACCTCCTGCGCTTCGGGCAGCACGGCGACGGTCGCGGCGGAGGTGTGGATGCGCCCCTGCGTTTCCGTCGCCGGCACGCGTTGCACGCGATGCGCGCCGCTTTCGAATTTCAGCCGGGCGAACACGCCCTTGCCCTGAACCTGCGCGATGATCTCCTTGAAACCGCCCGCGGTTCCCTCGCTGGCGGACAAAAGCTCCATCTTCCAGCCATGGAGCGCCGCATATTTCTGGTACATGCGAAACAGGTCGCCGGCGAACAGCGCGGCCTCGTCGCCGCCGGTCCCCGCCCGAATTTCGAGAATGGCGCCCTTTTCATCCGCCGCGTCGCGCGGCAGCAGCGAAAGGCGCAAGGCCCGTTCGGCCTGGACAAGTTTTTCGCGCGCCAGCGGCAACTCGTCCGCCGCCAGCGCCTGCATTTCCGAATCAGCGGACGCATCGCCGCGCAGGCTTTCGAGATCGGCGCATTCGCTCAGCAAGGCGCGATAGGCCCGGATCGATTCGGCGACGGGTTCGAGGTCGGACAATTCGCGCGACAGGCCCGAAAACGCGCTGGCCTCGACGCCCTCGGCGAGGCGATGCGCGATTTCCTCATGACGGCGCAAGATGATGTCGAGCTTATCGGCAGGAAGCATTTTGAACTTTGCTACAGGAAAACGGGCGCTGACGGATGCTAGAGCGCATTCTGCGAACACACGTTCACCAAACGCGCTCTAAGTTTTTGTTTTTACGCATTTTCTTCACGCGACCCGGCATCCACTTCGCTTGAAAATGCTCTAAAGGTGAACGCAGTTCGCATCGGCGAAGGCCTGCAATTCTTGCCTTATGGACACGGAATGATCGAGTCGTTCGATCATCGGCATCAAGACCGCGCGCAAGGCGCCGAGATCAACCGCGCGAATGGCCGCCTTGACTGGACCAATCGCCGAAGGCGTCATCGAAAGGCCGCGAAAGCCGATGGCCGCCAGCGCCAGCGCCTCCAAAGGCCTTCCACCCATTTCTCCGCAGAGAGTGACCGGCGTTCCGTATCTGGCGGCGGCGTCGACAATCGATTTGAGCGCGCGCAGATTCGGCGCCGAGAGATCGTCGTAACGGGCGGACACGCGCTTGTTGTCGCGGTCGGCGGCGAAGAGATACTGGGTCAGGTCGTTGGACCCGACGGAGAGAAAATCGACCAGTTGGCAAATCTCGTCCAATTGCCACAACAGGGAGGGCACCTCGACCATCACGCCCAGCTTGAGTTCACAGGGCGTCCGGTAGTCGTGCTGGCGCAGAAACTCCACCTCGCGCAGGCAGATTTCGCGCGCGGCGACGAATTCGCCAACCTTCGCGACCATGGGGAACATGATGCGCAGGGCCCGTCCCTCGGCGGCCCGCAACATGGCGCGCAATTGCATGCGCAGCAGGCCCGGCCGGTCGAGGCCGATGCGGATGGCGCGCCAGCCGAGCGCCGGATTTTCCTCTTCCACCTTGGTCATGTAGGGAAGGACCTTGTCCGACCCGATATCCAGGGTGCGAAAGGTCACGGGAATATCCCCGACCGCGTCCAGCACTCTCTTGTAAAGTGAGTATTGCTGGGATTGACGCGGAAAACTCGGCGCCACCATGAATTGCAATTCGGTGCGGAACAGACCGATGGATTGCGCGCCAACCTCGCTGGCGTGCTGGCAATCGATCAGCAGACCGGCGTTCATATGCAGACCGATCTCGACTCCGTCGCGAGTGAGGGCCGGAACATCGCGCAATTTGTGAAATTGCTCGCGCCGGCGCGCGCGCAAGCGCGCCTTTTCGCCATAGGCCGTTTCGATATCCGACGGCGGACGCAGTTGCACTTCGCCCGAACCGCCATCGACAATGATGGAGTCGCCGGTATCGACCAGGTCCGTCACATTCGGCACGTCGCCGACGGCGGGAATCCCGAGCGCGCGCGCGATAATCGCGACATGGCTGGTCGGGCCGCCGTCCTCCAGCACCAATCCCCTCAAATTCGCCCGCTCATAATCGAGCAGCGCGGCCGGACCCATGTTGCGGGCGACGAGAATGGCGTTGTCGGGCAAGGCGCCGCCGTGCGGCGGGGCGACGCCGGTGAGTTGCTGTAGCAGGCGATTGGCGAGATCGTCGAGGTCGTGCAGCCGTTCGCGCAGATAGGGATCGGTCTGGCGCTGCAATTTGGCGCGCGCGTCGTTCTGAACCCGCTCCACCGCCGCTTCCGCTGTAAGCCCTGAGTCCAGCGCCTCGCGCAGACGCCGCATCCAGCCGCGGTCATTGGCGAACATGCGCACGGTTTCCAGCACGTCGCGATGTTCGCCCGCGCCATAGCGGTCTCCGCGCGCGATCAACTGGTCGATCTGCTCGCGCATGGCCAGGATCGCGGCGTCCAACCGCGTGCTCTCCGCCTCGGGATTTTCGGCGACCAGTTGCTTGACGATGATGCGCGGCTCATGCAGCACGACATGGCCCAGACCCACGCCGTCCGAAAGCGCCGAACCCACAAGCGACATCGGCTTTTGCAGGCTCAGGCTCTGGCCCGGCGCGGCCAGCGACTGCAACTCGCCAGACGCGATCATTTCGGCCAGCAGCATGGCCGTGGTTTGAAGCGCCTCGACTTCCTCTTCCGAATAGGTGCGGCGCGCCCGGTTCTGGACGACGAGAACGCCCAGCGTGTTGCCGCCGCGCAGGATTGGCACGCCCAGGAAGCTCTGGTAGATTTCCTCACCCGTTTCCGGGCGATAGCTGAAGGCCGGATGGACCTGGGCGTCGGCGAGCGCCAGCGGCTCGGCCTTTTCCGCGATCAGGCCGACGAGGCCCTCGCCGGTGGTCATGGTGGTGAGGTGGACCGCCTCGCGGTTCAAGCCTTCGGTGGCGTAAAGCTCAAGCTTGCCGTCGGAACGCAGCACATAGACCGAACAGACTTCGGCCACCATATTGGCGGCGATATGAATGACGATTCGGTCAAGGCGCGCCTGAGCGCTCACCGGCTCCGCCATTACTTCGCGAAGCCGGCGCAGTAGCAGACGAGGTCCGCCCAAACCGCCGCGCATTATGTCGTCCTGTCCTCGAACACGCAGAAAGCGCGTTCCTAATACCTTCGTAACGCATGTCCGTCAGGAAACCCTGGCGACCATGTCCGAGGCGATTCGCGCGCCGTCCTTCGGCCCACCAATAAGGATGCAAGGACCGGACCGCAAGGGCCGGTCTGGTCAGGCCTTGTCGAGACCGTAGAGGGAATGCAGCGTGCGAACCGCCAATTCCGTGTAAGCCGCGTCGATCAACACGGAGAATTTGATCTCCGAGGTCGTGATCGCGCGAATATTGATGCTTTTTTCGGCCAAAGCGCGGAAGGCGGCGGCGGCGACGCCGGCATGGCTGCGCATTCCCACGCCAATGGCCGAAATTTTCACCACATCGCCGGAGGATTGCAGCGTGGTGAAACCGATCTCGGCCTTGCCCTTTTCAAGAATGGCGCGGGCGCGTTCGAATTCGGCGGCGGCGACGGTGAAGGTGATGTCCGTGTGGGCGGCGTCGTCCGATACGACCTGGATGATCATGTCCACGTTGATATTGGCGTCGGCGAGCGGCTGGAAGATCGCCGCGGCGACGCCCGGATTGTCAGCGACCTTGCGCAAGGTGATCTGCGCCTCGTCCTTCGAGAAGGCGATTCCGGTCACGACCTGCTGCTCCAAAATATCCTCCTCGTCGCAAATCAACGTGCCCTGCCGCGGGTTTTCGGGATCGTCGAAGGACGACCGCACGTAGGTCTTCACGCCATGCACCATGGCCATTTCGACCGAGCGCACTTGCAAGACCTTGGCCCCGAGCGAGGCCATTTCCAGCATTTCTTCAAAGGCCACCTTGTCGAGGCGGCGCGCCTTCGGCACCACGCGCGGATCGGTGGTATAAACGCCGTCCACATCGGTATAGATGTCGCAACGGTCCGCATCAATCGCGGCGGCGACCGCCACGGCGCTGGTGTCGGAACCGCCCCGGCCCAGCGTGGCGATGCGTCCCGTCGCCGGTTCGACGCCCTGGAAGCCGGCGATCACCGCCACTTCCCCGCGCCCGAAACCCTCGATCAGCTTTGTTCCGTCGATGCGCGCGATGCGCGCCGAGCCATGGGCGTTGTCGGTTTCGATCGGAATCTGCCAGCCCTGCCAGGAGCGCGCCTGAAGACCCATTTCCCGGAGCACGATGGCGAGCAGGCCCGCCGTCACCTGTTCGCCCGAGGCCACGACCGCGTCATATTCGCACGCGTCATAGTGCTTGCTGGAGTCGTTGACCCAGCCGACCAGTTCGTTGGTCTTGCCGGACATGGCCGAAACGACAACCGCGACATCGAAACCCGCCTCGATCTCCCGTTTGACGTGACGCGCCACATTTCGGATACGTTCGATATTGGCGACGGAAGTGCCGCCGAACTTCATGACCAGACGCGCCATAATGCCCTGATTGAATCTCTGCAGATCTCGCAACGCCCGCAAAGGCGAGGTGACAAAGCCGTCGCGAGAATCGGCGGATTTGTCACCTCGCCCCAGGGGCGGCTATACATGACGGCGCCCCCGGCGCCTGTCAATCAAACTCTCCCGCAAATTGGTCCCGAAATGTCCGAGAATCGCTCCGCCAGCACCGATCCCGAGGAACTCGCCCGCTTCGCCCGCCTGGGCGACAAGTGGTGGGACCTCAAGGGTCCCCAAGCCGCCTTGCACAAGCTCAATCCCACGCGGATCGGCTATCTGCGCAACCTGCTTTGCGCCCATTTCCCGGACAGCGACAAACCTCGGCAACGCAACGCCGAACAGCCGCTGACCGGCCTGAAGATCGTCGATCTCGGCTGTGGCGGCGGCTTGCTGGCCGAACCGCTCGCGCAACTCGGCGCCCAGGTGACCGCCATCGACCCGGCCGAGGAAAATATCCTGGCCGCGCGACGTCACGCGGAATTGGGCGGTCTCGCCATCGATTACCGACCTGTCACCGTCGAAGCGCTGGCGCAGGCGAACGAAAAATTCGACGCCGTGCTCGCCATGGAAGTGCTGGAGCATGTCGCCGATGTCGACAGTTTCCTGAACGCCGCCGCCGCTCTGGTTCGTCCCGGCGGCCTGTTTGTCGGCGCGACATTGAACCGGACGCTTAAAAGCTACGCCCTCGCCATTGTCGGCGCCGAATATGTGCTGCGCTGGGTCGAGCCGGGCACCCACGACTGGAAGAAATTTTTGCGCCCCAACGAAATCGCCCGTCCCTTGGAAAAAATCGGCTTGAAAGAAATCGACCGCTCCGGAATGGTTTACAACCCGCTGGCGGATCAATGGCGACTGTCGGGCGACATGGATGTGAATTACATGATCGCGTTGGAGCGACCGGCCTGACAAATGAAAAAAGCGGCCGTCAGGGCCGCTTTTTTTGCAGGCGGGAACCCCCGGCGTCAGGCCGAGATCGCAACCTTCAGCTCATTGAGCTGGTCGATCTTTTCCGCCGCCAGCTTCTTCGCCGCTTCCGTCTTGGCGTCGGCGAGATCTTCCTCGGCGTTCGTGATTTCCTGCGCCAGCTGCGCGGCGTTGAATTCCTCGAGCGGCTTGGCCATCTCGGCCAAAATAGTCAGTCCGCCGCCGGCCACGTCGGCGAAGCCGCCGCGCACGAACAGCTTGGCCTTCTTGCCCGCCGTTTCGTCGATTTCAACCACACCCGCCTTGAGCACGGCCATCACCGGCGCATGATCCTTCATGACCGTGAACAGGCCTTCGGCGCCCGGCACGACCACAGCTTCGACCTCGCCCGAATAAAGCAGCTTTTCGGGCGAGACGAGTTCGAAGTGAAATGTCGCCATAGAACTCTCCAGAACCGGGCTTCTCACCCGTCTCGGCGCTGATTGAACCGGCGCCGGCGGCGCGTGACGCGCCACCGGCCCGAACTTTTAAGATCAGGCGGCCTGCGCGGCCAGCTTCTGAGCCTTTTCGATGGCTTCCTCGATCGAGCCGACCATGTAGAAGGCGGCTTCCGGAAGGTGATCGTATTCGCCGTCCACCAGACCCTTGAAGCCCTTGATGGTGTCGGCGAGCGAAACCAGCTTGCCGGGCGAACCGGTGAACACTTCCGCGACGTGGAAGGGCTGCGACAGGAAGCGCTCGATTTTACGCGCGCGGGCCACCACCAGCTTGTCCTCTTCGGACAGTTCGTCCATGCCGAGAATGGCGATGATGTCCTGCAGCGACTTGTAGCGCTGGAGAGTCGATTGCACCTTGCGGGCGACAGCGTAATGCTCTTCGCCGACAACCAGCGGCGACAGCATGCGCGAGGTCGAGTCGAGAGGGTCAACCGCCGGATAAATGCCCTTTTCCGCGATGGAGCGCGACAGCACGGTGGTGGCGTCCAAGTGGGCGAACGAGGTCGCCGGGGCCGGATCGGTCAAATCGTCCGCCGGAACGTAAATCGCCTGCACCGAGGTGATCGACCCCTTGGTGGTGGTGGTGATGCGTTCCTGCAACGCGCCCATGTCGGTGGCGAGCGTCGGCTGATAGCCCACCGCCGAGGGGATGCGCCCGAGCAGCGCCGACACTTCCGAACCCGCCTGGGTGAAGCGGAAGATGTTGTCCACGAAGAACAGCACGTCCTGGCCCTTGTCGCGGAAATCCTCGGCGATGGTCAGGCCGGTGAGGGCGACGCGGGAGCGCGCGCCCGGGGGTTCGTTCATCTGGCCATAGACCAGCGCGCATTTCGAGCCTGTGACCGAGCCATTGTTCTCATGCGGGTCGATGTTGACCTTCGACTCGATCATTTCGTGATAGAGATCGTTGCCTTCGCGGGTGCGCTCGCCGACGCCGGCGAACACCGAATAACCGCCGTGGGCCTTGGCGATATTGTTGATCAGCTCCATGATCAACACGGTCTTGCCGACGCCCGCGCCGCCAAACAGGCCGATCTTGCCGCCCTTGGCGTAAGGCGCGAGCAGATCGACCACCTTGATGCCGGTTTCCAGGATCTGGGCGTCGGTCGCCTGCTCGGCATAGGACGGAGCCGGCTGGTGAATGGCGCGATGATTGTCGGCGTTGACCGGGCCGAGTTCGTCGACGGGTTCGCCGATGACGTTGATGATGCGGCCGAGGCAGGCCGCGCCGACGGGCACCGTGATCGGGGCGCCTGTGTCGGTCACGGGCTGGCCGCGCACGAGGCCTTCGCAGATGTCCATGGCGATGCAACGCACGGAGCTTTCGCCGAGATGCTGGGCCACTTCGAGAACGAGGCGGTTGCCGTTGTTGGTGGTTTCCAGCGCGTTCAGGATTTCCGGCAGATGGCCGTCGAACTTGACGTCGACAACGGCGCCAATGACCTGCGTGACGCGGCCCGTGGGCGAAGAGGCATTAGCCATTTTTGGTCCTCACATTCTCGATGACGGTCAGAGCGCTTCGGCGCCCGAGATGATTTCGATCAGTTCCTTGGTGATCATGGCCTGACGCGAACGGTTGTAGATCGTCGTCTGCTTCTTGATCATTTCGCCCGCGTTGCGCGTGGCGCTATCCATGGCGCTCATGCGCGCGCCCTGCTCCGAAGCGGCGTTTTCCAGCAAACCGCGGAAAATCTGCACGGAAATGTTGCGCGGCAGCAAGGCCGCGAGGATTTCCTCCTCGCTGGGCTCATATTCGTAAGCGCCAGACGGGGCGGCTCCCCCCGCGATCTCGGCCGGAATGAGCTGCTGCGCGGTGGGAATCTGCAAGATCACCGAGCGGAACTTCGAATAGAACAGCGTCGCGACATCGAACTGGCCGTCTTCGAACCAGGCGATGATCTTCTTGCCGATCGGATCGGCGTTTTCAAAGCCGAGCTGCCGCACCGACCTGAGGTCGACGACTTCGACAATCAGCTTCTCGAACTGGCGCTTGAGCTGCTCATAGCCCTTCTTGCCGATGCAGAGAATCTTGACCGTCTTGCCTTCGGCCTGCAACGCGAGAATTTTTTCGCGGGCGAGGCGGACGATCGACGAGTTGAAGCCGCCGCACAGGCCGCGCTCGGCGGTGGCGACGACCAGAAGATGCGTGTCGCTCTTGCCCGTGCCGGACAACAGGGCCGGGCCGCCAGCGGAAACGCCGGAGGCCAGATTGGCCAGCACCGACTCCATGCGTTCGGCATAGGGACGCGCAGCTTCCGCGGCCAGTTGCGCGCGGCGAAGTTTCGCCGCCGCGACCATTTGCATGGCCTTGGTTATTTTCTGCGTCGCCTTCACGGAAGCGATGCGGTTACGAAGATCCTTCAACGAGGGCATGGTTTGTCCGCTCGAAAACCGCCCGCGGCCCGAGGCCGGAGCTTGTATGGAGGCGGACCCGCCAGCGTCATTGACGACGGGTCCGGTTCAGATTCAGGCGAAGGACTTGGTGTAGTCTTCGACCACCGACTTCAACTTGGCGGCAACGTCGTCCTTGAGATCCTTCGAGGAACGGATCGCCTCGAGAATCTCGGCATGGCTGGTGCGCAGCAGGTTGAGGAGTCCTTCCTCATAAGCCTTGATGCGGGCGACCGGCAGGCCGTCGAGATAGCCGTTGACGCCGGCGTAGATCACCGAAACCTGCTCTTCCATCTTCAGGGGCGCGAACTGCGCCTGCTTCAGAAGTTCCGTCAGGCGCGAACCACGGTTCAGCAGGCGCTGGGTGGTGGCGTCGAGGTCGGAGCCGAACTGGGCGAAGGCCGCCATTTCGCGATACTGGGCGAGTTCGCCCTTGATCTTGCCCGCGACCTTCTTCATCGCCTTGGTCTGCGCCGACGAACCGACGCGCGACACCGACAGGCCGACGTTCACCGCCGGGCGGATGCCCTGGTAGAACAGGTCGGTTTCGAGGAAGATCTGGCCATCGGTGATCGAGATCACATTGGTCGGAATATAGGCCGACACGTCGTTGGCCTGGGTTTCGATCACCGGCAGCGCCGTCATCGAGCCGGAGCCATTGGCTTCATTCAGCTTGGCGGCGCGTTCGAGCAGGCGGCTGTGCAGGTAGAACACGTCGCCGGGATAGGCTTCGCGGCCCGGCGGGCGGCGCAGCAGCAGCGACATCTGGCGATAGGCCACGGCCTGCTTGGTGAGATCGTCATAAACGATCAGGGCGTGCATGCCGTTGTCGCGGAAATATTCGCCCATGGCCGCGCCGGCGAAGGGGGCCAGGAACTGCATCGGCGCCGGATCGGAGGCGGTGGCGGCGACGATGATCGAATATTCCAGCGCGCCCTGCTCTTCCAGCACCTTCACGAACTGGGCGACGGTGGAGCGCTTCTGCCCGACCGCGACATAGACGCAGTAGAGCTTGGCGTTTTCGTCGGTGCCCTGATTCAGCGACTTCTGGTTCAGGATGGCGTCGAGCGCCACGGCGGTCTTGCCGGTCTGGCGATCGCCGATGATCAACTCGCGCTGGCCGCGGCCGATCGGGATCAGCGCGTCGATGGCCTTGAGGCCGGTCGCCATCGGCTCATGCACCGACTTGCGCGGGATGATGCCGGGCGCCTTGACGTCGACGCGGGCGCGCTTGTCGGCGACGATCGGACCCTTGCCGTCGATGGGATTGCCGAGGGCGTCGACGACGCGGCCGAGCAGACCCTTGCCGATCGGCACGTCGACGATGGCGCCGGTGCGCTTGACGGTCTGACCTTCCTTGATGTCGCGGTCGGAGCCGAAGATCACGATGCCGACATTGTCGCTTTCGAGGTTCAGCGCCATCCCGCGGATGCCGTTCTCGAACTCGACCATTTCACCGGCCTGGACATTGTCGAGACCATAGACGCGAGCGATGCCGTCACCGACCGAGAGAACCTGGCCAACTTCCGTGATCTGGGCTTCATTACCGAAATTCGCGATCTCGTTCTTGAGGATCGCGGAAATTTCTGCGGCGCGGATATCCATCAGCCGACCTCTTTCATACGTGTGCGGAGCGAATTGAGCTTGGTTTTGAGTGAGGCGTCGACCATGCGCGAACCGAGCTTGACGACGATGCCGCCAATGATCGACGGATCGACCTTGACGTTGACCTTCACGGTCTGACCGCCCGAGACCTGACGCAACGCAGATTCGAGCGCGGCGGAATGATCGGACGAAAGCGGAGCCGCGACAGTGACCTGAGCCTGCGTAACGCCCTTGGCCTTGTCGTTCAGCGCGGTATAGGCGCGAATCATCTCAGGCAGGACGAACAGGCGGCGCTTGGACGCCACGAGCTTGATGAAATTGGCGGTGATGTCGCCGTAGCCGAACTGATCGAGCAGGGCTGTGATCGCCTTCAACTGCTCGTCGGCGGAAAAGACCGGGCTGACGATGAAGCGCCTCAGGTCGGCGGACTGCTCGATCATCTCGCCAAAATTGCCAAGCGCTTCGGCGACGGAGGCGGTGATGTTCCGTTCCTGAGCCAACCTGAAGAGAGCCTGGGCATAGCGTTCCGCAACGCCGGACACTGGATTCACGGAGTCTTCGACTTCAGCCACGCGGAACGGCCCCCTTGTTGAAAGTCTGACGTCAGCCGGCATCGCTAAGGTAGCGCTGATCCGGGCAATCGTGTCTGGAGACGGCTGGATGAGCAAGCCGCTCCAACCGAAAGGCGGCGCTCACGTAACATAGGGCGCCCTGTGGCGCAACCCTGGGACAGCAAGCAAATTCGCGGCTTGCTACCAAATGACGACGGAAGCTTCAGAGAAAACTCTGCGGATCTACGTCAATGCTGATTTTCAAGTCTTTTGTCGGCTTGGGGCCGCGCCCGCGCATGGCGCGCAAAAAAGCCTGAATATTGGCCTTGCGTGGCGCTTTTATCAGCAGGCGGAAGCGATACTTGCCGCGCACCATGGCGATGGGCGCCTCGGCCGGACCGTAAACCGCAATGTCCGCTTCGCCGGGCAGCTCGCCCGGAGGCGCCACGCTCCAGCCGGCGTTTTCGGCCGGAAGGCAGGCCGCGCGCGCCAATGCGCGCGCGAAAACCTCGGTCGCGTTGCGGTCGGAGCCGGACACCACCACCCCGGCGAGTCGGCCGAAGGGAGGCAGGCGCGCGAGGCGTCGCGTCGCGGTCTCCTCGGCATAGAAGCGCTCGAAATCGCCCGACAGCAGCGCCCGCAGCACCGGATGCTCCGGCTGCCAGGTCTGCAGCAGCGCGCGGCCCGGCTTCTCGCCGCGCCCCGCGCGTCCCGCGACCTGGTTCAGAAGCTGAAAGGTGCGCTCCGCCGCGCGCGGATCGCCATTGGACAGGCCGATGTCGGCATCGACAACGCCGACCAGCGTGAGATAGGGAAAATTGTGCCCCTTGGCGACCAATTGCGTGCCGATGACGAGATCGAACTTGTGATCGGCGATCGCCTGCAATTCGGCGCGCATGCGTTCGGTCCCACCGGGCATGTCCGACGACAGCATCAGCAACCGCGCCTCCGGCAGCAGTTCCGCCGCCTCCTCCGCAAGCCGTTCGACGCCCGGACCGCAAGCGGAAAGCGTCTCGGCCTGCCCGCACGCAGGGCAAATGTCCGGCCTGCGCTCGACGTGGCCGCAATGATGGCAGACCAGCGCCCGGCGGAACCGATGCTCGACCAGCGAGGCCGAACAATTCGGGCATTCGAATTTGTGGCCGCAGGCGCGGCACAGGGTCAGGGGCGCATAGCCGCGCCGATTGAGGAACAGCAGGGATTGTTCGCCCTGTTCGAGATTGCGCTTGAGCGCCTCGACGAGCGGGGGCGAAATCCATTTTCCGCGCGCCGCCCCGTGCTGGCGCAGATCGATCGCCTTGAGGACCGGCATCTGGCGCCCGGCGTAACGGCTCTCCAGCCGGATATAACCGTACCGACCCTGCCGGGCGTTTTCCCGCGTCTCGATCGACGGGGTCGCGGAGGCCAGCACGACGGCGCATTGCTCCTGGCGCGCGCGCACCACCGCCATGTCGCGGGCGTGGTAGATCACCCCCTCTTCCTGCTTGTAGGCCGCTTCATGCTCTTCATCGACGATGATGAGCCGCAGTGTCTTGAAGGGGAGAAACAGGGCCGAGCGCGCGCCGGCGATAACCTGCGCCGCGCCGTCCGCCGCCGCGCGCCAGACACGGGCGCGGCGGCGCGGCGTCAGTTCGGAATGCCACTCGGCGGGGGCGACCCCGAATCGTTTGGCGAACCTGTCGCGGAATTGCGAGGTCAGCGCGATTTCCGGCATCAGGATCAGCACCTGCCCGCCCCGCGCGAGGGTTTCGGCGACCGCCTCGAAATAGACCTCGGTCTTGCCCGAACCGGTCACGCCCTCAAGCAGAATCGGCTTGAACAGGTTTTCACACGCCGCTGCGCGCAAAATTTCCGCCGCCTTGGCCTGATCGTCGGATAATTCCGCGCGGCAAAAGTCGGGACAGGGAATTTCCGCGGCCCTTTCCGGCCCAAGAGCCACAGGCTCCAGCGCGCCGTCGTCGATCAGCGCGTCGATGACGCTGGGCGAGACCCCCGCCTGCCGCGCCAGTTCGGCCTTGCTGGGCGCCAAATCCGGCGGCAGCGCCGCAAGCGCCCGCCGCCGCGCTTCCGTCAGGCGTTTCGGCGCGGCGCCGGTGGCGCGCAAGCCGATCCGGACCGGCTCGGCGCCGGCCTCCACGGCCGCATGCGCGGCCATGCGCAGCACCATGCCGCGCGGGGCGAGCGTCCATGCCGCCACCCAATCGAGAAATTCGCGCAGTTTCGACGGCAAGGGCGGGAAATCGAGCCGCGCTTCGATGCTTTTCAGCTTGCCGCCAGCGGCGGGGCTTATCCCCCAGACAACCCCAAAAGTCTTGCGCGCGCCGAGCGGAACCTCGACGAAATCGCCGGGCTCCAGTTGGAGACCCGACGGAATGGCGTAGGAATAGGTCTGATCGACCGCGACGGGGATCAGGACGTCGGCGACCGCATGCTTTGCAGGCGCCCGCGCCTCGTCCATGATCCGCTCCGTGGCGGGTATCCGCGACCGCTCAAGCCACGGAGCCGTGACAATGCTTGTATTTCTTGCCGGAGCCGCACGGGCAAGGCTCGTTGCGGCCGACCCGTCCCCAGCTTTCCGGATTGCTGGCGTCGCGCGGCGCTGCGGGTTCCTCGTCCGTGAGCGGGACCGGGGTGAATTCGCCACTGGCGATGGCCGAGTTGATGCGGGCGAGCGCTTCCTCGTCCTCGCCGGTCGCGGGATCGGCGTGCGACCCGAACATGGCGGGCGGCGCCGGCAGGGGCGCCGACTCCTGGGTCACTTCGACGCGCATCAGTTGCGCGGTGACGACCTCGCGCAGCCGGGTGATCAGGGCGTCGAACAGTTCGAACGCCTCGGACTTGTATTCGTTGAGCGGGTCGCGCTGGCCCATGCCGCGCCAACCGATCACCTGACGCAAATGGTCGAGCACGACCAGATGCTCGCGCCAGAGATGATCCAGCGTCTGCAACAGAATTTGCTTTTCGACATAGCGCGTGAGGTCAAGCGTGTTTTTCTGCTCCCGCGCGGCGTAAGCCTCGTCGGCGGCCTTTTCGATGCGCTCGCGCAATTCCTCGTCGGCTATGCCCTCTTCCTTGGCCCAGTCAGCCAGCGGCAAGCGCAGATTAAGCTGCGCCTGCACATCCTGGTCGAGTCCGACGATATCCCAGGCTTCGGGATAGGCGTCATGCGGCACATGGCTGCTGACGAGATCGTCGACCACGCCATGGCGCATTTCGACGATGATCTCCTCGATCGAGTCCTGGGCCATCATTTCGCGGCGCTGTTCGAACACGACCTTGCGCTGGTCGTTCATGACGTTGTCGAATTTCAAGACGTTCTTGCGCATGTCGAAATTGCGCGCTTCCACCTTCTGCTGCGCCTTTTCCAGCGCCTTGTTGATCCAGGGGTGGATGATGGCCTCGCCTTCCTTCAAGCCCAGCTTGACCAGCATGGACTCCATGCGGTCGGAGCCGAAGATGCGCATCAGATCGTCCTGAAGCGACAGGAAGAATTTCGATTTGCCGGGATCGCCCTGACGGCCGGAGCGTCCGCGCAGCTGGTTGTCGATGCGGCGGCTCTCGTGGCGCTCGGTGCCGACGATGTACAGGCCGCCGGCGGCGATGGCCTTCTGCTTGAAATCGGCGATTTCCGCGCGAATGGCTTGTTCCCTGGCCGCGCGCGCCTCGCCTTCCAACTCGGCGCATTCCAGGCGCAGGCGCATGTCGAGATTGCCGCCGAGCTGAATGTCGGTGCCGCGGCCCGCCATATTGGTGGCGATGGTGATGGCGCCGGGCACGCCGGCTTCCGCGACAATATAGGCTTCCTGCTCGTGGAAGCGGGCGTTGAGGACGGCGAAATTCTTCGACGGCTTGCCCGAACGCGCGCTTTCATAAAGCTTGTCCAGCGCGCCCGGCGCGCCGAAATCGATGATCTTGTAGCCGCGCGCCTTGAGGAAATCCGCGAGTTGCTCGGATTTTTCGATGGAGGTGGTGCCGACCAGCAACGGCTGCGCCTTGGCGTTGGCGTCCTCGATCTCGGCGATGATCGCTTGCAGCTTCTCTTCGCTGGAGCGGTACACCTCGTCGTCGGAATCGATGCGGATCACCGGAACGTTGGTGGGAATCTCCACCACGTCCAGCCGGTAGATTTCGCCGAATTCGCTGGCCTCGGTCGCGGCCGTGCCGGTCATGCCGGCGAGCTTGCTATACAGGCGGAAATAATTCTGGAACGTGACGGTCGCCAGCGTGACGTTTTCCGGCTGGACCTGAACGTTTTCCTTGGCCTCCAGCGCCTGATGCTGGCCTTCCGAATAGCGGCGGCCCGGCATCATGCGCCCGGTGAACTCGTCGATGATGACGACTTCGCCGTTGCGCACGATATAGTCCTTGTCGCGCGAAAACAGTTTGTGCGCGCGTAACGCCTGGTTCACATGGTGAACGAGCGTGACGTTGGCGGATTCGTAAAGCGAGCCTTCGGTGAGAAGACCGGCGGCGCGCAACAGCTCTTCCACGCGCTCGTTGCCGTTTTCGTTCAGGGACACATTGCGCTGTTTCTCGTCGAGATCGAAGTCGTCCGGGCCAATATTCGGAATGATCTTGTCGATGGCGACGTAGAGATCGGACTTGTCGTCGGACGGCCCGGAAATGATCAAGGGCGTGCGCGCCTCGTCGATCAGGATCGAATCGACCTCGTCCACGATGGCGAAGGAATGGCCGCGCTGAACCATCTGGTTCAGCTCATATTTCATATTGTCGCGCAGATAGTCGAAGCCAAACTCGTTGTTGGTGCCGTAGGTGATGTCGGCGGCATAGGCTTGGGCGCGCTCGCTGTCGTCGAGACCGTGGACGATGACGCCAACGGTCAGGCCGAGGAAATTGTAGATGCGGCCCATGTTTTCCGCATCGCGGCGGGCGAGATAGTCGTTGACGGTGACGACATGCACGCCCTTGCCAGCCAGGGCGTTGAGATAACAGGCGAGCGTCGCGACCAGGGTCTTGCCTTCGCCCGTCTTCATCTCGGCGATGGCGCCTTCGTGCAGCACCATGCCGCCGACCAGTTGCACGTCGAAATGGCGCTGGCCGTAGGATCGCTTGGCGGCCTCGCGCACCGTGGCGAAGGCGGGGACCAGCAGGTCGTCGAGCTTGGCGCCATTGGCGAGCTGGGCGCGGAACTCCTCGGTTCTCGCGCGCAAAGCCTCGTCCGAGAGCGCGGCGATCTCCGGTTCGAGCGCATTGATCGCCGCGACCCTCGGCTTGTAGCTCTTCAAACGGCGATCGTTGGCGGTGCCGAAGATTTTTTTAGCAAGGCTTCCGAACATTCCAACGACCCTTCAAACGACGCCAGTCGCGCCGCCCCAATGTGGGAGGCTTTCCGCAAGGCGCAAGGAGCGCCGCCGATTCCGCGGCAAAACAACGCGCTCCAAAGCAGGCGCTTCGGAAGTAAATGGCGAAAAAGCTTTCGCGCGGGAGGAATAAGAGCGGGCCGCCGGCTTGTCAACGCGCCAGGATTTCAAGCGCGCCGCCGGATTTCAAGCGCGCCGCCAAGATTTCACTCGCGCCGCCACATCTCGCCGCCACAAAAGCCGTTTGGCAGGCAGCCCTTGACCTTGAGACGATCGCCGTTCAACGAGACTTCGCCGCTATAGGTCTTGCCGTCGTCGATGTTGAAAATGATTCCGCGCCAAACAGCGCCGTCCTGGCGCAGGTTAACCAGGATTTTCTTGCCGACCGCCGATGTCGCGCCCGGCGCCGGCGCCGGCGCGGCGGCGACATAGCCGCAGATCGCCTTGCCGCAGGGTTTCACCCGAATGATGGCCGAACCATCGGCCACCCGCCACAAGCCGATGGGGCTCGCGGGCGCCTGCGCCGCGGCCGATGAAAGCAGGAGACAGGTAGCGACGGCCGCGACCACCAGGGTTTTCATATCGTCTTGACTCCCAATGAGGCGCTTTGCTCGCCGATCAAGGTCATTAGATAGTCTTCGGTCGGTTGAGAAGCGGTGAAGACTTTTTGGGTTCCGGCGTGGCGGGCGCAAACCGCCGCAACCGCCGGCGACAGACAATAATGCGCGAGGCGCGCGCGCGCCTCGCCAATCAGGTTCAGCGCCAGTTCCGCACTGCGCGGCGAATAGTGCAGCGCACCGTCGATCGTACCCTCCGCCAGAGCGGCGACGACGCCAGCGGGCCACGCGGAGACAGGGCGCGCCGCATAGACTTCAACGACTTCCACCGCCCAGCCGGCTGCGCGCAAAGACGTTTCGAGGTCCGCCCTGCGCTCGCGCCCGGCGAGATAAAGAACCTTTTTGGCGTCAGAATCCCGCAGCAGAAGGTCCACGAGCCTCGCGGCGTCGGGCGCCACGGCCGTCACCGCGTATCCCGCCTTGCGCCCGGCCGCCGCCGTCTTCTCGCCCACGCAGGCCAGCGGCGCGGCGATCGCCTCGACCTCATGGAGCGCGCGGGCGCTGGTCGCAATCACCAGATCGAACGGGCCGCCTGGAATCGCGGCGCCGGTCGATGCGATTTCGAGAACCGGCGCGAACACCGGCTCATGACCCAGCGAGACCAGTTTTGCGGCGGTGCGCGCCGCCTCGTCGACGGGACGCGTCACCAGCAACCGCATGGCGTCAGAACGCCAGAATGTCGCTCGGCGCGTCGGCGAGAATTTTCCGCGCCGCCTTTTCGCCCAGGGCCGCCGCCTCGGCGACCGGACCCTCGATCCGCGCGTCATACCCCTCGGAGCCGTCCTTGCGCAGGACCAGTCCGTAGAACTTGAGCTGGTCGCCCGAAACAGTGGCGTGGCCGGCGATGGGCGTGCGGCAGGAGCCGTCGAGCACATGCAGGAACGCGCGTTCGGCGGTGAGGGCGTATCCGGTGGCGGCGTCGCAGATCTGCGCCAGATCGGCCAGCAGCGCCTTGTCTTGCGGACGCGCGGTGATGGCGATGGCGCCTTGGCCGCAGGCCGGCGGAAATTCGTCGAGCGACAGAATGGAGGTCACCTTGTCGGCTAGGCCCAGGCGGCGCAGGCCGGCCAGAGCCAGCAAAGTCGCGGCGAACTCGCCGCTTTCGACCTTTTTCAGACGGGTCTGCACATTGCCGCGCAGCAATTCGATCTGAAGATCGGGCCGCAGCCGCCGAATCATGGCCTGACGGCGCAAGGACGCAGAACCGACCCGGGCGCCCTGCGGAAGTTCCGCCAGGGTGGGCGCGGCGCCGCCGATGAAAGCGTCGCGGACGTCCTCGCGCGGCAGATAGCCGGCCACGATCAGCCCGTCGGGCAAAAGCGTCGGCAAGTCCTTGGCCGAATGAACGCAGATATCGACCTGGCCATCCATCTGGGCCTGGTCGAGTTCGCGCGTGAACAAACCCTTGCCGCCCGCCTCGCTCAAGGCGCGATCCAGGATCTCATCGCCCATGACCTTGATGATGCGGATTTCGAACGCATCTTCGGAGGTCTTGAAATGCACGGCGAGACGCCGGCGGGTTTCATAGGCTTGCGCGAGAGCCAGCGGGCTGCCGCGCGTCCCGATTGTTAGCCGGACGGTCAAGACGAAACTCCAGAAATGTTGATTTGCGGTTTTCTTTTGTTCGGGTGCGCGACTATAGGGAAAAGAGTCTGGCTACGGAAGCGGAGCTGTATCCGTATTTGGGCATTTTTTTCGAGACGTGGCGTTTGGTCGCGTTCAAGGGAGCTTTTCATGCAAGGCAGTCTGCGCGTGCTCGGCATCGAAAGCACCTGCGACGAGACGGCCGCGGCGGTCGTCGAGGCCGATGCGGCCGGACGCGGCCGGATCCTCTCCAACGCCGTGCTGAGCCAGATCGCCGAACATGCGGCTTACGGCGGCGTGGTGCCCGAAATCGCGGCGCGCGCCCATGTCGATGTGCTCGACCGCCTGATTCGCAGGGCGCTGGACGAGGCGGGCTGCGCGTTGGCGGACATCGACGCCGTCGCCGCCGCCGCCGGTCCCGGTCTGATCGGCGGCGTCATGGTTGGTTTGACCACGGGCAAGGCGATCGCCCTGGCCGCCGGCAAGCCTTTCGTCGCGGTCAATCACCTGGAAGGCCATGCGCTGACGCCCCGGTTGACGGACGGCATTGATTTTCCTTACCTGTTGCTGCTGGTTTCCGGCGGGCACAGCCAATTGGTTTCGGTCGACGGCGTCGGCGACTACCGCCGCCTCGGCTCGACCGTCGACGACGCGCTGGGCGAAGCCTTCGACAAGGCCGCCAAACTGCTGGGCTTGCCTTATCCCGGCGGCCCCAAGGTCGAACAGGCGGCGCGCAACGGCGATCCCGAACGGTTCGATTTGCCCCGGCCGATGGCGGGCCGGCGCAATCCGGATTTTTCCTTTTCGGGCCTGAAAACAGCGGTGCGGCAGGAAGCGGAAAAAATCGCGCCGCTGACAGTGGGCGATGTCTCCGACCTCTGCGCCTCCTTCCAGGCCGCGTGCGTGGACGTCGTTGTGGACCGCTGCCGCGCGGCCTTGCGTGTGCTCGCCGATCAGCCCAAGCCGCCGAGCGCTCTGGTCGCCGCCGGCGGCGTCGCCGCCAATGGCGCGATCCGGCGCGGCCTGGCGCGACTTTGCCTCGAAAGCGGGCTAAGATTGGCGCTGCCGCCTGTCGGCCTGTGTTCGGACAATGGCGCCATGATCGCATGGGCGGGCCTGGAGCGCTTTCGCCTCGGCTGGACCGACGGCATGGACTTTGTCGCGCGGCCGCGCTGGCCGCTCGACAGCCGGAGCGACCCGCGCTGGCATGGCAAGGCGTGATGCGCGGCCTGAAAGCCTTTCTGATCGGCGGCGCATTGCTGGTCGCCCTCGTGGCGCCAAAACCGTTTTTGCGGACCAGCGCGCCCGTGACCGCCCCGATCCGAATCGCTTACGGACCGAGCGCCGGTTTCGAGGCCATCGATCCCGACCTGATCGGCAAGGCGACCGAAAAAATAGACATGGCCGCCTATGTGCTCAGCGATCAAAAAATCATCGAGGCCCTGTCGGAGGCGGCCTCGCGCGGCGTGAAAATCCGGCTCTATCTCGACCCTGAGCAATTCCGCCGCATCGCCAGCGCCAACGAGATTATGATAGCTCTGATCAATCAGCCCAACGTCAGCGCGAAGATCAAGGCCGAGCAGAACGACATGATGCATCTCAAGACTTTCGCCGTGGATGGCCGCTGGCTTCGCACGGGTTCCGCCAATTTCTCCTGGTCTGGGGAAAGACGACAGGACAATGATATCGTGGTGATCGACAGCCCTGACATCGCGCGGGAATTCTCCCGCGACTTCGATCAGATCTGGGCGCGGCGCGACAACAGCGAGGCCGCGCGATGAGCCGCCCCACCCTCGCCGTTCTCGGCGCCGGCGCCTGGGGCACCGCCCTCGCCAATATGGCGGCGCGACACCACGAGAAAATCTGGATTTGGGCGCATGAGCCCTGGCTCGCGGCGGCGATGCGCGACGCCCGCGAGAATGTCGACCGTCTGCCCGGCGTGCGGCTGGCCGATTGCATCGAACCGACCGACGACATCGATTGCGTCAGAGACGCCGACCATATCTTGATGGTGACGCCCGCGCAGGTCGTTCGATCCGTCAGCGTTCTTTTGAAAGGGCGGCTGCGGCCGGACTCGGTGGTCGTGAGTTGCGCCAAGGGCATCGAGCGCGGCACCGGTCTTTACATGCGCGAAGTGCTGGCGGACGTCCTGCCGGACCAACCCGCCGCCGCGCTGTCGGGACCAAGTTTCGCCGAAGACGTCGGACGCGGCCTGCCCACGGCGGTCACGCTCGCCGCCGACCGGATCGAACTGGCGGAAATGCTGTGCGCCCGGCTGGCGTCGCCGCATTTCCGGCTCTACCGCTCAAGCGACCTCAAGGGCGTTGAAATCGGCGGCGCCGTGAAGAACGTGCTGGCGATCGCCTGCGGCGTCACCATGGGCCGTGGACTCGGGGCGAGCGCACATGCGGCGCTGCTGGCGCGCGGTTTCGCCGAACTGATGCGCTTCGCCCTGGCGCAGGGGGCGAAGGCGGAGACGCTCATGGGCCTGTCAGGGCTCGGAGACCTCGCCCTGACCTGCTCCTCGCCGCAGTCACGCAATTATTCGCTGGGCTTCGCCATTGGACAGGGCGAAAAACCTCAGGTCGCCGGACGCGGCGCCTTGACCGAAGGCGCCTGGACCGCGCCGGTCCTGACCGCGAAGGCGCGCAGCCTGGGCGTGGAAATGCCGATCGCGGAAGCGGTGCAGGCGATTCTCGAAGAGCGCACGGAAGTGGCGGATGCCATCGGCGCGCTGATGAGCCGGCCGTTCAAGGCGGAGGGATAGAGCGTTTTCCAGCGAAGTGGATGCCGGTTCGCGTAACGAAAACGCGTTAAAACAAAAAACTAGGGCTCCGATCCGATTCTATCGGATCGGAGCTCTAGCGGGCGCGTGACCTACTTCTTCAGCAGTTCGGCGGGAATTTCGCCGCCATTGGCGGCGATGAGGTCGATGACCTTCTTGTGCAGCCAGATGTTCAACGCGGTGGAATCCTCCGCGTCGCCTTCGAATTTCAACTCGGTCGCGAGCTGTTTGCGCGCGGCGGGGCTGGAGTCGAGTCCGAGAACTTTCAACAGATCGACAATCGAAACGCGCCAGTCGAGGGTTTCGGGATTGGCTTCGTTGAGACCGTCGAGAATCTTGGCGACATCGACATGGACGGCGGCCGGAACAACCTCCGGAGCGGCGGGGACGGCGGCGGGTTCGTCCGCGGCGGGCTCGGCGGGAGCAGCTTTCGCCGGATTTGAGCCAAAAATCTTGCCTATGATGGAACCGAAGATGCTCACGGGAAATCCTCCCCTGTTCGCTACGAAATGTAGCCCTGCGCAGTCTCTAGAGAACTGCGAGGCAATTGGCAGACTAGGACCAACTTGCGACGGTTACAATACGTTGCTTCCCCACAGGGATTGAAGGCGCGAACCAATTCGTGCAAGCTTCCGGCGAAGCTTATCCTCCCTTTGGACCCTATTGAGAGCCTTTTCCAATGCATTACGTCGCCCTCTGCCTCGACAAGCCCGATTCGCTCGCCAAGAGAACCGAAAATCGCGCTGGCCATCTCGCCTTCCTCGGCGCCAATGCCACAAAGGTCAAACTGGGAGGACCGTTCCTCGACGCCAACGGACAGATGTGCGGCTCGATGCTGATCCTTGCTTGCGCCGACGAGGCCGAGGCCAAGGCCTTGCTGGCTCAGGACCCCTATGCGCATGCGGGCCTGTTCGCCTCGGTGGAGCTTCGCGCCTTCAAGCCCGTCGTCGGAGTCTCGCTGGCGTGAGCGCCTATTGGCTGTTCAAGAGCGAGCCGGACGCATGGTCATGGGAGCAGATGGTCGCCTGCGGCAAGGAGGGAACCGGCTGGACCGGCGTGCGCAACCATCTGGCGAAGAAGCAGATGCAGGCCATGGAAATCGGCGATCTCGGCTTCTTTTATCATTCCAACGTCGGCAAGGCCGTGGTCGGCATTGTTGAAGTCATCAAGCTGTTCCATCCCGATCCCACCGACGCCAGCGGCAAGTTCGGCATGGTGGACGTGCGCGCGGTGGAGCCCCTGCCCCGCCCCGTAACGCTGGAAGAGATCAAGGCCGACGCGCGCTTCGCCGATATGGCGCTGGTGAAGAACATGCGCCTGTCGGTCCAGCCCGTCTCGGCCGATCATTGGCGCGCGATCCGCGCGCTGGGTGGGTTATAGCTCGTCCGGGTCGGCAGCGCCGGGTTGCGCGACGCCGGCCGCGACGCCAGCGAGCCAGCGACGCAAGGCGCGTTCGCGCTTGGGCCGCATGCCCTCCGCAAGGCGCGCGGACGCCGCCTCGACCCGCTCCCGGCCGGAGCGCAGAATCGTCTCTCCCTGGCCCGTCAACGTCAGCGGCCGGGCGCGCGAAACAGTGGAGACGGCGCCTTCCTCCTCGCGCGCCAAACCCGCGCGACGCAGATTGGCGATAATCAGGCTGACGGTTTGTGGCGTGAGTTTGATGCGGCGCGCGATGTCGGCGGCCAGCAAGCCGGGATGAGCGCCGAGCAATTGCAGGACCGCCAATTGCGGCGGCGTAACGCCGAGATCCGCGAGCAATCTTTCCTCGACCAGCCGCTGGGCCGCCGCCGCCTGGCGCAACAAGGTCGCGAGATCGCCGTTTTCGCCGGGAAGTTCCGGCAAACGCGCGGGTCGGCGTTTTTCGGCGTCCGATGTGGCGAATTCCGGGATGGCGCGGGGTTTGGTCATGGTTGGCTCTGCGCAAAACGAATCGAGTCTAGTTATACGGCCCGAAAAGGACCATAGAGACGCAAGCCTAGAGCATTTTCAAGCGAAGCGGACACCGGTTCGCGTTAAGAAAATGCGTTAGAACAAGACTCGAGAGCTTTTTCATGTTTCCACGAAAGGTGAAAAAGCTCTAGCCGGCGTTTGTGAGAATTTGCCCCCCGTTTCTTGCCTTTTGGGCGAAAGGCGAGGTTGTCAGCGGTTTGGCGGCGCCGCTACACGGATTCATCGCCCCCCGGACAGACCCCATGGAAACCTCCCCCCGGTCGATCGCCGATCGTTACGATACTCTGGTTGCGCACGGACGCATTGAACGCGACGCCCATCAAGCCGCGGTGGTGGCGAAGCTCGATCGGCTGCTCCAGGCCCTCGACGAGTCCCGACTGGCCAAGAAGTCGAGCGCCCTGGGCTGGCTGTTCGGCGCCCGCCGCGCGGCGGAAACGCCGGTCAAGGGCCTCTACGTCTGGGGATCGGTCGGGCGCGGCAAGACCATGCTCATGGATCTGTTCTTTGAATCGGCGCCGCTGGAGCTGAAGCGCCGCGTCCACTTTCACGCCTTCATGGCCGACGCCCACCGGCGGATTTTCGACTGGCGCCAGAAGAAGAAGGCCAATGCGGTCAAGGGCGACGACCCCATCGTTCCCGTCGCGGAAGCGCTGGCCAGGGAGGCCTCGCTGCTGTGCTTCGACGAATTCGCCGTCACCGACATCGCCGACGCCATGCTGCTGGGACGACTGTTCCAGGCTTTGTGGGCGCGCAATGTCATCGTCGTCGCCACCTCCAACGTCGACCCGGAGGATCTTTACAAGGACGGTCTCAATCGCGCGCTGTTCCTGCCCTTCATCGGCATGATCCGGGCCAACATGGATGTGGTGAAGCTGGACGCCCCCAGGGATTTCCGGCTGGAGCGGCTCGAAAACGCGCCCGTCTATATCACGCCCGCCGACGACCGGGCGCGGGCGCTCCTCACCAAGGGGTTCGCGGCCCTGAGCGGCGTGGAGAAAGGCGCGGAGACGCGGCTGCCGATCCTTGGACGCGAGGTCGTCGTGCCGCAGGCCGCCGGCCATGTCGCCCGCTTCGATTATGCCGATCTGTGCAAGAAACCGCTCGGCGCGGCGGATTTCGTGATGATCGCCGCGTGTTTTCATACGCTCGTCCTCGACAACATTCCCGTGATCGGGCCGGACGAGCGCAACGAGGCCAAGCGTTTCATCAACCTCATCGACGCGCTCTACGACCAGCGCGTCAAACTGATCGCCTCCGCCGCAACCGAACCCCATGATATCTATCGCGCGGCGAACGGACGGGAAGCCTTCGAATTCGAGCGCACGGTCTCGCGCCTGATCGAAATGCGCTCCAAGGACTATCTGGCGCTGCCCCACGCCAGCATAGGGGCCAGCGGCGACACGGCCGGACTGGTCGAGACATGAGCCAATCGGCGCCGGCGCGACAGAACGAGACGACCGCCGACCAGAGACTCCTCGAGCACGCCTGCGATCACCTGCGCCGTTTCGGCCCGAAGCGGACGACCATCCTCGACATAGCCGAGGCCGCGGGCATGTCGCACGCCAATGTCTATCGCTATTTTCCTTCAAAGCTTGCTTTGTTCGACGCCGTCACCGAGCAATGGCTGAAATCGCTGGAGAGCCAGTTGCGGCTGATCAAGGAGGGGCCGGATCCCGCCTACGACAAGCTGGAACGGGCGCTTTCCGCGATCCAGAAGACCTATCGCGCCAAGCTTGAAGCCGATCCCGTCCTGTTCAAGCTGCTCTGCGAGGCCATCGAGAAAAACCGCGTCGTCGCGCGAAAACATCGCAACAAGATGCAAAGCGAGATTCAGGCCATCGTGGAGGAAGGGATCAATGCGGGCTCGTTCCGCCTGACCGATCGGCGCCGCGCCATGGCGCTCGTGTTCGATCTCTCGCACCGGTTCATCCAGCCCATTTCGATCACGCTCGACCGGGCCATTCCCACGCCCGACCTGGCCTTTCGCGCCGGCCGGGCCTTCGCCGCCATCCAGCGCAGCCTGTTCTACGGCGATCCCGACTTTGACTTGTGACATTTTTTGTTATTTGTCACTCGGTGTTGCCGCACGGTCTCGCGTGGGCGGAAATTCCCCCTAATCGGCTGTTACTTAAATCCTTTTCGCGCCAAATCCGCGGCTTTTTGTCGCAGAGGCGCAGGCCAAAGCCCCGCCGTTAGCCTTTCTCCCGACTTGAAAGCCCGGCCGCTTGGAGGCACAAGCCCTTTCCGACACTGACGCCAACCCTGCCGCCTGTCGCGCAGGACATCATGAAGCAAGGACGAAGACCCATGGCGCGTAACAAGATTGCACTGATCGGAGCTGGCCAGATTGGCGGAACGCTCGCCCATCTCGCCGGCCTCAAGGAGCTTGGCGACATCGTCCTGTTCGACATCGCCGAAGGCACCCCCCAGGGCAAGGCGCTCGACCTCGCCGAGTCTTCTCCCGTCGACGGCTTCGACGCCACCCTGTCCGGCGCCAACGACTACAAGGCCATCCAGGGCGCCGACGTCGTCATCGTCACCGCCGGCGTGCCGCGCAAGCCGGGCATGAGCCGCGACGACCTGCTCGGAATCAATTTGAAAGTCATGGACGCCGTCGGCGCCGGCATCAAGCAGAACGCGCCCGACGCCTTCGTCATCTGCATCACCAATCCGCTCGACGCCATGGTCTGGGCGCTGCAGAAGTCCTCGGGCCTGCCGGCCAACAAGGTCGTCGGCATGGCCGGCGTGCTCGACTCCGCCCGCTTCCGCTATTTCCTGTCCGAAGCCACCGGCGTGTCCGTCAAGGACATCCACGCCATGACGCTCGGCGGCCACGGCGACGACATGGTGCCGCTGGTTCGCTATTCCACCGTCGGCGGCGTGCCGCTGCCCGAACTCGTCAAGTCCGGCTGGCTCACCCAGGAGAAGCTCGACGCCATCGTCGACCGCACCCGCAAGGGCGGCGGCGAAATCGTCGCGCTGCTGAAGACCGGCTCGGCCTTCTACGCCCCGGCCGCTTCCGCCATCGCCATGGCCGAATCCTACCTCAAGGACCAGAAGCGCGTCCTGCCGGTGGCCGCTTACCTCAACGGCGAATATGGCGTGAAGGACACCTATGTCGGCGTGCCCGCGCTGATCGGCGCCAATGGCGTCGAGAAGATCATCGAAGTCTCCTTCGACGCGGCCGAAGAGGAACAGTTCGCCAAGTCGCTGACTTCGGTTCAGGGTCTGATCGCGGCCTGCAAGCAGATCAATCCGGCCCTCGCCTGATTTGTCATGGATTGTCCCCGGCTTGTCGCCGGGGACCAGCGGGTTCGCGCGGAAAAAAACCGTCGGACCCGCTTGAGCTCTTATTGGGAGGTTTTGTATGAATATTCATGAGTATCAGGCGAAAGCCGTTCTCAAGGAATTTGGAGTCCCGGTTTCGCGTGGCGTTCCGGTTCTGAAGGTCGAGGACGCCGAAGCCGCCGCCAAGGAACTGGGCGGTCCGCTCTGGGTCGTGAAGTCGCAGATTCATGCGGGCGGTCGCGGCAAGGGCAAGTTCAAGGAAGCCGCAGCCGGCGAAAAGGGCGGCGTGCGCCTCGCCAAGTCGATCGACGAAGTCAAGCAGTTCGTCAAGGAAATGCTGCACAACACGCTGGTCACCATCCAGACCGGCCCCGCCGGCAAGCAGGTCAACCGCCTCTATATTGAGGACGGCTCCGACATCGAGAAGGAATTCTACCTCTCGGCGCTGGTCGATCGCGTGACGTCGCGCGTCTCCTTCGTGGTCTCCACCGAAGGCGGCATGGACATCGAGGCGGTCGCGCATTCCACGCCTGAAAAGATCATCTCCTTCTCCGTCGATCCCGCCACCGGCGTCATGCCGCATCACGGTCGCACCGTCGCCAAGGCCTTGGGCCTGACGGGCGATCTCGCCAAGCAGGCGGGCGTTCTGGTTGGCCAGCTCTACAAGGCTTTCGTCACCGCCGACATGTCCATGCTGGAGATCAATCCGCTGGTCGTCACCAAGCAGGGCGAGTTGAAGTGCCTGGACGCCAAGGTGTCGTTCGACTCCAACGCGCTCTATCGCCAGCCCAAAATGCTCGCGCTGCGCGACGAGACCGAGGAAGACGCCAAGGAAATCGAAGCCTCCAAATATGACCTGTCCTATGTCGCGCTCGACGGCGACATCGGCTGCATGGTCAATGGCGCCGGCTTGGCCATGGCGACCATGGACATCATCAAGCTCTACGGCCATGAGCCCGCCAACTTCCTCGACGTCGGCGGCGGCGCCACCAAGGAGCGGGTCACGGCGGCGTTCAAGATCATCACCGCCGACCCGAACGTGAAGGGCATTCTCGTCAATATCTTCGGCGGCATCATGCGCTGCGACGTGATCGCGGAAGGCGTGATCGCGGCGGTCAAGGAAGTGGGCCTGAAGGTTCCGCTGGTGGTCCGGCTCGAAGGCACCAATGTCGATCTCGGCAAGAAGATCATTGCCGAATCGGGTCTCAACGTCATCTCCGCCGATGACCTCGACGACGCCGCCCAGAAAATCGTCAAGGCCGTGAAGGAGGTTTGACATGTCCATCCTGATCGACAACAACACCAAAATCATCACCCAGGGTTTCACGGGCAAGAACGGCACGTTCCATTCTGAACAGGCGCTGGCCTATTTCGGCACCAAGGTCGTCGGCGGCACCTCGCCCGGCAAGGGCGGAACCACCCATCTGGGCCTGCCGGTGTTCGACACCGTCGGCGAAGCCAAGGCGGCCACCGGCGCCGACGCGTCCGTGATCTATGTCCCGCCGCCGGGCGCCGCCGACGCGATCTGCGAGGCGATCGACGCGGAAATCCCGCTGATCGTCTGCATCACCGAAGGCATTCCCGTCCAGGACATGATCAAGGTGAAGCGCGCGCTGACGGGCTCCAAGTCGCGTCTGATCGGGCCGAACTGCCCCGGCGTGATGACCGCCAACGCCTGTAAGATCGGCATCATGCCGGGCAACATCTTCAAAGCGGGCAATGTCGGCATTCTCTCGCGCTCGGGCACGTTGACCTATGAAGCCGTGTTCCAGACCACACAGGTCGGCCTCGGCCAGACCACGGCGGTCGGCATTGGCGGCGACCCGGTCAAGGGCACCGAATTCATCGAAATGCTCGAACTGTTCCTGGCTGACGACAAGACCGAGTCGATCATCATGATCGGCGAAATCGGCGGTTCGGCGGAAGAAGACGCGGCGCAGTTCCTCGCCGACGAAGCCAAGCGCGGCCGCAAGAAGCCGGTGGTCGGCTTCATCGCCGGCCGCACGGCGCCTCCCGGACGCCGCATGGGCCATGCCGGCGCGATCATCTCGGGCGGCAAGGGCGGCGCCGAGGACAAGATCGCCGCGATGGAGGCGGCGGGCATCCGCGTCTCTCCCTCGCCGGCGCGGCTCGGTTCGACCCTCGTCGAACTGCTCAAGGGCAAGTGATCCAGAGAGGCGCGGGCGAAATGTCCGCGCCTTTTTTCCTCCCGCCGATCCAATAGAGCCGTCGGCGGCGATTCCGAGCGACAAGCTCGGTTTGAGGCTCGAATGCATTCTGAAGAGAATGCCTGATCCCGCGGGCAAAGCCGCTTCGGCGGCGGCGGGTCGAGAGGAAAAACCATGGCGCGTCACGACAGCACAACAAACAATGGCGGCGGAGGAAATGGCCGTTCCCCGACGAATGAGGCCTTTGCCGATTCGTCGTTCCTGTTTGGCGGCAACGCCGCCTATATCGAGCAGCTTTACGCCGTCTATGAAGAAAATCCCGCCGCCGTCGACGCCGAATGGCGCGAATTTTTCGGCGGTCTGAACGACGACGCCGAGTCCGTCGCCGCCAACGCCAAGGGAGCGTCCTGGACGCGCAAGAACTGGCCGATCGCGCCGCGCAGCGAATTGGTCGCGGCGCTCGACGGCCAATGGCCGGTCAACGAAAAGGCGCTGGCCGACAAGATCAAGGGCAAGGCGGCGGCCGAAGGCAAGGGCGACGTTTCCCCCGCCGATTTGCAGCGCGCCACGCGGGATTCCGTTCGCGCCATCATGATGATCCGCGCTTATCGCATGCGCGGTCACCTTCACGCCAACCTCGATCCGTTGGGCCTCGATCCGCAGAAGGATCACGAGGAACTGCACCCCTCGACCTATGGCTTCACCGAAGCCGATTACGACCGCAAGATCTTCATTGATCACGTGCTCGGCCTGGAGCACGCCACCATTCGCGAAATGCTCGCGATCTTGCGGCGCACCTATTGCTCCACCATCGGTTGGGAATTCATGCACATTTCCGATCCGGCGGAAAAAGCCTGGATTCAGGAACGCATCGAAGGGCCGGACAAGGAGGTCACCTTCACCAAGGAAGGCAAGCGCGCCATCCTGCAAAAGCTGATCGAGGGCGAAGGTTTCGAAAAATTCCTCGATGTGCGCTACACCGGCACCAAGCGTTTCGGTCTCGATGGCGGCGAAGCCACGCTGCCGGCCCTGGAGCAGATCATCAAGCGCGGCGGCGCCTTGGGCTGCAAGGAGGTCGTCATGGGCATGGCCCATCGCGGCCGCCTCAACATTCTCTGCCAGGTGATGGGCAAGCCGCACCGCGCCTTGTTCAATGAATTCAAGGGCGGCTCGTTCCTGCCGGACGAGGTCGAGGGCTCGGGCGACGTCAAATACCACCTCGGCGCGTCGTCGGACCGCGAATTCGATCACAACAAGGTCCATCTGTCGCTGACCGCCAACCCGTCGCATCTCGAAATCGTCGATCCCGTGGTGCTCGGGAAAGTTCGCGCCAAGCTCGATCAGGACCTCGATCGCGAACCGGACGACCGCCGTTCGGTCATGCCCTTGCTGATCCATGGCGACGCGGCTTTCGCCGGCCAGGGCGTGGTCGCCGAATGTTTCGGCCTGTCCGGCCTGAAGGGCCACAAGACCGGCGGTTCGCTGCATTTCATCATCAACAACCAGATCGGCTTCACCACCTATCCGCGCTATTCGCGCTCCTCGCCCTATCCGTCCGACGTGGCGAAGACGGTCGAGGCGCCGATCTTCCATTGCAACGGCGACGATCCGGAAGCCGTGGTGTTCTGCGCCAAGGTGGCGACGGAATTTCGTCAGAAGTTCCAGAAGCCAGTGGTCATCGACATGTGGTGCTACCGCCGCTTCGGCCACAATGAAGGCGACGAGCCGTCCTTCACCCAGCCGCTGATGTACAAGAAAATCCGCGCGCACAAGTCGACGCTGGACATTTACTCGGAAAAGCTGGTCGGCGAAGGCTTGGTGACCGAGGGCGAAATCGACAAGATGAAGGCCGACTGGCGCAGCCGCCTCGACGCCGAATACGAGGCCAGCCAAGCCTTCAAGCCGAACAAGGCCGACTGGCTCGACGGTCGTTGGTCCGGCCTGCGCGCCGTGCCGAGCGCCGATATCGAAGACGCCCGCCGCGGCAGGACCTCCGTGGACGTCGAAAAGCTTCAGGCCTATGGCAAGGTGCTGACAGAGGCGCCAAAGGACTTCACCGTCCACAAGACCATCCAGCGCTTCCTGGACAATCGCCGCAAGGCGATCGTGACCGGCGAGGGCATCGACTGGGCGACCGCCGAAGCGCTGGCTTTCGCTTCGCTGGTGGACGACGGCTATCGTGTCCGCCTTTCGGGCCAGGATTGCGAACGCGGCACATTCTCCCAACGCCATTCGGTGCTGATCGACCAGGAGAACGAAAACCGTTACGTGCCGCTGAACCATGTTCGCGACGGTCAGGGCCGCTACGAAGTCATCAATTCCATGCTTTCCGAAGAGGCGGTGCTCGGCTTTGAATATGGCTATTCCCTCGCGGAGCCGAACGCGCTCACGCTGTGGGAAGGGCAATTCGGCGATTTCGCCAATGGCGCGCAGGTGCTGTTCGACCAGTTCATCTCTTCGGGCGAACGCAAATGGCTGCGCATGTCCGGTCTGGTCTGCCTGCTCCCTCATGGTTACGAAGGGCAGGGTCCCGAGCACAGCTCCGCCCGTCTGGAGCGCTATCTGCAAATGTGCGCCGAGGACAACATGCAGGTGGCCAACTGCTCCAGCCCGGCGAATTACTTCCACATCCTGCGCCGTCAGCTGAAACGCGACATTCGCAAGCCGCTGATCCTGATGACGCCGAAATCGCTGCTACGCCACAAGCGCGCGGTCTGCACGATGGAGGAACTGACCGGCGACGGCCATTTCCGCCGTCTGCTGTCCGACGCGGCCGAGACGGATCCGCACGAAAAGATCAAGCTCGTCAAGGACGACAAGATCCGCCGCGTCGTGCTTTGCACCGGCAAGGTCTATTACGACCTCTATGAGGAGCGCGAGAAGCGCGGCATCGACGACGTCTATCTGCTGCGCGTCGAACAACTCTATCCCATGCCGTTGAAGGCTCTGGTGAGCCGGTTGCAGCGCTGGAAACGGGCCGACGTGGTCTGGTGCCAGGAAGAGCCGAAAAACATGGGCGCCTGGTCCTTCGTCGAGCCCTATCTGGAATGGGTGCTGACGCAGGTTGGCGGCAAAGACAGGCGCGCGCGTTATGTCGGCCGCCCGGCTTCCGCCGCCACGGCGACCGGCACGATGTCGCGTCATCTCGCGCAGCTCCAGGCCTTCCTCGACGACGCTTTTTCGATCTGATTTTGCGGGACGCCAAATGGCGTCCCCACCACTTCCCTCCTGAGCCGCGCCCGCGGCGGATGAGATCCCTCATGTCCACCGATGTAGTCGTTCCCACCCTTGGCGAATCCGTTTCCGAAGCCACCATTGGCCGCTGGTTCAAGAAAATCGGCGATGCGGTGAAGGCCGACGAGCCCTTGCTCGAACTCGAAACCGACAAGGTCACGCTCGAAGTCAACGCGCCCGCCGCCGGCACTTTGTCCGAAATCGTCGCCAAGGATGGCGACACCGTCGCCCCCGGCGCCCTGCTCGGCAAGATCGGCGAAGGTTCCGGCGCAACCGCTTCGGCGCCGGTCGCCGCGCCCGCCGCCACGCCCGCCGCCCCTGCTTCCA
>NZ_NHSJ01000047.1 GCF_002937075.1 Rhodoblastus sphagnicola
AGGATGCCTCACGCATTCGCAAGAACCCGGACATCGCCGCCCGCCTGCGATCTTTCGCGTACAACCTGCTCAGGGCCGCTGGGTGCGACAACATCAAAAACGCCCGCTGGCGCGCCGCACTCGATCTCAATCTAATCCTCGCTATGCCTCGACTGTATTAAGAACTGAACAGCTTTGCTTGGCGCCCCGGCGCCGAACAGCGCCCGCATCAGCAGTCCGAGGTTGAACCCGGCGACATGGATCATATAGCGCTTGTGAACGTTTTCGCGTCCGCGCAGCCAAGCGCGGCGCATGCCGCCGCGATCGAGCACATGGGCGATGCTGCGTTCCACCAATTCGCCGCGCCGGCGCATGGCCTTGCGCCCGACACCCGATTTCAAACGCGCCCGGTTGGCGTAAACGGCGTCGCGCGCCGCCTCGTCGCCATGCCAACGCAAATAACCCTTGGCCGGCTTGGGTTCGGAGATCCGCGTCTTCCAGACGCCGTCGGCAAGACCCTTGAGTCCGTCGCGTGAATGATACCCCTTGTCCGCGATCAACTCGCAGGGATTCTCGCGCGTCGGCGCAAGGTTGATGTCCGCCAGATTTTCCGCCGCCGCTTTCAAGGTCGCGGGCAAGGTCGCCACATCGCCTTCGTCCGCCGCATGGATCGGCGCAGCGACGATCGCTCCCGTGTCCAGATCGACCGCATGTTCCGGCTTGTATGCCAGATGCGTCGTCCCGTCCTTCATCCGCGCGATCCTGGCGTCGGGATCGGTCGGACTTGTCAAGTCGTCGTTGGACAGCTTCTTGCCCTTGCGCTTGCGGTCGAACCGCGCCAGCTCTTCGGCGCTCGGCGTTTCGATGCCGCTCTCTTTGGCCATCCGCGTCAGCATCGCGCGATAGGTCTCGCCATTGTCGCGCCGCAGGATGGTGCGCAGCGCCGCATTGGCTTCCATGGTCGAGCCGTCGACGCCGATCCGCTCGCCCTTCACCAGGCCGCGTTCGGCGATCAGCTTCAACACCCAGTCGAAAATCTTCTCATGCGCCTCATGGGACAGACGCGCCCGCGTTTTCGACAGCCAGGAATGGTCGGGCGTCTTCTCGGAAGACGACAGACGCAGGAAATCGCGCAACGAGAAAGAGTCGGCGCAGCCCCACGCGATGCCGCGCTCAGAGTCGATGCCTTCGAAATATCCGACCATGTGCATGCGAAAATACCGTCCCGGCGGCAACGAGGGCGCGCCCATTGTCGCCGCGTAAAAAGGTTTGCACACCTCCTCGACAAAGGCGTCGAAGCTGGCGTCGCTCAACAGCTTGTTCAGCCGGTCGTAAAAGGCGTGGCCGGGAGAGCGCGGCATGTCCGCCCAAGTCGCGATGAGGTCATTCTGAACCCCGGCGTCCCGCTTCATCGCCATCGAAATAATCCAGCCCGATTCCCATTATCAGTGGGAATCAGCACACGGCGACTTCGTCAACGGGCTGATAAGCCTCCTCCGCATGTCCGCGGCTGAGGATGACGAAGTCGTCGGCGTAAGAGACAACGTGCGCATGAAATGCTTCGCCGCGTCCAGTGAGACGCCAATGCTTCAGGAAACGGTTCATGTAGATGTTGGCGAGCAATGGACTCGCAACGCCGCCTTGAGGCGTGCCGCAGGTGTTGCTCTTGCCGCCACTCATACGCCGTTTCCCGTCGCCATCCCGCTCTTCTACCGGCGCTTTCAACCATAGCTTGATCAGCCATAGCATGTGCCGGTCGACAATGCGGCGCGCCACCGATTTGAGGAGGTCCGCGTGCGGGATCGTGTCGAAATATCTCGACAAATCGGCGTCTACAACGTCGGTATAGCCCCGGCAAATAAGCCGGTGCGTTTCCTTGACCGCATCGACCGCGCTGCGGCGCGGGCGATAGCCATAGGCGCTGTCCTCGAAGTCCGCCTCGAAGATCGGCTCGATCACGAGTTTGGCGGCGGTCTGAACCACCCTATCCCGAATCGTCGGAATGCCGAGCGGACGTTCTCGGCCCCCCGGCATCGGGATTGTCACCCGCCGCACCGGGTCAGGCCGATACGTCTTCGAGACGAGATTCTCGCGCAAGCCCGCCAGCCAAACTTCTACGCCCGACGCGTCGATCTGCTCGAAAGTCACCCCGTCTACGCCAGGTGCGCCCGCATTGGCGCGGGCCAGCATATAGGCGTGGCGCAGAATGTCTTCGCGGCAAACCTTGTCGTAGAGCACGTAGAAGCGGAAAGCAGGCTCCGCCTTCGCCTTACAATAGAGCTTTCTCTGAAGGTTCCTGATCTTTTCGGGCGTTTCGAGGCTCATCGCCAATCACCCTTTCCTCTCCAACTTCAAAAGCACACCAGAAGTCAGGGTCCTTTCCTCCACCGGAATTACCCGGCCTCGACAGTCATACGACCCTGTCCGACTCCCGCCCGATCCAACGCCAAAAGCGGTGTTGAAGCCGCGACCTCCGATCCGAACGAACTGGTCTCCCCCGATTACCCGCATCACCCTTCCAACGTGCCGTGTCCATTACCCCGATGGATTGGAGCAGGTGCAAGTGTCGATTGCTTCCCCGTCCACGCGGCCTTCCCCGTTACTCAGGCGGGTCGGCATCCATACCTTCACTTTCGAGGCCTGCTCAGACTTCACACGTTACGGCCCGCTGGATCGCTCAATCGCCCAAGGGCGACCTTTGTCGCGAGGCTTCCGCCCGTCCGATTGCTCGTCCAAGCCGCTCGCCAGCTACCAGATCAATCGACAACTCTCTGGGTGGAATCTTCCTCCACTGGTGATACGCGCCGTCGGGGCGCACTGAGAAATTCAGGTTAGCGATGGAAAATAGTCCAGATCAGGTCAGCGGGATCGTATTTTGGGCGGACGCCGGGGTCCATCCTCACGATGAATTCCATCGACGTAGGCGGCCCAAGCTGTTCGCTAATTCCGATGGGAATCACAAAGATCGCCGCCAGCAGCCAGATTTCGGCGAAGCGCCGTTGCGGAAAAGCCAACGAAATGTTCCAGGAACTGGCCTTGGCAAGGATGATGATCATCATCAGAAACGTCAGATTAGATGTCCACCTGAACCAGTCGGTTCCCAAACAATATAGTGGAACATAACACAAGGGAATGAGATAAAACATCGCTTTTTCAACAGACGTCATTTTCGCCTTGGCAATAATATAAAATACATAACTCCAGGTTAAAATAATAATAAAAAATACCATAAGAATAAAGCTCTTTGCATTACTAAGGGATATTTGGCGATACACCTCCTTGAATGTATGACTTAGAGCGCCGAACCCATTCATGTACAGGAATACCTCTGGGTCGCTATTCATAGGAGTCAATGATTTTGATTGTAGGTAAGCATGATACTCTTCAATAGATACGTGCGGTGGCGGAAGCAACTGATTGAAAACAAGCGCAAACAGGAGCGTGGCGGCAGGGACGAGAGTCCAAACGACCGCCTTGTTCTGCCGCTGGCCGCTACAATAGCAAATATAAAGGAATGATGGTCCAAATAAAAATATTGTATTCTCACTCAGAAGCGACAGAGCAGCAATGCATGGGACCGAAAAACACAACAAAATTCGATCATACTCAATCACATACATTATCGCTGCAAGAAGAAAGACAAATATACCGTAGATATCTGTGCGACCGATGTCGAAAACAATGTTTTTCAATGCGAGCGGACTGCCTAAAAAAAGAAGCATAAAAAACCATCTGTTCTCTTTGAGATTCTTAAACTCCGTGACGGCAATAAAAATGCAAAGGCTCAACGCCACCAGGATCAAGACCACCTCGGAAATATGAAGGTATAACAAATAATCATAAGGTGGAGGAACGATGTGACGCAAAACCTCGCCAAAAAGTCCGCGCCTCGTTATGCCAAACCGCCAGTCGATCAGCGATTGACTAAACTTGTAACCAATAGCATTACGAACACAGGTCTCCGTTATCAGGGCGACAAACCCAAAATATATGATGGTGCTGACCGATTTTGTAGCCAAAGGGGTTTTAAGCGAAATTGACACATTACGTTCCAATGTATTTGATGTCTCATTGTCGACTGTGATTCTGAATAACAGACATATTCTTCCAGGTTTCGAATCTGACAGAATACTTTAGACATCCTGAATCTTCTCCTTTTTTTAAGGGACATATAAGCACGCGTCAATAGGAGCATCACAACCTGTACGGGTCCAAAAATCTCGCACAATGGAGGGCCGGGCGGAAATTCGGAAAGGATTCCCATGGCGAAGCCGATCTTCGGCACCCGCCTGATTGCCCGATGCTTTTCAATCGCCCCTCGAAAGGGCCGGCGGAATATGGTCATCTGGCTCCATGCCGCGGGCGATCGAAGTCCTCTCCGACGATCCGAACCAACTCAAGGCGATGCTCATCGCTGAGCGGGCGCGCAACGAGCGTCTGGTCCAGTTTATCAACGAGATGCAGCGCCACCGCTTTGGCCGGAG
This sequence comes from Rhodoblastus sphagnicola, assembly GCF_002937075.1. Classification (GTDB taxonomy): domain Bacteria; phylum Pseudomonadota; class Alphaproteobacteria; order Rhizobiales; family Beijerinckiaceae; genus Rhodoblastus; species Rhodoblastus sphagnicola. The sequence continues at coordinate 4,464 of NZ_NHSJ01000047.1, forward strand.
CTCCGAGACGCTGCCCGAAGACCAGATGGTGCTCGCGCTCGAAGAGGCCGAACAGGACGAAGCAGGCGCGCAGGCGCAGGCGCAATCGGCTGACGCGCGCGACAAGGCGGCCCGAAAGCGCCGCGCCAATCGGGGCGCGTTGGCAGATCATCTGCCGCGCGTCGAAACCGTCGTCGACATCGAAGACAAGACCTGTCTGTTCTGAACTGCGCGACATAGACCTTTTTCCCGGTAGGAAACGCTCCGACGCCGAAGCCGGTCAGGTCCGTATCCCAAAGAAATTCTCGATCTTTTTCTGGAGGACATATGAAGTCATCAACAGATTTATCTGAAACATATCCCTTTGGCATTTAGTCGCCCCTCTTGAATTTCGCGCGCGCCTCAGCCACACGGTTTGCTGATACCAGCACGTCGCGGTCATAAGTTCCGGCGGTGGTCTTCTTGCTGGAATGTCCCGCCAGCTTCGCCCGGTCGTCCAGGCTGGCGCCGGCGATCCCGCCCTCCGTGATGCCGCCCGCGCGAATATCGCGGTTCCAGAGCTTAGAGGAAAGCTCGGCGGCGCGTCGGACCTCCTGCCAAGTCCCCGTGAAGCGCTTCACCATGAACGGCAGCCCGGTTTGCTCGTTGATGATCAGCGGGCCATGGCGCTCGGCGGCAGGAATGCGCGCGAGTTCTTCCTGAACCATCGGGCAGAGCGCGAGATCGATACTGATTTTTGCGCGCGTCGAGCGTTCAGTCTTCGTCGGCGTGATTGTCAGAACGCCGCCGGCAATGTCAGCCCATGTCAGGCCGATCCATTTCCGGCCGTAGCCTAGGACTGTCGAGGGGCGCGGATCGTCGAATGGCACCCATTGGCCGATCAAATCCCATTGCTCGTCTCCTTGCATCGAAAGCACAGGATCAGGTTGACAACGGCGCCGCCGGCCGCCTCGTTCAAGTGCGTGAGCGCGTAGAGCAGCTTCCGGCGCGCGGCTTTCGGCTTCTGCCACGCGATCATGTTCCACTTCTCGGCTCGAAAGGTGCCGTAGTCGTCGCCCGCCAGCCGGCGCATTTCCTTATCCCGACAGCATGTCAATCAAGCTTGCGCTCGACCAATTCGCCAACGAATTGCATTTCATTTTCGTAAAATCCATGCCCGCGCAGGCCGCTGCCGAACCGCAAGGAAATCACCCCAAAGCCTAGAGCCGCAAGGGGTTGAGGGCGATGACGAGAAAGCCGAGAATACCGACCTGCGGGTGCTGCGCGCCGAGAGCAAAAAGGCTAAGATCACGCTTTCCCGCCCTCATTTCCTTGAGCGGCCCCTACTAGGAGAAATCCGATGATCGACATTTTTGAATATTTCGATGCCCTAATTCTTGCCGTCATCTTCATCGTCATCGGCGCTAGCGTGGCGGTTGCCTACGCGCTCGGGAGCCGATCAATGATCGGAAGAAACCAGTTAAAGCCTAATTGTTCGACGCGGGAAGAAGCCAAAACCGAGCGGCATGACCACGCCGAAGCGCAGGAAAGCAAGGCATAACCCATGCCCATCCCCAATTTTGACAAAGGCTCGCTCAAATCCTTGGTGGAGCGCATCGAGCGCCTGGAAGAGGAAAAGAAGGCGATTTCCGAGGACATCAAGGAAATCTTCACCGAGGCCAAGGGCAACGGCTACGATGTGAAGATCATGCGCAAGATCATCGCCATGCGCCGCCAGGATGAGGGCAAACGCCGCGAGGAAGCGGAGCTGGTTGATCTCTATCTGTCAGCTTTGGGCGACGAATGACAGACGACCCCGCCGCGTCGGTCGGCCTCGAAATCATCGACGGAATGCGGGTCTACGAACCGGACGGCGAGGTTCTGAAACAGTACCTTGCTGAACCGCGCCGGGTTTGCCGGAGGCTCCAACTCCCAAATAGGATGGAGCCATCATGAGCACTACGACCAACAAATTTTCACCTGAGGTTCGCGCCCGCGCGGTGCGGATGGTTTTGGATCACGAAGGCGATCACGACTCGCGCTGGGCGGCGGTATCGTCGGTGGCGTCGAAGATCGGCTGCTCGCCGCACACCCTGCGTGAATGGGT
>NZ_NHSJ01000048.1 GCF_002937075.1 Rhodoblastus sphagnicola
ACTTTTGCTCCGCGCTTCCTTCAGACCCCGCCTCGCGGCGATAGCCCTTGCGCATTGCTAACCCTTCACCTCCATCAGGTTGGGTAGAGGACTTTCACCTCCAAGCTACCGAACATGCCCGGCACACAACGAAGCCGCTACCGCGGCGGGTGCGGCGTGATTTTGTGATCGTTCTCCTGTCTGGGAGATCGTGTCCCTTGGCGTGGTGTAGGAGACGGTGGTCGCCGTCGTTTCCATGGGCAAGCCGGGATGGGTCAGGCGGCCGCGACGGGCAGGCTGACGAGCGGATCATCGCTCAATGGCGCCATTGTCTCAAGCGTCATGTAGCGGCTTCGCTGCACGGCCCATTCATCGTTGGCTTCCAGCAGGATCGCGCCGATCAGGCGGGTGATGGCGTCTTCGTTGGGAAAGATGCCGACGACTTCGGTGCGCCGCTTGATTTCGCCGTTGAGGCGCTCGATCGGGTTTGTCGAGTGCAACTTCGTTCGATGCGCCGCCGGGAACGCCATATAGGCGAGCACATCAGCTTCAGCCTCGTCCATCGAGGCTGCGAGTTTGGGCGTCTTTGGCCGTAACTGATCGGCGACCTTGCGCCATTGTCCGCGGGCGGACTCGGCTTCTTTCTCCACGCCTTCGAGACCGAGCAGGAACTTCACGCCGGGCTTTTGCGCTATGTCCGGCACTACAATTTTCCGCGTCCGTACTCATCGCTGGCTGGACGCACGCCCGACGAGGGGGATGATCAAATCACGCCGCCGTTGTCTCCAAGGCTCGCGCCCGAGACGGCGGCGGATGTCAAACTGGCGGCATAACCCATCGCGGGAATAGCGTATTTAGCCGCAGACCTGTCCAGCCAACCGGGGGCACCTCACGTTTCAGCCGGTTCCAATGCTCTGATCACGGGCACATTGGAGCCCGCCGCACCGGTTGTGGGTGTGGCGTCTTGATATCCGCGCGGAACGCCGCAACATCGCAAGCCACCGATCACTAAAATTGAGCTCTCTTGATCAGCCGCCCTTTAATTCTCTCCAACCAACATTGTAATCGGTAAAAATTCTAACGGGACGCTTCCATGTATGCCAGAGAAACAGTTCGACCTGCGCTGGTCCCTTTCGCGGCGTGGCGAGAACGGCGCGGCAAGATTCGTTGGGCCGCCCTTTTCGTTTGGATCGCGGCAATAATCTTTGGCATCGGCATTTGGGCCATAATTGCACGTAAGCTCATGAATTCCCTTGTTCTTCTCTGAACAGACGAGGGAGCATGACAGACGCTATGGCGATTTGGAGAAGTTTTTTTGGGGCCGGCTGTCGCCTTAATCAAGCCCGATGGAGCCAGATGCTGACTGCATTTGCGAGGGGACTCGTCTAGCGTCTTCGACACCTCCGAAACGTCGCTCACGCGCGTGAAAGATCTTGATCGCCGACTGCAAGGCCTGCCGGTCGAAGTCTGGCCAGTGGATTGGCAAAAACACCAGTTCGCTGTAAGCTGATTGCCACATCAAGAAATTGGACAGGCGCGTTTCTCCGGATGTGCGGATGATGAGATCGGGGTCGGGTGCGAAACGTGTGCCGAGCCGGCTAGCGAAAAGGGTCTCGTCGATGTCGTCGGGTGCGATCTTGCCAGCCGCGATGTCGCGGGTCAAGCTGCGCGCGGCGGCCACGATCTCTTGGCGCGAGCCGTAATTGAAGGCGATCAGCAGGTTGAGTTTGGTGTTCGCGCGGGTACGGACCTCGGCCTCGTCGAGCAGCGCGACAATGTCGGGTTTCAAATTGTCGCGCGCGCCGATCACCCGCACGCGAACGTCCTCTTCCTCCAGAGCGCGCAGGTCCGAGCGGATGAAGAATTTCAACAGGCCCATCAGCCCGGACACCTCCTCCGGCGGGCGAGACCAGTTTTCGCTGGAAAAACTGTAGACCGTAAGATAGCGCACCCCAAGGTCGGCGGCGGCGCGCACCGTGCGGCGCAAGGCCTCTACGCCGCGCCTGTGCCCTTCCAATCGTGGCAGGCCGCGCTGCGCCGCCCATCGGCCGTTGCCGTCCATGATGACGCCAATATGTAGGGGCGGCTCAAGGTCTTCTGCGCCTTTGGCGATCCCCACTTGCTTGTCATTCATCCAGTTTCGTCCGGAGTATGGCTTTCGCCGTTCGCCAAGCCGCAACCATAAAGGCTGAGGCCACGTCTGCGCAAGGCTTTGAGCCTCTGCGTAATTTTCCTTTTTGATCGCCGCGCCCCTTCCTTGTATTCGCCGAATGCGATGAAGCTTGATGAGACGCGGGATGGGCTAAGCCAGCTCTGTGCAAGAAACCTGTTTGATATTGCGATCTTGAGTTCTCAAGGAATCAACATGACCACAAAATGGCGAACGCTCAAGGAACGCATTGTCGTCAAGGATCGATGGATCGATCTTCGCGCCGAAAAATGCGAAACGCCATCCGGCGCCCTGCTCGATCCGTTCTACACACTGCACCTCCCTGACTTAGTTTTTGTCGTCGCTCTTACATCGAATGAAGAAGTTGTTCTGGTGCGTGAATATCGGCACGGCATCAAAGAAACGGTCCTTAATTTGCCCGGAGGTGCGATTGAACCCGGCGAATCGCCCATCGCGGCGGCAAAACGGGAGTTGGCTGAGGAAGCAGGATTTACAGCAACCAGATGGCATCAAGTCGCAAAGGTTGCGGCTGATGTTGGCCGTCAAAACAACAATATTTACATATTCATCGCTACCGGTGCATCTTGCGATGCAATTCGTAATCTCGACACAGGCGAAGAAGGTATGACTATGGAATTATTGCAGATTAAAGGGCTTTACAAGGGTCTTTCTGATGGAATATTGCCTCACGCTGGCCATATATCAGCTTTTCTCCTTGCAATGAGCTCGATCGGCCGACTTGAGCTGAAATGAAGCGCGTCTGTGGTGGAGCTAAACGGTCCCTGGCGGCGTCAAAGGTATCCGCTCAGATCCCCGATAGGAGCGGACGTCGGCGTAGAACTTGGCACCCCTGTCGGTCTAGAAACCATTGGTGATCTTGCGGAATACGGCGCAAGGCCGCAATGCGCGCTCGGAACCATTGTTTGTCGGTGGAATGTCTTGGTTGGTTACGAACACGAATATATGCCTTCGGATTTTCTTGATGACGCGCTGGAGCTTGATGCCGGCGTCGCGCGTTGGCTCGAGCGCCATCATGGCGTCGAGGCTGGCGTTCAGCTTGGCTTGATAGGTTTTCAGTGTCGCGTCGGCGAGCGTTGGCCTTCGTCGACCGATGCTGCAGGCGCGCCCGAATAGAGGGCGCAGTTTGGTGCGGACACATCGTCGCCGGCGTCAATGACGCATTGGACGCCGCGGGTGAGATGGGCGAGGCAAACTTGATTGGCCTTTTCCGCGAACCCCATCGGTGTCCCTTCGCGGCCCCAAAAGCGGGGATCAGCCAAGGATGGATACCACATTAGGCCAACCTGGGACAACGCAATAAGCCTCACGCTCGGCAATGATAGGCAATATGGCGGAGTTCGTTTGCAACTTAGACCCAATGTTCGCCCTGTAAAAGCGATGGCGGCCCGCCCCACAACATGTCCCTAATCGAGGATTGCGCCGGGCTGGCCGGCGCCGAGCCTCAGACATGGGGATGGGCCTGATGAATGATATCGTTTTCGTGGGACTGGATGTCCATAAGGCGACCATCGCGGTCGCCGTCGCAGAGGGCGCTCGGGGCGGCGAGATCCGCGAACTTGAACCGCGCCGGGTTTGCCGGAGGCCATTTTGTTCAAATCAGGCCGCGATGGCGGTCTGATTTAGCGAGGCGTAGTAACGCGCCTCGGCCTCGGCTGGCGGGATGTTGCCGATCGGCTCCAGCAGCCTGCGGT
>NZ_NHSJ01000049.1 GCF_002937075.1 Rhodoblastus sphagnicola
ATCGGCCGGCTGGGCGCGGGACTCCGCCCTGTGCGCCGGCTCGGCGGCGCGCAAAAGCTTTTCGGCCTCCGATTGCGCGAAACGGTCGAACGGGCTTTCCGCCACCAGCGTCTCAACGCCAATGTCGCGATAGAAGCGCAGCAGGGCCGCCGCGCCGTCCCGGTCGAACGCCGTCGGATCGATCATCGCCGTTTACTAGCCCCTGCGCAGGCGAACGTCCATTTCCACGCCGCTGGAAAAATCGGCGGACAAGGCCCGGGGACAGTGGACAGACGCGCGTGAACCGCTAAGACATTTATAAAAGGAAAATGTGGGGAGAAGAAAATGAGCGAACTCGAACCTCGCGAGTCCATGGATTACGATGTCGTCGTGGTCGGAGGCGGCCCGGCCGGTCTCGCGGCGGCGATCAGGCTCAAGCAGATCAACCCCGACTTCACCGTGGTCGTGGTGGAAAAAGGATCGGAGATCGGCGCGCATATCCTGTCCGGCGCCGTGATCGATCCCATCGGCCTCGACAAATTGCTGCCCGACTGGCGCGAGGATCCGGCGCGTCCGCTGACGACAGAGGTCGTCGACGACCATTTCTACCTGATCGGCGAGACCAAAAGCTTAAAGCTGCCCAATGCGGTGATGCCGCCGCTTCTCGGCAATCACGGCAATTTCATCGGCTCGCTCGGCAATGTCTGCCGCTGGCTCGCCGCCAAGGCCGAGGCGATGGAAGTCGAAATCTATCCCGGCTTCGCCGCCGCTGAAGTGCTCTACGGCGACGCAGGCGAGGTGCTCGGCGTCGCCACCGGCGACATGGGCGTCGGCCGCGACGGCAAGCCCAAGGAGTCTTTTACACGGGGCATGGAGCTGCGCGGCAAGTACACCTTGTTCGCGGAGGGCGCGCGGGGATCGCTGACCAAGCAGATCATCGCCCGCTACCAGCTCGACGCGGGCCGCGAGCCGCAGAAATACGGCATCGGCATGAAGGAGCTGTGGCAGATCGACCCCGCGAAACACCGCCCGGGCCTGGTGCAGCACACCTTCGGCTGGCCGCTCGACAACCACACCGGCGGCGGCTCGTTCCTGTATCATTTCGAGGACAATCTGGTCGCCGTCGGCTTCGTCCTCCATCTCAACTACAAGAACCCGACGCTGTCGCCGTTCGACGAATTCCAGCGGTTCAAGCAGCATCCGTTACTCCGCGACACCTTTGTCGGCGGCAAGCGCATCGCCTATGGCGCCCGCGTTATCAGCGAAGGCGGCTGGCAATCCGCGCCCAAACTGGCTTTTCCCGGCGGCGCGCTGATCGGCTGCGCGGCGGGCTTCATCAATGTCCCGCGCATAAAAGGATCGCACAATGCGTTCCTTTCCGGCATCGAGGCGGCGGAGGCCGCGGCCGAGGCGCTGGCGGCGGGACGCGGGCATGATGAATTGTCGGCTTATGAAAACGGCTGGCGCGACGGGCCGATCGGCCGGGATCTGAAGAAGGTGCGCAACGTCAAGCCGCTGTGGTCGAAATACGGCACCATCGTCGGCGTGTCGCTCGGCGGGCTGGACATGTGGACCAACACGCTGGGTTTCAGCCTGTTCGGCACGCTCGGCCACGGCAAGCCGGATTACGCCACGCTGAAGCCGCTGAGCGAGGTCGAGCCGATCGTCTATCCCAAGCCGGATGGAATCGTTTCCTTCGACAAGCTGTCCTCGGTGTTCCTCTCCTGCACCAATCACGAGGAAGACCAGCCGGTGCATTTGAAACTGGCCGATCCCTCGATTCCCGTGGCGAAAAACCTGCCGCTCTACGGCGAACCGGCGCGGCTTTATTGTCCGGCGGGCGTCTATGAAGTGGTCTATGGCGACGAGGCGACCAAAGCCGACCCGCGCTTCGTGATCAACGCGCAGAATTGCGTCCACTGCAAGACTTGCGACATCAAGGATCCCGCGCAAAACATCACCTGGACGACGCCGGAAGGCGGCGGCGGTCCGAACTATCCGAATATGTGACCTAACAGACGTCCAGACTTTACCAAGTATCAAGCGCGCGGGCTTACACTGGGTCGAACTCCAGAGGATTTCGACCCCAGAGGATTTCGCCCATGGTCAGCCCGCGCAGATACCTCCGGCCCTTGCTCGCGGCCGGAACTCCCCTGGCCTTTCTCGTGGCGGGCGGCTTGCCGGCGCTCGCGCAAGGCTACGCCAAGGACTCGTCCCTTCCCGGCTTCGACAGCCTGATCGCTCTCCTTGGCTACGACAATTTGCAGGGCGACCAGCGCGACCTGCTGGCGTTCGTGCTGATCCTGTTCGGGCTGGGCTTCGGTTATTTCTCGCATCTGGGATTCCGCGGCGCCGGCCTGGGCGTCATGCTCAACGGGCTGTGCGGTCTCGTCGGAAGCTGTCTCGCGCTCTATCTGCTCGGCCCGAAATATGGCCTGCTGTCGCAGGTTCAGGGCCGCACCCATGATTTCCTGCTGGCGGTGCTGGTCGGCGGCGCCGCCGTGCCGGCCCTGATCCTCGCCATCATGCTCGCCAATCTGCGCAGCCGCGCCACCGTCAATTTCTTCTATTGGCGGTCGCAGCGCAAGCTCAACGTCCAGCGCGCCGCCCTCATCGAGCCCGAACTGCCGCCGCGCATCGCCAATCTGCTGAAGAAGTAGGGTCGGCGGCCGTTCGCCCGGGATGACGCAAAAGGGCGGATTGCGGGCATGGCGCGAAGGACCGGTCCCGATAAAACACCGGCTTCACTTTGTATTCCATGAAATATTTATCTCTGACTTCGTAGTCATAAAATCAACGCCGCTTACCCACGGAAGCTATTGGGCGCTATAATTTAAATTATCGACAATTCGTTACCCATAATGATAAAATCATTTTGGTTTCGAGAACGGATTTGCTTGGCAAGACGCGATCAATCGCATGCTTTTTTCGAAACAGTGCTCAGTTCACATGCCTCTCAAGAGTGCTGAACGATGGCTCCAGCAAAACACGGCGCGTCTCGACGGTCATCGCGGAATGCATCGTCGCTGGACGATGTCCATCAATTGCGTTTGAGACTGGCGGCGGTGGGTGAAGAAAACGCCGCGCTGCGGAAAACACTGGCGAAAGCCCGGCATCTCCATGCAACCAATAGCCATGATTTGGCCGGCATGCGGGCGAGCCGCGCGGCGGTCGGCCCAGTTGAAGATCTGAATGGTTCCGGACGATTTACCGCCGGAATGGCCGACTTCCATGTGTTGGCGGAGTCCTTGCCCCAGATCGTCTGGATTACCGACGCCAACGGGCGCAACATTTTTTTCAATCAGAAGTGGGTTGAATATACAGGCCTGACGCTGGAGGAAAGCCATGGCGATGGCTGGAACAAGCCCTTTCATCCCGATTGCCGCCAAAGAGCTTGGGAGGCTTGGCAAAACGCCGTTGCGAACACCAGCGAATACGCGCTGCAATGTCGCCTTCGTCGAGCGGACGGCGCTTACCGCTGGTGGTTGATTCGCGGCGCGCCGCAATTGGACGGGAGCGGATCAATCGCACGATGGTTCGGCGCCTGCACGGATATTCACGATCTGAAAGTGGCGAACGCTGACGCCGAGACCTTGATCCTGGCGAATGACTTGCTCGTCACCAGCGAGGCCGCGCTGGAGAAATTGCTGGCGTCGGCTCGCGAGGAAACGAGGGTGGGGCGCTCCGACCTGATGGAAACCATCGTTGCGCTGGCTCTGTCGCGGAAGGAAGCCAGCGAGGGACAATCAGACCTTGTCGCCAGCGAGTTGGCCAACAAGATCCTCGGCCGCGATAACGAACTTCTGGCCACAAGCGAGGCCGCGCTGGAAAGACTCGTCGAAGAGCGCACAGCGGCGTTGATGCGTGAGGTCGAGGAGCGGCGGCGCGCCGAGGAGACCTTGCGGCAAGGCGAGAAAATGCAGGCCATTGGCCAGATTACCGGCGGCATAGCTCACGACTTCAACAATCTGCTGCAAGTTTTCATGACCGGGGTTGGTCTCCTGCGCCGCCCCGGGCTTTCGGACGAGATTCACGCGCCCGTGCTCGACGCGATGGATTACGCGGTGGAAAGCGCGGCGGCCCTCATCAGCCGCCTGCTGACATTCGCCCGCAAGCAGGCGCTTCGACCGGAAGTGTTCGACTTGAATGCGCGCATCGCCCATATCCGCGAATTGTTGACCGCCACGCTCGGCGCGAGCGTCAGTTTGCAGACCGATTGCGCCGCGGATCTCTGGCCGGCGATCGCGGATCCGAACCAACTCGATATTTCGATCCTGAATCTCACGGTCAACGCGCGTGACGCCATGTTGCCGGATGGCGGCGCGCTGATCCTGCGGACTTACAATGTGTCGTTGGAGGCGACGTTCGAGCGCCCGGCGGGCGACTACGTTTGCCTTGCGATCGAGGATTCCGGATCAGGCATGTCTCCTGCCGTTCTGGCTCGGGCGTTTGAGCCCTTTTTCACGACGAAGACGGAAGGCAAGGGAACCGGACTCGGCCTTGCTCAGGTTTATGGGTTCGCCAAGCAATCCGGCGGCGATGTCGCCATCGAGAGCGCGCCGGGCAAGGGAACGATCGTCCTGTTCCATCTTCCGCGCCCAACGGCGGCGACACTCATCAGAGAGGCGAAGCAGGAGGAAAAAATGGCGACGCAATCGGTCCGGCAAACGGCCAGAACTGTGCTTGTGGTCGAGGACAACCCTGCTCTGGCCAGTTTCACCGCGTCAATGCTCGAAGAACTGGGCTATGTCGCCAAATGCGCATCGAACGCCGCCGAGGCCCTGGCGCTGCTTGAGCGCGGAGAATTGATCGACGGCGTCTTCTCCGATGTGTCGATGCCGGGGGCGATGAACGGTTTACGGCTGGCGAGCACGCTGCGACGGGTTTATCCGCGCCTCGCGGTGTTGCTGGCGACTGGCTACAGCCTGTCACTGGAGGAAGATGGGCATGCGGCCGAGGCGGAGGTCTTGAGCAAACCCTACCGGCGCCATGATTTGCAAGCCGCTTTGCAACGGGCTTTCGTCGCCGTCGAGAAGAGCTAGAGCGCATTTTCTTCACGCGAACCGGCATCCACTTCGCTTGAAAATGCTCTAAGGCGACGAGGCGAAATAACCGCTTCAATTCCGGCGCCGGATAAGCGCCACGACGACCGCTGAGTGTGCGGCCGCCGCCTGTTGGAGCTTTCCTGTCGCAGGACCGCAATGAGGCCGGATCCAATCGTCGCTTGAGGTCGCCCGGCGACGATTTCGACCGTCAGCCCCGCGAGGCCGCGAAACTCTTGGGATCCGCGCGCGCCCATAACTGGCGCAGGTTGGGATCGCGCGCGCCACGAAAGAACTCGCCCTCTTCCAGAGCCGGATAAAGTTCGGTGAAGCTCGCCACCTGGCTTTCGGACACGCGGCGCCGGAACAGGCTCAGCGTGAAATCGCCAGGATGGTCGAGGCCGGAGGCCGCCACCAGTTCCGCCAGACAATGCAGCGTGGCCGCGTGATAATTGGCGACGCGGATGATCTTGTCCGAAACCACGAGAGCGCGGGACCGAGCAGGGTCCTGGGTGGCGACGCCGGTCGGGCAGGCGTCTGTGTGGCAGGACAGCGACTGGATACAGCCGACCGAAAACATGAACCCGCGCGCGGAATTGCACCAGTCCGCGCCGATCGCCATGGCGCGGGCGATGTCGAAGGCCGTGGTGATCTTGCCGGAGCAGCCGATCCGGATTTTTTCGCGCAGGCCGGCGCCGATCAACGCGTTATGCACAAAGCTCAGCCCGTCGCGCATCGGCGTGCCCAGATGGTCCATGAATTCTCCCGGCGCCGCGCCGGTGCCGCCCTCCTTGCCATCGACCACGATGAAATCCAGAAGGATCCCGGTCTCCTGCATCGCCTTGACGATGGCGAGGAATTCGCCGGGCTGTCCCACGCAGAGTTTGATGCCGACCGGCTTGCCGCCCGAGAGGTCGCGCAAGCGCTTTGCGAAAGCGATCAGCTCCAGCGGGGTCGAAAACGCGCTGTGGGCGGCGGGCGAGATGCAATCCTGGCCGAGCGGCACGCCGCGAATGGCGGCGATTTCGGGCGTGACTTTCGCCGCCGGGAGCACGCCGCCATGGCCTGGCTTGGCGCCCTGGCTCAGCTTGATCTCGATCATTTTTATTTGCGGCTTTTGCGCGATGGCGGCGAATTTCTCCGGCGAAAACGCGCCGTCGAGGGTGCGGCAGCCGAAATAGCCGGAGCCGATCTCCCAGATCACGTCGCCGCCCTGCGCCTCGTGATGGGGCGACAGCGAGCCCTCGCCGGTGTCATGGGCGAAGCCGCCTATTTTCGCGCCGCCGTTCAGCGCGCGAATCGCATTGGCGCTGAGCGCGCCGAAACTCATGGCGGATATGTTGAACACCGAGGCCGAATAGGGCTGCGCGCAATCCGGGCCGCCGACCGTGACGCGAAAGTTCGCGTCGGCTTGCGGGCGCGGCGCGAAGGAATGCAGCAGCCATTCGTAGCCGTCGGCATAGGTCGCGAGCTGTGTGCCGAACGGCCTTTTATCGAGCTGCATCTTGGCGCGCTGATAGACCAGCGCCCGGCGGTCGCGCGAAAAGGGCGCGCCATCGGTTTCGCTCTCGAACAGATATTGGCGGATTTCCGGGCGAAGCTGCTCGATCAGGAAACGCAGATGCGCGAGAATCGGATAATTGCGCAGGATCGCATGCGGCTTTTGCCAGAGGTCGCCGAGGCCGATGGTGGTGAGAAAGCCGAAAACCACCAGCGGCAGCGCCAGCCAATCGTATTCGCCGGGATGGCGCGCCATGAAGGCCAGAGTCCACACGAAGGCGCCGATGCTGAACAGCAAGGCCCAATGGCGCGGCGCGAAGATCACGGAAAGCGTACGCATGGGCGTTTCCTTGGCAAATTCTGAAGCGGGACTATAGATGCGCTGGTGACACTTGTGCGAAATTGGCGGAGGCGTTGCGCAGGCGTGCAAGGACGCCTTGCGTTAACGGTGTTATTTTGCAATCCACCTCGTCCCCCGACCGCGCCACGAGAAAAGTCCTGTCCGAAACGTCAAAAACCACTCCTCCCGCCCTCATTGTCGTCGCCGGCTGTCTGATCGCCCTGATTTCGTTCGGGCCGCGTTCGGTGATGGGGGTGTTCCAACTGCCGATTTTCGCCACGCGCGACTGGGGCGCCGGCCATTTCGCCATCGCGCTGGCGCTGCAAAACCTGCTGTGGGGGCTGTGCCAGCCTTTTTCCGGCGCGCTGGCCGACCGTTTTGGCGCGCGCCCCGTGCTGATTTTCGGCGGATTGTTCTATGCGCTGGGGCTGGCGCTGATGGGCGTCGCGCCCTCGGGCCTGACCTTCGACCTGTCCGCCGGCCTGTTGATCGGGCTGGGCCTGTCGGGCGCCTCGTTCAATCTGGTGCTGGGGGCCTTCGCCAAGCTGCTGCCGCCCAAGCGCCTGTCCTATGCTTTCGGGGCGGCGACGGCGGCGGGTTCGTTCGGACAATTCTTGTTCTCGCCGCTGGCGGGCGGCCTTGTCGCCGGCAAGGGCTGGGAGACGACCTGCCTGATCTTCGCGGGCGTCACGCTGCTGATCGCGCCGCTCGCTTTCGCGCTCAAAACCCCGCGCGGCGATTTTTCCGCGCGGGGCGGTCAGGGCGCTGTGTTGCGGCGGGCGCTGGGCCATAAATCCTACATGCTGCTGGCGGCTGGCTTTTTTACCTGCGGCTTCCAACTCGCCTTCATCACCGTGCATTTCCAGCGTTATGTCGTGGAGGCTGGCCTCTCGCCGCAACTGGGCGCCTGGGCCTTCGCGCTGGTCGGCATATTCAACATTTTCGGCTCGCTGCTCGCCGGCTATCTCGGCGGCTTCCTGCCGCGCCCTTACATCCTCGCCTTCATCTATTTCGCCCGCGCGGTGGCCACCGCCATCTTCATCGCGCTGCCGGCGACGTCCGATTCGACGCTTGTTTTCGCCGCCGTCACCGGCCTGCTGTGGCTGTCCACGGTGCCGCCGACGTCGGGCGCCATCAGCCGCATGTTCGGCGCCGGCAACCTGTCCATGCTTTACGGCTTCGCCTTTTTCCTGCACCAATTGGGCGGTTTTCTCGGCGTGCTCCTCGGCGGTTTTGCACGGGCGGCGACCGGCTCTTATATGCCGGTCTGGCTGCTGTCGATCGCGCTCGGGGTGATTTCCGCCCTGCTCAACTTGCCGGTGGTCGAACGCGAGGTGGAGCAGCCCGCCGCCCAACCGGCGCAATGAGGACGTGCTTGTGAACACTTATGTCATCGACCCGCCGCCCCAGGCCTGCGCTCCGGTCGCGGGCGGGGGCCTGTTTCCGGTGCGGCGCATTTTCTGCGTCGGTCAGAATTACGCGGATCACGCCCGCGAAATGGGCGGCGACCCCAATCGCAACCCGCCGTTCTTTTTCAGCAAGCCGGCCGACGCCCTTGTTGTGAACGGCGCCGATGCGCCCTACCCCAGCCTCACCGACAATCTCCACCACGAGATCGAACTGGTGGTGGCGCTGGCGCGGGGCGCTTCAAACATCGCGGCCGGCGCGGCCGAGGAGACGATCTTCGGCTATGCCGCCGGCATCGACCTCACCCGCCGCGACTTGCAGGCGGAGGCGAAAAAGGCGGGCCGCCCCTGGGACATGGCCAAGGGGTTCGATGCGTCGGCGCCCGTCGGCCTGATTCGCCCGCTGAGCCAGACCGGCCGGATCAACCGGGGGCGCATCAGCCTGAGCCTGAACGGCGCCCCGCGCCAGGACGGCGATCTCGCCGACATGATCTGGTCGATCCCCGATATCATCGCGATCCTCTCGACCTATGTGTCGCTGGCGCCCGGCGACCTGATTTTTACCGGGACGCCGGCAGGCGTGGGACCGGCGCTCAGCGGCGACGTTTTACGCGGCGAGATCGAGGGCGTGGGCGAGGTGACGACGCGGATCGTATAATGGGTCAGCCGGCGTTGGCGCCGAGCCAGAAGTTCAGCTCGGCGGACACGGGCTTGCCGCCCTTGAAATAGCGGGCCTGCCAGTGGTCCGTCGTGTCCAGCGGCTTGCCGAACACGCTCTTGTTGATGTGCAGCCAGTAGCGCCATGCGTAATGGTCGTAAACGTCGAGCACATGGCAGGCATAGGCCTGCGCCAGCGCCTTGTGCCCCTGCACCACGACGAAATTCTCGTCATTGTTGTGGGACGCGCGATAACCCAGATTGTGCGAGCCGGTCACCACGACGCAATCGTCGTCGAACGGGTCGATCACCACGATCTTGTCGTGGATGATGGCGTGGCCAGCCTTCAACAATTCGGCTTCCCAGGCGCCGAAGGCGTCGTCCTTGCCGACATGGCCGGCCGGAATGGCGCGATAGTCGATGTCGCCCTTCTCGGTTTCGCTGCCAGGGCTGCCGCCTTCGCCGATCAGCCCCACATCGCCGTCGGGCGCGTCGCTTCCTTTATGGCCCTTGAGCGCAGCGGCGAAATTGGCCGCGCGCTGAGGGCTGGTCAGCGCCCCGCGCACGAACAGGTGCGGATTGGCGGCCAGGGTCTCGCCGGCGACGTCGAGAATCGACTTGTTGCCAGGGTCGAAGGCGAGGAACAGGATCGCCTGCTTCGCGCCGCGCATCAGGTCGAACACGAAGCCCATGTCGGCGGGGTCCTCGATTCGCCTGGCCTTGGGATTCCAGCTCTTGACCTTGGTGCTCGGCGCGAAGAAGACGTGGACCTTGGCGCCGTCGTCAAGCGTGACGGGAGTTTGCACACTGTCCGCATTGGCGGCGCGGACCCATTTGCGGAAGTCCGGGCCTTGCAGATCGCTGTCGTCCTGGGCGTCGCCGGTGTCCTTCTCCAATTGGTCCCAATAGGCTTGGTAGAGCGCGGCGACTTCGGCGTTATCTATGACGAGCCCATTGTTGGTCTGCGCGGCCAGCGCGTTCATGGTCCAGTTGGTCGAGCCGGTGAGAACCTGCGCCGGTTTGTCGTCCTGCTTCAGGATCAGGAACTTGTTGTGCGGAATGTGCTGGTCCGGCAGGATGCGGTCGGCGACGGGGACGCCGGCGGCCTTGAGCGCCGCGCGGTTGTCCGAATCCACATCCTCGACCACCTCGCGGTCCGCGCCCTTGCCGTCCGAGGAGCGCTCGTTGCCGAGCACCACCGCGCGCGCCTTCGGATCACCCTTGTCCTTGGCCTGTAGCCGGATTTCCAGCCCGTCCGGATCGTTCAGCTCGTAAAGCGCGGCGCGGATCTCGCCATTCCCGCCATCGGCGCGGTCGAGCAGTTCGGTGAGGCCCTCGAACAACTGGCCGCACAGCATCTTGCGCAGCTTGTCATCCGGGTTCGCCAGGTGGCGCATCAGGCGGGGAACGCTGGGCGTGCCGAGCGCCCTGGTCACCGCCGGTGTCGCGACGATCCCCCGGTTGAAATAGGCGCGGAACGAGCCGCGTTTCGGCGAAAGGACGACCGTGTTCGTTTCGAGCGGCGCAACGCCGTCGAGCGGCTTCAGCGCGCCGGGCGCTCCGCTCAAGGGCACGATCTTGTAGCGATATTCGACCTCGCGCGCGGCGCCCAGATCCTTCCACCAGAATTTCTGGACCGGCGCCTGTTCGGTCGTCCCGCCAGCGCGCGGCGACTCGCCGGGGAAAGTCGCCATGGCCGGCAAGGGCGTTTCGGTTCCCGCGTGAACATCGATGCGATGGACGGAGAAACCCAGGCAGCCTTCGATCTCCTTGTCGAAGCTCCAGGCGATGACGGCAATGTCATTGTTTGAAAAGGCGAGGGCTTTCATGAACATGCCTCCCGGACCAAAAAAACCGGTTCAGAATAGCGCCAAGCCGTAACATTTCAAAGACGCCCGGCGCTCACCGCGCGAACGGCCAGGAAAATCCTTCGCCCTGCTGGCCGCGATGGCGCAGGAAATGGTCGGCGAGCACGCAGGCCATCATGGCTTCGGCGATCGGCGCGGCGCGCACGCCGACGCAAGGGTCGTGCCGGCCTTTGGTGCGCAACTCGACCTCCGCGCCGTGGCGATCCACCGAAAGCCGGGGCGTCAGGATCGAGGAGGTCGGCTTGACCGCGAAGCGCGCCACAATGGGCTGGCCCGTGGAGATGCCGCCGAGAATGCCGCCGGCGTGGTTGGCGAGAAAGTGCGGCCCCTGGTTCCCCGCGCGCATTTCGTCGGCGTTGTCCTCGCCGGTGAGTTCGGCCACGCCGAAACCGTCGCCGATTTCCACCCCCTTGACCGCGTTGATCGACATCAGCGCCGCCGCGAGATCGGCGTCGAGCTTGCCATAGACCGGCGCGCCCCAGCCGGCGGGGACGCCCTCCGCGACCACTTCCAGCACCGCGCCGACGGACGAGCCCTTCTTGCGGATGTCGTCGAGATACTCGGCCCAGAGCGCGGCGGCCTGGGCGTCCGGGCAGAACAGGCTGTTGCGCGAAACCTCGTCCCAATCCCAGCGCGAACGGTCGATTTTATGCGGCCCCACCTGAATCATGGCTGCGCGAAGCATCACGCCGGGAATCACTTTGCGCGCGACGGCGCCGGCGGCCACGCGCGCCGCCGTCTCGCGGGCGGAGGACCGCCCGCCGCCGCGATAGTCGCGGATGCCGTATTTGACGTCATAGACGTAATCGGCATGGCCCGGACGGTAGGAGTCCTTGATCTCGCCGTAGTCCTTGGAGCGCTGGTCGGTGTTCTCGATCAGCAGCGCGATCGGCGTACCCGTGGTGAGCTGCGCGCCGGTCTCGTCGGTCATTACGCCGGAGAGAATTTTGACCGCGTCCGGCTCCTGTCTTTGCGTGGTGAAGCGCGACTGGCCGGGCCGGCGCAGGTCCAGGAATTGCTGGATTTCCGCCGCCTCCAGCGGCAGCCTCGACGGGCAGCCGTCCACCACGCAGCCGAGCGCGGGGCCGTGGCTCTCGCCAAAAGTGGTGACGCGGAACAAATGGCCGAAAGAGTTGTGCGACATGGGCGGTGGGGCCTGCGAGTGGTTCGTCAACAAGCCCCTAAATCATGGATTGCGGGGAACGCCAAGCCTTGTTACCCCAGGCCTGTCATCCAACAGCGGGACGAGGGCATGGCGGGAAGCGCATTGCGACGGCTCAACTACGACCAGCCGATGACGCCGCTGGCGATCTGGGCGAACACGCTGGCCAAGACCTCCATCGTCGTGGCGCTGCTGGCCTTGGCCGCCAGCCATGCGCGCGGCGGCGTCGCCGGTTTTGTCGCCGTGCTCACGCTCAGCCCGACCCGCGCGCCGTCTCCGGGCCTCGGCCTGTTCCTGTTCGTCACCGCCCTGGTTATCGCGGCGGCGGCGGCGCTGCTCGCCCTGGCCGCGCTTGTCGCCATCTGGCGCGACGGCCGGCGCGGCGCCAGACACGTCATCGCCGTCTTCCTGCTGTTGACCCTGTTCATCCCCTATCCCGCCTGGCTGATCCATTCGGCGGGCGCCCCGCCCTTCCTGGCGGATATTTCCACCGATTACGAAGACCCGCCGGCGTTTTCGGCTGACGCGGCGGTGGCGGGCGCGCGCGGCTGGGTTCCCAAACCGCTCGACGCCGGGCGCGCGCAGGAGCAAGTGGACGCCTATCCGGACGCAAAACCGATCCTGCTCGATCTCGAAACCGACGAGGCCTTCAACGCCGCGCGCGACGCGGCCACGCACATGGGCTGGACCGTCCTCGACGAAATCCGTCCGGGCGGCGCGGCGCGACCCGAGGGGCGAATCGAGGCGCTCACTTATTCCCTGGCCCTGCACATCCCCATCGCCGTTTCCATCCGAATCAAACCGGCCGCGGACCAGACCCGCGTCGACATGCGCGTGGTCATGCGCTACGCGCCCAACGATCTTGGCGCGGGCGCGAGCTTGATCGGCAAGCTGACGGAGGCGTTGGAGGACAAGGACAGCGAGGATTAGTGTTCGGCTTTACGCGTTTTTTTAACGCGAACCGGACTCCCCTTCGCTCTAAAACGCCAGCGCCCCCCGCAACCGGTCGAACTGCTCATCGCCGTGCGGGATGCCGAATCGCAGCCAATCCGGCTTTTCCGCGAAGGGCCGGACCAGCACGCCGGCGCGACACAGGCTTTCAAAGATGTCCGGCGCCTTGTCGTGGCGGACGAGGCGAAACAGCGGCGTTCCCCCCACGGGCGCACAACCCGCTTCGCGCAAAACCGCGTCCAGCGTCTCGCCCTCGCGCGCCAGACGCGCGGCGCTTTGTCTCACCCAGTCCACATCGCCATAGGCCTGAAGCCCGATCTCCACCGCCGCGCCGCTCACCGCCCAGGGGCCGAGCGTCTGCCGCAACCGCCGGGCAAAAGGCTCGGGCGCGAGCGTAAAACCGAGCCGCAGCCCCGCCAGCCCGAACACCTTGCCGAAGGAGCGCAGCACGATCACGCCCGGCAGCGGCAGCATCGAGGCGAGGCTGGCGCCGGGCAGGAAATCGACGAAAGCCTCGTCCACGATCAGCCATTTGCCCTGCGTGGACAGGCGTTGCGCCAGATCGCGCAGCGCATCCCCGCCCAGCAGCCGCCCGTCGGGATTGTTGGGATTGACGATCACCGCGACCTCCGCCGCGAGCAAATCGTCCAACGTGTCCGCGATGAAAACCTCGGCGCCGTTCAAGGCCCAACAGCGGGCGTGTTCGGCATAGGCGAAGCCGAACACGCCGACTTTTTGGGCCGGAATGAGCCGGGGCAGCGTCTGCAGCAGGGCCTGCGTGCCCGGCGCCGCGACGCAGGCGGCGCGCTCGCCCAGGCCAAAGCAGCGCGCGGCCGCCGCCTCCAGCGCCGCGATTCCCTCCCGCTCCGGCAGGCGGGCGTAAGCGTCCCGGCTCGGCGCGGCGAAGGGGTAAGCAACGCAATTGATCCCCGTCGAAAGATCAAGCCAGGGCTTGGGCGCGTCGGGGTATTTTTTTGTTGCGGCGGAAAGGCTCCCGCCATGATAATGAGGCGCGTCACAGGGATTCGCCATGATAATATCCGCCTTCACTCTCGCCCTCGCCCTCGCGGCTTTGTTGATCGAAGCCTTCTTCTCCTATCCGCCAAAGGTGTACGCCGCAATCGGCCATCCGGTTGGCTGGATCGGCGCGTTGATCACGCGTCTCGACGGCTGGCTGAATGCAAGCCGCCTTTCCGCCGAGACCCGCAAGACCGGCGGGATCGCCGCCATCGCGATCATTGTAGTGGTCGCGGGCGGCGCCTCCTACCTGTTCGCCGACTGGGCCGGCCACGGAATCATCGGGTTCCTGCTGCTGGCGGCCATTATCTCCAGCCTGATCGCGCAGCGCAGCCTGTTCGACCACGTGGACGACGTCGCCCGCGCGTTGCAGCTTGAAGGTCTGCCGGTCGCGCGCGAAAAGGTCGCCAAGATCGTCGGCCGCGATGTCTCCGACCTGGACGAGGCGGGCGTCGCCCGCGCCGCGGTCGAGAGCCTCGCCGAGAATTTCTCCGACGGCGTGGTGGCTCCGGTGTTCTGGACCGTGCTGTTCGGGCTCGTCGGCGGCGCGACCTACAAGGCCGTCAACACCGCCGATTCGATGATCGGCCACAAGAACGAGAAATATGCCGTGTTCGGCCGCGCGACCGCGCTGCTCGACGACATCCTCAACATACCGGCTTCGCGGCTTTCGGCCGTGTGGCTCGCCATCGCCGCCGCGATCACCCCCGGCGCCAACTGGAAAGCGGCCAAGGACGCGGTTCTGCGCGACGCCCGTCGCCATCGCTCGCCCAACGCTGGCTGGCCGGAAGCGGCGATCGCCGGCGCGCTCGGCTATAAGCTGGCCGGACCGCGCGTCTATGAAGGCGCGTTGGTCGAGGACGCCTATATGGGCACGGGCCGCGCCGAACTGAACTTCGCCGACGTCAAGCGCGCGCTGACGCTCTATCGCAAGGCCTGCATCGTTCAGGCGGCGGTGATCGCCGTGGTGCTGATCCTGGTGTGGTAAAACCAGATCAGTCCTCGTCCTCGTACATGAGCCGGCCCAGCAGGGCCGGCTTCATTTTTTTGAGTTTGCACTCGATGTCGCGATCGTAATTGCGATCATTGGGATCGAGGTTTGCTCGCGTTTTCCGACCATATTGCCGAAGGAAACGTCCGATTGCGGCCGCTTGCAGCGCGCGTTTTTGATCACGATTGAGATGGCGGCTTTTCGGTTTGGTGCGGTCGGACAAGAGCTAGCCCTCCAAGAAGAGCCAAAACTAGCTCCTTCCGCCTTTTGAAGCCAGACTTCGCCCGCCAGCTACGATTACCTCGCCAGACCCAACAGCGCGTCGAGATCGACATGGGCGCCGAGGTGATCAGCCAGTTCGTCCAGAATGCGCTCGATTTCGCCCTCGTAATTCAGCCCGGCGCTTTCCGCCCCGATCCAGCCCAAAAATTCGGCGCGAAAGGCGTCCGCCGCGAACAGGCCGTGGACATAGGCCGCGCGCACGGTCCCCGTCGCGTTGCGCGCCCCCTCGGCGCGGCCATCTGCGAAACGCAGCAAGGGCCTGGCGCAATCGGCGCCTTTGGTGACGCCGACATGCATTTCATAGCCGGAAAAAGCCGCGCCATCCGTCGAGACGCCGGCGCAAGCAGCCAGGGTCTTGTCGCCGGAGAGCTCGGTCTCCACCGCCAGCAGGCCAAGGCCCGGCGCGGCGCCCACCGGCCCCTCCATGCCCAGCGGATCCGCGATTTTCTCGCCAAGCATCTGATAACCGCCGCAAATCCCAAAAACCTTCCCCCCGCGCCGCGCATGGGCGGCAAGATCGATGTCCCAGCCCTGGGCGCGAAAGAAGGCGAGGTCGCCGATGGTGGTCTTGCTGCCCGGCAGGATCACGAGATCGCAGACCGGCAGCGGTTGGCCCGGCGCTACCATGACAAGTTCGACATCGGCTTCCGCTTTCAGCGGGTCGAGATCGTCGAAATTGGCGATATGCGGCAGCAGCGGGACCACGATTCTCTTGCCGACCCCGTGCCGCGCCCCGCGCAGGGAAAAGGCGTCCTCAGCGGGGAGCTGCGCCGCGCGATGGAAAAAGGGAATGAGGCCCAGCGGCGCCCATCCGGTTCGATCCGCGATGATCGCCATGCCAGCGTCAAATAGTCGCGGGTCGCCACGGAACTTGTTGACGAGGAAACCCTGGATCAGCGCGGCGTCCTCGGGGTCGAGCACGGCCTTGGTCCCGACGATCTGCGCGATGACCCCGCCCCGATCAATGTCGCCGATCAGGACGACCGGCACGTCATGGGCGCGGGCAAATCCCATATTGGCGATGTCGTTGGCGCGCAGATTGACCTCGGCCGGGGACCCCGCGCCCTCGACCAGCAGGAGATCGCGACCTTCGCCCAAAATTTTGAACGAATCCGCGACGAAACCGGCCAGTTGCGCCTTGCGGCTCTGATAGTCGGCCGCTTTCGCCTGTCCGAAAATCCGGCCGCGCACCACGATCTGCGCGCCGACCTCGCTTTGGGGCTTCAGCAGCACGGGGTTCATGTGGACGCTCGGCGCCAGCCCGCAGGCGCGCGCCTGCAAAGCCTGCGCGCGGCCGATCTCGCCGCCGTCGGCGGTCACGGCGGCGTTGTTCGACATATTCTGCGGCTTGAACGGAGCGACGCGCAGGCCCCGGCGCGCGAAGGCGCGGCAAAAGCCCGCCACCAGCAGCGACTTGCCGACATCGGAGCCCGTGCCCTGGAACATCAGCGCGCGGGTCACGGAAGCCTCGACCTGCCCTCTCCCCACGCGCGGGGAGAGGGACAGCCAGCGATCGGCATATGCGTCATTCCTCGAAAGCCGTGATTTCGATGCCGAAACCGGACAGGCCGACATAGGTGCGCGGCGTCTTGGTGCGCAGGCGGATCGAGACCACGCCGAGATCGCGCAGAATTTGCGCGCCGAGGCCGATGTCGAGCCAGTTCTTCGCCCGCGCGGTTTCGGCGCCGGTCTCCTCGCCCTGTCCCACCAGATTGGCCGGCACGCCCGCCGCGCCGTCGCGCAGATAGATCAGCACGCCGCGTCCCTGCTTCTGAAAGGTTTCCAGCGCGGCGTCGATCTGCGCGCCGCCGCCGAAAACATCCTTCAGAATATCGGCGCGATGCAGACGAGCGGGAACGTCGCGGCCGTCGCCGATGTCGCCGGCGACCAAGGCGATATGCTGGACCTGATCGAACGGGGTGACGAAGGCGTAGCCTTTGAACGTCCCGAATTTGGTCGCGACCGGAAATTCGGCGACGCGCTGCGCCAGATGCTCGCGCGACTGGCGGTAGGCGATCAGCTCCGCCACCGAAATCTGCTTGAGTCCGTGTTTCTTCGCGAATTCGGCGATCTGCGGCCCGACCATCACCGTGCCGTCGTCATTGGCCAGTTCGCAGATCACGCCGACCGGCGGCACGCCCGCGAGTTTGCACAGATCGACGGCGGCCTCGGTATGGCCGGAGCGCATGAGAACCCCGCCCTCGCGCGCCAGCAGCGGAAACACATGGCCCGGCCGGACGAAATCGCTCGCGCCGAAATTGTTGTTGGCCAGCCCCCGTACGGTGTTGGCGCGCTGCTCGGCCGATATCCCCGTGGTCAGCCCGTGCTTCACATCCACCGAGACGGTGAAGGCGGTGCCGAGCGGCGCATCGTTTTCGGCGACCATGGGGGCGAGATGCAAGCGGCGCGCTTCCTCGGCCGCCAGCGGCGCGCAGACGATGCCGCAGCAATTGCGAATGATGAAGGCCATTTTTTCGGGCGAGCACAGGCTCGCCGCCATCACCAGATCGCCCTCGTTCTCGCGGTCGTCGTCGTCGGTGACAACAACGATTTCGCCCCGCTTGATCGCTTCGATCGCCTCATTCACCGAATGAGTCATGCCAACATCCATCCTCTTGTTGTCTGCCGGAAATTCGTGCAGAAAGTCGTTCGGCGTAACCGCGCCGCCGGTTTCGCGCGCTATGGCTTGCGCCGTATCGCGCGACATCCACACGCTCTCCTGATTGCACAACTGGCTCACAGCGCCAGGCGTCAGGCCGAGCCGCCGGGAGAATTCGATTCGGCTCACGCCGGATTTGCGCAACCAATTCGCCAGCTTCATGGCGTCAGAGGCTAGAGCTTTTGCTGATTTTAGCAATACTAAAATCGCTTGTCGGAACATCCGGCGCGCGCGCGGCGTCTTTTTCCGTTCTGGTCGTGAGCGCCGCTTTGATCGCCGGCCCTGCCCTCGCCAACGCCTGCGACGATGTGACGCAGGATGGCAGGCATTACACGATTTGCAAGTTCGATCCGCGCCAGGACGACATCCGCACTTTTTGGCGCGGACCCAGCGGCGCGCCGCTGGGCTCGTTCTCGGCCGTGTCCGCCACGCTGGCGCCGGGCGAAAAACTGGTCTTCGCCATGAACGGCGGCATGTACGACCGCGACGATGCGCCGGTCGGTCTCTACATCGAAAAGGCCGAGGAATTGCGCCGCGCCAACACCCGCGGCGGCCCCGGCAATTTCCATCTGAAACCCAACGGCGTGTTCTTCGTCGGCGGCGGCAGGGCCGGCGTGGTGGAAACCACCCGCTTCCTGAAAGAGCGGCCCGCCGCCGACTACGCCACCCAGTCCGGCCCCATGCTGGTGATCGGCGGCAAGATCCACCCGCGCATCCATGCCGAGGGCGTTTCCGAAAAGTCGCGCAATGGCGTCGGCGTCGATCGCGATGGGCTCGCGGTGTTCGCCATTTCCAACGAACCGGTGACCTTCCACGCCTTCGCCGACCTGTTCCACGACACGCTGCATTGCGACAACGCGCTGTTTCTCGACGGCTCGATTTCCGCGCTTTACGCCCCGGACCTCGGCCGCGAGGATTTCACCCTGCCGCTCGGGCCGATGATTGGGGTCGTGGTCAAGGGAAAATAGCCGCTGGCTCGCGGTGCGCCAGGAGGACCTCGCCACAGCGCCCGCCGCGACGCAAGGCAAATCCCTGCGCGTGGCGTCCGCCTTGAACGCTGGGCCACTCGAAAGACGCCTTCGACGCTCGCCGATCCGTCCGAAAAGACCCAATGGCCGAAAAACGCGCGGCCATCTCGCTGGCGGCGGTTCAATCGGAATTCGCCCTGTCCGCGCGGGTTCGCCGACGGCCTACTGCTTGTAATACCCGACGCCGCAGCCCAGATCGCCCGCCTTTGCCACCAGCGTCACCTTTGGAACCGGCGTATCGTCGGCGCCTGGCCTTGGAAACAAATATCTGACCTCGGCGAATTGACCTTCGGGCTTGTGCTGGCCGTCAAAGATTTCCCGGCCATAAGCTTTGCCCGTGACGTCCATGAGCGCCCGCGCATCCTTTCCAAGCAGATATTTGGCATTGGGGTTGCCTATCGCGACAACCTTGCCGTCAGCGAGACTGTCACAAAAGACATAGAGATCCCGGTCAAGGAAACCGCCCTCCCCTTTGTTGAACATTTCGAGCGCCCTGGGTTTGTCGGCTTTCACGGCGGCGACCGCCCTCTCCAACATGGATTTGGCCTCGGCCGCGGCGCCGCCGGCCTGCTGAGCGAAAGCGGCCGGCGAGAGCGCGACGATTGCAGCGGACGCCGCGCCGATCAAGACTATGCGGACCATGGGTTTCCTCCTCGCTTTTATTGTCATGGCTTAATTATTGTCATGGCTTTGCGAGCACGTCGCCGACGCCCGCACTTTCCGAGGGTGTCGCGCAACCATCAAGAAAGCTTTTTCGCCATTGTAATCCGGCTTTTCACGTTGTCGAAGCAACAGGGCTGACGCCAACGCCGCGATTCAATTTTAATAGTTTGAATTTTAAAGTTATTTTGCATTCAAGCGCGGGGACGACGCGGGTTCATTTTTTCGTGATTCCCGCAACGATTGACTCGTCGTTCGCTTCGAGTCGAACGCGGCCAAGGCCCTCGCATTCGAGCGCTGGGCCGTTGTGCTCAGCCCTTGAGTTTTTCAGCGGCCGTAATTCCCGCGAGAATCTGATCGGAAATGTTCTGCACGGCGGCCGGCGCGTGGGAGATGAACAAGGTATTGGTCTTGCTCTGCTCGCCGATCGACTTCAGCGTGTCAAAATACTGGGTGACCAGCACAAGCTGCATGACCTCCTTGGCGCTGGCGTCGCCCAGCGTGCGCTGGAAATCCTCGATCGAGCCGCGCAGGCCCTCGATGATCGCCTTGCGCTGGTTGGCGATGCCCTGGCCCTGCAAGGCCTTGGACTCGGCTTCGGCCTCCGCCTTCTTCACCACCAGAATCTTTTCCGCCTCGCCGCGCGCCGCCGCCGCCACCTGCTCGCGCTGGGCGGCGTTGATGTCGTTCATCGCCGATTTCACCTTGGCGTCGGGGACGATGTCGGTGACAAGCACATTGACGATTTCATAGCCGAACGCGGCCATGTCGACGTCCAATTCGCGTTTCACCGCCGCCGCTATGCTGGACTGGCTGGCGAAAACCGCGTCGAGCGTCATGCCCGGCACATGGCCGAGCACGACCTGCTCGACATAGGCGCGAATCTGCGCCTCCGGGTCGGACAGGCTGTAATAGGCCGCGAACACCTTTTCGGCGCTGACGCGCGTCTGCACCGAGATCGGAATGGTGACGAAGACATTGTCCTTGGTCTTGGTCTCCATGGTCAGCGCGATCTGGTTGACGCGCAGGCTCATGCGCCCGGCCACGCTTTCGATGAACGGGATTTTCCAGTTCAGGCCGGCGGCGGCGGCGCGCACATAACGTCCGAACCGGGTGATGATGGCCATTTCCGCCGTCTGGACCGTGAAGAACGAGCTGAGCACGATCGCGAGCAACAGGAACAGGCCCAAGCCCAGCACTGCGTTCACGGCGAAATCCGCGTAAGAGTTGATCATCCGCAATGGTCCATTCTACGTCAGCGCCTGATCCGATTCGATTGGATCGGATCAGGCGCCAGTTTCCTGTTTTGACGCATTCTCTTAGCGCGAACCGGCATCCGCTTCGCTGGATAAGGCTTCAGAGCACGATGCGTTTCCACGGAAACGCATCGTGCTCTAGACTCTTTGTTTTCGCATGATCTTCTCCAAAAACCGGTGTCCACTTTTTGGGATCATGCTTTAGCGCCTGACAACCATGATTTCGACGCCGCCGGGACCAACGGACCAGGACACCAGCCAACTGACCACGCTCACCACGAGTGAGGCGAGGATGGCCGCGCCCAGGCCGCTGACG
Organism: Rhodoblastus sphagnicola; assembly: GCF_002937075.1. Lineage (GTDB taxonomy): Bacteria > Pseudomonadota > Alphaproteobacteria > Rhizobiales > Beijerinckiaceae > Rhodoblastus > Rhodoblastus sphagnicola. The sequence continues at coordinate 21,115 of NZ_NHSJ01000049.1, forward strand.
GCGAAGCCGTCGAGTACATGCGCGACAAGCTCGATCATCAGGCCGTTGATGACCAGAAGGAACAGGCCGAAGGTCAAAACCGTGATGGGGATGGTCAGGACGATGAGAATGGGGCGGATGATCGCGTTGAGAACGCCGAGCAGCACCGCCGCCCATAACAGGCTTTCGGTCGAGGTGAAGGACACGCCGGGAATGATCCGCGAGGCCACGTATAGGCCGAGCGCGACGACCAGGGCGCGAAGCAGAAATCCGATCATGACAGCCTCCTGGACCGCCCGCGAACAGGGCGAGCCTCGCTTACGCATAGATAGGAAGCTTGGGCGCAAGCGCCAAGAGCGTTTTCCGAGGACCAGCGTGTTCCCGCGGGCCGCGGGAACGTCAGGACGCCTTAGCCTGTCGCAAGATAAGGCCGAGATCCTCGAACTTCTCCTGCACCTCCCGGAGATCAAACGGTTTCAGCAGCACGTCGTCGGCGCCGGCGCGCAGCGCGCGACCGATCATCATGGCATCGTTCTCGGTGGCGCAATAGACAATCTTGACGCGCTCGGAGCCGGGCAACCGGCGCAGCTTGCGCAGCAGTTCGATGCCATCGAGGCCGGGGATATTCCAGTCAAGCAGGATCACGTCGGGCATGGCCGCGCCGCAATGGTCCAGCGCCTTGTCGCCGGTGTCGAGTTCCGTGCTGCCAAAGCCCATCAGTTCGAGAATGCGCCCCGTCACCCTGCGGATCACCGCGGAATCATCGACGACCAACCCTTGTTTCATCCCGCGCCCCGGCGTTCCAGACATACGCGCCCGATCCGATCCGGCGCCGACCATCCGTGCGGACGCGCGCAAGCGCGCCGCCTACAATCAGCGCGAATATGCGAGCGCAACCGTTAAAGAAAGTGGAACATCGGCGAAGACTCGTCGATCCCGTCCGCGCGTTCAGCGGCCCCCGGCCCGCGCCAGCAGCCAGCGCTCGGCCTCCAGCGCGGCCATGCAACCGAGGCCGGCCGCCGTCACCGCCTGCCGGTACTTGTCGTCGGCGACATCGCCCGCCGCGAACACACCCTCGATGTTGGTCGCGGTGGAATCCGGCGCGGTTCTTATGTAGCCGCCGGGTTTCAACTCCAATTGTCCCGCGAACATATCGGTCGCCGGCTTGTGGCCGATGGCGACGAACACGCCGTCCGCCGCCACCTCCTCAGTCGCTCCGGTCAGCGTGTCGCGCAGGCGCACGCGCTCGACCGACAGCGGCGCTTCCGACCCCATGATCTCGTCGATGGCGCGGTTCCAGCGCGGTTCGACATTGGCGCAAGCAAACAGACGCTCCTGAAGGATACGTTCGGAGCGCAGGGAATCGCGGCGATGCACGAGGATGACTTTCGCGGCGATATTGGCGAGATAGAGCGCTTCCTCCACCGCCGAATTGCCGCCGCCGACCACGATCACCGTCTTGCCGCGAAAGAAGAAGCCGTCGCAGGTGGCGCAGGCCGACACGCCGAAGCCCTTGAATTTCTCTTCCGAGGGCAGCCCCAGCCATTGCGCCCTGGCGCCGGTGGCGACGATCAGCGCGTCGGCGGTGTAAACCACGCCGGAATCGCCGGTCAGCCGGAACGGCCGGCGCGACAGGTCGGCCGCGACAATATGGTCGCTGGCGAATTCCGTCCCGACATGCTCGGCCTGCAACCGCATCTGCTCCATCAGCCAGGGGCCCTGAATCGGTTCGGCGAAACCGGGGTAATTCTCGACATCGGTGGTGATCATCAACTGGCCGCCGGCGTCGAAGCCGGAAATGAGCAGCGGCTTCAGCATGGCGCGGGAGGCGTAGATCGCGGCGGTGTAGCCGGCGGGACCCGAGCCGATGATGACGATTTTGGCGTGACGCTGGGCGGGTTCGGCGCTGGACATGTCTTCTCCGCAGACAAAAACGATGCGTTCCGCATAACATGAGGTCGCGGCGGAGGGAAAGCGATGGGCTGACCGATTAACTCGCCAAAGACTGGCACAGGCCCATCAAGCCGACGCCGGCCGCCATGCCGAGCGACAGCAGCGCCGCCGTGCCGGCGAGGCCCGGCCCTTTTTCGCGCAGCAGCCGTTGCAGGCCGCAGCTCAGAGCGCCAAGGGCGACGAGCGTCGCCGGCAGCGCCAACATCAGGTGGTGTGTTTGATCCATGCCCCTCTCCCAACGGATTGAAAGCAAAACGCTCAAAGACTGAAATTTCGCTTAAGAGCAGCGGCGACGCCTTTACGCGCGCACCTAACGTAACATTTAGTCTTGGGCGCTAGACTTCCCCGTCATGGAACAAAACCGCCGCACGTTTCGCGCCTTCGGACTGCTGCTCGCCACGGGCTTCGCGAGTGGCCTGTTCGTGCAATTCAACGCGCCCAGCCTGTATTTCGCCGCGCCCCACAAAGAAGCGCCCATACAGCGGGTCATGGCGGACGCGCCCCCGGTGACGGCGCCCGACGCGCGACAGCCGGCCGCCCAAGACGAGTCGGCCCTCACGAGCGCGATTGTCGCCGCGCCGGCCGCAGACCCCTCGCCCGCCCCGGACGAGGCGGCCGGAATAACGCCGTCCGAAAACGACACAGAAACAGCGGAGGGCAAGCCCTTCGGACAGAAGGGGGAACCGCCGGTCGAACAGGTTCAGGACACCGGCGCCGAAGAAAAGGCGGTCCAAGAGAAGGCGGGGCAAGAGAAGATCGTCGAAGAAAAAGTCGCCGGCCAGAAACCCGAGGACGAGAAGACGGCCCCGCCGGGTCCGCCGACCCCGGCGCTGCTGCGGCGCTACGAGGCCATCGCGGCCGTGATCGGCAATACGCTGGAAATCACCCGGCGCGGCGGCGACGTTCGCCATGTCTATTTCGCGCCGCGCGGACTCGTCGCCGATTTCGACAGGCGCGGGATCGAGGCGCGGCAATGGTCGCGCGACGACGACCATTTGTGCCGCGCCCTCGGCGCCGACATGCGCGAATGCTTCTATCTGGCGGTCGAACTCGACGCCCCCCTGCGCAAGGGCGCGGCGGCGACGCTGGACGCGCGCATCCGCGACAGCGCGGCCGGAACATTGATCGGAAAAGTGCGGGGATTTGGCGAGGGCGAGGTCAGGCTGCTGCGCGGCGACATTCGCGGCCTGCCCGACTACGTTCCGCTGATGGACGACAAGCCCGACCGCGAATGGACGGACAACGGCGGAGAAGGTTTTGTCGGCGCCCTGCTGCTGCGCCGGGCCGAGGACGCCAATCGCGCCGCCGCCTTCTTCGCTCCGAACGGACAGGTCTTCGAGGTCGCGCGACTGACGCGGCGGTCCGTCAGCCTGTGGATCGGCGCCTGGCGCCGCCAAGGCGATCTTGTGTGCCGAACCATCAACCCAACCCAGAGTCGCGCGGAAGGCCGCGGACAAGACGGGGCGGCGGAAGAATGCGCCCACGCCCGCGTGAGCGGCGACCGCATCGAATTCGCTGAAGCCGCGCCAACGCGCCGCGCCTATCTGCGCTGGCCCTGGCCCGACGAAGATGGCGCGCGGGCGAACCACGCGGCGCAGGCCGCCGAAGTCAATCTCGCGCCGGCGACGCGCTCCGACCAGGGGGCGTTTTCAGGCGCGTTCACGGACCTGCGCTAGCGCATGATCCCAAAAAGTGGACACCTGTTTTTGGAAAAGATCATGCGGAAACGAAGAGTCTAGCGCGCGACGAGCGCCCCCTTCTCCATTTCGATCAGCCGCAGCTTGCGCTCGCGGCCCCAGCGATAGCCGGACAGCGAGCCGTTGAGCCTCAACACGCGGTGGCAGGGGATGACGATGGCCAGCCGGTTGGCGGCGCAGGCGCCAGCGACGGCGCGCAGGGATTTTGGCGCGCCGATCCGCTGCGCGACTTCGGCATAGCTCACCGTCGTTCCCGGCGCGATGTCGCACAGCGCGCTCCACACCCGCCGCTGAAACTCCGTGCCGCGAATGTCCAGCGGCAGCGGGAACGCGCGCCAGGGCTGTTCGGCGAGGTCGCGGGCCGCCGCCAGGGCGGGATCGAGCGTTTCGGTCGGCGCGAGCTGGGCGAGCGGGTAGAGCGCGCGCACATCCCGTGTCAGCTTCTTTTCCTGCTCGCCAAACAGCAGGGCGCAGACCCCCTGCGAGGAAAGCGCAACCAGAACCGACCCCAGAACAGTGTCGCCGAACCCGTAGACGACATCTTCGCCATCGCCCACGGCGCTCTTCGCCTTTTGTGTGCCGCCAACCATGTGCGCTTAACCGAAACCCGCAGCAGAATCACGCGCACGCGCGGGAGCTTGACGCGGCGGAGCGCACGCGCCGGAGCGGCCCCCACGCGCCCCAAGCGGGAACCATAGCGGCCCGGGACGTCGAAGCAAAGCTGGAAAAGACCGCGGATCCGATCAAAGGCTTACGCATCGCAAGGTTGTATCTCGCGCATTTGCAAAAATAAGTTGCGCTCCCCGGCGCGCGACAGGCGATAACTTCATCCAAATCAGAACGTCGCGAGTCCCAAACGATGCGATCCGATCATGACGGTCCTTGGCCAACCCCTCACCCGCCTGGCTCAAGTCGCTTCGCCGCTTTCGGCGGCTTTGCTTTCGGCGGCGCTGGCTTCCCCGGCCGAGGCCGGCGCCTGGACGCCCGAGGCCGGACATGGCGAGGTCATCGTCACCACCCTGTTCGACCAATCGAACACCGGCTTCGACCAGGCGGGACGCTTCGCGCCGACGCCAAAATACCGTTCGTATCTGGCGTCGGTTTATCTTGATTACGGCCTCGCCGACTGGCTCGCCGCCACGATAAAACCTTCGCTGCAAAGCTCGACGCTCGGGGCGCCGGCCAATCAGAAATTCACCGGCTTCGGCGACAGCGAGATCGGCGTGCGCGGCCGGGTGTGGAAGAGCGACGAGGCTGTTATTTCCGTCCAGGCGCTGGCGCAACTGCCCAGCACGGCCGGCGCCGCCAACCCCTCGCTGGGCGGCTCGAAAAACGCCGATTTCGACCTCCGCCTGCTCGGCGGCAAGAACATCGCCATCGGCGCCCTGCCGGGCTTTGTCGATGTCTCGTTCGGTTTTCGCGCGCGTGGTGGAAAAGCCCCCAACGAGGGACGCGCCGACCTGAGCCTCGGCGTCTATCTCTGGCCGGAGCTGATGCTGCTTGCGCAGAATTTCAACGTGGTCTCGGCGCCCTCGAACGACCCGTCCCACCCGCGCTGGGCGCAGGCCAAGGGGGAATTGAGTCTGGTCTATTCGCTCAACGCGGAATGGCGCGCGCAGGTTGGCGGCTTCGCGACCCTTGCCGGCGTGAACGCTTACCGCGAATATGGCGCGGTGCTCGCCCTGTGGCGGCGGTTTTGACGGACGGAACGCGTGGACGGAATTTCCGAATTGTTCGAACAGGCGAAGCAGGCGCGCGCCCGCGCCTATGCGCCCTATTCGCGTTTTCCCGTGGGCGCGGCGCTGCGGACGTCAAGCGGCGCCATCTTCGCCGGCGCCAATGTGGAAAACGCCGCCTATCCCCTCGGCGTTTGCGCGGAAACTTCGGCCATCGCCGCCATGATCGCCGGCGGCGGACGCGAAATTGCGGAAATCCTGGTGCTGGGACCAAGGACCGCTTCGGGCAAGGGGCGCATCGCCCCCTGCGGCGCCTGCCGGCAGCGCATTTCCGAATTCGCTAATGGCTCAGTTTTGGTTTATCTTGCCGACGAGCGGGGCGAATGCAGTCGTCACCTCCTTTCCGAGCTGCTCCCCCATGCGTTCGGGCCGGACACCCTCAAAGGGGATGACGCAACAGGTGTCGCCGATGTCCGAAAACGCTGACCGGGCCGCCGAAATCTTGCACGCGCGGGGCGCCGTGGAGCCCATCGACTTCGCGGTGCTGCTCGGCTTCGGCCTCGCGGGATTTTCGGAACCCCTGAACGACGTCGTCACCGTCGATTACGCTGATCTGCCGGGATTTGAGCCGATCAACGAACCGGGCGCCGCCGGGCGCGTGAGCATCGGTCGTTCCGAAGGCGCCAACGTCTGCCTGCTCCACGGACAGGCGCATTTTTTCGGCGCCGGCGACCCCAGCTGCATGCTGACGCCGTTGCAAACCGTCAAGCGTCTGGGCGCCAAGTTTCTGCTCATCTTCGCCAGCGCCGGTTCGGCCAAGGCCGATCTCTATCCGGGCAACCTGATGCTGGTCAGCGACCATATCGCGCTGTTCGGCCTCAATCCTCTGATCGGCGTCGCCGAGGGCGAGACCATCCTTTCGATGCGCGACGCCTATGACGCCCGCCTGCAGCGCCGCCTCAAGCGCGCCGCCGCGGCCAGCGGCGTGCCGCTGCAGGAAGGCATGTTCATGTGGACGACCGGCCCCACTTTCGCGACGCCCTCCGAAGCGCGGGCGGCGCGGCAACTGGGCGCCGACGCCATCGGCTTCGGCGTCGCGCCGGAGATCATCCTTGCGCGCGCGATAGGCCTGCGCGCCGCGGCGATCGTGGCGGCGTCGCATTTCGCATCGGGCCTGCAAGCCTCCGACCCCAGCATCGCCGAAACCCAGCGCCATGCGCTGGCCGCCGTCGTGCCGCTGCGCCGCCTGCTGCGCGCCTTCATGAAGACGGCAGACACCATTTGAAAAGTCTCATGCCTGGTGAAAAGACTCACCCTTGCTTGGCATGGGTCGCATTTCGGCTCATAACTCCTGTTCATATAATTGAAGGCGGTGGCCGTTAAGCAGGCCTAGGCCTGTCGGGCCGAGCCTGAAGGTGTTCAGGCGCTTGTCGCAGTCGTCATAGCGGGTCGAACCTTTGACCCGCTTTCCTTTGTCGTGAACGGAGTCCGCCGTGGACCATTTCGAAGCCGATATCCTGATTGTTGGCGCGGGCGGCGCAGGCCTGCGGGCCGCGATCGCGGCCGCCGAGGCCGACCCCTCGCTCAAAATCGCGCTGGTGTCGAAAGTCCTGCCGATGCGCAGCCATACGGTTGCGGCGGAAGGCGGCTCGGCCGGCGTGATCCAGGCGCACGATTCGCTCGACAACCATTTCCATGACACGGTGGCCGGCGGCGACTGGCTGTGCGAGCAGGATGTGGTCGATTTCTTCGTCGGGCAGGCCACGCCCGAGCTGATCCAGCTCGAACATTGGGGCGTCCCCTGGAGCCGCAGGCCCGACGGCGCGGTCAACGTGCGCGCTTTCGGCGGCATGAAGATCGAGCGGACCTGGTTTGCGGCCGACCGCAGCGGCTTCCATATCCTGCACACCCTGTTCCAGACCTCGACGAAATATCCGTCCATCAAGCGATTCGACGAATATTTCTGCCTCGACCTGATCGTGGATGACGGGCGCGTCCAGGGCGCGACGGTGCTTTCGCCCTCGACCGGCGAATTCACCGCCATTTACGCCCGCGCCGTGATCCTGGCGACCGGCGGCGCCGGCCGGGTGTTCCGCCAGAACACCAATGGCGGCATCGTCACCGGCGACGGCATGGCGATGGCCTTCCGCCACGGCGTTCCGCTGCGCGACATGGAATTCGTGCAATACCATCCGACCTGCATGCCGGGCACGGGCATTCTTTTCACCGAGGCCTGCCGCGGCGAAGGCGGCCATCTCATCAACAAGGACGGCTACCGCTATTTGCAGGATTACGGGCTCGGGCCGGTGTCGCCGGAGCCCCGCAACAAGGCCATGGAGCTGGGGCCGCGCGACCGCCTCAGCCAGGCGTTCTGGCAGGAGGAGCGCAAGGGCCGGACTTTTACCACGGCGCAGGGCGAATCGGCTGTCTATCTCGACATGCGGCATCTCGGCCGCGCCAAGCTGATGGAGCGACTGCCGCTGATCTTCGGCCTCGCCGAGGAATTCATGGGTCTGGACCCGGTCACGCAACCGATCCCCGTCCGTCCCGCCGTGCATTACACCATGGGCGGCATCCTCACCGACATTCACACCGCCACGCCGCTCGCGGGCCTGTTCGCGGCCGGCGAATGCTCCAGCGTCGGCATCCACGGCGCCAACCGGCTCGGCTCGAATTCGCTGGGGGAACTCACGGTGTTCGGCCACGTCGCGGGCGAACAGGCGGTGAAATTCGCCAAGGGCGCTGCGGCGGTCCAGCCCGGCAAGGTCGCCGATCAGGCCAAGGCCAGCGTCGCCAAGGCCCTCGCCCTGCGCGACCAGAAGGGCGGCGGCGAACGCCATGCCGTTCTGCGGAAGGAAATGGCCGCCACGATGGAGAAGGGCTGCGGCATCTATCGGCTCGGACCGGAGATGCAGGCGACCTGCGACAAACTGGCGGAGCTGAAGCAGCGCTATCGCGACATCACGCTGGAAGATCGCTCGGGTATCTGGAACACCGACTGGCTTTCGGCGATCGAGCTTGGCTATCAGCTCGATGTCGCCGAAGCCATGGCGCATGGCGCGCTGGAGCGGAAGGAATCGCGCGGCGCACACCAGCGGCTCGACGGCTTTGAAGCCCGCGATGACGTGAAATTCCTGGCCCATACCCTCGCGAAATATCGCGAGGGCGCGGCGCCCGAAATTTCTTATGGACCTGTAAAGATCACCCGTTTGCCGCCGGGCGAGCGCGCCTATGGCGCCCTGGGCGAACAACTCGAAAACGCCAGGAAGGACGGGACCCATGTCTGACCCCGCCATGACGACCGAACCCGCCAAAATGCCTGAACCCACCGCCCAGAAGACGGTCGAACTGCGTATCCTCCGCTATCGGCCCGAAAGCGACGAAGCGCCGTCGTTCGGCTCCTTCACGATCCCCGTCACCGACGACATGTCGGTGCTGGAGGCGCTGCAAACCATCAAGGACACGCTGGACGGCACGCTGTCGTTCCGCTGGTCCTGCCGCATGGCCGTGTGCGGAAGCTGCGGCATGATGATCAACGGCGAACCGAAGCTCGCCTGCAGCACGTTGCTGCGCAAGCTCCCGCCGGGACCGATCACCGTCGAGCCCTTGAACAACTTCCCGATCGAGCGCGATCTCGTGATCAGCGTCGGCGATTTCGTCAAGAAGATCGAGAGCATCTATCCCTATATCATCCCCAAGGAGCCTCGGACCATCGCCGAGGGGCCGTATAACCAGACCCCCGCGCAGCTCGCGGCTTACGAATCCTACAGCGACTGCATCAACTGCATGCTGTGCTACGCCGCCTGCCCGCAATTCGGCGAAAATCCGGATTTCATCGGGCCGGGCGCCATGGCCCTGCTGCAACGGTACAATGGCGATTCGCGCGACGGCGGCCAAAAACTGCGTCTCGACACAATCCACGGCGAGGACGGCGTGTGGTCATGCACAGCCGTCGGCATTTGCTCGGACGTCTGCCCCAAGCAGGTCAACCCCGCCCACGCCGTCAATCAGAACAAGACCAACAGCGCGTTGGACTTCTTCCTGCGCTTCCTGAAGAAGGATTGAGTTCATGAGCAAGAGACGCCCTTATCGGCGCCCGATTGCGGCGAACTGGTGGGCCAAGCCGCCCTATCGCGCCTATACGACCCGCGAGTTGAGCGGCGTCGCCGTCTCGATCTATGGCGGCGTGCTGTTCGCGGGCCTCGTCAGCCTTTTCCGCGGGCCGGAGTCTTACGAGACTTATCTGCGGTTTCTGGCGAGCCCGCTTTCCCTTGGCCTTCACGTCTTGCTGCTGGCGGCCGTGCTGTTCCACGTGGTGACGTGGTTCCAGACCCTGCCAAAAACCATGCCGCACGTGGTCGTCGGCGGCGAGCCGGTCGCGGCAAGGACGATCACCCGAATCGCCACCCTGGCCGCAGCCGCCACTTCGCTGGCCCTGATCCTGTTCACGCTGTGGGTGTCGAGATGAGCGAATCCGTGCAAGCCAAACGCAGCATATCCCCGATCTTCTGGCTGCTGTTCGGGGCGGGCGGCATGCTGTCCGCGCTGTTCGGACCGGGTCTGATCGTCATCACCGGCCTGCTCGCGCCAACGGGAACGGGGCTGCCGGCGGATTTCTCCAGCTATGGCCATGCTCTCGCCTTCGCGCAAAACCCGCTCGGCAAGCTGGTCGTGCTGGTGGTGGTGTCCCTGTTCTTCTGGCACGGCGCCGAACGGCTTTTCCTCACCCTCAAGGACATGAAGGCGGCGCCGCTCGCGGTGCTGAAGCTCGCGACCTATGGCGTCGCGGCCGTGGTGACGCTGGCCACGGCCGTTTTGTTGCTGGCGATCGGATTCTGAGCGTCCGCCTCATGTAAATAGTACAACCCGTTGCCGAAGTGGGCCGCAGCTCGACTTCGGCAACGGGCTTTCCTGGCGTCGCGACGAAGCCCCTGCCCAATGACCTTGGCTGGCGCCGCCCCCTCGGATCACGCCGTGATCACGCCGCCGCCATGGGTCCTCACTCGTCGGCGTTCGACGACCAAGTGGCGTGTGACACATGAGGCGAGGCCGCGAGCTTTGTCGCGGCCGCGTCCAGTTCCGCCGGCTCGACCGACGTGCTGACCAAGGTGGCGACGACTTCGGTGATCTCGTCGGACCGTTCGAGCACCTCGACATCCCGAATCGGGTAGCTGGCCTCCTCCAGCGCCTCGATGAGGAGATCGCGCACTTCGCCGACATGTTCGGCCTCGGTCATCACATGCACTTCGTAAGTCGCTTCCGAAGTCCTCTCGTCGAAGGGCGCGCGGTTGATGGCGTCAACCAGGGGCCGCAGCAGCGTGTTGCCGGCCAAGACCGCCGCCGTCACCACGCAGGCCTCCACGACGAGACCGTAACCGGACAGGGCGCCGATCGCTGCGGAGCACCATAGCGTCGCGGCGGTGTTCAGCCCCCAGACCTTGCTCCCCTCCTTCATGATCGCGCCGGCGCCGAGAAAGCCGATCCCGGACACCACATAAGCGGCGAGCTGCGACGCGCCGGCCGAGCCATTGATGCGAAACCCGAGCGAGACGAAGGTCGCCGCGCCGACGGCGACCAGGACATTCGTCCTGAGTCCGGCGCTGCGCTGGCGATATTGCCGCTCCGCGCCGATCAGCGTCGCCAGAACGAAGGCGACGAAAACGCCGACAGTCAAATCGGCAGCCGGCCAGAATTCGAATTTGATCATGACTCTCGTTCCGAATTTTCAACGGCGTCAAGCGTTCAGCAGCACGGCCCGACGCGATGAGCCCGCGTCATTGCGCCGAAAGCGCCAGCGTCACGATCCGGTACAGCACCAGACCGCCGGCGATGACCAGATAGAAGCGCAGCGCGCCCATCCACAGCCGCGCCGGCTGCGAAAGGCGCGCCGGCGGCAATCGGTCGAGCGGCGGCATCCGCCAGATCGCGCGGAATTCCGGATCGATCCGTTCCGACTCGTCGCCCTTGCCGCGCAGCGCCAAAGCCCCCAGCGCGCCGAGCAAGGCCAAGACGCAGCCGCCGCCCAGAAGGACCAGAATGGCCTTCTCGTCGGTTGCGTCGGGCAACACCACCGAGGCGGTCAGGATGATCGAGAGGATCACCAGAACGCCGATCACCGCGCTGGTGAAGACGTTGAGCCAGCGCCCGTTGACCCAGGGGCCGAGCACATCCTTGTCGTTGCAAAGCAGCAGCAGGAACACGGTGGCGGACGGCAGCAACACGCCGGCGAGCGTCTGCACCGCATTGGTCAGCAGGCCGAGCGGCGCGCCGGGGGTGAGAACGAGGCCGGCGGCGACAATGATCAGCGCGAAATAGACGACATAAAAACCCTTGGCGTCGGAGGGCTTGCGGTGCAGCGAGTGCTTGAGCGAGAGCACGTCGCCAATCGCATAGGCGGTCGAGAGCGACACGGCCGAAGCGCCGATGATGCAGGCGTCGATCAGCGCCAGCGCGAACATGACGCCGGGGACGCGGCCGGCATAGTGGCCAAGTCCCGCCGCCACCGCGCCCGCATCGGCGAAGTGTCCGAACTCGGGCTTGCCGGCGAAGGCGGCGGCGGTGAAGGCCATCATGGCGCCGGCGCCGACGATCACCAAAACGATGCCAAGCCACAGATCGGCCTTTTCATAAGCCATGAAGCGCGGCGTGATGCGCTTGTCGATCACGTAGCTCTGCTGGAAGAAAAGTTGCCACGGCGCGATGGTGGTGCCGACAATGGCGATGATCAGCAACATCACGTCGCTGAGCTTGGCGCCTTGCGGCAATTGCGGCGTCACGAAATCGCGCGCCAACTGCCCCATCGGCGGATGGATCGCGATAAACACTGGGACGAGCAGCAGGCTGCCGGCGACCAGAACCATGGAAAAGCGCTCGAAGCGCCGAAAATCGCCGGTGCTCCCCGCCGCCATGATCAGGATCGCGGCAACGGCGACGCCGAGTTCCTTGGAGACCCCGAGATAATTCAGCGCCAGGGCGATGCCGATGAATTCGGTGACGATGGTCAGGCCGTTGAGCACGAACAGGTCGATGACCGAAAAGGCGCCCCAGAACTTGCCGAAACGCTCCAGGATCAGCCGCGCATGGCCGACGCCGGCGACCACGCCGAGGCGCAGCACCATCTCCTGGTTCACATAGAGCACGGGAACCAGCAGCAGCAGGGTCCACAGCAGGGTCGTGCCGTAATTCTGTCCGGCCTGGGTGTAGGTGCCGAAGGCGCCGGCGTCATTGTCGCCGACCATGACGATCAGGCCCGGCCCGAGAATGGCGAGCAGGGTTTGCAGGCGATGGCGCCAGTTTTCGCGCGGGCCATGGTCGCCTTGCAAAATGCTGCCGAAAGCGCCGTGGATGTGGCCGATATGCTTCTCGTCGAGCACGGCGGCGGCGTGAGGCGGATCGATACGAGCGTTCATTTGCTCTCCTGGCGGTTCGCCTCGGCGCCGGCCAGGAGCGACGCGGGTCGCGTCTAAAACCTGGCGAAGCCGCGCCGATGGCGCGCCGTTTGTCTTGCGATGAAGATTTTCAGGGAATCCGCCCCCGCGATTGGGCCGGGGGCGGAGCGACTAGGGCCGTCGTTCAAGAGGTCCTCCAGAGTTCAGGCGGCGAACCGCGATCGGGGCGAGGGAGGGCGTTCCGCGCCGTGCAGGCCGGTTTCGCGCTGTTCGGCAATCCATTGCGCGACCAGGCGGCCGGAGGCGTCGCGGGTCCAGCGGCAGATCAGACGCGGCGCCGCCGCGCCCGCGAATGCCGAACGGAGGGTTGGGCGATGGACGTCGCCCTTGCAGGGGAAGTTCACAATCATGTCTCGCCTCCGGCTTCGGGCCGGATGGCGAGCGACACATGGCCTAAGGCCTGGCGTCCCTCACGCGGCCGGCGCCGCGAGCCCTTCACGATGTTGCGGCGAGGCTTTCCCGCTCATCGCCGGGATCGCGCCGCCAAAGGGAATACTGCCCATGTGTCCTTGACTTGGGTTGAGAAACGGCAGGCTCACGCCGCGCCGATAAATTTTCCTCTGCGCCCGAACATTTCCGCTGTCAAGCCGAAAAAGCGAAGCGTCATCAATGCCGCGCCAGCTTGTCCTCGGCTCGCTCGCCGAATGGCGGCGGCTTTTCTTCAACCTGATCGAGAATGCGTCCCGCTAGCGCATATTCCCGAAAAGTGTGCGCCGTTTTCGGAAAAGAATATGCGTAATACCAAAGATTTAGAGCAAGTTCGGTGAACGAGAGTTCGCCGAACTTGCTCTAAGGCAAGAATGCGGCGGGAGCGGCTGGTATCCCCGACATCTGGCGATACGTTGACCTTGACCGGCGTCATCAAGGCGACGTTTCGGCTCAAGCCAATGCCGGCGACTTCAAATTCGTCTGACAAGGCGCGCGCAAAACCACGCGCCCCTGGCGCAACCGGCAAGCTATAACGGACTATCAACCTTCGCGTGTGAAGACATATGGCGCCATCGACCGGACCAGAAAAGCTTGCTTACGCCGGCGACGCGGTATGCTGTCATGTGAATATTTAAGCTATCCTTGGCTGTTCGGTTGGGACATTCGATGAACCAGAGAGTTTCCCTCGACGCGAGGCCCGAGCCCTTGCACGCCTCGGGCCTCGCCGCCCTGTGCGGTATCGCCGCCTATTACCGCATCGCGGCCGATCCCGCCCATCTCGCCAAGGAACTGGCGTTGGGACAGAGCGAGGCCGCCGCGGGGGATCTCGTGCGCGCGGCGCGGCTGATCGGATTGAAAGCCCGCATCGTCGAGGCCCCGTCGTCGACCCGCCTCGCCAGCGCGCCGGTCCCCGCGCTGCTGCGGCTCAAGACCGGCGTCTGGTGCGTGTTCGGCGGCAAATCGCCCGCCGGCCTGTGGCGCATCGTCGATCCCGTCACGCGCATTGCGCGCGAATTGGCGTTCGACGACCTGATCGCCGAGATCGACCCCCTGCTCATTCTGGTCGCCCGTAAATTCCAGGGCGCCGGGATCGATCCGAAGAACTTCGGCTTCATGTGGTTCGCGCCCTCGCTGTGGCGCTACCGCAAGCCGCTGATCCACGTTCTCGTCGCGTCCCTGTTCGTCCAGTTGTTCGCTTTGGTCTCGCCGCTGTTCTTCCAGGTGGTGATCGACAAGGTCTTGACTCATCGCGGCTATTCGACCCTGTTCGTGCTGGTCGGCGGCCTCGCGCTGATCGGCCTGTTCGACATCGCCCTGCAATATCTGCGCACTTACGCGCTGTCGCACACCACCAACCGCATCGACGTCGAACTGGGCCAGCGGTTGTTTCGCCATCTGGCGCAACTGCCGGTGTCCTATTTCGAGACCCGCCCGACCGGCCAGACCGTGGCGCGGCTGCGCGAGCTGGAGACGATCCGCGCCTTTCTCACGGGACAGGGACTGTTTTCGGCGCTCGACCTGGTGTTCACCTTTATCTTCATCGCCGTGCTGTTCGCCTATTCCTGGAAACTGACCATGGTCGTGCTGGCGACCATCCCGCTCTATCTGGTCATCGCGGCGATCGCCCGCCCGCTGTTGCGTGAAAAACTCAACGAGAAATTCAATCGCGGCGCCGAGAGTCAGCAATTCCTGGTCGAATCCATCGTGGGCATGCAGACCATCAAGGCCGCCGCCGTCGAGCCGGTGGTGGCCAAGCAATGGGAGGAAAGGCTGGCGGCCTATGTGCGCTCGGCCTTCGACACGACCATGCTCGGCGCCAAGGGCCAGAACGCCATTCAATATGTCAACAAGCTCTCCACCGCCGCCTTGCTGCTGTTTGGCGCCAAGGCGGTGATCGACGGCGATCTGAGCGTTGGCGAACTCGTCGCCTTCAACATGATCGCCGGCCAGGTGGCGCAGCCGGTGCTGCGGCTGTCGCAATTGTGGCAAGATTTCCAGCAGGTGCAGGTGTCGGTCGAGCGGCTCGGCGACATTCTCAATTCGGCGCCGGAGCCGACGCCGGCGGTGCGCGTACACTTGCCGCCGCCGCGCGGCAAGATCGAATTCCGCAATGTCTCGTTCCGCTACCGAACCGACAGCCAGCAGGTGCTCAAGCAGATTTCGCTGCGCGTCAATCCCGGCAAGGTCATCGGCATTGTCGGGCCGTCCGGCTCGGGCAAATCGACGCTGACCAAGCTGATCCAGCGCTTCTATATCCCCGAGGAAGGCCAGGTCCTGCTCGACGACATGGACCTCGCCCAGGTCGATCCCGCCTGGCTGCGCACGCATATCGGCGTGGTGCTCCAGGAGAACCTGCTGTTCAACCGCTCGATCCACGACAATATCGCGCTCTCCAATCCGGCCATGCCGCGCGCCCAGGTGATGAATGTCGCCCGGCTCGCCGGCGCCGACGAATTCATCGGCAAGCTCCCCCAGGGCTACGACACCATGATCGAGGAGCGCGGCGCCAATCTGTCCGGCGGCCAGCGCCAGCGCATCGCCATCGCCCGCGCCCTGTCCACCAATCCGCCCATCCTGATCTTCGACGAGGCGACCTCGGCGCTCGACTATGAGAGCGAGCGCATCGTCCAGCGCAACATGCGGCAGATCGTGCAGAACCGCACCGTGTTCATCATCGCCCATCGCCTCGCCGCCGTGCGCGACTGCGACGTGATCATCGGCATGATCGACGGCCGGCTGGTCGAGGCCGGCAGCCATGACGAATTGTTGAAGAATCCCAACGGGCTCTATTCCCGGCTGTGGTCCATGCAGAACGACCGGAGCCCGGCATGAACGCCGCCTTGGAAAAACTGCTCGCCGTGGCGAAGCGGCCAAACGGCAAGCCCGCGCCGCTGTCGGACCGGGAATTCCTGCCCGCCGACCTGGAAATCCTGGAAACTCCGCCCTCGCCGGTGCGCATGACGCTGATCCTGATCATCGGCGCCCTGGTTTTGGTCGCGCTGGCCTGGAGTTGGTTCGGTCGTCTCGACATCATCGCCGTGGCCCAGGGCAAGATTCAGCCGACGGGACGCGTCAAGGTGATCCAGCCGCTGGAACCCGGCAAGATCGCGGCCATCCTGGTCGAAAACGGCCGTCACGTCGCCGCGGGCGACGTTCTCGTCGCGTTCGATCCGGGCGACGCCCGCGCCGAGGAAGCCAATGCGCAGGGCTCCTTCGACGCCTATCGCGCCGAAGCCACGCGCCGCCGCGCGGCTCTCGACGCCGCGCGCATCAGGCGGATCGATCCGATCCCCGCGATCGCCTGGGAGGCCGACGCGCCGGCCAACGTCAGGGAGCGCGAGGAGCGCGTGCTCGAAAGCGACTTGCGCCAACTCGCGGCGTCCGTCGCCGATTATGACGCGCAAATCCACCAGAAGGACATCGAGCGCCAGCGCTCCGCCGAGACCATGGCGGCGCAAGACGCGTTGATCGCCACCTTGCAGCAGCGCGTCGACATGCGCGCCAGCCTGGCGAAATCCGGCTCCGGTTCGCGCTCCAATCTGATCGACGCCCAGGAATCGCTCGACTATCACAAGACCCAACTGGCCATGCAGAAGGGCCAGCGCGACGCCGCCCTGGCCAATATCGACGTGCTCAAACGCGAGATGGAAAAGGCCTATTCCGCCTTTCTCGCCGACAACGCCCAGAAATTGGCGGAAGCGCAGCGGCAGGCCGACGATTGGCGGGAGAAGCTCGTCAAGGCCAAGCTGAAATCGGCACGCACCAAGCTCACCGCGCCCATGGACGGCACGGTTTACGGCCTGAGCGTCAACACGATCGGCCAGGTGGTTGGCGGCGGCGACGAATTGATGCGCATCGTGCCCGAAGGCGCCGCGCTGGAGATCGAATGCTATCTCCCCAATCGCGACGTCGGCTTCGTCAAGCCGGGCCAAAGCGCCGTGGTGAAGATCGAATCCTTCCCCTTCACGCGGTATGGAACGTTGCCGGCGACGGTGACGCGGGTGTCCAGCGACGCCATTCCCGAGCCCGAAGCGCAACAGCGCGAGACCGACACCGCCCGCCTCAACCGCGAGAAAACCTTCGCCGGCGCCCAGCGCACCCAGAATCTGGTGTTTCCGGTGACGCTCACGCCGTCGCGCGTCGAGATGACCATCGACGGTCAGACCGTGCCCTTGACGCCGGGCATGGCGGTGAGCGTCGAAGTCGCCACCGGCAACCGCAGGATTCTGGAATATATTTTCTCGCCCCTGGTCCAGACCGCGTCCGAGGCGATGAAGGAGCGCTGAGCGGGGTCTCGCCCGCCCGCTGGTTTGACACGGGCGCCATCGGCGAGGAAACATGGCCGCTCCTCGTTGCGGTCAGCCATGGCTCGGACTCACGTTCTCATTGTCGACGACGACAGACTGATCCGGCGCGGACTGGCCCGCCTGCTCGGCGAAAACGACATGCGCGTCAGCGAGGCCGCCAATGGCGCGGAGATGAAACGCGCGCTCGAGGCCGCGCGGGTCGATCTGGTCCTGCTCGACGTCATGCTCCCCGGCGACAACGGCTTTATGCTGTGCCAGGGGTTTCGCGAGCCGGGTCAGCCGCCTGTCATTCTACTGACAGCGCGCGACGCGGCAGCCGACAAGCTGGTGGGATTCGGCGCCGGCGCGGACGATTACGTGGTGAAACCGTTCGATCCGGCGGAGCTGCTGGCGCGGATCAAGGCGGTGCTGCGCCGGGCGCGCGCCCTGCCGCCGCAGGCGCGCCACACCGAAATCTATGGTTTTGAAGGCTGGCGTTTCGACTGCCGGCGCCGGGAATTATGGACGCCGGACCAGGTGCGCGTGGAATTGAGCACGGCGGAATTCGATCTTCTCCAGGTTTTCGTCGAACATCCGCAGACCGTTCTCCAGCGCGAACATCTGCTCCAGGCGCGCGGGCGCGTCGCCGCGCCGTTCGACCGGGGCGTCGATGTGCTGATTTCGCGCATCCGGCGCAAGATCGAGCGCGATCCGCAAGCGCCGCGCTTCATCAAGACGGTGCGCGGCGGCGGCTACATGTTCGCCGCGCCGACGGAGACGGTCGCCTGATGGTCGCGCGGACTCTCGTCCCGCCCTGGCGGCGCATGGGGTTTCGCATCGCCGGGACCATCATTCTGGCCCTGCTGGCGATCCAGAGCCTGAACCTGCTGGCGTTTCATTTCGCGCCACGGCTGGGTCCGCACCCCTATGGCGCGCGCCTGCTGGCGAAAATCCTCGCCGCCGAAGCGCCGCGCGTCTTTTCGGCCCCGCCGGGCGCGGTGACGCCCGCCGACGCGAGCGCGGCGCAACTGATCACCCTGCGCCGCGTCGACGGGTTCGAGGGCGGGCGCGCCATCGACGAGGGGACGCCCTACGATCTCCGGCTGCTGGCGGCGACGCTTAAGGCGCGGGCGCCGGAGATTGTCGAGGTTCGGTTCACCGACGAATTTCCGTTTCCTTTCCACGTGCTCAACCTGTTCGGGCTGGCCCGCCCCCCGCCGCCCGGACTGGGCGGCGGGCCGGTGGTCGCGCTCGACGACGCCGGACCGGACGTCGGCTATTTCGGCCCGCTGAATCTCGCGCTGCGGGGACCGTCGAACGCGTGGGCGATCGTCGGGGACGCCCGCGACGACGGCTTTCCCCGCGCCACCCTGCCGCTCGTCTCCCTGCTGGCGAGCCTGCTGGCGATTTTCGCCCTCGCGCAAGGGTTTGCCGCGCGCGAGACCCGGCCGTTGCGCGCGCTGGCGGAAACGGCGGAGCGCATCGGCCGCGACCGCGGCCATGCCCGCGCGCCTCTGGGCGGCAGCCATGAGGTCGCGGCCCTCGGCGAGGCGTTCAATCGCATGCAGGACCGGATCGCGGCCTTTCTCGACGAGCGCCGGCTGATGCTCGCGGCGCTGTCGCATGACCTGCGCACGCCGCTGACCCGCATGAGGCTCGCCGCGCGCGAGATCGCCGACCAGGGCCAGCGCGAGGAGTTGATCGCCGAAATCGAGGAGATGAGCCAACTGATCGAGGCGACCCTTCGCTTCGCCCGCGACGACGCCGACGACGAACCGAGGCGCGCCACCGATCTCGCCATTCTCGCGCAAAGCCTGTGCGACGACGTCGCCGATCATGGCGGCCGCGCCCTCTATCACGGACCGGACCATTGCATTCTCGACCTGCAACCGCTCGCGCTCAAGCGGGCGCTGGCCAATGTGATTGAAAATGCCTGCAAATTCGGCGAACAGGCCGAAGTGACCCTGAGCGATCTCGGCGACGCGACGACAATCGACATCCTCGATCGCGGACCGGGCATTGCGCCGGACCTGCGGGAGGAGGCGTTCGCGCCGTTTCGCCGGCTGGAGACGGGAGAAAGCCGGCCCGGCTCCGGCCTGGGGCTGACCATCGCCCGTGACGCGGTGCTGGCGCAGGGTGGCGACATCCGGCTGGAAAACCGCGAATCGGGAGGCTTGCGCGTGACGATTTTTCTGCCGCGCGGGGCGGAAACGCGCGCAAGCTAACATTTTGTTACAATGTTTCTCGAAAGTCTAAAAAATCAGACGGATGCGCGCGCCAAGCGCCGCCTCGCACGCCCGCAAGAGGGAAACTTGGACAAAGGCCCACTTATGCAAGTTCGCACGCCATTTGTTTTGGCGCAATCAGCGCTAAACGAAGATTTTAACTGTGCCAAAGGAAAACATGACATCAAATTAACAAATATTATTCCAGTGTTGTTTCTGTTCTATCCATAAAACAACACGAGGAAACCAAGACAATACCATTATCTTTTTGATCCTATTCTAATAAATCCAGTTTCGTTCCAGTTCCAGCGCGCCTCATCCGGGAGACCGCGCTTCACAAGGAGCTGAACATGTCGGTTTCAAGCCTCGATTCCAACGCCTCAAGTCTGATTTCTCTTCTCCAGCGCCACCGTTCGCATCGCTCCAGCGAAGTGGACTCTTCCCAGTCAACCACGACCGACGCCGCATTTTCCGCCCTCGCCGCGCAAGCGTCCACCACTTCGTCCGCCATCTCTTTCAACTCTTCCGGCGATGACGATAGCGACGACTCCTTTGGCGGCTATGGCTTGCAACAGAGTTCCAGTTCGGGACAAAGCGGTTCGACGACTTCGTCAACGTCTGGATCGTCATCCTCATCGTCAAGCTTCGGCGCGGATGTCCGGAGCCTGCTCACGGCGGTCGCCAATGGCGACACCACCACGGCGCAGACCCTCGCCGCCAGCCTGAAGAGCGAACTGGCGTCGCTCTCCTCCAGCGCCAAGGATTCCTCCAGTTCGTCGAGTTCCTCCAGCGATCCCTTCCTCAAGGACCTGAGCAGCCTGATTTCAGACGTGCAGTCCGGCGACACGTCGAGCGCGCGAAGCCTGGCCTCCTCCATGCAGAGCAAACTCGAAAACGGCCCGCCCCCGCCGCCGCCGCAGGGCGATTCCGCCGGGTCTTCTTCGTCTTCGTCCTCAAGCCTGGCTTCCGACATCCAAAGCCTGTTCACGGCGGTCGCCAATGGCGACACCACCAATGCGCAAACCCTCGCCGCCAGCCTGAAAACCCAACTGGCGTCGCTCTCCTCCAGTTCGTCGAGTTCGTCGAGTTCCTCCAGCGATCCCTTCCTCAAGGACCTCAACAGTCTGATTTCGGACGTGCAGTCCGGCGACACGTCGAGCGCCCAAAAACTGGCCTCTTCCATGCAGAACAAACTCGAAAACAGCCCGCCCCCGCCGCCTCCGCCCTCGAGCACTGCGGGATCTTCGTCCGGTTCGGAGTCCGACGTGGCCGACAATCTGGCGAATTTGCTGACGGCTGTGGCCAACGGCGATTCGTCCACGGCGAAAAGCGCGGCGACTTCGCTCTCCAGCGAATTGTCCGACCTGACGTCGTCAACGGCGTCCGCCGCGTCCTCCTCGTCGGACGAGACGACGGAATCGAGCGTGCTGAAAGACCTGGAGGCGCTGATATCGGCAGCGCAATCCAGCGCCTCGACGACGACGCAGAAGAGCGTTGAGCAATCCCTCTACGCCGATCTCGCCGCGCTCGGCGGGACGCAGACCTGATCCCTTTGCCTGATCCCTTACCCGATCCCTCATGACCCCGGGCCGCCGCCCCGACGGCGGCCTCCTCCAGGAGAAAGTTCATGTTTCCCCAAGGCTCTCGCCTGTTCGTCGCGACCCCCTGCTATGGCGGTCTCGTCACACAGCGCTTCATGTATTCGATGATGGGGCTCGTCCAGCGCGGCGTAATGGCCGGCCTGACCACTCAGGTCGAAATGCTCGGCTATGAATCGCTGATCACACGCGGCCGCAACACATTGGTGAGTCGCTTCCTCGACACCCCCTCAGCGAGCCATCTGCTGTTCGTCGACGCCGATATCGGCTTCGAACCCGACCAGGTGTTCCGCATGCTGGCGTTCGACGCCGATGTCGTCGCCGGCATGTACCCGCTCAAACTCATCGACTGGGAAAGCGGGCTCAGCCGCGCCCATGCCGGCGAACCCGTCGAGACCGCGCCGATGCGCTATGTCGGCGCCCCCCGCGAGGGCGAGGAGGCGCAAAACCGCGACGGTTTCGTCACCGCCGATTACGCGGGAACCGGCTTCATGCTGATCCGCCGCGAGGTTTTCGCGCGCATGGCGCAGGCCTATCCGCATCTGCGCTACGCCGCCTGTCACAATTCGCACCGGCCGAGTTTCAGCCCCAATCAATATGCGTTCTTCGATGGCATGATCGAGCCGGAGACCGGAACTTATCTCAGCGAGGACTACACGTTTTGCCGGCGCTGGCGCGATCTCGGCGGCGAGATCTGGCTGGACACGCAGGGCGTGCTGACCCATGTCGGCCCGCATGAATTTATCGGCGCGCCAAATCTGCGGTTCCCGCCCCCGACCAATTCAGCGCTTCAGCACCGCGCGGCTTGAGTCATACGTCCCATATGCGCTCGGTTAAGCGCTGGCGGGCTGCGGCAAGAGCCGTGGACCGCCCTCGTGCTTCGAGACGGCTCCTTCGGAGCCTCCTCAGCATGAGGGGATCAACTCACGATGTTCTCGGCAGCCACCAAGCTTAACCTAGCGCCTATGGTCATTCTTCCCCACGCNGGTTAAGCGCTGGCGGGCTGCGGCAAGAGCCGTGGACCGCCCTCGTGCTTCGAGACGGCTCCTTCGGAGCCTCCTCAGCATGAGGGCTACTCGATTGATTCCATTGCTCCCCTCATGCTGAGGAGGCGAGCAAGGCTCGCCGTCTCGAAGCACGAGGGGATCAACTCACGATGTTCTCGGCAGCCACCAAGCTTAACCTAGCGCCTATGGTCATTCTTCCCCACGCCATTGCGCGGCCAAGGGCTCGAACAGATGCAGCAGATCGACGGCGCGCCGCGCGATCTGATCGATAATGTCGGCGACGCTGTTCGGTTTGAGGTAGAAGGCGGGCGCCGGCGGCATGATGATCGCCCCGGCTTCGGTCGCCGCCGTCATCGCCCTGAGATGACCGAGATGCAAGGGCGTTTCGCGCGCAAGCAGGATCAGTTTGCGCCGCTCCTTAAGGTGTACGTCGGCGGCGCGGGTGAGGAGATTGTCGGCGAGGCAATTGGCGATGGCCGAAAGGGTACGCATCGAGCAGGGCGCGACGATCATGCCGCCGGTCGGAAACGAACCGGAGGCGATGCTGGCGCCGACGCTGTCGATGTCATGGCAATGTTTTGCGAGGGCGCGCAGCCGCGAAAGGGCGTCCGGCCCGACTTCCGCCGCAAGCGTCAATTCCGCCGCGCGCGAAACGATCAGATGAACGTCCGCGCCGCGTTCGTCCAGAATTTCGACAATGCGCAGGCCGATGGCCGCGCCCGAAGCGCCGCTCAATCCGACGACGACGCGCGGCTTCATCGCAAGCCGTCGCGCTTGAATCCCGCCATCACCTGGGGCAACAGCGCGTCCACGCGGCGCTTGATCTCCTCGGACGTATCGAGCTTCGTTCCCCATTCGCGATGGGTTTCCGCGCCGATCTTGTTGGTGGCGTCAATGCCGAGCTTGCCGCCCAGCCCCGATTCCGGCGAGGCGAAATCGAGATAATCGATCGGCGTGTCCCTGATAATGGTCAGGTCGCGCGAGGGGTCCATGCGCGTCGCCAAAGCCCAGGCGACATCGTTCCAGTCGCGGCCGTTGATGTCCTCGTCCACCACAATGACGGTCTTGGTGTAGCTGAACTGCGGCAACATGCCCCACAGCCCCATCATCACCCGCCGCGCCTGCCCCGGATAGGTTTTTCTGATCGAAACGATCGCCATCCGATAGGAGCAGGCCTCCGGCGGCAGCCAGACATCGACGATCTCCGGCAGTTGACGGCGCATGGTCGGCAAAGCGAGATCGTTGAGAACGCTGCCGATGACGGACGGTTCATCCGGCGGGCGGGCGGTGAACGTGCTCAGGTAAATTGGGTCGCGCCGCGTGGTGATGGCGGTGATGCGTAAAACTGGAAACTGCTCGACGCTGTTGTAATATCCGGTGTGGTCGCCATAAGGCCCCTCCGGCGCGGTCTCGGTGGCGGAAACATAGCCCTCGATGATGATTTCCGCGTCGGCCGGGACCATGATCGGCACGGTCAGCGCCTGCGCCACATGGGGCCGCTCGCCCCTGATCACGCCGGAGAAGCGCAGTTCCGACACCGTTTCCGGCAGCGGCAGCACGGCCGAAAGGATGGTGGCGGGATCGACGCCGATGGCGATGGCGACCGGCATGTCCTCGCCCCGCCGCGCCCAGGCGCGATGATGCGCCGCGCCGCCGCGGTGCGCCAGCCAGCGCATGATCGCCTTGTCCTTGCCCAGAACCTGCATGCGGTAGACGCCGATGTTCATCCGCGCGGTCTCATCGGCGTCGGTGTCCGGCGGACGGGTGATCACCAGCGGCCAGGTGATCAGCGGCGCCGGTTCGCCCGGCCAGCAGGTCTGGACCGGAATTTTGCCCAGATCGACATCGTCGCCCTTGAACACCTCGGCTTGGCAGGGCGGCTTCGAGATCACCTGCTGGCGCGTGGACAAGGCGGCGCGCACCATGGGCCAGCGGCTCATCGCATCCTTGAAGCCGTCGACCGGCGCGGGCTCGCGCAGCGCCGCCAGCATTTCGCCGAGTTCGCCGATGCGCGACAAAGCGACGCCGAAACCGGCGGCGACGCGCTCCTGCGTGCCGAACAGATTGGTCAGGACCGGCATGGTCGCAGGCCCCCGCGGCGAAACCGCTTTTTCGAACAAAAGCGCGGGACCGCCGGCGACCAGCACGCGGCGGTGCAACTCGGTCATCTCATGAACGAGGCTGACCTTTTCGCCGACGCGTGCTAAAAGACGCTCCTGCTCAAGATATTTGGCGAAGGCGCGCAGATCGCGGAAGGGTGGCAGTTCTCTGAAAGTCATACTGTGTCGTGCTTGGAAAGTCGCGCCGGCGCATTGACGAAAGTCAATGTGAGGCTGAACATTATCTGATTTGGTGGGGCAATGTGGAACTCTAAAGACATCCCTCTTTTCCCCGCCGTCGGGGCGGCCGTGCTGCGCTTCGCGCCGCTCACGCCCCTGTCGCTGGCCGGCGCGCATCTGGTGAAAACCCTGATTCGCCGCCACCCCTCGCTGTTCGCGCGGCTCGGCGAGCAGGCTGACAAGACTTTTCTCATCGACCCGACCGACCTGCCTTTCGCGTTCCGTCTGGCGCCGCATGTGGACGCGCCCAGCCTTGAAACGGTGCGCCGCGAGGACGCCGGTGCTTGGGACGCGCGAATCGGCGGCCCGCTCGCCGCTCTGCTCGGTCTGGTGCATGGGGTCTATGACGGCGACGCCCTGTTCTTTTCCCGCGACCTCGTGATCGAGGGCGACACGGAAGCGGTGCTGGCGTTGCGCAACGCCATAGACAATGAAGAGATCGACCTCGCGACCGAATTGACCGCCCTGCTCGGCCCGCTTGAGCATCTCGCGGCTGCTCCGGCGCGGCGCGTGTCCTCGCTGGTCGGCAGCTGGTTCGGCGTCGCCCTGACCCGCGAAGACGAGCGTCACGCATGAGCGCCCGGAAACTCGAACTGGTCTGCCCGGCGGGCACCCCCGCCGCCTTTCGCGCCGCGATCGACGCCGGCGCCCATACCGTCTATTGCGGCTTCAACGACGAAACCAACGCCCGCAACTTTCCCGGCCTGAATTTTTCGCGCGACGAACTCGGCGCGTCGATCGCGCACGCGCATAAAAAAGGCGCGCATACGCTGGTCGCCATCAACACCTTTCCGCGCGCCGGCGCCGTCGGATTCTGGCACAAGGCGGTGGATGACGCGGCGCGGCTCGGCGCCGACGCCGTGATCCTCGCCGACATCGGCCTGCTCGACTATGCGTCGAAAAAGCATCCGAACCTACGGCTGCATCTGTCGGTGCAGGCGGCTGCGGCCAACTCCGACGCCATCGCTTTTTACGCCCGCGCCTTCGGCGTCAAGCGCGTGGTGCTGCCGCGCGTGCTGACCGTGCAGGAAATCGCCGCGATCAATCGCGACATCGAGATCGAAACCGAAGTGTTCATCTTCGGCGGTCTCTGCGTGATGGCGGAGGGGCGCTGCTCGCTGTCCTCTTACGCAACCGGCAAGTCGCCCAACATGAACGGGGCCTGCTCGCCGGCGAGCCATGTCGAATATCGCGAGGAAGACGGCGAACTGGTGTCGCGTCTCGGCGGCTTCGCCATCCATCGCGTCGGCGCCAGCGAACCCGCGCCCTACCCCACTTTGTGCAAGGGCTGCTTTGAAGCCGGCGACTACAAGGGCCATGTCTTTGAAGACCCGTCGAGCCTCGACGCCGCCGCGCTGATCCCGCAATTGGCGGAAGCCGGCGTCACCGCGCTGAAAATCGAGGGCCGGCAGCGCAGCCGCTCCTACACGGAATCGGTGGTGCGCAACTTCCGCAAGGCGGTGGACGATTATGCGGCGGGCCGCCCGGTCGTCGCCGGCGCCTTGCGCGATCTGACCGAGGGCCAGACCACCACCGCGGGCTCGTATCGCAAAACTTGGCGGTAAGATGACAAAAAAATTCTCGCTGACCGTTGGACCCCTGCAGTTCAACTGGAGCGCCGACGCCTTTTCCGATTTCTACGCCCGCATCGCCGACGAGGCGCCGGTGGATCGCGTGGTGATCGGCGAAACCGTCTGCTCCAAGCGCACGCCTTTTTACGAGGACCGCATCCCCGCCGCCATCGAGCGTTTGCAAAGCGGCGGCAAGACGGTCGTGCTGGGATCGCTGGCCATGGTCACGCTGGAGCGCGAAAAGCGGGCCGCGCGCGAATTGTTCGAGCAGACCGCGCTGGAAGTCGAGATCAACGATCTGACCTTGATGAACTGGGCGCGGCCGCCCTTCTCCATCGGGCCGCTCATCAACGTCTATAACGAGGCGACCCTGGCCTATCTCGCCGGACAGGGCGCCAAAATGTTCTGCCTGCCGCCCGAAGCCCCGTTCGCTTCGGTGGAAAAACTGGCGGCGGCGGCCGGGGAATGCGGCGCCGAGGTCGAGCTTTGGGCCTATGGGCGCATCCCCCTGGCCATTTCCAGCCGCTGCTATCATGCGCGCGTGCATGGGTTGAGCAAGGACTCGTGTCAGTTCGTCTGCGACAAGGACCCCGATGGCCTGACCGTGCGCACGCTCGACGGCGCCGACTTTCTCGCCGTCAACGGCGTGCAGACCATGTCGCACAACACCTGCAACCTGATCGGCGATCTCGACCGCCTCGCGGCGGCCGGCGTGCGCTCGCTGCGGCTTTCGCCCCACACCGGCGATTTCGTGGCCGTGACCAAAGCCTTCGCCGATGTGGCTTCGGGCGCCATTTCCGGCGATGAAGGTCTTACGCGCTTGCGCGCGACGGCGCCGGAGGCGGAATTCTCCAATGGCTTCCTGTTCGGCGCTTGCGGCGCGGCGGAACTGACGCCGGCCTGAGCTTTCGTGGACCGCCCCCTTCGAGACGCTTGCTTCGCAAGCGCCTCAGGGTGAGGGCTATTCTTGCGATGGCTGGAACCTTTACAGGGAGCCCTCACCCTGAGGAGGCGCGGCGGCGCCGTCTCGAAGGGCGAGGGCGGTCCACGGATCGAGGCATGACATGAACGGCGCGGAAAGCCTCGTCAAAACCCTGGTTTCCCAGGGCGTGGACATTTGCTTCGCCAATCCCGGCACCTCGGAAATGCATTTCCTCAAGGCGCTGGACAATCCGGCGATGCGCAGCGTGCTCTGCCTGTTCGAGGGCGTGGCGACCGGCGCGGCCGACGGCTTTTTCCGCATGAAGGGAACGCCCGCCTCGACCCTGCTGCATCTCGGGCCGGGCCTCGCCAACGGCCTCGCCAACATCCACAACGCCCGCAAGGCCGGCTCCGGCATGGTCAACATCGTCGGCGACCACGCAACAAACCACCTGAAATATGACGCGCCGCTGGCCAGCGACCTCGACGGCCTCGCCCGTCCGCTGAGCCATTGGGTGCGGCGTGCCGACGGCCCCCACACCATCGCGGCCGACGCGGCGCGGGCGGTCACGGCGGCGCGCCCCGGCCGCATCGCCACGCTGATCCTGCCCGGCGACGCCTCATGGGGCGAAGCCGGCGAGCCAGCGCCCTGCCCCGTCGAATCCCCCGCGTTCAAGGCGCCGCCTTCGGCGCGCGTGGAGGCTTTGGCGCGCGTCTTGAAAAAACCGGAAGGCCCGGTGCTGGTCATTCTCGGCGGCCGCGCCTGCCGGGGCGAGGCGCTGGACCTGGCCGGCAAACTGGCGGCGGCGACCGGTTGCCGGCTGGCCACGCAATTCTTTTCCGCGCGCATCGAGCGCGGCGCGGGCCGAGTCCCGCTGGAGCGCATCCCCTATTTCGTCGCGCCGGCGCTGGAGTTTTTGAAGGATTTCCGCCACATCGTCACGGTCGAGACCGACGAGCCCGTCGCCTTCTTCAGCTATCCCGACTGCCCCAGCCTGCTCAAACCCGAATCCTGCGCGGTGCATGGGCTGGCGGAAAAGGACGAGGACGGCGCGGCGGCCCTCGCCATGCTGCTCGATCTTTTACACGCGCGTAAAACCGTCGCCCGCAAGCAGCCGCGCGACAAAACCGTCGCGCCCACCGGAAAGCTCGACCCGACCAGCATCGCCTTGGCGCTGGCCGCCGCGCTGCCCGAAAACGCCATCGTGGTTGACGAATCCTTGACCACGGGCCGGAACTCCATGGGCCTGACCGCCGGCGCCGCGCCGCACGACATGATCCAGAACATGGGCGGCTCCATCGGCTTTTCCACGCCGGTCGCCACCGGCGCGGCGCTGGCCTGCCCGGAGCGCCGGGTGATCTGCATGACCGGCGACGGCAGCGCCATGTACACGATCCAGGCGCTGTGGACGCAGGCGCGCGAGGGGCTCAACGTCACCACCATCATTTTCGCCAATCGCGCCTATGAGATTCTCCGGACCGAATATGCCAATATGGGTTTCGGCGCCCTCGGACCGCGGGCGAGCGCGATGATCGACATCGACAAGCCGACAATCGACTGGGTCGCGATGGCGAAAAGCATGGGGGTTCCCGCGCTCCGCGTCGCAGGGGTCGAGGATTTCCATCGCGGCCTGACAAAATCCTGCGCGGAGCCGGGGCCAATGCTGATCGAAGTCTGCCTCTGATCAAGGGCAAGGTCGCGCCCATCGCACCGCGCCTCCGCGCCATTTCGACCGCGTCCTCGCGCCGTGATCGGGCCGCCCTGGTGGACAAAGGAGCCGCCGTCGTTTCATTTTCAGCCGCCGAGGTCAAGCCGCCCGACAGCGTTGACAAAGCGCCGCCGTCCCTTTCTAATCAGAAGAATCGAGAGTGATTTTAAGATTCTGGGACAGAAAGCCCAAATTCAGCATTTAGCCCCCACGCGGCGGCAGCCGCTCGTTCCCGGATCTGCAGGGCATGGATGATAATGTACCGAAGGCGGTAATCGACGCGCGGAAATCCCCCCGCGCGGAGAGAGCGATCGCACTCGGGCTCGAACGCATCGGCCTGCTCGGCCTGCGCGCCCCCCTGGCGACCGTAGTTGTCGCGGTCTTGCTCGCCCTCGCCGCCGTATTCGGCGTGCAGCGCATCGCCATCGACGATTCCCTGAGCCAGCTGTTTCGCACGGATTCGGTGGAATTTCGCCAGTTCGAGCAGATTTCCCGTCAATTCCCCTCCTCCGAATATGACGTGCTCGTCGTGATCGAGGGCCAGGGGCTGCTGGCGCGCGACACGATCGAAAAACTGCGCACGGCCGTCACCGATCTGCAATTGGTGGAGGGCGCGCGCGGCGTCATCTCGATGTTTTCGGCGCGCCAGCCCGCCCAAAACGGCGGACTGCCCAGTCCGTTGTTCCCCGATCCGCTGCCCGAAGGCCAAGCCTACCAGGATCTCGTGACCAAGGTTCTGGCCAACGAATTGATTCGCGGCCGGCTGGTCTCGGAATCGGGCGATTTCGCCCTCGTCGTGCTGTCGCTGGAGCCGGACATCGTGGACGGCCGGCGACTCGGCCCGACTGTCGACGAAATCCGGAAAACGCTGGACGAAGATCTCGCGGGCGCGCCGATCACGGCCCGACTGTCCGGCGTGCCGGCGATGCAGATCGAAATCCGCAAGGCGCTGGAGCGCGACCGCATCGTCTATAACGCGCTCGGCCTCGCCGCCGGCTGCCTGATCGCCATTCTCTTCTTCCGCCGCGTCGCCTTCATGATCATCGCGGCCGCGCCGCCGCTCGCCGCGATCCTGCTGTCGCTCGGCGCCTTGGGCTGGCTCGGCTTCCAGCTCAACATGTTTCTGAACGTGATGACGCCGCTGATCATGGTGATCAGTTTTTCGGACAGCATGCAGATGACCTTCGCCGCGCGCGACCGGCTCATCGCCGGCGCGACGCGTCGTGAGGCCTTCGCGGACGCCGTGCGCATCGTCGGCCCGGCCTGCGTTCTCACCCATGGCGCGGCGGGCCTGTCGATGTTCGGGCTGTTCTTCTCGGACTCCGACCTGATCCGCGCCTTCGGCCACGCCGGGATGCTGTCGATCCTGATCGCGCTGGTCACCGTGCTCACCCTGCTCCCCGCGCTTGGCGTGCTGCTCGCCCCCCGCCGCGACTCGCTGCCGGCCAGGGGCCGCGACGGCGGCGTGCAGGCGCTGCGCGGTTTTTGCAGTTTCGTCGCCGATCGCATGCTGCGCCGTCCCGGCGCCAACGCGCTCATCGGCCTCGCCGTGGTGACCGCGCTGGGCTGGGCCTATTCCGGCCTGTCGCCGCGCTATCGCCTCGCCGACCTGACGCCGGACCAGGAGCATGTGGTCGAGGCCAGCCAGCGCCTCGACGCCAAGCTGAAAGGCGCCAACCCGATCGACGTCTACGTCGCCTTTCCGCCGAACACGGACCTGTTCGCGCCGGAAACGTTAAATGTCCTCGGCGAAGTCCATGGCGCGATGGAGACGCAACCGGGAATCGCCAATGTCTGGTCGCTGGAGACGCTGCGCCGCTGGCTCGCCGACAAGCTCGGGCAGAGCGATGTCGCCACGCTCAAGCAATATGTCGACATGCTCCCGCCGTTCCTGGTGCAGCGCTTCATCGCGGAAAGCCGCGAGTCCGCGCTGATTTCCGGCCGCGTGCCGGACAAGGACGCCGGCAACCTCCTGCCCATCGTCGAACAATTGAACGCGCGGCTCGACGCGATCCGCCTGAAACATCCCGGCTTCGAGATTCGTCCCAACGGCCTGTCGGTGATCGCCGCGCGCAACAGCGCGGATATGATCGGCAAGCTCAATCGCGGGCTGACGATCGAATTCGCCTTTGTCGCGGCCTTCATCGGACTGGCGTTCCGTTCGTTTCCCGTCGCGCTGGCCTGCGTGCCGGCCGGCGTGTTTCCGGTCTTCGCCGCCGGCGCGTTGCTGCGCGTGCTCGGCGACGGCCTGCAATTCGCCAGCGTGATCGCCCTGATCGTGTCCTTCGGCTTGGGGTTGAGCGCGACCATTCATTTTATCAACCGGATGCAGCGGGAAGACGATCCCAAGGCGGATCCGACGCGGGCGGTGGCGCGCTCCACTGTCTTGATCGGACCGGCCCTGATCCTCACCGCTTTCGTGCTGGCCTGCGGGCTGGAGGCGCTGTCGTTTTCCAACCTGCCGCTGCTGCGGCTGTTCGGCTGGCTCAGCGCCTTCGCGATGATCGCGGCCCTGACCGCCGATCTGCTGATTCTGCGCCCGACCGTGGCCGCCCTGATGCGGCTGGCCCGGCGCCCGCGACCCGCAATTTGAATAAAATATGACAAAGGAGTGCGCTATGCCCCTCGACACCAAGGCCACATGCGTCCCACTGCGCAGCCTCGCGCTTGCCATGCTTGTCGGCGCCGGTTTTTCCATCCTGGCAGGCGCCGCTCCGGCGCTGGCGCAATCGGCCGGCGCCTTTTCAGGTTTCGCCGGCAGCTTCCACGGCGGCGGCTCGGTGGTCGGCTCGGATGGCCACCGCGAGCGCATTTCCTGCCGCGCCAGGGGCGGCGTGAGCGAGGGCGGCCAGTCGCTGTCGCAGACCATCGTCTGCGCCAGCGACAGCTATCGCTTTAGCATCAACCTTAACGTCGTCGCCCAGGGCGGCCGTGTCAGCGGCGAATGGTCCGAGACCACGCGCGGCGTATCCGGCTCGATTTCCGGCCGCGTGAGCGACGGCCATTTCAGCGGCGGCGTCGATGGCGGAACCTTTCGCGCCTCGGTTTCGCTGCGCGCCAGTGGCCACGGCCTGTCCATGACCTTGGCGCCGAGCGACGGCGATGTGTCCCGCGTCGAAGTCAGCCTGTCGCGCTGAACGGAACCACAGCCGCGCTTGAGGCGTTGACGTTTCAAGCGCCGGACCGACGCGCGTCCCGCGGCGCGCGCCCGAGGGCGTCGCCTCTCCCGCGGAGTTGCTTATGACGAGAGATTTCCGTCGCGAAGCGATGGTGGCCTTCTATTTGTTCAAGCAGAAGTTGCTCGGCCGAAAGCGCTATCCGCTGGTTTTGATGCTCGAACCGTTGTTCCGCTGTAATCTCGCCTGCGCCGGCTGCGGCAAGATCGCGCACCCCGACGCGGTCCTCGACAAACGCCTGTCGGCGCAGGAATGCTTCGACGCCGTGGACGAATGTGGCGCGCCGATCGTCGCCCTTGTGGGCGGCGAACCGCTGATCCACCGCGACATCGAGGAGATCGTGCGCGGGATCGTGGCGCGGAAGAAATTTGTGAATTTTTGCACCAACGCCCTGCTGCTGAAGAAGAAGCTGCGCCTGTTCGAACCCTCGCCCTATTTCTGCTGGTCGATTCATCTCGACGGGCTGAAGGAGGCGCATGACAAGGCGGTGAATCTGCCCGGCGCCTTCGACATCGCGGTCTCGGCGATCCGCGAGGCCCGGGCGCGCGGCTTCAACGTGAATGTCAACGCCACCATTTTCGAGGGCATGGCGGCGGAGCAGGTCGCCGCCTTCATGGATTTTGCGGGAACCCTCGACGTCAGCGTCTCCATCTCGCCCGGCTACGCCTATGAGCGCGCGCCGGACCAGGAGCGCTTTTTATCGCGGCGGCGCACCAATACCTTGTTCCGCCGCATCTTCGAACTGGGCAAGGGCCGGAACTGGCGCCTGCTTCATTCCAGCTTCTTCCTCGACTTTCTCGCCGGCAACCGCGCCTATGCCTGCACGCCCTGGGGCATGCCGACGCGCAACGTGTTCGGCTGGCAAAAACCCTGCTACCTGCTCGACGAAGGCCATGCGGCCAGCTATCGCGAATTGATGGACGCCACGGATTGGGAGAATTACGGGACCGGAAAGCACGAAAAATGCGCCAATTGCATGGCCCATTGCGGCTATGAGCCAACCGCCGTCGACGAGGCGATCCGCCATCCGCTGGCGGGGCTGTGGCGAACTTTTCGCGGGCCGCGCACGCAAGGCCCCATGGCCCCCGAACCCTTCACCCCCGAACCCATGCCCGCGCCGACAGCGCCGCCGCCGCAAGGCGCGCCCCACCCCGCCGAATGATCGAGAGGAGGCGGGGTTCTCTTTGGGTTTGACCTGCGCTAACACTGACCATCGGACTTGACTGATTCCTGGCGATAGCGAGATTTTTGAGGTTTGGCGAGAATGCTGACATCCGCTATCGTTAAACAGGTGAAATTCTGCGTGCGCCATGCGCGGGCGGTGGTGGCGCTGTTCGCCCTGATCACGCTGCTGTGCGGTTATTACGCCGGCGTGCATTTCAAGATCAATTCCGACATCAACGCCATGCTGTCGCCGGACTTGAACTGGCGCAAAACCGAGCAGACCTTCGAAAAGGCGTTTCATCATTACGACACGCTCTATGCCGTGATCGAAGCGCCGACCCCGGAGCTGGCGTCGCAAGCGACGCGCGCGCTGACGGACAAGCTGGAAACCGACAAGACTCATTTTCGCGGCGTCGTGAACATAGCCGGGTTGCCGTTTTTCGCGCGCAACGGCCTGCTGTTCCTGCCCCTGCCCGATCTGCAACGCGCCATGAGCGGGCTGTCGCGGGGCGGCCCGCTGATTCAGGATCTCTCGTCCGATCCCAGCCTGCGCGGCCTCGTCTCCGCGCTCGAGGACGGCCTGATCGGCGTGAATTCGAACAAGCTGCAACTCAACGACATGACGCGCCTGTTCGCCTCCTCGTCACAGACGCTTGAGGATGTCGTCGCCGGCCGTCCCGCCTCGTTTTCCTGGCGCGTGCTGGCCCAGGGCGCGCCAGCGACACCCGCGGACCTGCGCGGCGTGATCGAGGTCCGCCCCGTGCTCGACTTCAAGGAGGTGCAGGCCGGTCTGGCGGCGAGCACGGCGCTGCGCGACGCGGCGGCCGACATCCTGCCGCGCTTCCAGGCGCGGCTGCGCCTCACCGGTCCGGTCGCCATGGCCGACGAGGAATTCGGCACGATCAAGGAAAACGCCGCCCGCAACGGCGCGATCACCGGCGCGGTGGTGCTGTTCATCCTGTGGCGCGCGCTGCGCTCCTGGCGTCTGATCGGCGCCGTCGTGCTCAACATCGTCGCCGGCCTCTCCATCACGGCGGCGGCGGGCCTCGCGATCGTCGGCTCGCTCAATCTGATCTCGGTCGATTTCTTCGTGCTGTTCGTCGGCATCGGCGTCGATTTCGGCATCCAGTACAGCGTGCGCTACCGAGCCGAGCGCCACGAGTTCGACAATCTCGCGGAGGCGATCGCGCGCGCCGGCTATCATTTCGGCGCGCCGCTCACACTCGCCGGCCTCGCCACCGCCTGCGGCTTCCTGTCGTTCGCGCCCACCGACTACAAGGGCGTTTCGGAACTGGGAATCATCGCCGGACAGGGCATGATCGTCGCCTTTATCGTCAGCGTGACCCTGCTGCCGGCGCTGATCTACCTGCTCAATCCCGCCGGCGAGCCGGAGCCGATGGGCTACGCCAGCCTCGCGCCGGTCGACGCGTTCATGTCGCGCAACCGCAAAGCGATCATCGCGGGCGTCGCGCTGGTCGTCGCAGCGGGTCTGCCGCTGTTCCACTGGCTGACCTTCGACTTCAACCCCATCCACCTGCGCGATTCCAGGACGGAATCCGTCGCCACCTATCTCGACCTGAAGCGCGACCGCAACCTGGAGATCGACAACATCCAGTTGCTCGCGCCCAATCTGGCCGAAGCCGACAAGAAGGCCGCGCGCCTCGCGCAAGTGCCGGAGGTGGCCTATGTGCGCACGCTGGCGAACATGGTCCCGACCGAGCAGGACGAAAAACTGTCCGTGATCGGTCAAGCGGCGGCGGCGCTCAAGGATTCGTTGAAACCCGCCGACGTCCAGCCGGCGCCAACCGACGCCGAAGTCGTGGACTCGTTGAACGAGGCCGCGCAAAGGCTGGAAGAAGCCGCGCAGGATCCGCACAATTCCAGCCAGACCGAGGGCATAGCCGGCGCCCGGCGTCTGGCGGCGGCGATCAGCGCGCTGGCCCAGGCTGGTCCGGACAAGCGCGCGCTGGCGAGCGACGTCATGGTCACGCCTCTGGTCCATGACCTCGACGATTTGCGCGAGATCCTTGGGGCGGAACGGGTCACTCTGGCGAGCCTGCCACCCGAGATCGTCAAGAATTGGCGGACGGCGGACGGCCGGGAGCGCCTGTCCATCGCGCCGAAGGACCAATCCGGTTCGGAAGATTCGCTACGCGCCTTCGCCCAGGCCGTGCTCCATGTCGAGCCGGACGCCACCGAGGGGCCGGTTTCGATTCTCCAGGCGAGCCAGACCATCGTCGGCGCCTTTTTCCAGGCCGGCGGCTGGGCGCTGCTGTCGATCGCGATCCTGCTCATCATCATGCTGCGCAAGGTCAGCGACATGCTTTTGACTCTGATCCCGCTGATCCTCGCGGCGGTTGTGACGCTGGAGCTGACGGTGATTCTGGGCATGCCGCTCAATTTCGCCAATATCATCGCCCTGCCGCTGCTGCTCGGCGTCGGCGTCGCCTTCAAGATTTACTACATCATGGCCTGGCGGCAGGGGCAGACCAACCTGCTGCAGACCAGCCTCACCCGCGCGGTGATGTTCTCCGCCGCCACCACCGCCACCGCCTTCGGCAGCCTGTGGTTCTCCAGCCATCCGGGCACGTCGAGCATGGGCGAGTTGCTCGCGCTGTCGCTGGCCTGCACGCTGGCCGCCGCCGTGCTGTTCCAGCCGATCCTGATGGGAAAGCCGCGCGCAACGGCGCCCGCCTCCTCCGTTTCGGCGTCATAATCTCGGCCCTTTTCCGCGAAAAGAGAGCGGACTCAGTTTAGAAATATTTGAAAGGTTCGCATATGACGAAGCTAGTGGTGATCGTTTCCTTCCTGCTGTTGGCCTTCGCGACGACGAGCGCGAGCGCCGGCGGCACGAAAGAGCAGGAGGACGCCTGCCGTCCCGACGTGCGCCGCTTCTGCCATCATGTGCGTCCCGACGGCGGCGACGACGCCTTCCTGGCGTGCCTGCAGGCCAATCGCGCCAAATTGACCGTGAAGTGCCGGGCCGTGCTTGAAGATAACGGCGTGTGACACCCGCGCCGTCGCGCCGCTTTCCGGTTGAAGAGGAGGCCTTGCCTTGCCCGCGCATTCGTTCCTGAACCGCATCGCCCGCCTTGCGCTCGTGACCGGGATCGCGCATTTGACAGGCGCGGGACTCATGACGAACTCGGCCTGGGCGCAATCGCAGAATTCGAACCTCTGCCGGCCGGATGTGCGCCGCTTCTGTCATCTGGTGCGCCCGGACGCCGGCGACGACGCCTTCCTGGCGTGCCTGCAAGCCAATCGCGCCAAACTGTCGCCGAATTGCCGCCAGGTTCTCGAGTCGAACGGCGTCTGACGCATCGATCCTCTATGTGGCGGGGGCGAACTCCCCGCTTCCGCGTGAAAAGGAGGCTTCCCTTGTCCGCATCTTCCTTGCCAAAATACGCGCGCGCGCTCCTCGCCGCCGCCCTCGCCTTGCCGCTGACGAGCGCGGCGGTCGTGACCAGCGCCTCGGCGCAATCGGCGAAATCTCCCCTGACCGGATTCTGGCAGGCCTATTTCGACGACGGCAATCCCAGCGGCTGGTTCTATTTTTCGGAGAAGAACGGTCTTTTCGAAGGCCGCCTGGTCAAAATGTACAAGAAACAGGGCGAAACCACGCTGGTGACGACCTGTCCGGCATGCCCCGGCGACAAGAAGAACAAGCCAATGCTCGGCATGGTCATCGTTTACAACCTCAAGCACGATGGCGCGAAATACGAGAACGGCAATATTCTCGATCCGCGCGACGGCAATGTTTATAACGCCGAAGCCGAAATCACCCCCGACGGCCAAAAACTGCTGCTGCGCGGCTATCTCGGCTTCGAACTGCTCGGCCAGACGCAGACCTGGACCCGGTTGCCGGACGATACGATGGCTGTCGCCGACATTCCCGGC
>NZ_NHSJ01000050.1 GCF_002937075.1 Rhodoblastus sphagnicola
CCCCGCCCCCTCCACCGCCAGAGCAAGCAACGCTCGCAGCCTGGAGCGCGCCCGATCCGCCAGATCCTCCACCTGCAACCGCGTAAACATCGTCGTAAACCATCCCCGGCGTCGGCGTGTAAACGCCTGAACTCGTGAACGTGACGACGTTCGTATGCCGCACAACCTGCGGCGGAATCTGCGGCGGGAAAGCAAGCGCCGGAGCCGAAAGCTGCGCGACGTAAAACAGCGAGAGAAGAGGCCCGCGGAATAAATGTTTCATGGCCTAATTCCCCGTGCAGGCGAGAACGTCGGTCGTGTTCGTACCGATCATGTAAATGGCCGAAGCGTTGGTCGCCGCGTAGGAGATCGATTGCCCCGCGACCAGCGGATAGCCCGTCGATGTCGTGACGCCGACGCCCCCGACGTAAATGGTCCCGGTGTTTGCGGAGAGCGCCGTGCATACAACGCCATTGACGACGACTTGCGAGGGGAGCGCGGCGGCGCTCAACGTCGCTGTCTGGCGGAAGGCGAAGACCGTCGATGGATTGGCGGACGAGATCGCTCCCTGCACATTCATCGGATTGGACGACGCGCCCAGCTTATTGCCGGAGCCATCCTCGATGACTACACCCGGCGAAATCGTGCCGTTGCCGTTGTTCCATTGCATTGGGCGATTCCTTCATCTGGTCGTTGTCGGCGTCATGAACGCAAGCGCAAGCGCGCACGCGATGAGCGAACGTTTCATCATTTTGGGGTGTCCTTGGATTAGATCAGGAGATGGCGACCGTTACTGCATCTTCAGCCTGACGATGGCGGCCTCCCAATCCCATGTATTGGAATCGGGCGGCGTGATCGTCACGTTCAGGCATCCGTTCGTCGTGTCGGCTGAAAGCTGGAGTTTCGCCGATGTTCCAGTTCCGGTTCCGACTGGCGCCGTCGTTTGCGACGTGTAGGAACCGGTGTAATAGACACTGGAGACCCCACTTGCGCGCGTCAGGATATTCGGCCCGTTGGACGACCAGTTCGCAGATGAGACTGCGGTCGGATTGAAGCCCGACACCATGATCATGAACTGAGAATGAGAATTGTCAGGAAGATTCAAACAATTGAATGCGCCAGCCGAGCTACCGTCCGAGGTCAGACGAACGGCGCTCGCGCTTGTCGAGCGCGCCCTCAGGACATGCTGACACAGCTCTTGGCCGCCAGAACCGCCTGTCGTTGAGCCGCTTGCGAAACAACGCGCGCCGTAAAGCGAATCGTCATTGGCCATGTAACCGTTGGCCGAAGAGAATGATCCGCCGGATTTGTTGCTGGCCCCAAAAGCAACCGAGCCATAGCCATAGACCTGGTTGCCATTGCCGCCCGCCGCGCTTTCTTCCGCCCCGACCGTATTGCCCTTGCCCCAAAGCGTTGAAGAAAAAGGGTTGTTCGAATTGTTGTCCGGGCTTTCCGAACCGACGATGGTGAGGTTGTTGATTGTCGAGGTCGGCGCGACGATGGCCTGCGCCGTGCTGGTCAGTTGAACGCCCACCGTGATCTGCGACGGCGTTCCGGTTGTCGTGAGAAAATAGCCGCCTCCATAGGACCAGTTCGACGCCGCGAAGGTCAGTTGGCTCGATTGCGTTCCGTTATAGGGGTTGACCTGGATTGGAGCCAAGCCGCCTGTGAAATTGTTGCCGTCGAAGTGAATCGACAAGCTTCCGTTGAAAATCGCAGCAGCGGTTCCCGCGCCTATCGTGAAATTATTTCCTTCCGCCTGAAGGTTCACGCAACTCGTACAGACAAGCGGAGAGACGTCGGAGTGCCAATTCTGCTGATAATGTACATCAGCCAATCCAAAATAATAATCACCTGACGAATTTGTGTCGATGTCATTTGATCTTATCTTTGCGGATTGTATGTAGTTTGCGGATCCGGCATCCCAATAATTTCCATATTTATTGTTATAAACCGTGTTCGCCGTCTCAAATATTCCATTCGTATAGCCATATATTTCGATGCCGGCGAAAACAGCTCCGCTAATATAGTTATGATCTTCTATGTATATATCACCAGGCACAGCGCTGCTGGACGGACCGTAGATCGAAATATTGTCATGGTTCGCAGTGAAAATCTGGTTGCGCTCCATATAGATCTGATTCGGATTGGTGGTGGCGCCCTCGATCCTGATATGATCCCACGACCCGGAGCCGGCGAAGGTGTTGTGCTCGATCGTCACGAAATAGCCGTCTTGAATGCGCACATCGGCTGGACCCTGCCAGCGCAATTTGAACGTCGCACCGGTTCCGCCGCCAGACGTCGAGGCTTGCGCGACGGCGGGCGTGATGGTCATGGTCGCCGTTGGCGGCGCGGCCTGAGTGTAGGCGCCCGCCGTCTGAACGGAAACCCCGGTCACGGCGCCGCTGGAAACGCTCGTCACCTTAAGAACCGCCGCCGTCGCGAAGACGCCCCCGGCCATTGTGAGGGTGTCGCCCACCGCATAGCCGGAACCGCCCGCGACGACGGAAGCCGAGGCGACCGAACCGATCGCGCTCTGGATGCGGCTGAAGTTGATGTCCTTGATCGTGTTCTGACCGCCGGCCCCGGAGAGCGCGAGCCCGTCGAGCGCGCCGGTCGCGTCATCCTGGCACATCAAGGTTGAACCGCGATCCGCCCCAACGATGGAGAGGTGCGAGCGAGTCGTCGAAAGGCCGGTGAAACGATAATTCGCGTTGCCAGCCAAGGAAATCTGCGCGGCGCCGGAAGCGATCGCATTGGCGAAAGCGGACGTGCTGTCTGTCCCGGAGCCCGCCGTGCAGGCCGAGTCGCCCGCGGCGCCCCACCATTCCGGAAACACGTAGGACTGCTTCTTGTCGCCCCAGAAATCGGGCGTGCAGCCCGAAGCGAAAATCCGGTTGCGCGAGGCCGTGACCGTATTGGTGAAGCTGATGTTGGCGTTGCACGACAGAAGGGCGCCGGCTTCGAAAACCACCGGAACGGTAAT
This sequence comes from Rhodoblastus sphagnicola, assembly GCF_002937075.1. Classification (GTDB taxonomy): domain Bacteria; phylum Pseudomonadota; class Alphaproteobacteria; order Rhizobiales; family Beijerinckiaceae; genus Rhodoblastus; species Rhodoblastus sphagnicola. The sequence goes on from NZ_NHSJ01000050.1 coordinate 2,966, forward strand.
CTGTAGCGAACCGCCTGTGTAGGAATAGGCGCCGGCGGGCAGTCGAAGCGTCTTCCCTGCGGCGGTCGCCCGAGTGACCGCGGCCTGGAAGCTGGAGAAATCCAGCGCATTGGTTTCGTCCGCCGCCCGCGCGGCCGCCGTGCGCGGCACAGTCGAGCCGGAGCCGGTGATCGTCAATGCGGAGGCGTCGCCGAGCGGCGCGGACTGGCCGCTCGGCACGGCGAAAGCCGAAGGATTTGACGCGAACAAAGCGATGAAGGCAATGGAGGAGAGGAGCCCGTAACGCAGCATTTCGACCCTCATTTCAAGTTGAAGAAGCTGGCGGTCGCCGTGGTTCCGGCCGCGACGATCTGAACCACCGCAAAAGGGAATGTCTGCCAACCCGGAGCGACCGGCAAAGTGAGGCCGGAGCCGTCGGAAAGTTGCAACTGCACATTTCCGGAGGATGTGCACAGGACGCCGACTGATCGTTGCGCCCCATAAACCGTTCCGGCGGTCATCGCGACAACGCCCGAAAATGGCGCGCTCTGTGTATCCGAGACCGTCTGACTGGCGGGATAATTGGCGACATTGACCGAGCCGATCGTGTTGGCGCCGGCGGGAAGACTCGGGAGACTTGAAACGCCGACCGTTTGACCCGACCAGGACACCGCTTGGGTTGACGGCAAATTCGTGACCGATACGGAGCCGCTCACCGTCTGCGTCGACGGGAAATTGGTGATATGCGCGAGAGAACCACCGTCGGCGTTCAGAACTGGCTGGTTCACCGCCGTGGCGGCCCCGGAGGGCAATGGCAGCGACGTCGCGCTGATCGCCTGCGTGGTGGGAAGATTGCTGACCGAAACCGACCAGGCGCCGGATTGCGTGGCCGCCACGCTCTGCCCCGTCCAGGACACGGCGAGCGTGCCGGAAAGTTTCGACCAGATCGCGGAAAGCCAGCCGGTCAAGCCAGAACCGCCCGTCGGCAGCGTCGCGCCCGTTATCGGCGCGCCGCCATCGGTCGCCGTTACCGCGCCGGCGATCGTCTGGGTCGAAGGAAAATTGGTGACATGCGACAGCGCGCCGCCGTCGGCGTTGAGGGCCGGTTGCATGGCCGCCGTCGCGGCGCTTTTCCCATCATCGTAGAAGGCGATGACGCGATCGCTTGCGCCCTGGGCGGCAACATTGGCCTGAAGCGTGATGACCGATCCGGAAATGGAGGTGATGCCCAGGCCGAAAGAGGTCGGGTCATAAATGACAGCGCGGGCCGAAGAATTGACGATGGCGAGCAATCTCGCGGGGACAAAGCCGGAGACGTTGGAAAAGTCGACTGTCCGCGCCGCAGGATTGAATGCGGCGGGAATGAGAACCTGCTTCATGGCGATCAACCGTAAATGAGAACTGGAATGATGCTGTTCGACGCGGAAGACGCCTGCGCGGCCGCCTGGGTAGCGGCCGCCGCCGCAGCTTGCGCGGCGGTCTCCGCGTTCTGCGCAATCGCCAGAACCGCCGAGAGCGCCAGGGGCAGCGGCGCTGGCGCGTTGTCGGCCTCGCCGTCGACCGTAACCGTGTCTGTCAGGACAGAGGTCCCGTCCGCGTTTGACGTCGATGCGGTTCGCGTGACGCCCAGCGCGAAAACAAGGCGACCGGCGAACAGGGGAATAATGGCGCCGCTGGTCAATTCCAGCCTGCAATCATAGACGAGACGGGCTGGCATTTGCTCCATGTCCGTTTCCGACGCAGAGAAGATGCAGAGGCCCGTCGCCGCGTTGAAAGACGCGAGGCCGCCCTGGGCATTGCTTGAACACCACTCGTAAACGGGGGGATCGGCCGAACCGGCCGACACGCGCGCCTGCATGCGAATGATTGAGGCGGCGACGTCATAAACGCCCGATAGGCTCGAAAGGTCGCGCGTCCATCTGAACGAAACATTGGTCGACGCGCGAAGATTGTAGATCGTGGTCATTACGACACCTGCATGGCCCGGCAAGATTGCAGACGGATGGTTGCGGACACCGGATCGCCCGCGGCATAGGTCACGTAGAAAGCGAGTTGCGAGGTGATGGTCCCCGCGTTCCCGGCACTGGTTGTCGGCGTCAGTTCATCCGGCGTCAGAACATTGCCAAGGCTCGTGCTTGTCACGCCGGGAGCTTCGCTCGCTATGTTGACATCACTGAATTCAAATGAACTTTCGCCATGTCGCGCGGACCAGAGCGTGTAAGCGCTGGAGGCGAGACCTGGCGGCGCGAAGGCTACCGTCGTCTGATCGTAATATTTCACGGCGATGCTCTCCGCGCCGTGGAGATGGCCATTCGGACCCGCCGAGACCTTCGCGCGGCAAATCGCACGATGGGACTGGCCGGCTGAAAAGGTCACGGCGATCGGCGATTGAATGGGATGGGACAGCGTGACCTGCGCGCCGGAGCCGGCATAGCCCTGCGCCTGCAAGACGAAGCCGTCGTTGCCATTCCTGAAGGGGTTTTGCTCGACGCCATATAGGGCGCGCCTTTCACGACGGTCGGGCCTATGCCCGCGCCGGATGCCGTTGATCGCGCCACGATTGCCGTCATTCGCGCCGGCGAGCAGGAAGACCACCTGCGCGGGATCGTTCACGATGGAATAGGCGCGTCCATAGCGCCGCCATTCACCTTGTTGGTGTCGAGATCGGCGATGGAAGCGCCGGAGGAACTCGTCGCGTTGAAGGGCGCGAAGGTGACGAAGGCTGATGCCGTCGCCGGATGGGCGAACGCCACCCCGACGCCCGAGGCGGCGGAGGCGGTGATGCAGTTCTCCGGGACGGTGACGCTCGGCGCGGCGCTGTTGAACGACGTGATCTGGCAGCCGAAATTGGTGACGTTGGCTATGGTGATGCAGTCGCCCGCGGTCGGGACGCCGCTCACCCCCGTCAGGTTGATCGTCAGCGACGATCCCGGATTGGGCGAGATCGCCGAGCTGTTGGTTGCGCTGGCGCCATTGAAACAAACGTAACCGATCGTCGAGGCGTCATTGCAATTTTACGTCGTCGAATAAAGCCGACCCGCTATACCAGCCGTCGTCTGCGCGCCTACGCCGTAGTTCCAGCCGACTTCCGCCAGAAACCTGTTGCCGGACAGCGGGAACAGCCATCCCGCATACCCATTGGAACAATCGGTCGAAACAGTGAGCGTGCTGCCGGACCAAGGTGGAAAGGCCGCTGAATTGGCGGTGCGCGAGTCGCCAAGTGTGACCGCGAAATTGTTCACCAATGCCGGCTGAACATATGCGCTTCCCGACAAGCATGCGCCCCCGCCTCCGAGGATCGGCGGCTCCGCCAGCATTGCAGAGACGCTGGGCGGCGAATAGCGGCGGCTCGTTCCATTGCCGCGCCTCCGCGACTTGCGCTGAAGCGAACGTCAAGGTCACGACCACAAGCGAACGAGACGCATCAATAAACATCGAGGAAGGGAACGGTCTCGGAACCCGACGCGGCGATCGCATAGACTGCGGAGCCGCCAGTAATCGTGATGCACTGTAAGCGGCACGAGCCTCCCACATGGCGGTTTTCGTTGGAATAGTTGAGACTCGCTGGGGTTGAACCTGAGCGAGCTTCGTAAATCCATGCATCAAGCCAGAGATCAAGGCGCCTCTTACCAACGGG
>NZ_NHSJ01000051.1 GCF_002937075.1 Rhodoblastus sphagnicola
CCAAACGAGATCGGACGAGGCTTTTCGCGCAGCCGTCGTCTCCGGGCTTTCTCGCAAACAGAAATCGATCCCTTGCTGCTGGCTCTATGACGCGCGCGGCTCGGACCTGTTCAACGCGATCACGCGCGTCGAAGATTATTATCCCACACGAACAGAGACGGAGATCGTCTCGCAAAACGCTCAGGATATGGCCAACTTCTGCGGCGAGGGCGCTGTGCTGCTCGAATATGGCGCGGGCTCCGGGATCAAGACCGAGATCCTCATCGACGCCTTGCGCGCGCCTCGGCTTTACCTTCCCATCGACATAGCCGCCGATGAACTCGCACAAACCACAAGCCGCATCGCCAAACGTTTTCCCAGGCTTGACGTGTTCCCAATCGTCGCGGATTTCACGCGCGATTTCGATCTGCCCCCGGCGCTGCCGCTCGGACCCAGGACAGCGTTCTTCCCGGGATCCACCATCGGCAATCTCAACCTGCGCGAGGCCATTGCCTTTTTGTCGCGCATGCATCGGCACGTCGGCGCCGCGATCATCGGCGTCGACCTGAAAAAGGACGTGAGGACGCTTCTGAGCGCCTATGATGACAGCGCGGGCGTGACGGCGGCTTTCAACCTCAATCTGCTCGCGCGGATCAATCGCGAGCTTGACGGCGCATTTCCGCTGGACCGGTTTATCCATGAAGCGCGCTGGAACCAGACTGAATCCGCCGTCGAGATGCATCTGGTCAGTCTGGACTCGCGTGTTGTGACCTTGGCCGGCCGGGACTTCACCTTTTTCAGCGGCGAATCCATCCACACTGAAAGCTCCCGGAAATACGATCTTGTCACCTTCGGATCCCTGGCGGAAACGGCGGGGTGGCGGGTTTCGCAAAGCTGGCGCGACCGCGCCGGCCAATTCGCCGTGCTGTCTCTCGACGCAGTTTCTTGAAAGTTCGCGAGGCGTGCGACACGCGCGTGAGCGTTGCAACGACGCGGCACGTGCATGTGGCCGGAGGTCACGATCGCGCGCGCGTCCGAAATCATGATGGCTGATGACGCTGGCGGAATGCCGTTTGAGGAGAATGTCCCCGCGTTGGGCATAATATCATTGACGGCAATGCGCCACGATCCATCGTTTCCATATATGCCAGATCGACTTCGGCCTTAAGCGCGTCGCGTTGATGGTCCAGCGCCTGCCGGTCATTATCGGCGGAAACACGCATAGAGCCGACCAACATGCACGGAAAGCTCATCAGGAGCCGTTTCCGTATATTATCTCATTCCGACATGAGTTTCCGTGCATATTCTTGGCCTCTGGCGAGCCATTTCAGCCGCTTGTGGCGGCGTGTCGGAAACACTCGTTTTCCGACACGCCGCCAAAACCTCGTTTAGACCGACAGAAGGCCGCAACCCTTTGTGTTTCCACAAAAATAGCGCTGCTGCGTTCCTTTTATGTCTGTTTATGCGTATCCGGCGGTCTTTTCATTACCTGAGGCCATGACGCGAGGCGCGCCTTTGGATCCGTTCCCTTCTGAGCTAGCCTTCATACCGGCTCCGCCGGCGCCGCAAGCGCCGGGGGCGCGGCCATCCGCGCGCGCCGCCGGATGAAAAAGGCCATGACCGCGACGAAGAACACCGGAACAAAGAACACGGTCAGCAAGGTCGCGGAAACCATGCCGCCAAAGACGCCTGTTCCGAGCGCCTGCTGGCTCTTGGCGCTCGCCCCGGTCGCGATCATCAGCGGGACGACGCCGAGGATGAAGGCGAGCGAGGTCATGACGATCGGCCGGAAGCGCAGGCGCGCCGCTTCGATGGTCGCGGCCACGACCGTCAGACCTTGCGCCCTGAGATCCCTGGCGAATTCGATGATCAGAATGGCGTTCTTCGCCGACAGGCCGATGATAGTGATCAGCCCGACGGTGAAATAGACGTCGTTTGGCAGCACGTTGAGGTAGCCGGCGACGACGCAGCCGACAATGCCGAGCGGCGCGGCCAGCATGACCGAGAACGGGATCGCCCAACTTTCGTAAAGCGCCGCCAGGCACAGGAACACGAACAGGACCGACAATCCCAGCAGGAAGGCCGCCTGCGAGCCCGCGAGCTTTTCCTGCAGCGATTGCCCGGTCCAGTCGTAGCCAAAGCCGTTGGGCAGCGTCGACATCAGTCGCTCCATTTCGGCGATGGCGTCGCCGCTGGTGAAGCCGGGCCTGGGTTCGCCGGTCAGACGGACGGAGGGATAGCCGTTGAAGGCGACGATCTGCGTCGGCCCGACCGCCCATTCCACCCGCGCGAAGGCCGACAGCGGCACCATTTCGTCGGTCTTGTTGCGCACGCTATAGGTGAGGATGTCCTCGGCGCGGACGCGCTTGTCCTGGTCGGCCTGCACCACCACGCGCTGCGTGCGGCCGCGATTGATGAAATCGTTGACGTAGATCGAACCGAGATGGGTGGAGATGACATCGTTCACGTCGGTGAAGGACACGCCCAGCGCGCCGGCCTTTTCGCGGTCGATCTCGACGCGAACCAGGGGCGCGCCCGGCAGGCCCTCCTCGACGATCTTCTCGATCACCGGCGATTTTGCGGCTTCGACGATCAATTTGTCCCTGGCCGCCATCAGCGCCTCATAGCCGCGCTGGCCGCGATCCTGAAGCCGGAACGAAAAGCCCGAGGTGTTGCCGAGATTGGGGATCGGCGGCGGCGCCAGCAGCGATGTCTGCGCATCGGCGATGCGCGCGAGATAAGGATTGACGCGGGCGATGATCGCGTCGGCCGAATCGTCCTTGCCGCGCTGCGACCAGTCCTTCAGCGTGACGAACGCCTGCGCCGTCATCGAGCCCTGGCCATAAAAGCTGTAGCCGGTGATGAAGGTGACGGATTCCACCGCGGGCTCCTTCAGCAACCGGCTCTCGACCTGCTTGACGACATCCAGCGCGCGCGTCGCGCTGGCGTCCGAGGGCAGCAGCACGTCGGCCACGACATAGCCCTGGTCGTCCACCGGCACGAAGCCCGACGGGGCCTTCCACAGGCCGTAGCCCATGGCCGCGACAATGACCAGATACAGCGCAAGAAAGGCGGGGCGCCGCCCCACCGCCCACCGCGTCAGCCCGGCATATCGATCGGTCATGCGGTCGAAGAAGCGGTTGAAGGCGCCGAAAAGGCCCTTCCTCTCGTGGTGGCCGGCATCGAGAGGCTTCAGCAGCGTGGCGCACAGCGCCGGCGTCAGCGTCAGCGCCAGGAACGCCGAAAAGCCGATTGACATCACCATGGCGGCGGAGAACTGTTGGTACATGATGCCGACCGAGCCGGGGAAAAACGCCATCGGCACGAACACGGCCATCAGCACCATGGTCACGCCGATCACCGCGCCGGTGATCTGCTCCATCGCCTTGAAGGTGGCCTCGCGCGGCGAAAGCCCCTCCTTGGCCATGATGCGCTCGACATTCTCGACCACCACAATGGCGTCATCGACGAGAATGCCGATCGCCAGCACCATGCCGAACATGGTCAGCACATTGATCGACAGGCCCAGCGCATAAAGCCCGCCGCAGGTTCCAAGCAGGGCGATCGGCACGACAATGGTCGGGATCAGCGTGTAGCGGAAATTCTGCAGGAACAGGAACATCACCAGGAAGACGAGCACGACCGCCTCGGCCAGCGTCATCAACACTTTCTTCACCGACGCCTTGATCACCGGCGTCACGTCATAGGACACTTCGGCCTTCACGCCCGGTGGGAAATATTGCTCCAGCTCGGCCATTTTTTCGCGCACGGCGGCGCTGGTGGCCAGCGCATTGCCCGAGGGCGCGAGCTGCACGGCGATGGCGGCGGCCGGCTTGCCGTTCAGCCGCGTGGAAAAGGCGTAGGTCAGGCCGCCCACCTCGAGGCGCGCCACGTCGCGCAGCCGCACCGCGGCGCCGTTGGGATTGGCGCGCAGCACGATGGCGCCGAATTCTTCCGGCGATTCCAACTGGCCCTTCACCAGCACCATGTTCTGGGTGCGCTCGGCGGACGGGCTCGGCGGCTGCGCCAGCATGCCCGAGGACACCAGGGCGTTTTGCGCGCGGATCGCCGAAATGACGTCCTCGGTGGTCAGCGAATAGCCGCGCATCCGGTCGGGATCGAGCCAGACGCGCATGGCGCGCTCGGTGGAGAACAGCCTGACCCGGCCCACGCCGTTCACCCGGCGCAGTTCCGGGAGAACGTAGCGGGTGGCGACGTCGCCCAGGCCGATTTCGTCGAGCGAGCCGTCGGGCGAAGTGAGGGTGACGAATTGCAGGATCGCCGTGGACGCTTCGAGAATGGCTATGCCCTGCTGCTGCACCGCCGGCGGCAGGCGCTGCTCGATGCGCTTGATGCGGTTCTGCACATCGACGGCGGCGAGCGCGAGGTCGGTTCCCGGCTTGAAATCGACGTTGATCTCGACCTCGCCGGTGGTGTCGCCGGTCGATTCGAAGCTCAGGAGATTGGCGGCGCCCGAAAGCTCCTCCTCGATCAGGCGGGTGACCGAATAATACAGGTCCTGCGTCGAGGCGCCGGGATAGGAGGTCGAAATCGAGATCGAAGGCGGCGCCACAATGGGATATTGCGACACCGGCAGGAAGGGCAGCGCGAGGATGCCGCCGAGGCAGATGAAGATCGCGATGACCCAGGCGAACACCGGTCGCGCGATGAAAAAGGCGGGCATGCAGTCTGGACTCCGGAACAGATTTCAGGACGGACGGCGGTCGTTGGGCGAAACGCGGCTAGAGCATTTTCAAGCGAAGTGGATGCCGGTTCGCGTGAAGAAAATGCGTAAAAACAAAATGTTAGAGCGCATTCGGTGAACGTGTGTTCACCGAATCTAGCCGCGCTCGCCCTGCGCTTCCGTGCGACCGAGCGAAACGGGGCGGGGGTCGACGCGGCCGCCGGACATGAATTTCTGAAACCCTTCGACGACGACGCGGTTGCCGGGGTGAAGCCCTTCCTCCACCACGACCTGTTCGCCGAGCGTGCGCCCGAGACGCACGGGTTGCAGCACGGCGCGGCCCTGGTCGTTGACGACAAAAACCTCGGCGCCGCCGGCGTTGTTGCGCTGGATCGCCTGGCGCGCCAAAGTGATGGTGTTGGCGCGCACGCCCTCCTCGATCTGCACGCGCACATAGGCGCCGGGCAGCAGCGCCGCTTCGGGATTGGGGAATTGCGCGCGGAGAGTCACCTGGTTGGTGCCTGGGTCGACGGTGACGTCGGAAAACAGCAGCTTGCCTTCGAGCGGATAGGTCTTGCCATTGTCGAGGATCAGCCGCGTGCGGGCGGCGCCTCCGCTCTTCGGCTTCAAGCCGCCGCGCTCCATCTCCTCCTTCAGCGCGTTCATTTCCGCGACGGATTGGGTGAAATCGGCATAGATCGGATCGAGCTGCTGGATGGTGGCGAAGGACGCCGCCTGCTCCTGGGAGGCGAGCGCGCCTTCCGTGACCAGGGCGCGGCCGATTCGTCCGGTGATTGGCGCGCGAACCGTGGCGTATTCGAGATTGACCTCGGCGCGCCGCACCGCGGCCTTTTGCGCCAGAACGTCGGCTTCGGCCTGACGCTTGGCGGCCAGCGCCAGATCATATTGCGCCTGCGTGGTGGTCTGGCCGTTGAGCAGCGCCTTGAGGCGATCCTCCTGGCGCGCGGCGTGAAACAGGATGGCCTCGGCCTTGGCCAGCGCCGCGCGCACGCTGTCGAGATCGATCTGAAATTGCGTGGGATCGATTCGGTAGAGCACCGCGCCCTTTTCGACCACGCCGCCCTGTTCGAAGGCCCGTTCGAGCACGATGCCCGACACGCGCGGACGGACTTCCGCGATGCGCATCGGCGCGATGCGGCCGGGCGCGTCCTTGGTCATCACGATTTCCTTGCGCTCGACCGTGACCACGCCGACTTCGGGCGGCGCGCCGACCTCGGCCTCGTCGGCGCGGGCGCCGGCGGGCGCCAGCGCGGCGGCGAGCGCCAGAGCCATGAAACTTCGACCATTCGTTTTCGCCAGCATGTGTTTAAACATCGCTCCTCTTGCACTATTTCCGTCGCACGCGGCGAGCGGCGGACTTCGGCTCATGGGGCAAAAAGTGGGGTGGGGAACCTGTCATTTCCCTGTCAGAAATCTGGAAACACATGGGCTGGAGCTTCGCGCCCGCGAAAGAGAGCCTATGCGAGCGGCCGGTTTATGCGATGCTTTCGCGCGCGACGGTCGCTGTCGCGACGCTGACGGAGGTTTGGTTTTGAGGCTGCTGCTGAACGGGACTCATTGGCGCTTGCAGGCGTTTTTCGACCTGCGCCGGGCCGGCCGACCGCGCGAGGTCGCGCCTTGAGGCGTCAGGCGACGTCCCTCGTAGGCCTCGTGGTGCGGCGCATCGCATTCTTTGCGGCTCTGGCCATGCTCGCGCAATTGGTCGGAATCTTCGTGAAGGATTGGTCCGACGACCAGACGCTCGAACGTTTCGCCATTGAAAGGGAAACCGAGGCGCTGGCGCGCGGCGTCTTTGTGAAAAATGGGCGCGCGGCCTTCCAATTGCCGCCGGATTTGCGCGCGCGCTACGGCGCCGCAAACAGCGGCTATGTCGCGCGGGTGCGGACGGCGGACGGCGCCCAGCTCTATTCCAATTGCGACCACGCCTGCGACGCGCATTTTCCGCCGCTCGACGTCACGCCGCTGGTGTTCTGGATGCGGCAGGTCAAGCCCGGTCAGCCGCTGCAAGTCGCCGGCGGGGGCGTCGTCGTTGAACAGCCCGAGCCCGTCATGATCGAAATCGCGATCATCGACGACCGCGACGGCGTGCTCGCGCATGTGTTTGCGCAAGAAGTCATAGACCACATGCTGCTGCCCATGAGCCTGATGCTGGTCTTCGTGCTCGGCGCGACGATCCTTTCGGTGGCGCAGAGTCTGCGTCCGGTCCAGGAGGCCGCGCGCCAAGTCGCGCAACTCGATCCCCGGGCGGAGGCCGCGCTGCTGCCGACCGCCGACATGCCTCTGGAAATCGCCGAGTTCACCCATGCCGTCAACGCGGCCTTCGACCGAACCGCCGAACTGATGCGCTCGCAAAGGCTGCTGACGTCCGCCATCTCGCATGAAGTGCGCACGCCGCTGGCCGTGGCGCGGCTCGAACTGGAGAAAATTACCGATCCCCGCGCGCGAAAAGTTGAGGAGGATCTGGAGGCGCTCAACCATCTGGTCGAACAGTTGACCGATCTCGCGCGGGCCGAGTCCACGCTGCGCGCGGCGATGGAGGAGATCGATCCGGCTGCGCTGGCGGAACAATTGGTGGGCGATCTCGCCGCTCTGGTCTATGGCGCCGGCAAGAGCATCGCCTTCGCCGCCAACGGCGCCACGCCTTTCACGGGGCATCCCGCCCTGGTCGAGAACGCCCTGCGCAACCTCATCGAGAACGCCGTGCGTCACACGCCACAAGGCGCCGAGATTCGCGTCGAAGCCGGACCGGGCCCGGTCCTCCGCGTGATCGACAACGGCGACTGTATCGGCGCGTCTTCGCACAAACCTGCTCCGGGCGCGGCGGACAGGCCAGGGTTGGGGCTGAAGATCGTCGGCCGGATCGCCGCGATCCATCGCGCCCGCTTCGAATGGTCGCGCGTCGAGGGCGTGGGCGTGACGGCGACCCTCGACTTCGCGCCCAGGCCTTGAGTCCGGACGTGAGGCGATGGCCGCGCATCGCGCCGCCGCCATCGCCGGGGGCAAAGATTTGCGCCCGTTCGCGCTTCAAGTCAGGCCGCGCGGCGCGCCTGACGACATTGCCCTTCGAGAAGATCTTGACGCGCGTTCCATGCGTGTTGCGGCCGAGCGCGCGAAGGATGCGGCGCAGGCGCGGCGGTTGTTGGCCCTGGCCACGACCCACGAAGCCGCCGAGATCGGCGGCGTGGCGCGCCAGATCTTCCGCGACTGGGTGTTGAAGTTCAACGCAGACGGTCCTGAGGGCCTGATCAACCGCAAGGCGCCTGCAAGGCTGTTCAGTTCTTCTGTAATGGGCCTATTGGTGTCAAGCTCCGTGTGTCCATTCGCCGGCATCATGCTTCTGTCCGTGGTCGGCGCGTGACCGCCACATGATGACATCAGTTGGAAAGTCGAGAGCCGATCTCAATAGCGCGCTCGAAGCGCAAGAACTAAAACGGTTTTCTCGACCTTCCGCGTCCCCGCGAAGGGACCTCGGGGAGCAGACCTTTCGGGCTGCTCGATTACTTACGACTCTTTCCGCTGGACGCGATCAGGCCGCCGATGGAGCAACTGTCCATCTGGCGTTCTTGATTCGAGACCGGGCAGGAACTTCACGCCGGGGTTTTGCGCGATGTCCGGCGCTACAATTTATCGCGTCCGCACTCAATCGTGGGTGGCTTAAGCTTAACTCAGGTTGGCTGCCGACGCATTTTAACTGGCGGTCCTTGTCCTGTCATGAATCCGTCGCGACGGGCAAAGTAATCTTCTCCACCGATGAGCCCCGTGTTTGAATCCCTCGACCATCGGATCTCAACCGGCGGCGCGAACTCTCGTGTGGTGGTGTTGGGGTGCTGAAGCGTGGTTTTGAACTGCAAGGATTGCCCAAGCCGTGTCAAAGACGGGGCGGATGGCGGCGACAAATTCTGGCCGCTGGCATCGTTGTTGGCATGACCGTCGTTCAGTTGGCGGTTGCCCGAGCACAGGCGAAGGAGGCTGTCGCTAGCTTCGAATTGGACATTCCGGCTCAACCGCTTGCCGACGCTTTGGTCTCTTATGGCGCTTCGACCGGCCTACAGGTGTTCTATGATGGGGCGCTGGCGATCGGGCGCCGCTCGATGGCGGTGAAAGGCGCCTACCAGCCGATGCCAGGCTTGCGCGCATTGCTTCGGGGCACCGGATATCTTCCCGTTGCGACGGCCAACTCCGATACGATTACGATTTTGCGAGCTCCGCCCGCTGCGGAGGCTCATGCCCATCTCCGAAACTTCGATCGCTATTTTGCCCTGCTGCAGTCGCGGCTCAGCGAAGCTCTATGCGACGCTGACCTGGCGACGCCGCAACGCGACCAGGCGATCGTCAGCCTTTGGCTGGACCGGCTCGGCGCGGTCGCGCGGGTCCAACTGGTCAATGCGGCTGGAGATGAGCATCTGGCGACGGCCATCCAGGGGCTTCAAATTGGCGCTCCGCCAGCCGATCTGCCTCAGCCGGTCACGATGGTGATCTTCGCGCCATCGCCGGGCGAGCCTGCGGGTTGCAGTGCGCCCGATCGGCGGCGAGCGAGCTCGAGCAAATGATCATGCCGTCAAGCCTGAGCGCTGAAACCGTGGTCTCTGAAGGCTCGTGCTCAGCCTTAGGGGGCTGGTTAGCATGACCAGCGCCGATCCCGACGCGCTGCGGCGTTTGTTTCTCCTCAGTTACGGCGATCTGAAATCGCGTTTGACGCAGCGGCTGGGATCGGCCGAACTCGCCAGCGACGCAATGCAGGATACCTGGTTGCGGCTGGCGAAGCTGACGCCGGTCAATCCCGTCCAGCGGCCTTGGCCCTACATCTTGCGCATCGCCTACAACATTGCGCTGAAACGTCTGCGCAGCGAGCAGAAGCTGGTGACGCTCGACGACGCGAGGGCGGCCCTCGACCTCGTCGATGAGGCGCCCGCCGCAGCGCGGATTGCCGAAGGCCGCGCCGAATTGGCGCTGCTGAGGCAAGCCGTCGATGAATTGACGCCGCGTCGCCGCGAAATCCTTTTGGCGTCAAGGCTGGATGGCGCATCGCTGCGTGAGCTTGCCAATCGCTTCAACATCTCGCAACGTCTGGTCGAGCGTGAGCTCAAGCAGGCCGTTTTGCATTGCGCTGAGCGATTGGAAAGAAAAATCGTGCAGCGGTTCGGTCCGCGGGCGGGTGTAGCCTCCACAATAGAGAAGAAGACGTGATGCGGTCCGCCACACCCTTGCTGACGCCCGCCACGGCTTCCGGACGACAAGGCGATCAACATGCCTGACGACGTGGCCGCAGATCAGGCGAACCATGATAGCGAAGCCTATGACTGGGTGAGGCGATTTGCGCTGGGACAGGCGAGCCCGGCGGATCTCGAAGCGTTGAAACTCTGGTGCGCTGGCGACCCTGGCCGGGCCGCGGCGTTCGATCGCGTCAGCCGAGCCTGGCGGAGTTTGGAGCCCCTTGCGCGCGAGCGAAGCGCCACGGATGGCGTGAGCAACGCCAGTCGGCAAGCTATCGCGCCTGACCGACCGCGATTGGGACGCCGCGCTCTCCTGGGTGGCGCGCTGGCGGCGTCGGCGGCCGGCGTCGCGGTGGTGGTGGCGCATCCGCCGCTGGGGCTCTGGCCGTCCTGGTCCGAACTTGCAGCCGATTATCGCACCGCGACCGGCGAGCAGCGCCATATCATGCTCACGGATAACGCCTCGATCGATCTGAATACCCAGACCAGCATCGTGCTGCGGCCCGCGGCCGACCACGCCACCCAGATTGAGCTGATCGCGGGCGAGGCGATGGTTGAGGCGTCGGGCGGCTCGGTCACATTGCGCGCCGCGGATGGACGCATCGTGGCCGCCGATGCGAGATTCAACGTGCGCTTTCGCGATAATGCCGTCTGCGTTTGCTGTCTCGAAGGGCATGTCCGGATCGAGCGGCGCGGAGCGGTTCTGCTGCTGGGCTCCCGGCGGCAGGCAGTCTATTCCGGCGCAGGCGTTGGCTCTCCAACGGCGGTCGATCCCGCGATGGTGGCGTCCTGGCGGGACGGCGTTGTGATATTTCAATCGACATCGGTCAAAGACGTGATCGCCGAGGTCAACCGCTATCGGTCGGGGAAGATTATCCTCATCAATAGCGCACTCGGAGATCGCCTGTTCAATGCGAGGCTGCGCATTGAGAATCTCGATCGGGTTGTCGGTCAGATCGAGCAGGCGTTCGGCGCGCGCGCGCGGACATTGCCGGGTGGCGTCGTACTGCTGGGGTAGGTCGGATCGACCACGTCCGGATTTTGCGGAATTTCGAACATTTTTTTGTCGGTCTGGCGCAGCGGCAGGGATCCATAGGTGAGGGCGACGCCGTCGGGTTCTGCGGCCGTCGTGGTCTTTGCTGGGGAAACTCTCGATGTTCGTTCGGAAGCCGCGCCGCCATCGCCGAAATAAAGCCGTTCTGAACCGAGGAATGCGGATTCCGAATCCGGGCGATGCGGTGTCGCCACACACCCTGCTTGCCGGGGTGAGCGCGTTGGCGCTGCTGCTGCTGCTGGCGGCGCCGGCGAACGCCCGCAGCCTCGGTGGCGGCGGTGGCGGCGGCGGGTATTCGGGTTCGGGCGCCGTGAGCGCTGCCACGAGTGCGGCGTCGGACGCGGCGCAGATGGCGGCGGCCGCGGCGAAGCAGAGCCAGGCGTCGTTGCAGCGGGCGACGCAGGCCTTGCAGGCGGCGCAGGCGGCGGCGCGCGCCGCGGCGCGGGCCGGCAATTCGTCGTTCAACGGCTTGGGGCCGGGCGCGCTCAATCCGGTGGCCAATCCCAACAGCACGACCGACGGCCTCACCGCCTGGACCGGCGCCAGCCTGCCGACGCAGAACATCAGCAACGGCAGATACGACGTCAATGTCAGGCAGACCCAGTCGCGGGCGATCATGTCCTGGGACAGTTTCAACGTCGGTTCCGCGACCAAGCTGACCTTCGATCAGCAGGGCAACGCCAATTGGGTGGCGCTCAATCGCGTGCTCGGCAATGCGGCGGCGCCGAGCCGGATTCTCGGCGCCATCAAGGCCGACGGCGCCGTGTTGGTGATCAATCAGAACGGCATCATTTTCGGCGGCGGCGCGCAGGTCAATGTCGGCAGCCTGATCGCCTCGACGCTGGAGATCGGGCGCAGCGCCGATGGCGCCGTGGCGCGCAGCATCGCGCAGCGTAACGGTGAGTTCCTGCAATACGGTCTGACCGGCTACGCCGAAACCAACGGGACGTCCCCAACCTTCCAGGGTCTGACGAGCAACCCATCGGGAACCAACGCCGCCGCGGTCACGGTTGAACAAGGCGCGCTGGTGAACGCCGCCGACGGCGGCATGATCCTGCTGATGGCGCCGAACGTCAGCAACGCCGGAACTCTGTCGGTGGCGGCCGGGCAGGTCAGCCTCGCCAGTGGCGGCAACGGCGTCAATCTGGGGGCTTATGACGGCAGCGCGACCTCGGCGGATCCCTATATTCGTGGCCATGGAGTCGGCAGTTGGGGCGGAACTGTCAGCAATAGCGGGTTGATCGAGGCCGATCGCGGTTACATCAGCATCGGCAGCCAGGGCGGCGCCACGGTCAATTCCGGCATCCTCGGGGCTACCACCAGCGTGTCGCGCAACGGCGCCGTCGATGTCAAAGGCGACACGATTCGGCTTGCTCCCGGCAGCATCATCAACATCGCCGCCGATGCCAATGGCGAGACGATTCCGCAGGATTCCAGCTCGCTGTCGGCCTTCAAATCCTCGCAGGTGCGGATCAGCAGCTTGAACGTCACGATGGAATCGGGCGCCGCCATCAGCGCGCCGTCGGGCGCCGTGACCATCGGGGTGGCGGCCGGCAGTGGGTTGGAGGATGTCGGCAACCGCTACAATGACGTTATCGGCCATATCACCATTGAATCAGGCGCGACCATCGACGTGTCGGGCCTGAAGGACGTTTCAGCGCCGGTGTCGAGCTATAATCTGTCGCTCCTGCTGAAGAAGAACGAACTCGCGGACTCCGGCGGGTACCAGAACAGTTTTCTCAACGGCGCCAAGGTGATGATCGATGCGCGGTTGTCCGGGGCGCGCTCCGACGGCGTGGCGTGGATCGGCTCACCGCTGCTCTCGGCCGCGGCCTATTATGAGGCGGTCGGGGTCACCGCCGCGCAATTGATGACCAAGGGCGGCGCCGTCATCCTCGGCGCCAATGGCGGCGTGACGTCCACCGGGGCCGCGCCGAGCGTGACGGTGAAGTCGGGCGCCACGATCGACATCTCCGGCGGCTGGGTGACTTACGAGGCGGGTCTCGTCACCACCACCAAGCTGTTGACCAACACGGGCCTCATCGTCGATATCGGCAGCGCCGATCTGTCCAACACCTATGTGGCGATCGCCAGCAGCGGGTTCACCCGGAACCATGCCCATTGGGGCGTCACGGAGACCTGGACCAACCCGCTGCGCAGCGACGGGCGCTACGAGTCCGCCTATGCCGAAGGACGCGACGCTGGCAGCCTGACCGTGAAGTCGGCCCAAGTCTCGCTCGACGACGTGCTGTACGGCCAAGTCTATCCGGGGCTCCGGCAAATCGCCAAGGGCGAGGCCGGCAGCGGAAAGACCTCGGTCTACGGCGACCTGCGCAAAGCGCAGGCCGCCAATACCCAGCTTCCGACCGGCGGCATGCTGCTGGTGCAGCAGCTCGGCAAGTCGTCCAGCAACGACGCGACGGTCGGCGGCGGCGACATCCGCGTGGTCGCCGCCTCGGACTACGCCCCGGCCAGTGGCGTCACCGTGCTGTCCGACGCGCTGTTGAGCGGCTCCGGCCTGTCGCAAGTGTCGCTGTGGACCTCGGGCGCCATCAGCGTCGCCGGCAACGCCACGGTGAGCCTTGCCGCCGGCGGCGTGTTCGACGCCTATGCCGGCCGCTCCATCAATATCGCGGGCGCCGTGACGGCGCCGGCCGGCGCGATCCAGTTGCAGACCGCCAACTTCACCACCAAAGGCTCGGTCTTCCGCAGCGACGACGACGCGTTGGCGCCGGGCTCGTTCGACATCAAAGTCACCGGCGCGCTGTCGGTGGCCGGGCGCTGGGTGAATGACTTTGGCAAGACCGGCTTCGATATCGCCGGTCCAGCCTATCTCGACGGCGGCAGAATCTCGATGCTCAGCGCCGCCAGCGTCGCCGACGGGTCGGGGATCGTTAACACCGGCGCGATCAGTTCGACCGATGTCAGCGGCAGTATTCTGCTGTCCGACGCCAAACTGATCGACCTGTCGGGCGGCGGACGGGTGGCCTTCGACGGCAGCCTCAAGCTGACCGGCAAGGGCGGCAATCTCGCGCTGATCAACCAGAGCGCATTCTACCAGCTCAAGAACGTCAATTACGGGACCACCGAGGTCTACACGTATTTCGGGGATCTCACCGGCTTCAGAGCTCGCTACGAGTTTTTGCCGGGCTATTCGGCCCCGAACGTGATCAATCCGACCGCCATTGCCTCCACTGTTCAGTTCGACCCTTCGGTGATCAAGGCGGCGGGTTTTACCGGCGGCGGCGCCTTCACGCTGTGGGCGCCCGATGTCGCCTTCGGCTCGGGCTCGGTCGACGACACCGCGCTGGCCACCGCAATTCCACTCGACTTCTTCCAGAAGGGTTTTGCGACCTACAACATCACCTCATACAAGACCGTCCTGCTGCCCAACGCCTTCGTCAATGCTTCGGGGGTGAGCCTTGGCGGCGCCAACGCGGTGCTGCAGACCCAGACCTACAGCGTCAAGGCGGGCGAGACGCTGTTGTTGTCGCAAGCATTGCTGCCGAGCGTCTTGACCGGCGAGCAGACCACGGCGCTGCGCAGCCTTGCGACCGACGCGGACGTCAAGACGCTTCTCACCGCCTCGGCGCCGGCCGAGGTCTGGGACCAGAAGCCGGTCAACCTCACCCTCGACGGCATGGTCGAACTGAAAGTCGATGCCGGCGGCAGTATCGTATCGGCGCCGGGCGCGGTGCTGACGGTCGCCAAACTGCTCAACCAGGGCGGCATTCGACTGCGGGGCGGCAGCATCGTGCGGCAACAGACGCTGCCGGAGGCCTTCACAGGCTACGAGACGATTCACGCCGCGCATGCGCTCTCCGATGTGTTCACGGTGGAGAACGACGGCGCCATCGTCGAGACCAAGGCCTCCAAAGTGTCCGGCGCCACCAACGCCGACGTGGCGATGACCTCGATGGTCTATCTGCTCGGCGATCTCGAAGCCAGTGACGGCGTCGTGCTTGGCGCCGGCAGCGTCACCGATTTGTCGGGCGTCAGCGTGATCAATCCGCGCGCCACCGATGCCGGCGGCCGCTTCGACGCGACGGTGCGCAGCGGTAAGGTCTACGCCGGCGGCTCGATCGTGTTGACCTCGCCGAAGACCACGTTGAAGACCGGCTTCTACGGCGCCGCGCGCCTCGCCGCCTTGCAAACGACGAGCGGGAGCTATCAGCCGGGCGGGACCCTGACCATCGAGGCCGGCGCCGCGGTCAATCTCGATGGCGCCGCCGACAGGTTTGATCTGCCTTCATTGAGTCTGACAACAGCGGCGACCTCGCTGGCGCGGCGCGATCTGACGCCGACCGCGGTCTGGAGCGACGCCGGCGCCATCACGGCGCCGAACGGCTTTACGATTTCCTCGAACGCGGTCCTCAGCGCCAAAGGCGGATCGGATGACGCCGAGGGCGGCGCGCTGCAGCTCAGCGACGTGGTCTTGACCCAGAGCGTCGCCGACGCCGCGAATGAATTGTCCGCAGACCAGATCAAGGCGTCGGGCTTCACGACGCTGGCCGCGCTCGGCAGCCTGAGCTCGCAGGGCGACGTGTCGCTGGCGCTCGGCCGCGCGCTGGTGGTGTCTTCGCGGCCGTGGGACATCGGCCAGGATGCTGGCAAGCCGGATGTCGCCAACGCCAACGCCGTGGTGATCAAATCGGGCGGCGATCTCGCCATTACCGCGCCCTATATCGGGCTTGCCAGTTCGATGGATGTGCTGAGTAGCGACAACGCCGGCGCGGCGGCGTCGAACGGCGTCACGCTGCACGCCAGCAAGGCCTTCGATATCTCAGGCGCGGTGCTGTTCGATCGTTCGGTGGCCAACGTCAATCTGATCAGCGACGGCGATCTGCGCCTGATCGGCGTGCAGGACTACCGGATCAGCTACTTCAAGACCACCACCATCACCAATACCGCGCTGACCGGCAAGCTGATCGTCAATGGCGATCTGGCGATCGCCGCGGCGCAGATCTATCCGACCACTGGCGCCACTTTCACCATCAAGACCAACCAGGCCGCAGGCTCGATCAGCTTCGCGCGCAGCACCGCGACATTGCCCGACGCGCCCTATTCCGCCGGCGGCAGCCTCACGGTGCAGGCTCCGACCATCGTGCAGGGCGGCGTGATCCGGGCGCCGCTCGGCAGCCTGACGCTGGCCGCGACCGGCGATCTGACGCTGACCGACGGCAGCTATACCGAAGTCTCCGCCAACGGCTTGAGCATTCCCTATGGCGCCACCACCGACGGCATCGAATGGTATTTTTCCCCGACCGGCGGCGACGCGATCTCCGCGCCGCCGGCAAAGCTGCTGACGCTGAGGGGCGACAGCATCAAGGTGACCTCGGGCGCCGTGGTCAACGTCTCCGGCGGCGGCGACGTCACCGCTTATGAATTCGCCGCCGGCGCCGGCGGCTCGCGCGACGTGCTGAACAGCTATAACGACGACGCCTACACCAGCAAGACCGGCTACACCTATGCCGGCGGCGCGCAGCCTTATGCGATCGTTCCCGGCCTGTCGGACAAGGCGGTCGCGGCTTACGACCCGGTCTATTCGGCGAATTATGCCGCGCTGTCATCGGTGAACGGCGTCGGCAAGCGGGTGCTGATCGATATCGGCCAGGGGCTCAAATGGTACACGCTGCTGCCGGCGCAATACGCCACGCTGCCGGGCGGCGTATTGGTGGTGGAGCAGACCGGCGCCGCCAGGCTTGCGGTCGGAGGCGCCTACACCCGCGCCGACGGCACTGAGCTTGCGGTCGGCTCCTACGGCGA
The DNA here is from genome assembly GCF_002937075.1 of Rhodoblastus sphagnicola. Lineage (GTDB taxonomy): Bacteria > Pseudomonadota > Alphaproteobacteria > Rhizobiales > Beijerinckiaceae > Rhodoblastus > Rhodoblastus sphagnicola. The sequence continues at coordinate 16,718 of NZ_NHSJ01000051.1, forward strand.
CGCGCTGTCGGGCGCGGCGCAGTCATCGCCCGCGCTGTTTGCGGTGCAGTCGCAGAGCGTGTTCGAGAAGTTCTCGGCGATCAAGCTGACTTCGGGCGACAGTTACTTCGCCAAGCTCGCGGCCAAGAAGAAGACCGTCACCCCGGCTTTGGCGGTCGACGCCGGCAGACTGGTGCTGAACGCCAGCTCGACGCTGCTGATCGACGCCGCAGTGCGCGCGGCTTCGGGCGAGGGCGGCCGCGGCGCCAAGGTCGATGTCGGCGGCGCCGTCATCGACATCGTCTCGGCGCTGCCGGCGCAGCCGAGCGCCGGTCGGCTCACCGTGACCGCGTCGAGCCTGAGCAATCTGAATGCCGAGAGTCTGCTGGTCGGCGCCACCCGCGCCGATAACGCCGATGGAACCACCACGCTGGCGGTGTCGGCCGGAAGCATTACGCTTGGCAATGACGCCGCGCATCCGATCGCGGCGGGCGAGATCGTGCTGGCGGCCAAGGGCGGCATTACGATCGCCGATGGCGCCGCGATCACCGCAATCGGCACCATGGCCGACCGGCGCGACGGCGTCTATCGGATCGGCGACAGCTCGACCCCCGGCGCCGGCGCGCTGCTGCGCGTCGCCAACGGGCCGGAGCGGCTGACCAGCCGAACCAACTTCAGCAATGCCGCGAGCCTCAGCGTGGGCGCGGCGACGCTCACCGGCGCCGCGATCATGTTCGACAGTTCGGGCGGCGTCACGCTGTCCGACGCGCTGGCGCTGAACAACGCCAAGACCGTGGCGCTCGGCGCGGCGCGGATCGGCGTCGGCGTCACCGATCCGAACTACCAGGGCGTGGTGGTGACCGCAGGACTGCAGGCGGTGCTGGCGCAGACCGCGGCCCGGCTGACGCTGCGCTCGCAGACCGCGATCGACTTCGCCGACGGCTCCTATCGGTTCGGCGATCTGCGGCTCGACGCCTCGATGCTGGCGGGCGCCCAGGGCGGCGCGGTCACGGTCAACGCCGACAGCGTGACGCTGGGCAATTCCGCGACCTCCGGCTATGCCTGCGACAGCTGCCTGGCCAAGTCCGGCAGCCTCGAGATCAAGGCCGGCAGCATCCATTTCAGCGGCGGGCTGGTCGCCACCAAGGCCACCACCACGGCTGCGACCGTCACCACCACGCTGAAGGCCGATACCCGCGTCGTCATCCCGGCCGGGACGATGATATGGTCATCGAACTTCGGCTATCAAAAGCTGCTCGACGCCACGCCGGTGCTGCTGCCGGCCGGAACCGTGGTGACGCTCGATGCTGGCACTGGCGTGGTCAGCCAATTGAACGCAGGGACCACGCTACAGGCCGGCAGCGAGATCACCATTTCCGGCCTCTCGTTCAACGCCGGCGGCCTCAACGTCACGCTGCCCGAGGGCGCGCGCTATCTCAGCGGCACGGCCGTCTGGACCTACGGTGCGAATCAGGCGGTGAAGCTTGACGGTTCAGTATCGGTAACGTTGCCGACCGGCACCACCTTGGCGCTGTCGGCCGCGGTGGCGTTGCAGAGCAAGGACTTCTTCGGCGGCGTGACCTTGTCCGCCAGCAATGGCGTCTTCGTCACCGGCCAGAACGCCGGGCTCAACACCGGCGCCGGTGCGCTGACGCTGCACACGCCCTATCTCGGCGACCGCGCTGTGAGCGCGGCAGCCGGCGCCACCGTGATCCCCGACCTGACCCTGACCACCAGCGGCGCGCTCAGCATCGACAATCTCGGCGCCGCGGCGCTCGATCTCGCCAAGCTCGGCGGCATCCCCGGCGCCGCGTTGTCGCTGCGCGGCGGTTCGGTCGCGGTCAGCGGTAGCACGCTGCATGCCAGCGCCGGGCTGGTCGAGCTGATCTCGGCGTCCGCGCTGTCGCTGTCGAACGGCGCCGTGGTTGAAGCCCCAGGCTACGTTGCGATGTTCGGCGACGCCACCGACTCCACTACAGCGTCGGCCGCCGGCGGCGTCGTGCGGCTGACCGCTAAGGCCGGCGACATCACGCTCGGCGCCGGCACGCTGGTCTCGGTTGCGGGCGGCGCCGGCAATGCCGGGCGGCTGGACATCTCGGCGGTCGCAGGCAATGTCGTCTTCGGCGGCGCCATCGACGGCGCCGCGAGAAGCGGCGGCGGCGGCGTGTTCGCGCTGGAGAGCGGCGGCGGCGTCGATCTGGTGGCGCTCAATACGCTGGCCGGCTCTTATGGCTTCACTGGCGGCTTCGAACTGCACAGCCATGCCGGCGACCTCGTGCTCGACGCCGGGCAGATCCTGAAATCCGGTTCGGTGGCGCTGACCGCCGATGGCGGCTTCGTCAGAATCGCCGGCGCGATCGACACCTCGGGCGTCAATGGCGGCGATATCGCATTGTGGGGCAACCGGGGCGTCGCGCTGACCTCGACGGCAAAACTCGACGCCCATGCCAACGGCTATGCCGACACCGATCCGCGAAAGGCCGCGGCCGGCGATGTCACACTCGGCTCCGACTTCATCACTGGCTCCACTTCGACCGGCGCCGACGGCGTGATCTCCGGCGCCAGCGGGGCCATCACCATCGCGGCCGGCGCCAGGATCGACATCTCGGCGCACCGGCCGGGCAACCGCGCCATCCCGCTCGCCAGCGGCTACGGCTATTCCTACGTCGATGGCGACAGCGGCGGCACGCTGACGCTGCGCGCCCCGGTGATCGACAACGGCGCCGGCCGCCAGACCGTCAACGTCAACGTCGCCTCGGCGTCTTCCGTGGTCGGCGCCAAGAGCGTGGTCATCGAAGCGTTCCGCCGATGGGATCTCAAGGCGGTGGCCGCGAGCGGATTGTTCACCGGCGTGACCTATAATGCCGCCACCAACGCGGTGACGCTCGATGTCGGCGCCGATCTCGACACCGCCAACGCCAATGGTACGCGCGCCAGCGTCGGCGGGCTGAATTTCCTCGGCGACGAAGGCGCCGGCACGCTATCGACCTTTGTGCAGACGCTCGATATTTCCTCGGCCTATGGTCAGCTCGGCGGTCTCGCCGCGCAGTCGAATTTCCAGGTCCGGCCCGGGCTCGATCTGGCGCATGACGGCGATATCACCCTGGCCTCCACCTGGAATTTCGGCGCCGGCGTGGTCAATGTCGACGCCGCCGTCGCGGCCGGCGCGATGATCGGCTCCGGCAGCAGCGCCAGCGTGGTTTCGGGCAAGGAAGGCGAGGTGCTCGGGCGCTTCACCCGCATGCTCTATCGCACCGGCGGCAGCGCCCTCGGCGGCGCGCCGGTGCTGGCGCTGCGCGCCGTTGGCGACCTGCGGCTCGAAGGCAGCATCACCGACGGGTTCTTTCAGTTCGCCGATCCCAACGCGCCGGCCCCTTTAAGCATCAGCGCGAATGGTTACTTCAGCGCTGGTTGGCCGGGGGCGTACCCGGATAACATTCGCTTCGATATTGGTTATTCAAACGCGGTGTATTACGGGGGGATCAAGGTGATCTCGGCCGGCGGATCCGGCTCGCCCTACAACTCCGCCGGTAATTCGCCAACCGCGGCCACCACCGGCGACACGCTGGCGAATTCGGTGGTGTTCCCATTGGTCTGCAGCGACGCCGCTTGCTCAAATTCCAGCGCTGTCGCTTCGACGACCTACAAATTGGTGGCCGGGGCGGCATTGCGCCGGGGTGCGGGCGGTTTGACGGCGTCGGTCAATCCGATGATGATAAATGCCGACAGCAGAGCAACATTCTCCATGGCGCCGACGACGAGTCGGAGCGTGACCAATTCCGGTGCTTACACCTTTCTGTTCCCGACGGCGGATGACGGCTGGGGCGACTACATCGGTGGATGGGCAAGCGTTGACGATTTCGTCGCTGCCGTGGGGCCAGGAATGGTCGTCACTTTCGACGCCAGCGATTATTCCGGCTGGTACGGCATCATGAACGTTGCGAACCTCACGACGGCCTTTTCCGCCGATCTGCAATCCGGCTCGGTCCCGGCGGAGTTGGCCAATTTGATCGCACAATACGGCGCGCCAAAAATCAACCCTGGATATATACAGGCGCCGGCGGCGGTGGTCGCCTATTTCGTAAAGCATTATAACTTCGCTATGGCTCTCCTGCAGGACGTCAATGCCGCATACGCGGATGCGGGAAAGACCTCGCCATTTCCGGCAATCGGAACATCGACGCTGACCACCCGCAATATGATCTGCACCGGCGCCGGCAGCATCAGCCTCGCCGCCGCCGGCGATGTCGATCTGACCGGTGGGGTGGCGACGAACAGCGTCAGTGACGCGGTCGCGGTCTATACCGTCGGCCAGCGCGCCTCCACCACGGCGACCACCGCGCGCGACGTTTCCACCGGCTCCATGGCGGCTGTCAACCTCGCCGCCAACATGGTGACGGGCGGGCTCTATCTCAGCAATGGCGGCGACATCGGCATCAGGGCCGGCGGCGACGTGCTGGGGCGCAGCGGCAGTCTGATTGCGAACATCTATGGCGCCCCGAACACCACGACGGACTGGATCAGCCTAGACAATATCGTTCCCTCGATCAGCAATCTGGTCGATCGGCATCTGAAACCGTCCGGCTTCAAGACTGGCGTCGGCGCATTGGCCGGTGGCGACATCACCATCTCGGCCGGCCACGACATCAACGACGTGCCGGCGATCTCGACGTCGGCGATCCGCACCGTGGCGCTGACGCTGGCCGACGGTCGCAGCGCCAAGGCCATGCAATACCTCGGCGACAGCGATGTCGCTTTCACCGCCGGCCGCGACATCCTCGGCGGGCGGGTCAGCGTCAGTTCCGGCGCCGCGACGCTCGCCGCCCAACGCGATATCGCCGCCGCCGCCGGCAGCGCGCTGATCGGGTCAAATCTGACCACGGGCTTCGATCGCAAGACCCTTCTGAGCTTCGACAATGCGACCGCGACCGCCACGGCGGGCCGCGACCTCGCGCTGCGGCCCGGGTCGGCCGGCTTGTCGCTGTCGCTGCTTGCCGCCGGCGACGTCTCGATCGTCGGAGACTACGGCAACAGCATTCTTCCGGGCAGCGTCAGCATCGCGGCGCTGACCGGGGACATGACCTTCAACGTGCTCAACAGCGCCGTCGATTGGGCGTCGTTCACGATGATGCCGGACCCCGACGGGCAGCTGGCGCTGCTGGCCGGCGGCAGCATCAATCCGGTGACAATCGTCATGAGCGACGTCGATCCCGCGAACCTGGCCTCCGCGCCGTTCTTCCCGACCGGCGCCACCCACGCGGTCAGCAGCAACGGCCTTCCGGTGGCGACATCGACCACCACCGAGGCGCAGAAGCGGCTGTTCCACAACGAGAATATCACCCACGCGGGCGACCCGCTGCCGGTGTTCGTCGCCGCGGGCGGCGACATCCTCGACGTCACCCTGGCGGCGCCGAAGCAGGCGCGCATCATCGCCGGCGGCGACATCGTCAACATGATGTTCTTCGGCCAGAACCTGGCCGCCACCGACATCACCCGCATCGCCGCCGGCGGCGACATCACCGCCACCGCGTCGCAGGTGGTCAATGCCGCCAAGGTCACGCTGCCGACGCTGCACGGCAACACTTTCGTGATCGGCGGCCCCGGCGCGTTCTTCCTCGAGGCCGGCGGCGACATCGGGCCGTTCCTCAACTCCTCGGTGACCCAGGTCAGCTCTCACTCGATCGCCTGCGGCTGCGACATCTCGACGCCGACCACCTTCGGCGGCGGCGTGATGTCCGTCGGCTACGACTGGAATCCCTGGCTGAAGAGCGCGGTGACGACGGGCGGCGGCGGCGCCGATCTCTATGTGATGTTCGGGCTCGGCGCGATTGGCGCCGACTACAGCGCGCTGCGCGACCGCTATGTCGATCCGGCCAATGTTTCGGCGCTGACCTGGGGCGGCTATGGCGCGCAGTTGGCGCAATGGATGAAGACGCGCCACGCCGCGGCGCTGCTGGCGGCCTTTGGCGCCACCGCGGTCAGCGACAGCCAGGCCTACGCCGCCTTCACCGCGCTGTCGCCGCTGGAGCAGCGGATCTTCTTGCTGTCGGAGGTGTACTTCAACGAACTCGAACAGGTTGGGGTGACCACAAGCCCGTCCTATATGAAATACAGCCGCGGCTATGAGGCGGTGAACACTTTGTTCCCGGCGGCTCACGGCTTCACCGCCAACGGCCTGGAAGGCGGCGCGGTCGATACCGCCCGCGTCCACACCGGCAATCTCGATCTGCGGCTTGCCACCTTGCAGACCACCCGCGGCGGCGACATCCGGCTGTTCGGGCCGGGCGGCGACGTCATCGCCGGCTCGGTGGTGCGCACCTCGACCCAGGCGGCGCGGCGCAACTACAGCATCGATGTGTATGGCGGCGCGGCGGCGTCGAACTGGGCCTACGCCAACGCCACCGCGATCGACAAAATCCCGGTCGGTCTCGAAGGCATTTTGACGTTGCGCGGCGGCTCGGTGTCGAGTTTCACCGACGGCAGCCTGGTGCTGAACCAGAGCAGGCTGTTCACCCAGAATGGAGGTGACATTCTGGCGTGGTCCTCGAACGGCGATCTCAACGCCGGACAGGGGCCAAAAACCTCGGCCAACTTCCCACCGGTGGTGGTGGATTTCAACTGGGACCTGTATGGCGAGGTCGATGAGCAGGCCGGGGTGTCCGGCGCCGGCATCGCCGCGTTCCAGCCTGCGGTCGGCATCAAGGCGCCCGACGTCTATCTCTTGGCGCCTCGCGGCATCGTCGATGCCGGCGACGCCGGCGTCCGGGTCGCGGGCAATCTGTCGATCGTCGCCTATCAGGTCCGCAACGGCGACAATTTCCAGGTTGGCGGCGCCGTCACCGGGCTGCAAATGCCGGCGGCGGCGCCGGCGGCGCTGACCACGTCGACCCAGGACAACGCCGCCAACAACGCGGTCAAGGACGTTACCCAGACCGGCCCAAGTGACCGGCCGTCGGTGATCATCGTCGAGGTGATCGGCTATGGCGGCGGCAGCGGCGATACGCCTCCCGCGCCTAAGGAGGACGACGAACGCCGCAGCAAGCGCAGCGAGTTGCAAAGCCCGGACCCGCGTAGTCGCTACCAGGTGGTTGGCGTCGGCGCGCTCACCGAGGCGCAGGCCGTGCGGCTTGCCGACGAGAAGCGGGCGCAACTCGGCCGGTGAATGCTGGCGCGTTCGTTTGACGGGTCCAATTGCTGTTGGCGGGACGCCCGCCCGGTTCAATAGGCTCCCGTCGCCTGGCTGCAAGCCGATGGACTGCCCTGACGCCTTTCAGCGCATGTCCCATGCAATACGGCGTCTGTCCGAACTCGTCATTGATTGATCGATGACAAGGGGGAGGCGCATGTTCGGACGGCGATGGTTACAGAGGCGGCGGCTATCCTTACGGTGCTGAAGCCGTATTCCGGGCTGCATCGGCGGATCACGGAACCGCGCCACTGCTGCATCGTGGTTGCGCCATCGCTTATTTCGCGCAAGCCGAGCGACGGCTCTCGACAACCGAGGGCCCATTACGAAAGCCGCCTCCTTCACCATTGTCAATTATGAACAGATGCTTGCAACGGCGGGCTGTGTTTCCGGGATCATGTTGAGGCAACAGAGCCCGCCAGCGCACAGGCGGGTTTTTCTTAGGAAGATTTTGCAGGTTAGGTCAGGCCCAGTTGTCTTAAAGTCATGGCCGCGTTGACGAAGGTGAAGAACCTCGTCGATGCGCGGATCGGTTTCGAGACAGGCGGGCGTTTCGTGCGAAGACGATTGAACGACAGGATGCGCAGGCTGGGGTCTGCGCAATGGGTGGCTTTGTACCTGAAAATGACGCCGATGGTCGTGGCGGGCGGCGTTCTTGCCGTCGATCCGGCGTTGGCGGCTCAGACCGATCAATCGACTGTCGCCAACGCCCCGGCAAAATCGGCATCCGCGAAGGCGGCGGGCGCCGCCGCCAAGGCGCAAGCGCCCAGCGCGCCCTCCACCCCCGCCTCTCCCGCGCCGCCGCAGCATTTCGACATCGACGATTTCACGGTGATCGGGGCGGACAAGCTGCCCGAGATTGATCTCGACACGGCGATCTACCCGTTCCTGGGGCCGAACCGCACGCCGGACGATGTGGAGAAAGCGCGAGCGGCGCTCGAGAAAGCCTATCACGACAAGGGCTACCAAACCGTCAGCGTCTCCGTGCCGGCGCAGAATGTCGGAAACAAGGTCGTCCGGCTGCAGGTCGCCGAGATGAAGGTCGGCCGGCTGCGGGTCAAGAATTCGCGCTATTTCGACACGGACAAGATCAAGGAGAATGCGCCTTCTTTGAAGGAGGGCGGTCTGCCCGAGTTCGGGGCGGTGACCAAGGATATCATGGCGCTCAACCAATGGCCGGACCGGAAGGTGACGCCAGTGCTGCGCGCGGGCGTGGCGCCTGGCACGGTCGATGTGGATCTGAACGTCGAGGACAAGCTTCCGGTCCACGGCGCGCTGGAATACAACAATCGTAACTCGCCCAATACGACATCGTCGCGGCTCAACGCCACGGTTCACTACGACAATCTCTGGCAGCTCGGGCATTCGCTGAGCCTGAGCTATCAGGTCGCGCCGGAACGTCCCTCCGATGCGCAGGTGTTTTCCGGATCCTATCTGGCCCGCGCGCCGGGCGTCGACTGGTTGAGCCTGCTGGTCTATGGCGTCAAGTCGGAAAGCAGTGTTGGAACAGTTGGCGGCGTGAGCATCATCGGTCCCGGCGAGATTGTCGGCGCGCGCGCGGTGATGACGTTGCCTACGCGGGAGGGGTTCTTCCATACGCTGTCGGCCGGCCTCGATTACAAGCACTTCGATCAGAGCGTCAAACTCGGCGCGGACGCGTTTTCCTCGCCGGTGACCTATTATCCGATGGTCGCCAGCTATGGCGCGACCTACCAGAGTGACGGTTTCGTCACGCAAATGAACGCCTCGGCGACGTCGAATATCGGCGCGCTCAGCAGCAGCACCGCCGACTTCGACGCCAAGCGTTACGCCGCGCAGCCGAGTTTCGCCCATTTCAACTTCGATCTCTCGCACACCCAGGAACTGGGCGAAGGCTTCCAGCTTTTTGGCAAGGTCCAGGCGCAGGCCGCCGACGGACCGCTGGTCTCGTCTGAACAGTTCAGCATCGGCGGGCTTGATACCGTGCGCGGCTATCTCGAATCGGAGGTGCTTGGCGACAACGGCGTCGTCGGCAATATCGAGCTTCGCTCTCCCGACGTCGGCGGTCTGCTGCAGGAGCAGTTGAAGAACGCCGGCGCAGAGAAGGCGGAGCCGATCATGGTGTTCAATGAATGGCGCCTGTTTGGCTTCACCGACGCCGGGCGCGCCTCGACATTGAGGCCGCTGCCAAGCCAACAGACGGAATTCTCGGTCTGGAGCTACGGCGTCGGCTCCCGCTTCAAGATATTCAACTACTTCAACGGCGTGCTCACCTTTGCTGTGCCGCAGATCAGCCAAACCTACACGCGCGCGGGGAACGAGCGCGTCAATTTCCGCTTCTGGGGTGAATTCTGATGACGATGGGTCGGTCAAACATGATTGCGCCGCTGCGTAAATTTCCAGCGACGGCGAGATTTCTCACGAACGCGCTTCTGGCGGTTGTGGCGATTGTCGCCTTGCTGCCTTCGCCGGCGCAGGCATGGTGGAACGACGACTGGTCGTTGCGCAAGAAAATCACCATCGACGCCAGCGCGTCTGGCGCCAACATCACCGATCCGATCGGCTCCACGCCGGTTCTGGTGCGGCTGCATTTGGGCAATTTCCGCTTCGGTTCGACCAAGGACGATGGCAGCGACCTTCGCTTCATCGCCTCCGACGACAAGACGCCCTTGAAGTTTCAAATCGAAAAATTCGATTCGCTCCTGGGTGAGGCGCTGGTGTGGGTATCCGCGCCGAACGTGCTGGCCGGGGCCAAGTCCGATATCTGGCTCTACTACGGCAATAAAAAGGCAGTGGCGGCCAGCGACGCCAAGGGCGTCTACGATACCGACGCGGTGCTGGTCTATCACTTCAGCGAGCGCGGCGCGCCGCCGATGGACTCCACCGTATGGGCCAATAATGCTCAAAGCGTGGGCCAACCCGCCGATGGATCGATCATCGCCACCGGCCTGCGTCTGGACGGGCGGTCCGCCCTGACATTGCCGGCCTCGCCAACGCTGGCGCTGGCGGCCAATTCAGCCTTCACCTGGTCGGCATGGATCAAGCCGGCCGCGGCGCAGGCCAATGCCGCGATCTACAGCCGGCGCGACACCGCCGCGTCAAACGGTCTCGTGATCGGGATCGACAATGGCGCGCCGTTTGTCGAGGTGACGAATGCGGGCGTGACTCAACGCAGCGGCGCGGGCGCGCCGGTCGCGCCGGGCGGCTGGCGTCATCTGGCGGTGGTCGCCAACAATGGTCAGGTCTCGCTGTTTCTGGACGGCGTTCCCTATGCTTCTGTCGCCGCTTCACTGCCGGCTCTCAACTCGATCGCGCTGATCGGCGGCGATGCGGCGGTTCCCGGCGCGGCGCCGGTCGCTTCCGAACCGGCTTCCTCAGCGGCGGCTCCGGCTCCTGTCGAAGCCCCCGCCGCGATGGGGGGGTTCGTCGGCGACATCGACGAACTGCAGATCTCCAAGGTCGCGCGCCCCAACGGCTTCATCAGGTTCGCGGCGATCGGGCAAGGGCCGGATCAGTCCAAGCTGTTGTCCTTCAGCGTCGATGAGGAGACCGCAAGCTGGCTGTCGGGTTATTTCGCGGTGATCCTGAAATCGGTCACGCTCGACGGCTGGGTCGTCATCGGCGTGCTGATGATGATGGCCGTGCTGAGCTGGGTCGTGATGTGGGACCGGACCGGCTATATCAACAGGCAGTCCCGCGCCAACGCGGACTTCCTGAAAGCGTTCCATGAAATGTCCAACGATCTCGGCGCGCTCGGTCGCGGCGATACGAAGGACGTTTCCACGCTGGGCGGGCGTCTCGCGCCCGGCGAAGCCGCCAGGATGCGATCCTCTTCGCTCTATCGCATCTATCACGTCGGCGCGAACGAGATTCACCGACGCCTGGCCAGACACGGCCGAAAAGCGCCTGTGCTGTCGGCCGCGGCGATCGCCTCGATCCGGGCGATGCTCGATAGCGCCGTGGCCAAGGAGATGCAGAAACTCAACCGGTTGATGGTCGTCCTGACGATCGCGATTTCCGGCGGACCGTTCCTCGGGCTGCTCGGAACGGTGGTCGGCGTCATGATCACCTTCGCGGCGATCGCGGCTTCAGGCGATGTCAACGTCAACGCCATCGCGCCTGGCATCGCGGCCGCGCTGGTGGCGACCGTCGCCGGCCTCGCCGTCGCGATCCCCGCGCTGTTCGGCTACAACTACCTGATCTCCCGCATCAAGAATTTGACGACGGACGTTCAGGTTTTCGTCGACGAATTCATCACGCGGATGGCCGAGGTCCACGATGAGGACAACAATCGGCCCGATCCCGTCGACCACCAAATTGCAGCGGAATGACGGCCATGCAAATCCAGTCCGATGCAAAACCGTATGACGACATCAACATCACGCCGATGCTGGATCTCGCTTACGTCCTCCTGGTGATTTTCATCATCATGACGACCGCGACGGTGCAGGGCCAGAAGGTCAATCTGCCGAAGGCGTCGGCGGCCCCCAGCCTCGCGACCCAGACCACGAAGGCGATCACCGTCGGCAATGATGGCAAGATCTTCCTCGACACCATTCCGGTGACGTTGCCTGAACTGGAACAGCGCCTGATCCAGCAGAAGGCGCTGACGCCGGAGTTCCCGATCGTGCTGCGCGGCGATGCGCAGGCGCAATACCAGAACGTCATGGACGTTCTCGATCTGCTTGGCCGCATCGGACTGACTCAGGTCGGACTCGCCACCAAGCCGCTTGTGAAGTGATGGGGGCTGCGATGGTGCTGTCCGTGGTCGCCAATCCTGATCCCGCCGACGTCGCACGCTCTGCGCGGCGGGAACGCGGCGGCGATGCGCCGCATGCCGGCGTCGCTCGGGGCGCGAAACATGCGCTCGGCATGGGGTGGCCGTCGGTCATGGCTGTCCTGGCGGAGTTCGGACACGGCATCCGGCTCGCGGCGCGCAAGCGGTTGATGCGCCTCATCCCGGGCGCCGGGATAAAGACGAGGCCGCGCGCCGCCGCTCGGGCGGCGTGTGTCCCGCCGGTTGCGCGCGCAGCGGAGACGGCGGCGCTGCTGCGGTTTCCCATTCGCGGCGAAGCGCTGTTGGTCGGGCTCGCCAAGTGTCTGCGGATGCGGATCGCGGCCATGGGGATTCCCGGCGATTTGGTTGTCCTGGAGATCGAGCGGGGTGACCGGTCCTGTCTGCGCATCGATGACGCGAGCTACATCGCTTTTGATCCGCGCGAGGCGGTTTACGACCTGATCCTGCATTTTGCCGAGGACACGACAATGCGGATCGAGACGGCCAGCGTCGACGTGCTCATGCAGTTTGTTGTGCAGTACCTCGAAGCCAAGCAGGCGGATTTGACATCCGGGGAGGCGTTTGCGTGAGCGACCCGAGCCAAATCGAGAGCCAGTCCGACGATGAGTCCGAGGAAGGGCAGGAAGGCCGTCGGCAAAGCGGATCATATCTGCGTCGTGGCGCGACCGTCGGCGTGATCGCGCTGGCGATCTGCGGCGGAATTTATGTGTTGATCCGCCACGACGATATGGCGCCGCCGCTCCAGGTGCGCGACCTGACGATCTTCACCGTCGCGCCGCCGCCGCCTCCGCCGCCGCCTCCGCCCGAGCAGAAAATGATCGAGCAGCCGAAGGTGACCGAGCAGGAGATCAACGAACAAAAGCCGGTGGAGGAAGACAAGCCCATCGACAAGCCGAAGGACGAGCCGCTCAAGGACGTCAAGAACGAGCCTCCGCCGGGTCCTCTGGCGCTTGACGCCAAGGCGGAGGGGCCAGGCGACGCGTTCAATCTCGGCGGCAAGCCGGGCGGCAGCCCCTACGGAGGGGGGGGAGGAGGTTCCGGCGGCAGTCGTTGGGGCGGATACTCGGCGATGGTCAGTTCGCAAATCGAGGCGGCTCTGCGCGGCAACGCCAAGACGCGTAATGCGTCCGTTCAGATGCAGGTCCGGTTATGGGCGGACGCGACCGGTCGCATCACCCGCGTTCAATTGGGATCTTCGACGGGCGACGCGGAACTCGACGCCGTCATCAGAAACGAAGTGCTGGGGGCGCTGACGCTGCGGAGTCCGCCGCCCGCCGACATGCCGATGCCAATCGTCACCCGGATCACCGAACGGCGACCGGGCTGAGAGCCTCACAACAAATCGAATGAACACGAACGTGCGGATTTAGCTCTAGGAGTGGGGACTGATGTTTGGACGAAAATTGAATCGGCGCCGTTGCGAGATCCCGCTCGCTCTGTCGCTGTCCACGCTGCTGTGCGTTAATCCGGCCCTTGCCCAGAGCGAGACGGATCCACAGGCGCCGCCCCCCGCCAAGAACAGCGATCAGAAGCGCGCGACGGTCTCCAAGGCGAAACCGATGTCGCCGAACATGTCGATCAATCTTGTCAATCTGTTGGTCAAGCGCGGCGCCTTGAGCGAAGAGGAAGCCCAGGGACTGATCAAACAGGCCGAGGACGAGGCCTATGTGTCGCGACAGGCGACCAAGGACGCCGCCGCCAAGGCCAGCGAGGCCGCGAAAGCCGCGACGGCGGCGGCCTCGGCGGCCGAGCCGCGCGGCGCGCGGCACGTCACCTACGTCCCGGAAATCGTCAAGCAGCAATTGCGCGAGCAGATCAAGCAAGAGGTGATGGAAAAGGCGAAGAACGAAAACTGGGCGTCGCCTGGCCTCTATCCGGAATGGGCCGAGCGCATTCACGTCTATGGCGACTTGCGCGGCCGCTATCAGGGCAGCTTCTACCCGCAAGGCAACGATCCCTCGGGAACCCCCAATTTCAACCAGATCAACACCGGTTCGCCTTACGATAACAGCCCCGTGAGCTCCAATCCCTATTACTATCCGACCTATAATTCCGATCAGAACCGTCAGCAATATCTGCTTCGCGCCCGGCTCGGATTGGCCGCGGATTTGACCAACGGTTTTGCCGCGGGTTTCAGGTTCGCGACCGGCCAGAGCAATTCGCCGGTCTCGACAAACCAGACGCTGGGAGCGACCGGCGGCAATTTCTCGAAATACTCGCTGTGGCTCGATCGCGCGTTTCTGTCATACAAGCCTTTTGACGATGCGACGTTCTACCTCGGGCGCTTCGACAATCCGTTCTGGTCGCCGACGGATATCGTCTGGAGCAAGGAACTCGGCTTCGATGGCGCCGCGGTGCAAGTCAAGCATGACGTGGGCGATGACTTCACGCCCTTCGCGGTGCTCGGCGCGTTCCCGATCTACAACACGGACCTGAACGCCGGCATCAATCTCGGCGTCAACAACGGCCAACCCAGCAAATTCAAAAACACCGACAAATGGCTGTTCGGCGTGCAAGTCGGCTTCTTTCGCGAGATCAATCCCGAAACCGCGGTTCGGTTCGGCGTCGCCTATTATGACTTTGACAACGTGCAGGGAAAATACTCCGACCTCTGCTCCGTGCTCAACGCGTCCGACGCGTGCAATACCGACCTGACCCGGCCGTCGTTTGCCCAGAAGGGCAATACCTACAGGACGTTGCGCAATATAGAGTCGACGGCGAGCAATACCTATGGAACGACAAGCCAGTTTCAGTATTTCGGCCTCGCCAGCGAGTATCGCCCGCTGGTCGTCAGCGCCCAGGCGGATTTCACACACTTCAACCCGGCTCACATCATCCTGGACGGCGAATACGTGACCAATACCGCGTTCGATCGCAGTCTCCTGAGGACTGTCGCGGTGAACAATATCGGTTCCGGGACCAGTACGAAATCCGGTGTTTTCAATGGCGGCAATCAAGGCTGGCTGGGGCGTCTGACGGTCGGCGACAAGGAGATCAAGCAGCTTTGGGACTGGAACGTGCATGCCGGTTACAAATATCTTGAATCGGATGCGACTGTTGACGCCTTCGCGGATGCCGATTTCGGCTTGGGGGGCTCCAATCTCCAAGGTTACTTCCTCGGCGGCAATCTTGGCCTGAGCCAGAACGTCGCAGCCTCCCTGCGCTGGATGAGCGCCAAGAACATCGCCGGCGCGCCCTATGCCGTCGATGTCGTGCAACTCGATGTCAACGCGAAGTTCTGATCATGAAAACGCACTTGAACGTCATCCTTGTGATAGCGGCGTCGCTGGCGGTGGCGATGTTTTCGGTCCGGGCCGATGCGGCGGACGAAGCCGACCGTCTGCGCGAAGCGTTGCGCGGCTCCATCGCGCAGGCTCGGCAATTGGAGGACCAGCGCGCCGCGCTTCAGGCCAAGATCGCCAACTACGAGTTGAACGCCGAGCGCGACAAGGCCGCCGCCAAAGCGCAAGTCGACGCCGCCAAGGCCGAGAGCAAGGCCGCCAAGGCCGAGGTCCGCGAAGTCCGGCAGCAGCAGCGCGATGCGGTCGAGGAATTCAACAAGCGCCTGGCGGAGCGCGATGAGACGCTTGAAAAATGGAAGACGGCTTACGAGGAGGCCGCCAACGTCGCAAGGTCCAAGGACGCCGAGCGCGCCAAATTCGAGGGCCAGGCGAATGCCTTCAAAGCCAGCGCCAAGAGCTGCCAGAGCAAGAACGCCCTGATGTTGAAGGCCAGCCAAGACCTTCTCAAAGGTTACAGAGATCTCGCGCTCCCAGGGCAGGAACCGCTCCTTGGGCTGAGTAAAGTTGAGGTAGAAAACTACATTCAAGAGACCAACGACAGGCTCCTCGATCAGAAGGCAGTTCAATGAGTATGAAAATTTTCGGAGCGGCAGGGATGACCAAGGCGGGAGTCATCGGTTCCGCGGCTCTGGCGGTCGTTATTGGCATGACCGGGGTGACCAACGCCCAAAGCGCGCCTCAGCAGAATGGGGCGTCGACCGCGACGAAGCCGAAGCCCGTTTCGTCGCCAGCCACGCAGCCTGTCGCCACAGGCCGGCCTGTCGCGGCGACGGAAAAGTCCTCATCCGGCGACGATGTGGTGGCGCGGGTGGGCAACGCCAACATCTCGGCCGAGGAAATTCGGGCCTATGTCGCAACGCTCCGGCCGGCCGATCAGGAGGCGTTGAAACAGAATCCCGCGATTCTCAGTCAGGCCGTCCGCATGCTTCTGGCCAACCGCCTGGTGTTGGAGGAACTTCGGAGCCGGAAATGGGACCAGCAGGCGAGTGTGACGACACAGCTGGAGCGCATGCGGGAAGGCGCGCTCGTCGAGCTTTATCTGCAGATGGTGTCGACGCCCCCGGCGAGCTATCCAGGCGAAGATGAATTGCAAAAGGTCTATGACGCCAACCGTGAGGCGTTCCTGACGCCGCGTCAGTTCGAGGTCGCTCAGATCTTCGTCGCGGCCGCCAAGGACGGCGACAAGACGACCGAAGACGCCGCCCGCAAGCGTCTTGAGGATGTTCAGCGCAAGTTGAAGGCCCCGGGCGCGGATTTCGCCGCCATCGCCACCGAGTCCGGCGCCGCCAATGGCGGGGCTCTCGGTTTGCTCGTGGAAAGCCAGTTTCGACCGGAGATCCGACCCCATCTCGCCGGGCTGGCGAAGGGCGCGATATCCGAACCGGTTCGTCTCGATGACGGCTGGCACATCCTGAAGTTGATCGACACCAAAGCCGCCTATACGCGCACCTTGCCGGAGGTGCGCGAGGCGCTCGTCCAACAGATGCGCGCCGAGCGCGCGCGCGCGCTGCGCCAGGCCTATCTCGCCGAAGTGCTCAAGCAGAATCCGCCTGTTTTGAATGAGCTTGCGATCGCGAACCTCGTGGCGCAACCCCCGGCGGGGGCGAAATAGCGCCTTTCGATCCCGATGGCGCGGACACCGCGCCATCGCCCGATCCTGAACGCGGATCTCGCCAGAGCCGTTGTCACGGACCGAGCCACATCACCTTCGATTTCCCATTTCGTCTGTAATTCGCGCAGGAGCCCGCCATGTCCGAGACCGTCATCGCCAAACTGACCCTTGAGAGCCTGCGCGATACGCTGCAAACGCTCGGCTATCGCGTCGAAACGATGACTGATCCCGTCGCCAATGTGACCTGTCTGCGCTCGGCCACCAATGGTTGCGGCTTTGAGATTCGACCCGGCAACCCGATCCCGGGCGGCGACGAGTTTGTCGATGCGGCGCTGGTCGCGGTGTTGCAGGTGCAAGGCGATCTGCCGCTTGGGATTGTCAATCAATGGAATGTGAGCCGGCGCTTTGCCCGCCTGCAACTCAGTTCGCCGTTCCTTGCGCTGACGCAGGACATCTCCGTCGTCGGCGGCGTCACGCCGAGCCATCTCCGATCCCAGATTGAAATCTGGGATCGCTTGATCCAGGAGCTGATCGTCTATCTGCGGACGGAACTGTCCAAATTGGTCAGCAACCAGGCGGCGCCTTCGATCGAGCAGGCGAACGGCCATCAGGCGGCGAACGCGCCGGTTGCGCCGACCGGCGCGCCCGGCGCCGAAGCGCGGGCATAGGCGGGAGACCGAGCTGTCGTGGCCCCGGACGAACGCATGACGATCATCGGGCTCGTGGAACGCTCAGGAGGAAAAGGCTTCGCGTAATGGCAAGATGTCACTCCGCTCAGACCGGCGTTTTGGCGACGGCGCTTTGGCTCGCCGTGTTTGGCGCGCAATCCCGCGCCGCCGAGGCCGCCGTTGACGCCCGCGTTGCGTCGGTTGAAGCCGCGCCGGCGCCAGAGGGCGGCAAAGTCTCCGGCGGCGGACGGGGCGACGGCGGCGCGCCAACAGCCGAAGGCCGGCTCGCCTATCGCGCCTTGATCGAAAAGGAAGCCCTGCGCCAGGGCATCGGACCTGAAATCGCCGAAGCCGTCATGGCGGTGGAGAGCGGATATAATCCGCGCGAAATCGGCGGCGTTGGCGAAATCGGCCTGATGCAGATACGGCCGGAGACCGCCCGCATGCTCGGCTTCGTCGGCTCCGCCGCCGATCTGGCGATCCCTGAGACGAATATCCATTTCGGCGTCGCTTATCTGGGCCAGGCATGGCGTCTGGCTGGCGGCGACCTCTGCGGCGCCTTGATGAAATATCGCGCCGGTCATGGCGAGACGCGGTTCTCCTATCTCTCGGTCCATTATTGTCTGGCCGTGCGCTCTCAACTCGCCGCCCGCGGTTTTCGCGTCACCGGCCGCGTTCCCGTCGCGACGTTCGGAGAGCCGGTCGGCGCGGGCCGGCGGCTGGTTGCGGGGCGAGGCTGCGGGCGCTATTGTATCGGTGGTGCGGGCGCGGCGGGATCTGGCGTCGCTCCCGTCAATTTCGCCGCGCTGAATGCGTCGCTGGGCGCTTTGGTGATCCAGGCGAGGCCGTCCCGATGATGCTGCGCAAGACCACGCCCACAGTGACTTTCTTCATGATCTTGACGGCGCTGAACGTCCTCCCGGCGCGCGCCGGTGAGCAGATCACATTGCCAGAGATCACCGTGAGGCCGCCGACGGTCAGCGATCGGAACGGCGGCGGCATGGACAGCCGCGTCTTGGAGCGCCTCAACAAGCAGCTCAAGCGCAAGGCCGATGAACCCGGCCTGATCATCAATGCCCCTCCGTTTGACGCGCGGTCTCCCGACACCGCCATCGGCATCGTCAACATTCCCGGCGTCCAGCAGCAATATGGCCAGAATTTCGGGAAATCCGTGATCCCCTACCGCCCCTCGGCGCCGGTCTTCAGCGCGCCGATTGGGCCTCGGCGGTGACGCGCCGCCCGCGCGGAACGATAAACCTCTGTCATAATAAAATTATATACAGCGCCTCCCAGTGCGTTGGCGCGGCGTGGCCGCTGTCGATCTTTTCGGTGACTGCTTGATCGGATAGCGTTGCGGCGATGAGTGAGAGAATTACGCAGTCGTTGATGTTGAAAGGGCGATTCGTCGCACGCCCCGCGCTGAGCAGGTTCTGGAAAAGCGTCACAGGCTTTTCCGGCGAGGCGTTGCGACAAGCCGAGAAGCGGGCGCGTGACCTGCTGGCGGGGGCGGTCGCCCTCTACATCTGTTTTGCGGCGACGGCGGAGCCAATGCAGACAGGTGGCGCGCAACCCGTTGAATTCAGCATTCCGCCGCAGCCCTTGGCCGATGCGCTGCACGCCTATCAGCAGCAGATGCGAGTCCAGGTGCTTTATGAGGCGCGCGCGGCGGCAGGCCGGCAATCCGTTGCCGTGGTTGGCAAATTCCTCCCGGATGCGGCGCTGAGACGTTTGTTGTCGGGGACCGATCTCGAAGTCGTGCGCGCGGGTCCGGAAGCGATCGCGCTGGTCTCTCCGCGTCCGCAGGAGAGAGATGTTCCTCCAGTCAGCCCGCTGGAAACAGCCGACCTGTCGCTTGGCGAATTGCATGTCCGCGCCGCCGCCAGCCCAAGCCGCTCCGACCAATTTCAGGATTACAACGAAAGTGTTCGCGCCGAAATCGAGCGTGTCTTGAGGAAAAACGTCAAGACCGGTTCAGGTAATTATCGGGCGGTCATCGACCTTTGGATTGATTCGGCCCGCAGGGTCCAGAAGGTCGCGTTGCTTGGATCGACAGGCGAAACCGCGCGCGACGCGGCGATCTCGGCTGCGCTTCGGGGGCTGACGATCAATCGGCCGACGCCGGCCAACGCGCCGCAGCCTCTGCGCGTCATCGTCACGGTGAGAACAGCGCAATGATCCATCGCGAAACGGACGGCCGCTGGGCTGAAAGCCCGAGCGAAGACGGCTCCGAGTCCCAGGCGTCCGCCTTTTACTGGCGCCTGATGGCTCCACCCGTGATCGCCGTCGTGCTGATTTGCGGCGGCGTCTATTGGCTCCGCTTGCAGGTTGCCGCGCATGGCGCCGGGACAGAGCCCAACGCGCTCCTGCAAGTGCAAGTTGTCTCGATTCCCGCTCCCGATCCGCTCCCGGTTGTTCCCACGCCGCGGACCGCCACACTCAGCGTTCCCAGTCCCGCAAGCGCCCCGGCCGAACAGCCGGCGGAGACGCCCGATCCGTCCGCGATCCCGCTTCCTTCCGATTCTGTCGCCCATGTTGACCCCTCGGTTCCCGTGACGCGTCGGCCCTCGGCTCCCACCGCCGCCGACAGTCCCGCGATGCGGGAGTTCAGAACCGCTTTGCTGCGTCACATCAAGCGATTCCCGCACTATCCCAAGGACGCCGAAAGCAAGCGACTTCAGGGAAAAGTCCACGCAATATTCTCCCTCAGCCGCGCAGGGCGCGTGCTCGGCGTCTGGATCAAGACAAGTTCCGGCGAAGGCCTGTTCGACCAGGAGGCGCTCGATGCGATTCATCGCGCCCAGCCGCTCCCCCCCATTCCCGCGACATTGCCCGATCCCATCAGGATCGAGTTGACGCTTGGTTTCGATCCTCCCTGATGTGGCGCGGCCGCAACCGCGCCGGCTTTCCGCGCGGGCGAGCGTCATCGAAGCGCAGCAAGTCGCGAGATTGTCACAAAGCTGTAGCTTGACGCCGTTACGAGCATTGAGATGCCCTAGAGTTAAGGGCTCCGAATGGTCTGAGTAGGCGTCGCGATATGGCTGAAACTGAGCGGCTCGGTCTGCGCCAGCAAATTGTCGAGAACTACGACAGCCTCATTGCACGCCTGACCAGGCGTCTGGGGTCATCCGAGCACGCCTATGATGTTCTGCACGAAACTTTCGTTCGTCTCGACAGCGTGCCGGCGACGACGCAGGTTCTTAATCCTGCGAGCTACATCTTCCGCACGGCGCTCAACATCGAACGAAACCGGCGGAAGGCGCAGAGCTATCGCGTTTCGGTCGCGGAAATCGACAGCCTTGTCGATGTCTGCGACGAGACGCCCGATCCGGCGATGGTCGCCGAGGCCCGGTCCGACTTCAAAGCGTTCGAGCGGGCGCTCCTCGATCTTCCGGAGCGACCGCGCCAAGTGCTCCGTCTTATGTCCCTGGAGGGCAAGACCGCGCAAGAGACCGCGGACCACCTGAACGTCAGCGTTCGGACGGTGGCGGCGGACTACCAAAACGCGCTGCAACAATGCGCCAAAAGCTTGAACCGGACGCCTGTTGTTCGTCTTGGAGGGCCCCGTCCACGCCCATAAGCCCGCGCGCGCAGAACGGGTTGAGTCCCGGGCTGACGGCGGCGATGGAAGCGGGAGCCAGGGGATACTCCCGCCATGTCCCAAGAGATTTTGAACATACATACCTTATTTTTTCATGATAGCGCCCGCTGAGTTGTCTAATAGACAGACCTCCCGCTTAGGAGGGTACGGCGCCATACTGAAGAGCATGGCTTCCCTTCTCTGGCCTCAACTTTCCGCTGGCGGCGACGGTCGTCGTCGGGATATCCATGGGCGTTGATAGAAGTGCGAGCGTGCTCGCGAATGACGACGGTATAAGTCCTGATCATCTCATCCCGCAGGAGAGTGGATTCGGATGAACTTTGCACAAACGGGCGATTATCTGTGAACCATCGATCTGAATCGCCCGAGGCGGATTTACTGCTCGACGAAGCCATTGCCTGGATCGTTCGTCTCAAGACCGGCGAGCCGACCAGGGCGGATGTGGAGACATTCGAACGGTGGCGCGACCAGAGCCCCGCCCACATGGAAGCCTTCAAGCGGGCGGCCTGGATCCATCGCAACGCGGGCGTCGTCGCTGGCCGGCTCGCGATGGCGGCGTCGGCGACAAGCGCCCCCTCCCCTGCCCCGAGCCGGCGCATGAGCCGCCGAATGGTCCTGGCCGGCGGTCTGGCGGCGGCGGCCGTCGCCGGTTTCGCGGTGGTTGAACCGCCAATGGGGCTTTGGCCGTCGTTGCGGGAACTGTCGGCCGATTATCGAACCGGAAAAGGCGAACAGCGCAAGATCCTGCTGGCCTCCAACGTCTCCCTGGATTTGAACACCCAGACAAGTATCGCGCTTCGCTCCGCGCAGGGCCAGCCGACGATCGAATTGATCTCGGGCGAAGTTCTCGTGAGCGCACAGCATTCGCTCGCTGGCGCAGTGGTCGTGCAGGCCGCCGGTGGCCAGATCGTGGCGGACGAGGCGAGTTTCAACGCGGTATGCCTTGACGGCGTGGTGTCCGTGACCTGTCTGAATGGATCCGCCGCAGTCCAGCATTCCGGCCAGTCCAGCGCCATCGGCGAGGGCCAGCAGATCGTCTATTCGCGCGCGGGCATTGGCGCGGTCGCCAGTGTCGATCCCGCCGAAGTAACCGCCTGGCAGGCTGGCTTGTTGATTTTTCGCGAACGCCTGCTCGCGAGCGTGGTCGAGGAGGTCAACCGATACCGCGCCGGAAAGATCGTGATCGTCAACGCCGACCTGCGGCAGCGGATTGTGAACGCCGATTTCGAAATCAAGAAGCTCGACAGCTTCGTCGCTCAGGTCCAACGGCTTTTCGGCGCGCGGGCAACCTGGTTGCCAGGCGATATTGTCCTCCTGAGTTAATGCCGCCCAAACTATCCACTCGCTCGGGAAAGGATGTTCTCCGTGACGTTTCGGCGCTTGACATGGCTTGGCGTGGCGGCTTGGCCGCGCATGCTGATCGGATCCCTGATGATGACCGCGCCGGCCTCGGCGCATGATTTTCGGTCGGCCGCCGACGCGCCGCCGTCCTGGGGCCAGTTCGCCAAACTGGTGAAATCTCGCTTCGAGAGCTGGATATCGGAAGACGAGCCGGTGGCGAACCGGCTGCGCTCCTACGTTGTCGATCGTCACGGCAAGAATGGCGGGCCGCCGGCGTCGCTGCTGGTCCGCGCCTGGGTCAATCCCGATGGCTCCGTTGAACGCGTCAGCTTCGCAGCCCTGCCGGACGCGCGCGCGGACGAAGATCTGCGCGTCATCCTCAAGCGGGGCAATATTGGCGAAGCCCCGCCGCCGGACATGCTGCAGCCGCTCAACCTTCGCTTCTCGCTCGACGCGCGAAAATAGTCCGAGGTCGCTGATTTCGCCACGAAAGCGTTGACGCCGTGGAGTCACAGCCTGGCCTTTTCCTCTTCGCTCAGGAGTTGCTTCTCCTGATCGGTCAGCACGCCGTGACCCAGAACCTGCACCGCGCCGTTGGCGTTGTAGCTGTGCTGGGCCCGCGTTCTCCGGCGTTCCTCGTCGCCATTGGCGGGCGGCGTATCGCCGCCGCCGCCGCCATAGCCGATCACTTCGACAATGATCACCGACGGCCGGTCGGTTTGGGCTGGCTGGGCGACCTCCTTGACCGCGCTGTTGGCGGCGTTGTCCTGGGTCGTCGTGGTCAGCGCCACCGGCGCCGCGGCCGGCATCTGCAAACCGACGACGGCGCCGCCGACCTGGAAATTGTCAGCGTTTCGCACCTGATAGGCGACCACGGAGAGATTGCCGGCGACCCGCACCCCGGCGTCGCCGGCGTCGACCGTGCCGCGCGGCGCCAGCAAATAGACGTCGGGGGCCTTGATCCCGACCTCGGGCTGGAACGCGGCGATGCCGGCGCCCGACACGCCCGCCAGTTCATCGACCTCGGCAAACAGGTTCCAGTCGAAATCGACCGCGATCGGCGGGAAGTTCGCCGAGGTCTTCGGCCCCTGCCCCGCGTTGAGGTCGCCGTTCGACGACCATGCGACGATATCGCCGCCGTTCTGGGTGAACAACCGGCTCTGGTTCAACACCAGGCTGCCGTCGGTGAAGCTCGACACCGATCCGCCGCGCAGCGTCAGAATGCCCTCGAAGCCGGTCGGGATCGAGTCGATATCGCTGATGGTCCCATAATAGGCATAGCCGCCGCCATAGAGGCTGGTGTCATAGTTGCGCCGCGCGGCTTGCGTCGCGGTGCGCACCACCGAGCCGGCGATGACGTCGCCGCCGGGCCCGAGCAGGCGAATGTCGCCGCCGCGCGTCGTCTGCAGCGTGGCGAGGCGCAGGTCGAGATCGCCGGTGTGGACCCGCGCGGTATCGACCGCGCCGCCTTCCAGGCTGTTCGCCGTGAAGCCGTTGGCGGCCGGGAACAAGGTGTTCACCGCCTCATAGCCGCGACTGTATTTCTCATATGACGCGCTGGTGGTGACAGCGACCTGTTCGAGCTCGTTGAAATACACCTTCGACAGCAGGAACACATGCTGCTCAACCGCCGGCAGGCCGACGAAGGCGGCATAGGCCTGTGTCTCGCTGACCTCGGTGGTCCCATAGGTCGCGATCAGAAGGCTGGCGTAGCGCGCCTTCATCCAGGTCAGCAACGTCTCGCCGTAGCCGCCCCAGGTCAGCGACGCGGCATTGGCCGGGTTGACATAGGACTCGCGGAAGCCGGCGTAGTCGGGGCCGATCGCGCCCTGCCCGAACATCACATAGAGATCGGCGCCGCCGCCGGCCTCTTTGACCTGCGTCTTCAGCCACGGGTTCCAGTCATAGCCCACCGACCGCACGCCGCCGGCATAGTTGTAGGTGGTGTAGACGTAGCCGTCGTTTCTGTTGCCAGACTGGATGGTGACGGTCGCCGAGTTGAGGAACGGTCCGATGTCGCCGCCGGCCTCCAGGATGAACGAGCCCGGCCCGCCGATCACGAAGGTATTGCCCTGCAGCGTCGCCCGCGTCACCGCGTCCTGTCCGCTGGCAATGTTCTTCAGCAGCGTCGAAGTGGCGGTGATGTCGCCGCCGGCGGCGATCCGGGTGACGTCGGTCGAGGCGAGGTTCTGGCCGAAGAACATCATGTTGACGATGTCGCCGCCCGCGGTGACGCGCGCCGCCTTCGGCGCCGAAAGTGTGAAATTGGTGATGTCATCGCCGGCGGCGATGAACACCGGGTTGGCGTCGCCGAGATGGGTGATGTCCTCGTTGTGATAGAGCCGCAGCCACGCCTCGCTGGTCTGCGAGGTCACGGTCGGGAAGATCAGCGAACGCAGCGCCGACCCGGAATAACTGGTCCAGGCGTATCGATAGATCGTGAAGAACGGCCCCGGCAGGTTCACCGGATCGGAATCCTCCATCGAGATGGTCGCCGCCCCGATGTCGCCGCCGGCGACCAGCGCCAGATTGCCGGTCGGGTCCGGCTCCATGAACAGGAAGGCCCGCGCGCTGGAGACGCTGTTGCCGAAGGTGAGGTCTCCGCTCAGCGCCGCCAGCGAGATGTCGCCGGGCGTCACCGCGCCGTCGAGGGTGTTGAGATCATCGGTGCGCCAGAGGTTGAAGGCGAGGTCGCCGCCGGCGGCAGCCTTCAGGCTCGACGCCGACGTGACCCATTCGCCGTAACCGCTGGAGAACGGCAGCGCGCCGGCCCAGGTGAGGCTGACGTTGCGGCCGGCGGTAGCGGTGGCGGCGGCGTTGATCAGGCGCAGCCGCGTCGAGCGGTCGAGGCCAGCCATGTTGCTGATGGAGGCCGTGCCGATCAAGAGACTGCCGCCTGAGGCGGTGATGTCGCGGACGGCGTCAAGGGTCACGCTGCCGGAGGTGAGATAGACCAGCCCGCCGGCGATGTCGCGCCCGGCCGCGATTGCGACATTGCTGTCGCCGAGGAACTGCACGCCCTTGGCGGTCGAGCCGTCGGCCTTCGTGATGGCGACGGTGCGGATCGCCGAGGTCGCCAGCACCGGCGCGTCATCGACGTCGCGGCCGGCCTTGATGGTGATGTCGCCGCCAGCGAGCGCGCCGACCCCGGTGGTGAGGCCGGAGAGCACTATGTACTGGTCGGCCCCGACACTTGTGGCGCTCGACGAGGACCCGCCGTTCAGCCAGGTTGGCTCCAGCGAGTCATTAGCGCCGGTGATGTTGATTTTGCCGGTGCCGTCGATGATTGTATCTGCAAGGAGACTGCCGCTGCGGCCGAGCACGTCCTGCCCGGCGGTGATCGAGACATCGCCGCCATTGGTCAGATAGAGCTTGCCCGAAGTCTGCAAGCTCGTCAGGCCGACAGTCACGGCGCCGCCGGTCGAGACGTCCCGCGCCGCGGTGGTGGCGGTGGTGGCGCGCTGGCCGGCGGTGTAGATCAAGGCGGTCGCGGCGGCGCTGTTCGCGGCCACGCCGCCGGTGAGATCGACATTGCCGGCCGCCGCGATGGCGATGTCGCCGGCGCCGGTGCGGATCATGTTCTTCGTCGTGAGCGTATAGCTTCCCGATGTTGGGAGGGGAGAGGAGAAACCGTAGTCCAAGGCGGAGAGACGGATAGCCGTGGCAAGCGCCGAAGCGAAATTGTAGTGCGTGACCAGATATCCCACCAACGCCGCTGGCCCAGACATCATGCTGTTGCCTATGCTGGTGCTTATGCTGGAGGGCAAACCATATTGCGCGACCAGAGCATTCAACTCGGGATTGGTCCCCGACGACAGATCGCTCTGAAAGGCGGCGAACACATTCGCGAGGCTATCGCTGCCGACCGTGTAACCTGATACGTCAAAGTTCGCCGTGGCGTTACCTCCGAATACGGCGACGAGACCTGCGGCATCGCTCCATCCACTGTTGTAATTGCCCCACTGGTTTGCGATCGTCGGGAAACTAATGCTGTAGTCGATGCTGGCCGTGACGGATCGGCTGACGCTCGGGCTGATGGAGAAGGTTCCGCCGCTGCCGCGATCGATCGTCAGGGGATCGACCGCCACGGTCAATTCACCGGCGTCCCGTTTGACCGCGGCCCCGGCCACCAATCTGTAGCTGGAGGACGAAACGGAGCGACTGCTCGCGCAAGCGGCGTCACTGCAAGCCTGCGGGAAAATCACCGAATTGAGCAGCGTGTCGCCGTCCGTCAGCGCCGCAACGGAATTGCCGGCGTTGTTGTACGGCGCGCCCGTTCCCGAAACAGACACGACCTTCAGATTGAACAATAGGTTGAAGAGTGAATAATCGAGATTTAAGGACCCTCCATACGGCCTGAAATCGGAAACGGCCCCTCCCAATCCCACGCTCGCCGGCGCATTGGGATCGGCGAACTGGAAGAAGCCGTCGGTGATGCTGCCGTCGAGGCGCAAATTGCCGCCGGCCCGCAGCGTCAGAATCGGCGCCTCGCCAAGCGCGCTGCCGCCGGTGCGATAGAGCATGCGGGTGAAGCGCCCGAGCACCTCGCCCTCCTTGCCCGACACCACGCTGGCGCTGCTGCCGGAGCCGGTCATCGCGCCGGCCGCGACGGCGGCGTCGACATTCACCACGCCGGCGCCGAAGTTCCAATTGGAGGCGAGCGTGATGTCGCCATCGTGGACCAGATCGAGCCCCGCCGTCGCGTGGAAGGTCGAGAGACCCGCGAGGCCGCCGAGCCGCGCATAGCTCGCCGAGAGGTCGAGGGTCTGCACGAAGTTCGACAACGTGCCGGCGTCCTCGTCGCCGAGGAAGTTGATTCCGCCGGTGGCGGTGCGCGTACCGTTGGTGTTGGCGGCGTCGAGGTCGATGCTCGCGTCCAGCGTCACGGTGTTGGTCGCGGCATTGTAGGTGACGCCGGCGAACCGCCCGCTGGCGGCGACCGCCTTCAAATCCCACCTGCGGAAGCCTTCGAGCACGACGCTTTTGGCGCCGACCACCGAGGCCGCGTCGGCGACCGTGACATCGACGGTCTGATGACCGCTCGCGTCGGTGATCACCGGGGCGCGCAGCGTCAGCGCGCCGCCGGTGTCGCCATCGACGTAGTAATAGCCGAGGCCGCTTTCGAGCGCGATCACTCGGTTGCCTGGGCGGCGCGCGGAGAGATCGAGCGTGGCGCCGGCCGCGATGCTGATGGCGCCGCTGGCGCCGGAGATCACGCCGTCCGCGCTGGTCGAGGTTGCGCCGGCGATGAAGTCGGTTCCCAGGGTGACGTCGCCCGCCGAAGCCTGGCGGGTATCGGTGTCGGCATAGCCATTGGCATGGGCGTCGAGCTTGGCGGTGGAAGTCAGCGTGACGCCCTTGTCGCCCCACAATGCGATTTCGCCGCCGTTGACGCCGGAGGTGTCGATGGCGCCGGAGACGATGACGAAGCCGCCATCGGCGGTCAGCGCCACCGAGCCGGATTTCAGCCGCTGGCCGGCGGCGAGCACGAGATCGCCGCTGTGGCTGTGCACCTCGAAGCCGCCGGTGAAGCCGTAAGAGCCGACGAGGGTGTTGAGCGCGACCAGATCGACGCCGCCGCCGGTTTCCAGCGCGAACACCCCGCCCGCCCCGCTCGT
>NZ_NHSJ01000052.1 GCF_002937075.1 Rhodoblastus sphagnicola
GCCGCTGGGTGCGACAACATCAAAAACGCCCGCTGGCGCGCCGCCCTCGATCTCAATCTAATCCTCGCTATGCCTCGACTGTATTGAGATGACGTAATGGGCCCGAGCAAACCTGGCCTGGCCAGTGAAGGTGGCAGTCCCCGATACTGGTGACGCGACTCAACGGGGTCCTTGCGGCCCCAAGCAGAACGAGGACTGCCATGGAATATTATGCCGGGCTGGACGTGTCATTGAAACTGGTTTCAGTTTGCGTGGTCGACGAGAAGGGAAAGATCGTGCGGGAGGCGAAAGTCGAGAGCGACACCTGTTCGCTGGTCAACTTCTTCTCCGAACTTGGCTTGCCGTTGGCTCGGGTCGGCCTTGAAGCGGGACCGCTTTCCCAGCATCTTTATGCCGGGCTTGCCGAAGCGGGTTTGGACGCGGTTTTGCTGGAAACTCGGCACGTCAAGGCGGCCCTATCGGCCATGACGGTGAAGACCGACCGCAAGGACGCGCGCGGGATTGCTCAATTGCTGCGAATGGGGTGGTTCCGACCGGTGCATTGCAAATCTATGCCAGCCCAAGAGAAGCGAGCGCTCCTGACGGCCAGGAAGCTTCTCGTTTCTAAACTGATTGACGTCGAAATGTCGGTGCGCGGCATCTTGCGCGAGTTTGGCCTGAAGGTTGGAGCGACGACCAAGAAGCTTTTTGCGGACAAGGTGAGGATGCTGATTGCTGGCCAGACGAGCCTCCAATTGGTGATCGAGCCATTGCTTCGCTGCCATGAATCCCTTCGCAGCGAATTTGCCATCCTTCATCGTCAGTTGCTCGCCGTGGTGCGCAGCGACGAGGTTTGCAAGAGGTTGATGACGGCGCCCGGTGTCGGGCCCGTGGCCGTGCTGACGTTCACCGCCACGATCGATGATCCAGGCCGGTTCTCGTCATCGCGATCGGTCGGCCCTCATTTCGGTCTGACACCAAGGAAATATCAATCCGGCGAGACTGACGTGACCGGCGGCATCACAAAAGCCGGCGATGCAATGACGCGCGGCGCGCTTTACGAAGCCGCGTTCTCGATGCTCTTCAAATCGCAGCGCATGTCGGCGTTGAAGGCGTGGGCGATGCAGGTTGCACGTCGACGCGGTATGAAGCGAGCGGTTATCGCGCTGGCTCGTAAACTGGCCACCGTGCTACATCGCATGTGGGTGGACGGAACCGAATTCCGCTGGACGCGCGAGGCGCTCCGGCGGCGGCCTGATCGCGTCCAGCGGCAAAAATTGTAAGTAATCGAGCAGCCCGAAAGGTCTGCTCCCCGAGGTCCCTTCGCCGGGACGCGGAAGGTCGAGAAAACCGTTTTAGTTCTTGCGCTTCGAGCGCGCTATTGAGATCGGCTCTCGACTTTCCAACTGATGTCATCATGTGGCGGTCACGTGCCGACCACGGACAGAAGCATGATACCGGCGGATGGACAAACGGGGCTTGACACCAATAGGCCCATTACAGAAGAACTAAACAGCCCTGCCTGACCACGCTATCAGGTCGACGAAAATTCGAAAATGGCGTCGCCGTTGTGGGACCCGAGAGCCGAATCGTTCTCGTGATCAAGAATGGCATCCTCGAACGCCGGAAGCACTGTTCGCGCATCGAGAAATTTCGCGAGCTGCAAACTGCGCCGCTTGATCTCGGACAGATCCGCCATGGCGACTTCGCGGATCGTTTTCGCGAGCAATTGCGGATCTTCCGGCTGCGTCAAAAAGGCCGAGCCCCGAAGCATTTGCTCGAGCTCGGTGTCTTTTTCAACGGTTGCTATCACCGGCCGACCGGACGCCAGCATGCCGCCGAGCTTTGAGGGAAGAACGAGGTCTGCCGTATTCTTCAATTGCGGAAGGACGTGAGCATTGGCTGCGTTGAGCAATTCGTTGAACCGCTCCAAAGGCTGGAGCGGCAAGAATGACACGTTGGACAAATCAGAACAAGATTGGACGATGTCAGCTTTGGCTGGCCCATCGCCAGCAATGATGAAATGGATTTTCGCATCATCACGGCAAAGTCTCGCCGCATCCGCGACGACATTGAGAGCCTGCTTTCTGCCGATGTTGCCGGAATAGAGAACAACGAATGTTTCCGGAGCAATTCCGAGCTCCTGGCGGAATGCGTTGGGAGCATCCGGGGCCAGGGGGAAAATGGCGCCAAGATCGACCCAATTACGGATGACGGCGCACCGATCGCTCTCCACCCCTTTCCTCAATAAGGCCTGACGCATTTTGCGGGAAATTGTCACTGTCAGATCAAAACCGCGGAGGATAAACCTCTCAATGGCCTCCGCGAATTTGCGGGTTCTCTCGCCCTTCAGGTGGACCTCAAAGGCAGCGTCGACTTCCAGATCCTGCACGTGCAACACAGTGCGTGCGCCAACGAGCTTTGCGGCGAGCAAAGCGGCGGGAACACTGAAGAGCGTCGGTTCGACACAAAGGACCACGTCGGGCCGGCTCGCCAATATGCGGTAGAAAACGACTGGAGCGGCGAAAGCGGCGAAGGTCAGTGGTGCGAGAATGCGCCAAAGGCCACCGCCATTGGGCTTGCAAATGATCGGGCAACGGCGGACGTTGACGCCACGGATCTCTTCGCGTGAATAAGACAGGAATCTGTAGCCGTCTCCTACCCGCCATCCCGGATAGTGGGGCGGCGCCGTTACGACTTCGACGGAATTGCCGCTTTCCGCGAGAGCGAAAGCGAACTCGCCGGCATACTTGCCGACACCAATGAATTCTGGGTAAAAATTCGCTACATGTATCAGGATTTTCGAAGT
Organism: Rhodoblastus sphagnicola; assembly: GCF_002937075.1. Lineage (GTDB taxonomy): Bacteria > Pseudomonadota > Alphaproteobacteria > Rhizobiales > Beijerinckiaceae > Rhodoblastus > Rhodoblastus sphagnicola. Next base: position 2,789 of record NZ_NHSJ01000052.1, read on the forward strand.
TTTGGCTACACCAGCCGATGGAGCTTTATCGGCTGCGGCAACTCGGAAATCCAGCATTTTCAACGCCTCCTTAAACCCATCTGACGCAGTCAACTTTTCGTTACTAGACGATTAGCGTGGGCTTAGCTAGAGGCGATGTTGCCGCGGCGCAAAAAAGACGGCCGTGCGCCTCGATCGGCGGGGCCTTGTCTCCGGTTCAATTTCAGGGACGCGAGAGCAATAGGGCCGCTGCTTCGCATTCGAAGCGGGGCCAAGCGAAAGCTCGCGGCGTGGCTCGGCCCCATTGAGAAATCTGGGCTCCGTGTGTCGCCGGGGCTCCGCGCTCGCCGCGATCGGAGCGAAGCCGCGAGCGCCACCATGTCGTTGGTCTTCGGCTTCGGTTCAGGCGCCATTGCTCTTGTCCCGCGGCTTGACGCGAGCCGCGTTGCCGGCACTCGATGGGCGACGCGTTCGGCTCATCGGGCGATCGCTAAGTCGACGACGATCATGCAGGGCGCGTTTAGGCATGCTGTGGGGTGGGAGAGGCGGTGGCCTGAAATGATAGGCCCGGCAAGAGAAGTATGTCGTCGTGTACAAGACGCGGCGGAAAGAAATTCAAAAACGTGCACGGGACCATCGCCCTGGCCGCCGCGTAACGCGGGGCGCTGTGTCGGCGACGGGTCCAACTAACCGCTCTTATTCATGAAGGCTGAGTTTTCGGCTGGCGGGCGTGGCGCAATGCGCTGATACGGCTTAGGATTCGGTTGCTTACACCCACTCCTCGCGCTTTTCGCACCGGCCACGCCCGCCATGACAGACACTATGGTTCTCCCGTTCTGGTTTCCAGCCGTCGGACGCAAGAAAGTCACAGCCGATTTCGACGGCGGCCGGCTCACTTCCGATGGCGGCGTGATGCTGCTGTCCATGGCCGAGCGACGCCTGGACATCGCGGAGCGGTTGGCGCGCTGCTTTCCCGATGCACGCGATCCCACGCGCATCATTCACACGCTGGCCGACATGATCCGCGCCCGCGTGTTCACCATCGCCTGCGGCTATGAAGACGCCAATGATCTCGAACATCTGCGCAAGGACCCCGCGTTCAAGCTCGCTTGCGGGCGCCTGCCTGACACCGGCGTGGACCTGTGTTCGCAGCCGACCCTGTCGCGGCTGGAGAACGCGCCGTCGCTGAAGGACGCGGTCCGCCTGACCTATGCGCTCGTCGATCAATGGATGGCCTCCTATGACTACGAACCGGCGTCGGTCATCCTCGACATCGACGACACCTGCGATGTCGCGCACGGCCAGCAACAGCTGTCGCTGTTCAATGCGCATTATGACGAACGCTGCTTCTTGCCGATCCATGTCTACGACACCGAGCGCAGTCGCCCGGTCGCCTTCGTGCTGCGTCCTGGCAAGACGCCCGGCGGAGTCGAGGTGCGCGCGCATCTGCGCCGCCTCATGCGCCACATCCGCAAGCGCTGGCCGAAAACGCGCGTCATGTTTCGCGGCGATGGCCATTACGCGCGGCCCGAGGCGATGCAATGGTGTGAGGACAACGGCGTCGACTATGTGTTCGGTCTGCCCGGTTCGAAACCGTTGCTTAAAAAGGTCGACGAGACGGCGGACGCCGTGCGCACCGAACGCGCGACGCTGGGCAAGGACGTCGTGCGCGGCTACGCGCAGACGCGCCACAAAGCCAAATCCTGGAGCCGCGAACGCCGCGCCGTCGCGCGCATCGAGGCCACGACGCTCGGGCTCGACGTCCGCTTCATCGTCACCAATCTGGAGCACGGCTCGCCAGAGTGGATGTACGACAGCCTCTATTGCGCGCGCGGTCAGATGGAGAACCTGATCAAGCTGCACAAGACGCAACTGGCGTCCGATCGCACGTCGTGTCGTTCGGCCATCGCCAATCAGGTGCGTCTGGTGCTGCACACGGCGGCGTACTGGCTGATGCTGGACGTGCGCGACGCCATCCCGAAGCCGCGCGATCTGGCGAAGGCGGAGTTCGCAACCCTGCGGCTCCGGCTCATCAAGATCGCCGCCCGCGTCATCGAAACCGCCAGCCGCGTGCGTCTGGCTTTCGCGGCGGGCTGTCCGGAAGCCGATCTGTTCCGCCGTCTGCCCGAAGCTCTCATGCCGGCCGGCCCGTGACAGGCGGGGCGTGAGCCCCGATCAATCCCCCCGATCTCTCCAGCGCGTTCAAAAAAGTACAGTTCGTCAGGCGGTGAAAAAGACGATCGATGACGCGCGCCATCAGAGCAACCCACACCGAAACCCCGCAAATGCGCAGGCCGCCGTGAATTGGACGGGTTAGCACACGATAGAAACTTCCGGCCTTATGTAGCTGCCGCCACCGTGGCCCTCTGCATGTTGACGCTGCGATCTTCTATGCTTTCAGCTCTTCAGTAATTTTCTGGGAGGGCGCCCATGGTCGCGCAGGTTGTCGCAATCTTGCGAGACAGACGATCTGAACTCGCCGACGCGATCAGTCGTCTTGAGCGTCAAGTTTCTCAGCATCGCGTTGATTTGGACGACATCACGGCGACCATGCGGCTGTTTGATCCGGACGTCCCGCATAAAACTGCAACGATGACGGCGGCGCCGCGCAAGCGCAACGACTGGTTTCGTCCTGGCGAATGCCGTCGTCTGATCTATGACGTCTTGCGCGAGGCGGACAGGCCCTTGACGACGCGCGAGGTGGCCGGGGCCGTCATGGTGACGAAGGCCATGGCTATCGATGACGCCCGCACATGCGAATTGATCTACAAGGCGGTGCACAGCTCGTTGAAACGGGCGAACGACACGATCAAATGCGTCGAAGTGGCCGGGGCTGCCGCCTGGCAGGTGATTTAGGCGGCTTTCGCCCGCTGCCAATATCCGCAGAAATCGACCGACGGCCCAAGGCCCATGGCCAATTCGATCACGCCGTCGGTCTGTTCGCCATTGGAGAGGCGACGATGATTTTCGCGCCAGGCGGCTTCCTGGGCGTATCTGACGAAATAAACGCCGGCGATGTGATGATGATGGCCCAGCTCGCCGCGACGCATGCGGGAGAAGTAAGACTCCGCGCCGTTGGTGCAGGCGCCATTGATGCTGTATCCGTCTTGATGGTTGACCCGTTTCATCGGGAACTTGGCGTGCAAGGGATTCCACGCCGGGCTTTCGTCGGCGTGCACGACGGTTCCCTTTTTGATCCGGCTGCGGATGAAGGAAACCGCCTCGTCTTCAGACGTGAACACCTGGGGCAACGCGCAGCCACCACGTTCGCGCATGACGACGACGACCTTGCGCTTTCCCGACTGGTTTTCGGCGCGCCGACGGTCGACCCGGTCGGCTGCCAGATTTTCGGGCCGGACATGCCCACCGAAATAGGCGCCGTCGATCTCGGCCGTCTTGCCCTCGCCGCCGATCTTCAATCCACGCAGCGCAGCCGCCATCGCTTCCCTCAGCTTGTGCGACAGAACGAACGCGGTCTTGTATTGAACGCCCAAATCCCGGGACAAGGCGAGAATGCTCTTGCCTTTTACCTCATTGCAAAACACCACGATCGCCAAGAGATAGGTCTTCAACGGCAATTTGTGCCAGGCGAACAGCGTTCCCGATGTCACGGAAAAATCGTGGCCGCAGGCCTGACAACGCCACCGCGGATACGTTCCTCGGCGGCAATCGCAGCACGTCGTGCAACCGCAGTCGGGACAGACCGGCTTGCCGTCGGTTTCTGGCCAACGCAGCCGCGCGAAAACGTTCTCGGCGCCTCGATCGGACATCCGCTGGACTTTGCCGATGCTGAGCGAGCGCGCCGCCGCCGACAAAAGGAAATGCTGGGCCATGGGACCACCATAAAAGAACAAACTCAGCGAGGGCGCGGGCAATGTCAAGGGGTGGTGGCGATAGCTACATAAGGCCGGAAACTTCAGCCGGCTCGTGCTGCATTGTAGCCCAAGGAGATGAGCCCATGCCCAATCCCGTCATCCGAGAAGAAAAGCCACCGGCGTGAGTCCGGCTGCCGGAAATAAGAAGCGTCAGGCGCGGTGGGAAACATCCTCGATGCGGACGATGTCGTCCTCGTCGAGATAGGAGCCGGTCTGCACCTCGATCAGCTCCAAGTCGATCTTGCCGGGATTGACCGTTCGGTGGACGCTGCCGATCAGCAGGTAGATCGATTCATTCTCATGCACCATCATGGTGTCGGCGTCGCGGGTGACTTCCGCCGCGCCGCGCACCACAATCCAATGCTCGGCGCGGTGATGATGCTTCTGCAGCGACAATTTGTGGCCGGGCTTGACCACAATGCGTTTGACCTGGTGCCGCTCGCCGCCGTCGATGGACTGGTAATAGCCCCAGGGGCGATAGACACGGCCGTGCTCCCACGCTTCCTTGCGCTTGCGGGGCTTCGTAAGCGTTCCCCGGACACCGTTCTGGCCGCGCGGGGCGCGTGTTTGGTAATGGTTGGGCATGGATAGCAACATCTATGTCTACGCCTATGCGCAGACCTAACCCGAACCAGTTCATTGAGGTCCGCGCCGAGCGGGATTTCCGCAAGGGCCCGGAAGGCCTCGTTTCTCTGGTTCAGGACGCGGGGGGCCGATCCATTCGACGGCTCTCTGCATGTTTTCCGAGCGAAACGAGCCGACAGGATAAAAATTATCTGGTGGGATGGCTCGGGTCTTTGCCTTTTCGCGAAGCGCCTTGAACGTTCGCATTTCTGCTGGCCGACGGCGGGAAGCCACGAGATTCGACTGAGTTACGCAAAAGTCATGACTCTGGTCGAAGGGCTGGATTGGAAGCGGGTTCGCGCGGTCGCCGTTCGGTCGCCGCAGAGCGCCGGCTGATACGAAAAAGATGCGCTTGAATCTCTTGAACTCCCAGGAAACGTTGGAATTTTCACGACAAAATCGTTATCATGCGAAGCATGATCGAGGGCTTCGGCGGACTTCCTGACGACTTTGATCAACTGAAGGCGCTGGCGCTTAGCGCCATGTCCCAGACGTTGAACCTGACCGCGAAGGTCGAGGACCTCACGCAGACGAACGCGGCGGCGAAAGCCGAGATCGACCGGCTGACGTCGATTATCAAGACGCTCCGCCGCGGCCGCTTCGGCAAACGCTCCGAAAAGCTCGGCGCCGCCACGGAGTGAACGGCGCCGAAAAGACGCTTGCGATATACGGGTTTACGAAGCCGGTTTGATGCGCCCCCCGCGTCTCAATTGCTGTTGATCGCCGAGGTTTTGCAAGCACCTCTGTTGGAGTTCTTTGACTTGCTCAATGAGCCGCCGACGACCGCGCCGTCTTCATGGCGCGCGCGCAAAATGTCGGCGATGAATTGGCCCGGTTGGTCAGCGCCTATCTGGCGATCTCCGATGCGCGGAAGCGCCAGCTCGTTCTCGATTTTGTCGAGCGGATGGGCGACGCTGGTTGAACGGCGCCATGCTTGAAACGCCGCTGACGGCTGGCCGCGCATGGTCGCGGGCATTGCGCCGTCGCTGCCGCCGATCCTGGCCTTCGTCGAAGCGGGAGGGCACCCTGTTTGACGGAATGCCAAAATGAAAGGCCGTTTGTCGTCCGCATCGGCCGCGCGTGCAGTTTGGTCGTGACAGCCAGGCAACGCGTCCGGCGACTTTTTGTCGTAATCCTCGCTCGACGCGCCGAACAGCGGAATGAACCCGCCCGGCCTCGCATCAGGCATAGGGGGGCAACTGGAGCAGCTCGTTGATCGTGTCGATGGCCGCCGTTTTGCGTCCCGCGCGAAACATTTCATCGTCTTCGACCGAGGTCTTGACGACGATGGAATAGGCCAGATTCTTTATGGACGCGCGGAACCTGGTCGAATCCGCCTCATGCTGCGCCAATGTCTGGATCAGCGCCTGCAGGACAGCCTTGCAACCCAGAACAGCTCCGGTCGATTCGCCCGCCGCATAGGCGCTCATTTCCTCGTCGGTCGGATCCCCCAATTTATTTTCGTCCTGAAACATTCAAGGTCGCCCTCCCCACTCCGCTGCTGAACATCGATTGTAACGTAAACGACATATCCGAATCTTGATCGGATTCTTACGTGGGCAAAAATAGCGTCATTTTTGCGACTTTTTGTAAACTTCTGCGCTGTTTTTCTGCGGAAAGCGGTTCGCTTAACATTTGACCCGCCGCGACCGCGGGCGGGCGCGTCTCGGGGTGACGAGAAACGGTCGCGGATGAGGCGCCTCGCCCCGCCGGCGCCATTCAGGCTGAACCGCGCCGGGTTTGCCGGAGGCTCCAACTCCCAAGTAGGATGGAGCCGTCATGAGCACTACGACCAACAAATTTTCACCTGAGGTTCGCGCCCGCGCGGTGCGGATGGTTTTGGATCACGAGGGCGACCACGCTTCGCGCTGGGCGGCGATGTCGTCGATCGCGGCCAAGATCGGCTGTTCGCCGCACACCCTGCGTGAATGGGTCAGCAAGGCGGAAGTCGACAGCGGCAAGCGGGTCGGCGTTCCGACCGAGGTCGCCGAGAAGCTGAAGGCGCTGGAGCGCGAGAACCGTGAACTCCGGCAGGCCAATGAGATCCT
>NZ_NHSJ01000053.1 GCF_002937075.1 Rhodoblastus sphagnicola
GTTGCCCGACATCGGCGAGACGCAGCGCTTCGTCCCGAGCGCCGTCCAGACCGTGTTGTTCGATCAAATAGAGCACGGCCGCGTCGATTTCGTCTTCTGAAATTTTGGGGAACCAACGTTTCATGACAAGCGGATCCGGGTTGGCTGGTGATGAACTTGAACGCATTGCTGCGTAACGAGAACTCGCGAAGCCTTACCAACTGTAAAAGCCGGTGTCGACATTAACGGGCTGCTTGGCGGCTACGCGCATCTGCGAACCGGGGCGCATGTCGCGGCATGCGCCACTCCCTTCAGCGGAGGCGCTTTCGTCAAAACAACTTGACAAAAAAGTCTTCCTATAGCCGATGCTCTGAAGGACTGAATACGCGAAGCAAGAGACAGACGCATGACCGACGACACGCAGGCCACCGACCCAACTTCCGACTCCGATCCGACCGCTTCCGCAACGCCGGCGTTGGCCGAGACTTCCGCGCCTGAGCTCAAGGTCAATACGAAGAAGGCCGGACGCGGCGGCGCGAGTTCCGCGAAGGTGGCGAAGGTGGCGAAGTCTCCCAAAGCGACGCGCGCGCGCAAGGTCGCGAAGGCAGAGGAAGCCGTGGCGACGGTCCCGGAAGAAGCCGCAGAGCCTGTCGCCAAAGCGGCCAAAAAGCGTAGCCCTGCGCGAGCAGCGAAGAGCGCGAAACCGGCCAGGGTGACGAAGACGGTGAAGGCGGCGAAGCCGGTCAAATCCGGCGGGTCGGGAAAGCGAGCCAAACCCGAAAAGGTCGCCAAGCCGGCAAGAGTCGCAAACGCCGCGAGCAAGGCGGCCAAGGCCGCGCCGTCGACCCTCGCCAAGAGGCCGGCGCCAGCCGCGTCAAAAGGACGTGGCGACAATTCCCGCTACACGACCAACGAATTGAACAGCGCCGCCCGGAAGGCCCGGCTGACCATTGAGTTCACACCGACGGTCGCCAAGCCCGCCACCATCGGCCGCGGTCCCGCCAAGGAGTTCAAGGTCGACGTCATTGTCGCCAACCTGCGCGGCTCGAATGGCGATCTCATTCGCGATCGCGGTCCGGGCACGCCCTTTTACAACGATGCGGAAAGCCTCGCCGCCGTCGAGATCTTCGAAAAGTTTCGCGGCAGGACATTTCACAACAAGCTCAAGGTCGAGATTCTCTGACGGATTTCCGCGCGCCGGCCGCCGCGTTCGCGGCTGTCGGCGGCGGCTCATTGGGGTCATGAGAGAGGATATTCCAAATCGTACGCTAGAGTTTCACGGGCTGTGGCGATATCCTGAGTGATTGAGATCGTTGGCGCATTCGGCGGCGTCGAACTTGGTGAGGGCGTCGGCTATTGCGCCGACGCGGTCCTCATGTTCTTCGGCAAAGCCGGATCGGTCAGCCAGCGGCAACCGGCAATGCGTCCAAGTTCGTCACCAGCCAACCCGGATTTGCTCGTCATGAAACGTTGGTTCCTCAGAATTTCAGAAGACGAGATCGACGCTGCCGTGCTTCATTTGATCGAACAGCACGGTCCGGACGGCGCTCGGGACGAAGCGCTGCGTCTCGCCGATGTCGGGCGACGCATCGGCTCTGCGAAGAACAGCGCGATTTTTCTGCGCGCGGCCCAACGCATTGCCGTGGAGCAGGGGATGACCGCAAGTGAGACTCCGCCTCCGAGATCCTGGGTCAAAAAACTCTCGGTCTTCGTCGCTGAATTCGGCGCTCCTCGCGTACCGTTAGCGTAAACCCACTCGCGAAACTGCTGAGCACGACGTCCGATCGTGTCCCGGGCGGTGGTGGTGCTGATGCTGGGCCTTGCACCACGTTTTCCGGCATAGGCCGGGTTGGTCAGACGGCCACGGCGGGCAGTCAGACGGTGGAGTCATCGCTCAAGCTGGCGATGGTTTCCAGCGTCATGTAGCGGCGGCGCTTCACCTCGCCGTTCAAGCGCTCCAAACCGTTGGTCGAGTGGATTTTTTGCCAGCGCTCCTTGGGAAAGGCCATGTGGGACAGCACATCGGCCTCGGATTCATCCATGAAGCCGGCGAGTTTTTGCCGTTTCGGCCGCAACTGGTCGACGACCTTGCGCCATTGCGCCTTGGCCGCGTCCGCGCTGTCCTGCGCGAAATGGCCGTCGCCATGAAGGCCGAGACGACGCGCCGCCCGCTCTTGCCGGCGTGCGCCAAAGCATTGCGCATGGTGTGGACGCGGCAACGCCGCCAACTGGCGTTCATCAGCTTGGAAACGGCGGCCTTGATGCCCTCGTGGGCGTCGGAGATCACCAGTTGCACGCCGCGCAGGCCGCGCCGGCGCAGCTTGCGCAGGAACTCGGTCCAGAAGGTTTCCGCCTCCGACGGGCCGACGTCCATGCCCAGCACTTCGCGCCGCCTGTCGGCGTTGACCCCGATCGCGATGATCACCGCGGTGGAGAAGATGCGGTTGTTTTTCCGCACCTTGACATAGGTGGCGTCGAGCCAGACGCAGGGCCATTCGCCTTCGAGGGGGCGCGTGAGGAAAGCCTGGACCTTGTCGCCGATCTCCTCGCACAGGCGCGACACCTGGCTTTTCGAGACCCCGGAGCCGCCCATCGCCTTGACGAGATCGTGTCCACCGATCGGCTCGAAACGCCCTGCACATAGGCCTCCTGGACGTTTGCCAAGGGAAAAGGACCGCCTTTGCGGCGGCCAAAGTTCGCGGTGGGTGACCCTCATCGGGTCTCGGACCGACTCACAAACAAGGGTGCGCCCGCCAGACGCCCGCCCTCATCCAAAAATAAAATCCTGCGCCCGCAACGCAAGCATGCTGTGGACGACGACATCGTTGCCCGCGCTGAAGGTGAGGGTGCTGGTATGGGTCGCCGTATCGAAGGCCGAGATGTTGAGCGCGCCAAAGCTCTGAATGCCCAGGGCGCTGACGTCGATATGGTCGGTTCCCCATTTCGATCCCGCTTGCCCCTGGCCGAAATCCTCGATGGCGTCGTGGCCATTGCCGGCCTTGAAAACAAACCTGTCGTCGCCGCCCCTGGCGGAATCGCCGATGACCCGCGCATCGCCCCACATGTCGTCGCTGCCGCCTCCGCTGATCAGCGTGTCGTCTCCGCCGCGCGCATTGCCTGACAAGGTTTTCGCGTCGCCGATGAGGATGCTCTCGTATTTTCCCGAAATCGCTGCGACCCCATCGCCGCCGATGAGTGTGTCATTGCCGCCCCGCGCGTTGCCGGACATGGTCAGGGCGTCGCCGTAGAGCGTGTTTCCGGTTGGGCTGAAGCTGGCGCCAACCAAAGTGTCGTTGCCGCCCCGCGCGCTCCCGGCCATGGTCAGGGCGTCCCCGTAGGCCAGAACACCGCCGCAGAAGTTTGCCGCGTTGCCGATGAAGGTGTCATTGCCGCCAACGGTCCGGTCGCCCATGTTGCCGCCCGCGTCGCCATAGAAGGTGGTGGTCGCGTCGTTGCCCGCGTTGTAGGTGTCGTCGCCGCCTTGGGCATGACCAGTCATGTTGCCGCCGGCATCCCCGTAGAACAGGACGTAACCGTTTTCCCCATTGGCGCTGAAGACATCATTCCCACCCGTGGCGTAATTGCTCATGTCGCCGCCGGCGTCACCATAAATTGAGAAATTGGTTTCACGCACATGCGCCGTGGTGAATTCATCGTCGCCGCCGGTCGCATATCCGGACATGGTCCCCCCGGCGTCGCCATAGCATGTGATGTTGCCTTCCACGTTGGCGCCAAGATTGAAGACATCATTTCCGCCAAAGGCGTGACCCGATATGTTCAGACCGGCGTCGCCGTACATGATCAAGACGGCGATGTGACCCCAGTGAGTGTCGCTGGAGAACGTATCGTTCCCACCAGAAGCATAACCGGCGAGACTGCCTCCGGCGTCGCCAAACATGTCAACGCGAAGATATTGAAAGTCTTCGAGGTAGACGCTCAACACGTCGTTACCGCCGACGGAGTGGTCGGACATGTTCCCGCCCGCGTCGCCATACATTTTTGAGGTGACCTTGTCGTCAGCCCACAGCCAGGGCCGGGTGATCGACAAATTCAGACTGTCGTCCCCTCCGATGGCGCAGCCGGCCATGTTCCCGCCCGCGTCGCCGTAAAGATTGATGTCGACGGAATCGGGAGAAGCGGCTGTAACGAGCGCATTCAGTTCGTCATCGCCACCGATTGCGTTACCGCGCAGGTTCCTGCCGGCGTCGCCATACACGTTCCCGGCCCCTTCGATCGTCAGCGTGTCGTCGCCCCCGACCGACCGGTCGAGCAAATCCATGCCGGCGTCGCCATAAATTGTGTTGGTCGGGTCGGAGACGACGGTCGTATGATCGCGGCCACGCGTCGTTCCATTGAGCGAACCAGTTGTATCTCCGTAGAAAATCGCCATTGCGGTTTCCCTTGCAAACGAGATGAGATAAATAAATTAAATTCCAATAAAATAATTATCATAATCAGATTTAAATTTGTATTGCGGCCCATACTGAGGTGGCTCGGGGAATCTGGGCAGAGCGATAAGTGGCTTTTCTGGCTCCGGGGTGCGATCTGCGCCGACGACCGCCATATGCATTGCAGCGCCAATGTCGATGGCCGCAGCGTTCGGGTGCGCCATCGGCATCTTGCCGCCGTCCCGCTTGGATTTTCTGGGGTTCATCCCCATTTCCTCCTGCTGACGTCAGCGGAAGGGCAGGGCTGGGCAATTCATTCAAATTCCTAAACGGGACCGCCGAGATGGCGTCACCCCTCTCAAGTGCGCAACAGCCCATGGACCAGGTTTTTTGACGGGATCACGCGTCACCAAAATCGTATCGGCCGCTCCCTTCCGCCCGCACGTTAGCGGCTCCCCGTTATTTGGAAGGCGCGCTCATCAAGGCCGGCATGCTGAGCGCAAAGCGATGATCGACCGTCATCACAATCTTCCCATCGCTCGTCAGGCCAAGGTTCTCAACATCAGTCGCGGGAGCGTCTATTACCAGCCTCGCCCGACCTCGCCCGCATTGGCCTGCTGGTGGCTTTCCCGATCATCCCGCTCTACTTCGTCCCCCTGTCGCGCAGAAATTGTTTTGTGGTTGCTTGGAACGCAGGAAAGCCGATCACCGAGCGTCGCGGACCATATGGGTCTGGCGTCGCGCTCTGGACCCGGGCGTAGTCCGCTTACGCCGGACGCCGGGTCTTTCGAACTCTGCGCGATTGCCGCCGGTTCGCACGGGCGCGACACCAACGCCTGCGGTGCGACACGCTTATCCCGCGAGAGGAGGATTACTGGATGCGAAAAGCGGGCGGAGTTGTACGCGATTTGACACGTCGAGCGCCACGCACGGTTCGAGGCGCCTCATCGCGCTCCTCCATTGCACGGCGGCGGCCACCTCATCATGATGCATGCTCTCGCCTCGGAACACGACCATCACAGTCCTGAAAACGATATTGAGGTCGAGCAGAAGGGACGCGTGATGGATGTACCAGACGTCCAAAGCGTCCTTTTCTTCCGGGGTCACCCGCGTGCCGCCGTTCACCTGGGCCCAGCCGGTGACGCCCGGACGAACAAGCAATCGCATGCTCGGATCTTCCGGCTGGTCGATTGGCAACAGCGGGCGCGGCCCGATCAGCGACATGTCCCCACGCAGAATATTTAGCAGCTGCGGGATTTCGTCGAGACGCGTGGCCCGGATGGCGCGGCCGATGTTCGAAAGTCGCATATCGTTGGGGACAGCCGCGCCGTTCCTGTTGAACGGCGCGCGATAGGTGCGGAATTTAACAAGGAAAAACTCACGTCCTCCCTGTCCGATCCGACGCTGCCAAAAAGTGACGGGGGCGCCGACGTCCAAATAGACCACGACCGCGACGATCAGCGCGATCGGAGAGACCGGGACAATCAGGCACAGAGCCGCGACCACGTCCAAAGCTCGCTTCAGACGAAAATAGATCACGCTCCTTGCCGGAAGCTTCGGCCTCGCGCCTCCGGCGCAGCTCGAAGGCGCGAGAACGGGCGCGGGATTGAATATGTCGGAGAAGGCGCGCGTCACGACGCGGTGTTTGTCGCAATCGCGTTTGACCTGAACGAACGCCTCGGACGCCAGGGTCTCTGGTGAGAGCCATACCTCATCGATCTCGACGCCATGCACCGCATATTCGGTGATAACGGCGTCAAGGTCGCCGGGACCGCCGACGATTTTGACGCCATTGATCGTCCGGCCATGAAGACCTTGGCGCGGATCGAGCGCCGCGACGATTTGCGTGATGCTTGGCGCCTGCACGTCCGTGAGCTTGATGAGATGCGCGGCATGGCGATCGACGCCCACGAGCAGAACCCGCGCCATTTGACGCGGATGATGGCGTCCCGCTTTCAAATCGTCGTCCAGACGCATCGCGAGCGCCAGAGCTCTGCCGATCACCAGACCGGTGGCGAGCACGAGACCATGAATGATGGGAACGGAGCGGGGCATAGTTTCATAGCCCCTCAAAGCCAGAAACGCCAAGCTGACGCCGCCGACGCAGGTCAGCGTGGCCGCCGCGACCGTCCAAAGATCGCCGACGGAGAAATAACGCGTCATTCCGTGGCTCAGGCGGAACACCAGGAAGGCCGAGATCGAAAAGGCGATTGTGAGACCGGCGTATTCCAGACAGATGGGCGGCCCGCCTCGCGTCGCCGCAATGTCGATTAAGGCCGGCTCACGCAGCCACATGGCGATGAATGGCGCGCCGACCGCCCAAGCGAGGTCGAATGTGGAGATGCGCCAAACGAATTGACTTCTGGAGGTCGGAGCGCCTGGCCGCATCAACCTATCTCCCTGTTCGTTGGCGAGGCCGCGAACGGACAGATCGTCACGACCGGAACGGAGACAGCTTGCAGTCGCCTCGCGCGGGGCGTCATGAAAACAAAATTCCGATCGTTAATTCGAGCTTCCATTTCTGTGCTCCGGAATCATTGTATCGGAAGCGTTGAGACGTTCGCTCCCAACGCGCTGCAATGACGAGTACAAATGGATTGGCGCGAGTTCCGCAACGTTACGGTGGGTGGAGATACTGTGCCCCAACGCTCTGTCTTGAGCGCTTCAGGCCGCATGTCACCTCTGCTGAGAGCGACTCGAGTCCAGTTCGAAAAGGGGCAGGGGCGATTGGCCGCTCCAAAGGCGTCGCCAACATATTCTCGCGCGCTCCGAGTCTCCGGGTCGCCATGCGGGCGTTGAAACGAGGCGCGTCACTTGACCGAGAAATCTCTTTTGTAAACCGAAGCGGTTTAGGCCGGTCGCCCTGCGCGCCGACGAACCGACCAAGGCTTTCCGCCCTGATCGACGGCGCCGGCGCCTTGACCAAGGCGCGCTGAACGCCAATGCAGCCCGGGCGAGCACGGGTCGGCTCGCAGCAACTCGACCCAAGCGATCCGAGCGCCTCGCGTCACGTCGAAACCGCCGGGCATCCCATTCGTAACGGTGTCAACCGCCTTCAAATCGGCGAGACAAGCTTGCAAACTCGCGATGAAAGAGCGCAAATCGAACCGCTTGCAAGAACTCTTGCCGCGGCGAGAAAGGCGAGGGCGGTCGCCCCAGGGGCTTCACGGCTGGGATTTGGAAGACTGCGCAGTGAAAGCAGCGCTTGATGACGAAGCGTCATGGTTCAGATGTTTGATGAAAATGACGATCTCGCGCCGGAGACGGCCAAGGCGGAAGAATGATGCAGCGCGGGCGGAAGCGTTGCTGAACAGGATCGAGCCGATGAACATATCCGCCTGCATCCGGCGATTCAAAACGCGCGCCCCCGGCGCGGCGACTCTCCCGCCGGGACTGCGTCTTTACGTTGTCGGAGATGTTCACGGCCGGCTCGATTTGTTGACTCGCCTGGAAAATGAAATCGAGCGAGATCTTGGCGCGGCGCCGTCAAATGTCTTGACAATATTTGTTGGCGACTATGTGGACCGGGGAGGCGATTCCCGCGGCGTTATAGAAAAGCTGAGCTCTGACGAATTTTGCACGCGCTTTTGCGCCTTGCGCGGCAACCACGAGCAGGTGCTGCTCGACTTCCTGTCGGACGCGTCCGTTCTGGAAAACTGGCGAAAATTCGGCGCCCTTGAGACGCTGCATTCCTACGGCGTCGACATCAGCCATGTCGCGCGCGGCAAAGGCTACGACCTCGCCCGATCGTCCCTCATTCAACGCATGCCCGAGCGCCACAGACAGTTTCTGGAAAACACCCGCCTGAGCTTTTCTTCAGGGGACTATTATTTTTGCCACGCCGGCGCGCGTCCGGGGATCGCGCTTGAACACCAGTCGGACGAGGACTTATTGTGGATCCGCGACGATTTCCTGGCGTTCAAGGGCGGTTTTGGCAAGGTCGTCGTTCACGGTCACACGCCCAATCCCACCGTCGACATGCGGAAGAACCGCATCAACGTCGATACGGGTGCCTATGCGTCCGGCGTGCTGACCGCCCTGGTTCTCGAAGGAGAGACCCGAAGAATACTCTCCACGGACAGCCGAACTCGATAGGCTTCAGTAGGCTGGAATCGGGTAGATTGGAACGTTTTGCGACGTCGCCACAGCCGGCTTGCTGAAAACGAGAGTCCCAGGCGACCCTGCGGCGACCGATACGATCAACGAATTCGCCGCGATTGGCGATCGCGCAAAAGCGTCGGCGGGAGCGGATGCAAACACATCCCCCGGTTGGTAATGACGCGACAGGTCCGGCGCGCATCCGTCGCCGCGATGCACGTTCGAGGCCAGTGTCGATCCCACAATGAAATCAGCATAATACATTTCGGTCGGCAGAACAGCGCGCGTGGAAATATACACGGTTACGCCATCCAGTTTTTTGTCGGCGAGATCGTTGCTCACGAACGCATCGCTGTGAGGCGCGACGGAAATGTTATTGAGCTGCCGCGATCTGATCGTGATGCCCTCCCGGGTCGCCGGGCCGATGCTCATGACAGAAAATATCGTGCCGCTCGCAACATGGTAAAGAAGATCGCCCGGCGCGGGATCGAGGTTGAACTTCTCCTGCACGCGCGGCGGAAGAACAAAAGTCATGTGTTCGCCGTCAAAAGTCGGCGCTCCTTGCCGCCACAGGCGCAAGAGCGGCTCTTGTCCCACGCCAAGCCGCCAGGACCTGCGGCCCGCACTCAACATGCCCGATACAAATTGATTGATCGGCGCGCGCGGCGCGCCGACCGCAAGCGACCCATATGAGGTTGAGCCAAGGCCCCCGCCATCTTCGATCCAACTGCCGACATTGCCGGCGCCGAGGCCAACAATTTGCGGGCAAAGTCCCGCGCCGAAACGGGCTCCCCCAAGCAACATCCCGCCCGTGAAATTGACCGCGCGCTTCTCTACCTCGGTCTTTCGCGCCATGTGCCGGGCGCCGACAAACAATGTTCCGCGCATGTCCAGCATGGCCGGGCCAACCACGAGATTGGCGATACGTCCGCCAGTTCGGATGGTGCATCCGCGCAGCGCGATGGGCTGTGGATTGTAGGTCGAGATGAAGGCGGCGGGCAACTGCCCGTGAAGGGCGTTGTCGAGATTCAGGAAGCACGATTCAAAGGTGACGGCCGCGCATTGGGAGCCGGAGCCTGTGAGATTGCCGACGCGAACGGTGGCCTCGCAATGCATGTGGCTCACGGTAAACGGACCGGATGAACCCGTGCCGATATCGAAGAGTTGGTAGGCGTTGCCGACTTCGCAATTGTCGATCGGCCCGTTGATCGTGCCGCCCACGCCGAAACCGCTGTTGGTGAGGAAGGTGTGCAGACCATAGCCGGTGACGTTGCGAATCTCGACATTGCGCGACTGCGTGTTGCAAATTGCAATCGCAACCGGCGCGTAACGGATTCGGCAATCGCGAATTCGGGTAAAGTCGCTGTTGCCATCCCCGTTGGATCGATTGCAGATGGCCACCGCGAAGCCTTCGATCTCGACATCCTCAATGAGCGTGTCGCTGCTCGGCGTCTTGCCATATTGCGGCGGATCCGCGCCAAGCCAATTCGGATAATCGACGCGCGGGTAGGCGTCGGCCGGCGCCCGCCCGCCATAGGCGTCGATGGCGACGCCGGCATAGGGGCTGTGGCGCTGGAGGCCGCCCGGCGCGGATCCCGCCCTGGCCAGCCGCGGGTCGAGCCAAGCGGCGCGCTCGGGGGCGAGCGCCATCGGATTGACACGCTGGGCCACCACCCAGGGACGGTTGCGTCCCCGGATCGACAGCCCGCGAATGCCGGACGAGCGGCCGCCCTGAATATTGATCGCGGGTCTGTCATCGCGTGTAGGGTACAGGATCGAGCCGGGCAGATCGCCATAGCGGCTGCGCCAGCCCCCGACGAGTTGCAGCGTGTGCGCCACGCCATGCCCGTAGCCAATGTGCAGGGTGTCGTCGGTGCGATAGGCGCCGGCCGGCAACGCGACCGTCGGGACCATATTGCACATCGCCCAATCGAGCGCCGCCTGGATCATTGGCGCGTTGTCGACGCCGCGGGTCTCGCCGGAGTCGAAATCATAGGTCGCATCGGCGACGGCGCCGAACATCAGCGCGTTGACCGGTTGCTTGGGATCGAGCACCCAGCTTTCGCCGTCGGCGCTGGCGAAAGCGATGACCGGTCCCCGGCCGCGAATGTAGCGCGCGCCGCCGCCGTCTCCGATCTTGGCGAAAGCCAGCGTTTCAATCACGGCGACGCGTCCTGGCGCCCGCGCGCGCGCCGCGAGGCTCACCGTTTCGAAAACGAGGAGCGGCGACTCCCTCGGCGCGTCGTCATCCGCCCGCGCCGCGCCATGACCGGACGCCAGCGCCCCGACGCCGAGCAGAAGGCGGCGGCTGAGCCGCCAAAGGCCCGCCTCGCCGATCACTTGCATAAAGCCGCGCGGGCGCGCCGACGATCAAGCATAGGTGTTCGACCCGTCGAAACATCCGCGACGCGCGTCCAGACGGGGCAAATCCGCATGGCGCACGACCGCGTAATTGGCCTCGAAGAACCGTTCCACCTCTGGATGCCATTGCTCGATAACCTCGACATGATCAGGCATGAGACGCGCCACCGAATAGGGCAGCCCCTCAACCATGTCGAAGACGTCCTTGAAGAAGGAGCGTGTCGCGACCCAGCGGTGATTGTACTCGAATTGCGCGACAGAGATTCTCTCCTCGGCGAGAAGCGGCTGCATTCCCTCGAGAACCAGCCGGTCGAAACCTTCGGTATCGATCTTGACGAGATCGATATGTCCCAGGCCTTGTTCCCCGGCGAATTCCGCGAGCGTCGTGACTTCAACCGTCACCGCTTCCGATGCGCTGCCGCACGCATGAGTCCCGACGCCAAGCGTGTGCGTGCCGGCCTCCGCGCCAAACGTCATCATCTGCGCTTCGCCCCGCTCATTGGAGAGCGCGCGATGCTCGATCGTGACGAGCGCGCTGCGCGCGTGGGCGGCAATGTTCTCCACCAGCAAGCCGCGCGTCTGCGGGGCTGGCTCGAACGCGAAGAAACGCGTGCGGGACGTGTCAAGCCGGTGCGCCGGCAGCGCGTCGAGAACGGGTCGGATCCAGTCGCCGACATTGGCGCCGACGTCGATGACGATGAGCGGCGATCCCGACGGCGCGGAGGAGACGACGCGTCGCGCGAGGTCGATTTCGCCATTGCGCATTGGCAGGTTCGGATTGGGTTCGCCGCGCGCCGCGCAGTAGAGCCGCCGACCCAGTCGCCAAGACAGTCTGCGAATTCTTCGATTCATGATGTTGATACTTTCGCTCTCCAAGCGCGGGGCGCGCCCGGTGTCGGTCAGGTCGCTCGCCGATGAGTCTTGATCAAATGCTTGATCTGGAAATAGGCTTTCAGCGCCGCCGCGCCGCCTGGATAGGAGCTGATTTTCTTGGCCAGCTTCACTTTCCTGCTTGACAGATTATGGGAGTGGTCCGCGCCAATGTCGGAGAACAGGCGCTCGTGTGCTGAACTTTGACCAATGAAGAAGCGATTTTGCCCATTCACCCTGTCTGTGAACTCGAGCTCACACTCCCACATCTTCCGGCTTTCCAAATAAAGCCCCAAGGCCTGCACGAATTCCCGCGACTTGAGGTGCGGCCGGTCGCTGTAAGCCTGTTGCCTCCTGTCGCCGGGAATATTTTCAAAAATACGCAGGACGCCGCCATCGATCGCGATGGTTTCGCGAACCACAAGCGGCATGGGATTTTTATGGAAAAACAACATTCCCAATTCGGGTCGGCGCGACATGATCTCGACGGCGTCCCTCAAATAATGACTGGGACCCTGGCACACCCAATCGTCCTGTAATTGCAATATGTAGTCGCCCGTCGCGCGTCTCAGGCCATTGTTTTGATTTCTGCCGAGTCCGCCGCGAGCCTTTGCAAGGCAAAAGCTGTCGAATGGCATTGTCAGGATTTCGTCTTGAACGGCGCGTGGACTGCTGTCGTCGCAAACGATCAGTTCGAGGCGATCACGCGGGTAGTCGGTGTTGGCGAGAAACGCTTCGACTGTCGGCTTCAGCGTGACAAGACGGTTGTAGGTGATGAACAGCACGGAGATACGAGGGAGCATCGCGACCGCTTTTTCAGGATCTGAACGTGGTTTGCACACTTCGGGCGAAATCAATGAGCTTATTGCTGGCCAAAGTGAGCCTCTGGTGGGCAAGGAGAACCTGTCGCAAGCGCAGTCCAAATCGACCCGCCGACCGGGGATCAATCTCGCGCAGTCGGCGCATCGCCTGCGCGAAGGCGGCCGGATCGTTGGCGCGGAAGGCGATCTGCGCATGCGTGTCATGGACCCATGCCGCCGAACTGCGATCGAAATCCGCGCGATGACCGAATGTGGCCTCAATGTCGTCGCGAATCTTCACCAGACCTTCAAAGAACCGCAACTTCGATTGGAAACTGTTGCGTGTGGCGGAGTTCGGAGACAATCGGTATACGGCGACGACCTCGTCAAGGTAGCCGATCCGCCAGTTGGCGGCGCAAAACACGGTGATCGGCAAGTCGCCCGCCACATAGTCGGGATTGCCCAGGACGCTGTCGCCGAGATCATCCAGCACCACGCGCCGCACTACCATTGTACATGTGCGCGGCGCCAATTCGCGCAGCGACAGAGAGAACATATCGCCGCTGAGTTCGTCCGATCCGCGGCCGTCATGCGCGCCACGCCCGCCAACAACCCATCCGGTTTGACTGGGGCGGGCGGTAACGTAATTTCCATGCGTCATGCCGAGCCCGGCGTCTACTTCCATCATGGCGATCTGCTTGGCCAGCTTGGTCGGATTGCACCAGTAATCGTCGCCTTCGCAGAACGCCACATATGCGCCGCGGCATTGCGCCAGCGCGCGATAGAAGTTGCGCATGACGCCGATATTCTCATCTCCGGTTACGATCCGAATGACCTCCGGATGGCGGCACTGGTAGATTTCGGCGATCGCCCGCGTGGCGTCGGGCGAGCAATCCTCGGCAATGATCAACTCGATGGGGAAGTCGCATGACTGTGCGAGCACGCCCTCAATGGCCTGTGCAATATAAGCCTCGTGCCGGTAGGCAAGCATGAGTATCGAGACGAGCGGCTTTTGCGTCGGACTTTCCGGACGTTTGGTCTCGATCATAATTCACCTGTTCCTGAATCGGACGCGGTCGGCCGGGTGGCGCGTCGGAAGACGAGTTGGTCGAGCATCGGAACGGCCGGCAGGCGCAGAACCAAAGCCATGCCGCCAAACAAAACGAGTCCGAGGCCCACGCCCGCCAGCAGCCGCACTGCCTCAGAGAAGGAGTCAAACCCGGAAATGAACTGCACGGGAATAGCCATCGCTCCAGCAACGACAATGGCCGGCGCGACGTCGCGAAGCTGGCGCCAGATCCCGTAACCGACGAGCCTTCCAGTCTGGCTGGTGTTGATCAGGAGCGCGATCAAGGCGAGCCCGAACAGGCCCCAGGCGATGCCGAACGGACCAAAGCGCGAGGCTGCGATGAGAACGGCGACGCCGAAGACCTTCTTGACGATTTCGAGGCGGAAGAACAGGTCGGACCGTCCGAGGGCCATCAACACCTGAAGGTTGAGAACGTGCATCGGCATCAGGACGCCGCCCAGACACAGGATCTGAAGCAGGGGCGCCGCCGGCAGCCATTGCGGCCCGTAGACCGTGGCGATAAAGGGCTCAGCCACGGCGGCCAGGCCCAACATCGCCGGCGCATTGATGAGCATGGTCGCCTGCAAGCCCAGCCGCAGGCTTGCCCTGGTGCGCTCGATATCGTGAGACATCGACGAAAGCGCCGGGAAGGCGACGCGGGAAATCGTGTTGGTGAACAGGACGGTCGGCAGCGCGGCTGTCCCCTCCGCCCGCGCAAAATGGCCAAGGTCGGCCGCACCGTAAAACTTTCCAATGAGCAAGGTATAGGCGCGCTCATAGAGGATGTTGAGCAGACCGGAGGCCAGCATATAACCGCCGAAGGCGAACAGGCGGCGCGCCGAGGCGAAGCTGAACACGAAACGCGGCCGCCACGGACTGAGCGCCCATAACATGACCGTCGTCGACGTCCCCGCCACGAGCGTCTGCGCGGCCAGCGCCCAGACGCCCCAACCGCCCGCGGCGAGCGCGATCGCGCAGGCGCCGGACACCACGCTGGCCACGGCCCCGATCGTCACCAAGGGCTTGAAAGCAAGTCTTTTTGTAAACAGGGTCTGATGCACGGCGCCGAGGGCGCTGATGACGATGTTCGCCGCCATAATTGCAGTGAGAGGAACCAGCTCGGGCTTGCCGAAAAAGACGGCGATGGCGGGCGACGCGGCCAGGAGAAGGCCCGCGACCAAGATCGCGATGACAATGTTGAACCAGAATACGGTTGAACTGTCGTCGTCGGAGACAGACTGGCGCTGTATGAGCGCCTGGCTCATGCCGCTGTCGACGAACACGCCGGCAATGCCGATGAACAGCGCCAATAACGCGATCGTGCCGAACTCCTCCGGCGACAACAGTCGCGCCAGCACAACCGACACAAAGAACTGCAGGCCCTGACGCATCAAGGTGTCGGCCGCGCTCCACAGCGCGGCCGAAAGGGGCTTATGTTTCGGCGTCGCGTTCAAAGCTTGCCGCCATGGCCAGGAAATTGCGCTTGCGCTCGGCGATCCGGCGCGCGGGGGTTCCCGCGTGAATCGCGAAGCCCTCGAGTTCGCCGCGCGCAAGGCTCAAGCTGCCCAACGCCGCCCCCTCATGCAAGATGGCTCCAGGAAGGATCACGCTCCCGGCGCCGACAATGACGTGACGGCCAATCAGAACCGGTTGCGACATCACGTTGAGATATTCGGCGGGGACGGTCGGGTTGGTCATGGCCGAACCGCTGTAGTCGTCCGTGGACGAATAGACGCTGACCCGGCTTGACAGGCCGCTGTAATCATCGAGCCTGATTTCAGCCGCGCCCATGATTGCGCACATGACCGCCACATGCACATGCCTGCCGATGAGGATGCCGTCCGTCCCGGCCGAAAGGACGCAGAAATCGTCAATTCGGCTGTGATCGCCTATCGCAATTCTCGACGCGCCATATATCGAAGCAAGCCTTGAAATTTTGACATCCTTGCCAATGGCGGCAAAGCCGAGTTGCGCCAACTCATGCGCGTCGTAATAGCTCAACCGCGCCTCCACCCTGCAAGATACGACACACCGAGGCGATCGTCTCGACCGCCCCCTCGGGCAGCGTCGTGCCGGTTGGCAGCACGATCACGCGGTTGGCGACCGCCTCGGTGTTGGGCAGCACCAGGCCCGCATGGGGAAACAGGTCGCGATAAGGTTTCATCTTGTGGCATCCCGGCCAGAAGTAACGCCGCGCCAGAATGTTCTCGGCATGGAGCGCGGCGATGATCTCGTCACGGCTGGCGTGGGACTCCGGTCCGACCTCCATGACGACATACTGGTAATTGTTGCGCTCGGCGTCGTCGAAGGGCAAGATTGTCAGGCCTGGAACGTCGTCGATGGCGGCCTGATACGCCAGGTGGTTGCGCCGGTTCGCCTCGATGACCCGTGCGGTGTCGTCGAGATTGACCAGCCCCATCGCCGCGCAGATCTCCGTCATCTTGCCGTTGGTGCCGGGGTGGATGACATTGTCGTAACCGGCGAAGCCGAAATTGCGCATGAGGCGCATGGTTTCGGCCAGAGCGTCATTGTTGGTGGCGACGGCGCCGCCTTCGAACGAATTGAAGAATTTGGTCGCGTGGAACGAGAAGACCTCGGCCTCGCCAAAGCCGCCGATCGCGCGATTGCCGATGCTGCAGCCGAAGGCGTGCGCCGCATCGAACAGCAGTTTCAGCCCATGCTCGTCGGCGATGTCCTGCAATTCGGACACCGGGCAGCCGCGCCCCCACAGATGCACGCCAATGATTCCGGTCGTGCGCGGCGTGATCATGCGGCGCACCGCCGCAGGGTCCAGCGTATGGGTGACGGAGTCGATGTCGGCGAAGACCGGGGTGACGCCCTGCCAGAACAGCGCATGGGCGGTCGCCACGAAAGTGTAGGAGGGAACGATCACCTCGCCGGTCATGCCGAGCGCGCGAATGGCGATTTCAAGCGCGACGGTGCCGTTGCACATGACGACGACATGCTTGGCGCCGAGTTCGGCGGCGAGCCGCGCCTCGAATTCTTGCACCAGCGGGCCGGCGTTGGAGAGCCAGCGGCGTTCGAGCATGTCGGCCGCGAGCCGGATGAACTTCGCCTGGTCGCCGATATTGGGCCGACCGACATGCAAGGGCTCCGCGAAAGCGGGCGTCGCTCCGTTGATGGCGAGATCAACGGCAGAACGGATTGTCTTCATTTTCTGAGGCTTCACCTGTTTTGCGCCGGGATGCGTCCCGACGACCGGACATCCGCCCGTTGCGAGGCGGAGAAAGGCGACTGGATTTCGTCGGCCCCGAGCAGGGCTCCGATCCGTTCCAGGAACCGCGGATAGCAGAAATGCGCACGCCAGCGTCGGCGGCCGGCGTCGCCGCAGCGGCGGCGCAGATCGGCGTCCGTCAGCAGCGCGATCAGGCGGCTTGCGAGCATTTCGCTTTCGCCAAGGTCGACGTTGAACCCGGTTTCGCCATCAACATTCACCTCGCCGCCGGCGTCGTGAACCGAGGCGACGACGGGAACGCCCTGCCGCATGGCCTCGACGTAAACCAGGCCGAACCCTTCCTTACGGCTCGGCATGGCGAACACATCCGCGCGCGCCCAAAGCGCGGGCAGCGCCGCCTCAGCCACGAAACCGGTAAATTCGATCCTGTCGCCCAGGCCGAGCGCGCGCGCGCGCGCCTCCAGCGCCGGACGTCCGCCGCCGTCGCCGGCGATGACCAGCCGGGCGTTGGGCGCGGCGGCGAGCACGCGCGGCCAGGCCGCGATCAAGGCGTCGTGACCTTTGTAAACGTCGCCGACGTCGAGGCGCGAAAGCGCAAGGACGGTGAGCGGCCCGGCGCTCCGGGAGGCAGGTTCGCCCGCCGCGTCGTCCTCGGTCGCGAGCCAGCAGACGCGCGCCTGCGGCAGCGCCCCGTGCAGCTTCTGGAACCGGTTGAGCGTGTAATGCGAATTGACGAGCACCAGGCGCGCGCGCCTGAGCACGGCGTGATGGTCCGGCCGCAGGTTTTCCCACACCTCGATGCCGTGCATCCACACGACGCAGCCGCGCCCGCGCGCGATCAGGGACGGATGCGCGCGGGCGATCCCCGCGCTGTCGTAAACGAAACCCTCGCGGCCGATGGCCTTGAGACAGGTGAGCGCGGCGAAACGCAGCTTGTCGCCGCCGGCGCAAGCCACGGCGGCGCCGGCGACGTCGAGCGGCGCGCGATCGAGATAGGAGACGGGCGTGATCTGGGCGCCCAGATCGGTCAGGGCGCGCGCGGTCATGCGCGCGACCCGCGCGATGCCGCCGCGTCCGGCGGTCAGGGTCGCGGCGCCCAGCACGATGCGCTTGCCGGCGAGGAGATCGCGGCTTGTCAAGGGTCGGGCCTTTCAGCAGATTGTCTTTGGCGCCGGCCCGACGGGGCCGGCCGGGAGATTAAAAGTCGAACAGGCGCGACCGCGTTCCGCTGCGCACCATGTCCGTTATGGCAAGCATGAGCCGGGTCGAAAGCTCGACTTCGCGGAAGTCGCGCGCGTCGTGGCGGAACGGTTGCAGCAGCGCGGCGACGTGACCGACGTCCTTGGGCCAATATCTGCGGCGGATGCGGCGCTTGCCGACATGCAGCGTCATGGCGCGGAAATCGTCGATGGTGGCGGCGATCTCGCCCCATTGCAGCACGATGGTCTCCGCAATGCCTTCGAAAGGCTCGGCGCGCGCGGTCAGGGTGATGGTGACGAGGTCGCCCGCCGCACTGGTCAGCGTCACCGTCAGATCGTCGTCGCGGACGCGGTCGTCGCTCCAGGCGCAGTCGATCCGCCAGCGCGTCGGCAAGCCGTTCCACGCGCGCACATGCACCATCAGGTCGAGCCAATGGCCGACATTGCCGCAAATCCGCGTGCCCTCCTCGGGGCGGCGGTACCAATGGTCCGGCCCCAGCACATGGCCCTGAACAATGCAGGCGAGGGTCAACGGCCCGTGGATGTCGCGGCAATGCGCGCGCAATTCCGCGATGGCGGCGGAAAAGGGCCGGTTGTAGCCCGCAAACAGCCGCCCGCGCGCGCGCGCGCGCGCCGCCATCAAGGCGGCGAAGCTCTCTTGCGTCACAGCGAGCGGCTTTTCGCAATAGACGTCGTGACCCGCCGCCAGCGCGGCGATCGCATAATCGGCGTGGCTGGCGTGGTTGGAAGCGATGTAGACGACCCGGACGCCCGCCGCGCCAATCACCTCATCCGCGCTGTCGCAAGCCTCGGCCTGAAAAAAGGAGGCGAAGCTCGCGACCGCGCGGCGGTCGGGATCGAAGGCGGCGCCGAACCGCAGGCCGAACCGCGTGGCGATGGCATAGCCGATGGACGCGAAGGCGAACTGGCCGCAGCCGATCACGCCAATGTCGCGCGCCACGCCGCGACGCGCGCCAAGCCACCAGGCCCGCCCCCCGCGCAGTCGTCCGGCGGCCTTGAACAGCGCGCGGCGCGGCCCGTAGATCGTCACGAACCGCCAGAACTTGCGAAGGCCGTCCATCATGCGAATCTCGGATCGCGCCGGGCGACGGCGGGGGCAGACCACCGGTTGGTGGCGCGGTCCACCAGCCTTTCCAGCAGCCTTGAGGCGAAATGCGCCACAATGATGTACGAGAGGCCGCCGACGCCGGACGTCGCATAAGGCCCGGCGATGTCGATGCCATATTTCATCGACATCAAGACGACGGGAAAATGCGCCCATCGCTGCGCGGCGAAGACCCACAGCGTGTAGCGCGACAGCAGAGCATAAACAAAGCCCAACGGCGGCATGAGGAACAGAATGCCCCACCACCCGAAATTCCAGTAGACCTCGGCATAACGTCCCGGCCAACTCAAACTCGTCGTGCCGCCGGTGGCCTTTTCCGTGAAACCGGCGCCGAGATAGTTGAGACTGGGTTTGTCCGGCCAGAGGAATCTGGGGACCAGCACCACAGCGATCGCATTGAGCGAATCCCCGGGCATGCCGCTGTCGTAGAGGTGGACGGCGAATGAGGCCTGATTCATGTAGCTTAGCCGCGCCAGGCCGCCCTGAAATTCCGACCTGAAGGGATCCGCCAGAAACTGTTCGCGCCCGCCAGCGAAATAGGACGCGACAATGTCAACGCGTTCATCGAAACCCGCGCCGGTGACGCTGTTGTATCTTTGAAAAAGCACGCTGCGGCCGAAATCAACAATGGGCGACGCCGTCGCGAACGTCATGAACAAAACCGCGGCGATCGGAGCGACGCGCCAAATCGACGCGCCCCGATGGACGGTCGCCAGACCAATCATGACCAGCGTGAAGGTGAGCTCGGTTTTCGAGAACGTGATCAACCCGACAAACGCTTCGAAGACGGCGAATGCGGCGACGGCGGCGAAAATCAGCCGTGAATGCGCGAAGGCCCAGGACCCCACGAGGTAGATGCCGACCGAGCTCAACATCGACAGTTGCAGAAAGAAGCCGGGCACCTGCCAAGCGACGAGACCAAAACTGTAGGGCAGGGCGATCTGGTATTTGACGACAAGCCCAAGACCGCCAACCAGCACCCCCCATCTCAACATGGCGCGCGACGAATTCCGGCCTGGATTCGCAACGACGACAGGCCGGATTTTGCTCATGACCCGATTGGACGTCAGGAGTATGACCAGAATACTCAGCGTCGTTATCGTATTGACCCTCAGCATCTCCGCCGGAGTCGCTTGATAAAAGTGATTCATGACGTCAAGCGTCGTGTCATTGACGATTAACGGCACGACGGCGCCAAATCCGTAATAGACAGCGGTCGCGACTCTCAGCCAGAACAACGATATCCAGATTCCCGCAGGATGCGCGGTTGCGGTGCGCCACATTCCATATCCCAGCGTGGCCAAAAACATAACTGGGCCATAGAAGTTCAAGTAATCATAGGCCTCGGGACCGACGAGGCCGTCGAATGCGACATAGATCAAGCTCAGCCCGGCAAGGGCTGACAACTCGCCTCGACTTGACTTCAGCAAGACAAGATTCGGTTGGGGCGCGCTGCTCATCTGGACCGGACAATCAATTCAAGTTAGACGACGGCCGGCGAGGTCATCGTTGGCTCGCCGTTGAGACGCTTGGCCAATCGACCGCCGTACCGCCGCCACGGTTGTTCGATGATTTGATAGGTGAGAGCGGCCGTGCCGATTACGCAGAGGAGATAGATGATCGTCACCAAATCTCCCAGCACGAGCGACACATCGAGACGATTTCCCATTTCGAAAATCGTCGTCTTCCCCGCGAAGAAACGGTTCAGGGCAAACCCAAATATGCTCGTCCAGAACACATGCACCATGTAGATCGAGTATGAGAGCCGGCCAAGCGCCTGCATCGGCGCGGTCTGCATGACCTTCTTGACCCTGGAGCCGCCATCGATCGCGAACATGTAGATGATCAGGCCAAAGAGCGGGACGACCGCCAGATTCAGCAGAGATGTTCGTCCTGCAAATCCCATTAAAATATATATCGATGGGAACAACACGAGGTAGCTCGCGTCCAGCCATCGATCGTCTGGCCTTGGTCGCCACCGCGCGTGAAAGAACCAGACGACCACGCCCATGCTGAACGACATGATGCAACGCGGCCAGCCGTACTGGATGGGCGTGGCTATTCCGCCCGCGCCATTGAGCCAGAGCAAAGCCATGAGCGCGCAGCCACCAAGAGCCGCCATAGCCGCAACGCGTTTTCCCGGCTTTATCCAAAGCTTGCAGATGAAAGCGAACAGAAGATAGGTCCAGAATTCAGTACTGATGCTCCAACTCGGCGTGTTCAAGATGTTTTGCGTGGTCAGGCCCGTTGCATGGAGCAGGAGGACGTTCAAGACCAAGGTGACGCCGAAGGGGTCTTGGAATGCGCCTCTGGGAGGGAGTTGCGTCAACAGCGGGACGACAAGCTCGCGGAAGATCTCGACCGCGAGCAGCATGATCAGCGTGACGATATGAAGGGGATAGAGGCGGAAGAACCGCCGGACCATGAACCCCTGCAAATGAAAAGGCTTCTGGCCGCTGTCAGCGTAATTGAAGGCGATGATGAATCCTGAAAGCACGAAGAAAAAATCGACAAACATCCAGGCGTTGTAAACGATGGGGAGAAAGAGGAGGTGCGTCGTCCAGGGCACATGCACGAGCGCCACCATGAGCGCGCAGAATCCGCGCAAGGCCTCAAGGTTATAAAGAACGGGCCTGGTCTGCGAAACATTGCCAGTACGCATTGCGACTCTCATTTCGAGTCAGCCGTGAACTCGGCCGCGCTTTGCACGGGAGTCCGGGCCGAAGCCAACCTGCGCCCCATTTCACGCCAAGGCTTTTCTATCCATCGGTAAGTCGCCGCGGAGAGCGCGATCAACGCGCCCAGATAAATCACGAGCGCCGCGTCGCCCCAGCGCCCCGGCAACACCATCAGGGCATGAATGTCGCCGATCGCGACGCGCGGAAATGCGCCCCGCTCCAGCAGCACGCCGATCGCCGTCGCCAGCATGAGATGCACCATGTAGATCGAGTACGATAACCGTCCAAGCGCGGTAAACGGCGCCATTTCAAGGATATGACGCGTCCACGACCCTTGGTCCAAAGCCGCCAGCCAGATGACCGCCGCGAACAACGGCAAGGCCAGGACGTTGGTGGGCGTATGATTGTTGGCGGCGGCAAGAACGCAATATAGCAAGGTCAACACGGCGACGAATGCGACATCCGTCACGCGGGAGCCGAGGCGGATGGGCCGCCAAGCGACCGCCGCCCAAACGAGGGCTCCAAGACCGAACCCCGCCAGACAGCGCAGCATGCGCGGCGCCGTCCACAAGCCGCCGTCGCCCGCGAGCGGCAGCAACGCCAGAAACGACGCGAAGCCGATCCCCGCGACCAGCGCGATCCGGATCGCCGGTCCGCGCGCCACGACGCAACAGATGCAAAACACGCAATAGGTCCAGAACTCCGCCGCTATGCTCCAACTCGGCACGTTGAGCACGCCGCCGTGGTGGAGGTTCAGCGCATGCAGCATCGTCAGGTGAAAGACGATCGACGTCGCATAATCATCCGGCAGCGGGCCATGCGGCGTCAGAGGCGTAAAGGCGGGCAGAACGAACTGTTTGGCGAGGATCAACGCCAGCAAGGCGAGCATGGTCGCGAGATGGAGAGGATAGAGCCGGAAAAAGCGCTTGATCAGGAAGCCGCGCGCGTCGAACGGCCCGCCCCCGCGGTCGACATAGTTCAGGGCGATGATGAAACCCGACAGCACGAAGAAGAAGTCGACGAACAAATAAGCGTTCTGGATGAAGGGCGTCGGGTGCAGGCTGGTGAGCCAGGAGGTGTGGAAGATCGCGACCATCACGGCGCAGATCCCGCGCAGCGACTCCAGATTGGCGAGCAGAGGTTGCGTCGCTCCCTCTTTGCCTCGGGGCGCCGAATCGCGTCCTGACTTAACTCGCCACCAAGCCATGCTCATTTCGCTCCCCGGCCGCCCTGCGGGCGCGCGGCAACATCTTCCGCCATGGCGATCGTCCACGCCGAGCCATGAGCGGAGTTCCACGCGATCGCGGCGTCCCGGCGGAGCGCCCGATCGACTCGTGTTTCACACGCCGAGCGCGACGCCATTTTCCTTGAATTTTTCATGTATCTCCGCCGCTCGCGCGTCATAGCCATGCCGGGGCGCGCAGCGCGCGCGCGCCTTCGCGATCATGCGGGCGCGCAGATCGGGTCGTTCAAGGTAAAAGCGCGTCTTGTCGCAGAGTTCTTCGGGCGTCGTGAAAACGTCGAGATCCTCACCCGGCGTGAAGAACGCGCGCAAT
Organism: Rhodoblastus sphagnicola; assembly: GCF_002937075.1. GTDB lineage: Bacteria > Pseudomonadota > Alphaproteobacteria > Rhizobiales > Beijerinckiaceae > Rhodoblastus > Rhodoblastus sphagnicola. The sequence goes on from NZ_NHSJ01000053.1 coordinate 23,321, forward strand.
TCCTCGCTGTCGATATGCAGTTGGAAGCCGCCGCAGGCCGCGATTTCGAAGGTGCGCGTCGAAACGGCGTCCTGCCATCCCGATTTGTGCGGCCCCATCATCACCGCAATATTGATGCGCGCTTCCTGCAGGGCGCGACTGTAGGCGCAATCGTAGATCGAATCCGCGACGGCGACCTTCCCAATATTGGCGACGCCCTCCGCATGGCTCCATCGGGCGCCAATCAGCCGCAGGCTCGCCGCAGCGCAACCCGTGTGGAGGCTCTGCATCCACTCTTGCTTGTAAGCCGAATGCGCGCCGATGTGTTGAATGTCGAACGCATAGTCCTGGTCCGCGACCTGGCCCCGGACCGGCCAGTGCACGTCGTCCGAATATCCGTGCGGAACATAGAAGACCTTCGACGCGCCAAGCCGCGCGCGCAGGACATCAAGATGGAAGGTCTTGGTCGTGAAGACAAGATCGTAGAGCGCGAAGTCGTCGAGCGACACGCCGGGATGATCGAAATGGAAATCGGGATAGAACAGCGCGCGCGGGACGCCGCGACCGCCCATCCATTCCAACAGCTCGCGTGTGACGCGCGTGCCTTTGATCGACAGAAACAGATCCGGTTTCAGCGTCGTCACGGCGTCGCGCAGCGCGCGCTCGAACTCCCGGACCAGAAACGGCTTCATCAGACGGCGGGCGCCGCGCGCGACGAGCGCATTGCTCGTGCTGGCGAAAATGCGCGACAGATCGATCTCCTGCACCGCCCAGCCAAGCTTGCGAAAGCCATGCGCCAGCCCGAGTCCGCTCGAGCCCCGCCAGAACTCGCCGGAGAAGACCATGAGGGGGGCCCGTCCAGGGCTGATCGCCGTCACTTGAACGCCTCCAGCCAGCGTCGCGCCGTGGCGTCCACGGTATAGTCGCCGGTCGCCAAGCGCGCCGGCTCGAACCAGGCGGCCGAGTTGGGATCGAAAGCCAGTTCGCGCATGCGCGCGGCGCTCAAGGCGCGGTCTCCGAAGGGAACGAGAAAGCGCCGCAACGCGCCCCGCAGGAACACGCTTGCCGAGCCGACCGTTTCCGTCGTCACAAGGCCAAGTCCGGCGACGAGCGCGTCCTGCGGAGACACCTCCCACGGCCCCACCGCCACCAGATGCAGGTAAGCGTCGGCCGCAAAGAAATAGTCCTGCAAATCACGAAACGGGACAAAACCAGGAAATGTCACGCGGTCAAGGCCGCGTCGCGCGCACTCCCGCTTGATTTCCGGCAGCAATGGACCGTCGCCAAGCGCGAGGAGATGAATGTTGCCGATGTCCGCGATGCGCGCATAGCTCTCCACCAGTTCCCACGGGCTCTCGCGCGACGAAAACTTCGTCGCCGAAACGAAGACGAACGCATCCGGCGCAATGGCGCCCCGGGCGCGCGTCTCCGCGCGTTTGCGCGCGCGAACCTCGGGCGGCGGCGCGAACTTGCGCTCATTCGTGGCATAGGGAAAAAGCACGCTCTCGCGCGCGGCCGGCCAGGCATAGTAAGCGCTTGTCAGCGGGCTCGTCGGCGCGAGCGCGTCAAAGGCGCCGCGCGCAACCTGCCGCTCCAGGGCCAGGGCGAAGCCTCGGCGCGGACGTTCCGACAATTGATTTTTATCGACGCGAAACACGACGCGAACCCCGCGCCGGCGAAGCGCGAAAGCGAGCCGCAGCCGCGCGAGCTGCGGCTGGTCGGAAAGCACGGCGATCTCCGGCTTGAATTGCAGCACGGCGGCAAGAATGTCCCGATGCGCGCCCGCCATGGAGCGGTCGATCCAGACCTTGGGATAATCGCGCCCGCCGGGCTCGCCGAGGTCCGGCACAATGCCAATCTCCGGATCGATGCGCTGGCGCGCGAAGCCGTAATCATTCCAGTAGACCACGGCGACGGAATGCGGATCGAGCTCGTACATGCGGCTGTAGACGGGCTCGTCGAGCTGGGAGACTTGACATTGCACGAAGGCGATCCGGGCCATCAGGCGGTCCTCCTCTCGCCGGCGCCGGCCACCGCGGCTTCCAGCATGCGCGCGGTTGCGGCCACGGCGTCGCTGCCGCTGACGAAGCGCTCGGCGACCCGCCGCGCGCCGGCGCGCCATTTCAGCCGTTCGGTCGCCGGCAACCGCGCCAAGGCGTCGATTCGCTCGGCGAACAGTCGGGGATCGCCAAGCGGCAGATCCCAGCCGGCGGTCTTCGCCTCAAGCCCCTTCCAGGGCGTGCGGTTGGATATCAGCGCCGGGACGGCGCAGGACAAAGCCTCGAATATCGCATGTCCGAAATTCTCTCCCAGCGTCGGCGAGAAGAAGAGGTCGGCGGCGGCCACGCGCTCCGGGATTTCCGCGTTCGGGATCGCGCCGACGAGGCGCACGCGCACATGCGGCGGCAATTGCGCGATGAGCGACTGGCACGACCGCCAATAGTCGGTTTCCTCGACAGGCCCGACGATTTCAAGCGCCACGGCCCGCTTCACATGCGCAAGCGTCCTGATGGCGAAGTCAATGTTCTTGACCCGCGCAATGCGTCCGACCACGACGATCCGCAAGGGGTCGTCAGGCGCGGCGTCAAGCTGTCGCGACAGCGGCGGATCGACAAGCCGCCTCACGTTGCGCGCCAGGAAAACGCCGCGCGCGGCCGGAGCGCGCGCCGAAATGTCGGCCGCCTCCTCCTCGCTGGCCGCGTGCAGCCAGACGTCGCGCAACAGGCGAAGGCCGCGCGCGACGGCTTGGTAGGCGGTCTTGCGCGGCGACTTGAGCCCAAGCGCGCCGACCGCCAGCTCGCCGCGGGCGGACAGGATCGCCGGCGCGCGCGGAACCAGCCCGAGCCGGCGCATCAGCAGGGTTGGCAGCGTGAACTCGCGATCATGGAAGCCGTTCATCCACACCACATCGGAAGGCGTTGTGCGCAACACCTGCCGCAGATCTCTTGGCCCTGTTGCGGAAACGGGCGTGTAGCGCACCTTCGCGAACCCCTGATCAATCCAGCTTCCGCTTGGCGCCGAAGGCGCGGCCGCGCCGAATGGACGATCACGCGCCAGGACCAGGAATTCATGCGTCCCGCACATCGCCTGGCACATCTGCCGCAGGCTCTGGTTGGGGCCGGTCGCTTCGTGGCCGGGCCAGTAGCCGCCCATCAGGATCAGGACGCGCATGGCTACAGAACGATCCCGTGCCGGTCGGCGACATGCGCCCTGAACGCATCGAGCCCGCGCGCGGCGATGAACAGGCGCGCCTCCTCCACCTTGGCGTCGATCAGCATCGTGTACCAGAAGCCTTGCAGCGCGTGCCAGACGAAGCCGGGGCGGCCGTCGAGGAAACCGAGACGCAACACGTAGCGATAGCCAAACAGCAGGACCGCGCGGAGATAGAGCGGCATGCGGCGGAACACGGCATATTGAAGAAACCGCTTCCAGGCGCGCGAAGCGTCGGCATCGGCGCCCGTTCCATTCGCCTTGCCCAGTCCCCGTTCCATCGCGATGAAATCCGCCATCTTTCGGGTGGCGTAGCGATTGTGCTTTTCGGTCCACCACGTGATGTCGCGCAAGTTGTGATCGCAGAAATCCTTGCTGAAGACGATGGCTTCGCCGCCGTTCAGCACGATGTGCTCGTCCATCCGCAGCTGCGGCACATGCGCTTGACCGTTTCGCCACAAACGCAAGAGAACTGTGGGGTAATAGCCGCCGAAGCGGATCCATTTGTCGCGAAATATCAGCTTCCGCCTGAGGCGGACGCCGGCGACCGTTGACGGCAGCGAAGGCAGGCGCGCGCGAATCTCCGCGATGAGCGCCGGCTCCAGATATTCGTCAGCGTCAAGGCGCAGCACCCAGTTCGTTCGAATGTCGAGCGTGTCGAGCGCCCATTGGAGCTGGTCGGCCTGATGTGTGAAAGCGCGCTGCGCCACCTCCGCGCCCAGGGCCCGCGCGACGCCGACGGTGCCGTCGGTCGAGAAACTGTCGACCACAACAATGCGCTCGACCAGGGACGACAGGCTCTTGAGGCAGCGCTCCAGGTGAATCTCCTCGTCGAAGGTCAAGATGATCGCCGTGATCGACAAAGCGGTTTCGCGCGGCGGCGGCTCCGTGATCGGTCCCATTGGCAAAGCCAGCGCGCTCCCCGCGCCATCGACGCGCATCATCTCAGGCGTCGCCGGCATGGCGTTCCCGGACCGGCGCGTCGCAAGAGCCCACAAGAGCCGCCTCGATGGCGAAGGTCGCGGCGGTCACCGCCTCAAGCTCGGCGACCGGGATCGGCGCCGCGCCCTCGCGCGCCGCCGCCAGGAACGCCGCGACCAGCGCCGCTTGCCCCTTGTCCTGAGCGCTTTTCACGACGCTGGTCTTGCCGCCGCGCGTGACCGACAGTCGGCGGAAGTCGTCGAGCTGGATGACGCGGCCCGCCGCGAACACTTCGATCATTTCCTTGGGAAGACTCGGATCGCCGAGGGAAGAATAGACGATCGCGCCCGTCGAACCGTCGGCGAAGCGCAGGATGATCGACACGGCGTCGTCGTGGCCGCGCGCGGCGACGGCGGTCGCTTCAATCGGCAAGGCGCCGCACAAGAAAGTCATGGCGTCGACGAAGTGACAGACCTCGCCGACGATGCGGCCGCCGCCCTCGCTGCGCTGGATCCAGCTGTCGCCGGGGATTTCGCCGGCGTTGACCCGATAGAGCATGACGAGGGGGCCTGAGCGCGGCTCCAGCGCCGCCTTGGCCTTGACCAGAAGCGGCGCGAAGCGGCGGTTGAATCCGACCGTCAGAACGCCCGACGCGTCTTCCGCCGCCGCAAGGACCTCGGCGAGGCCATCGGCGTCGATCGCGAGCGGCTTTTCGCAAAACACATGCTTGCCGGCGGCCAGCGCCTGCGCCGCGAGCGCGGCATGGGTGTCGTGCCGCGTGGCGATCACCACAATGTCGGTGTCGGGATCAGACAGCGCCGCGGCGGGATCTGTCGCGATCGCGGCGAAGCCGTATTTGTCGCCGGCGTGGCCGGCGCTGACGCCGGTCGCGGTGACCACAGAAGTGAGCCTGACGCCGCCCGCCCTCAGGAAAGCCGGAAGCAGAACGCTCTTGGCGTAATTGCCGAGGCCGACAAAAGCCACGCCCGCGCCCGCCGACGTCCGCGCCGGCGCCGTGACGCGCGCGATGCTGCGCTCCATGTGCGCGGCGGCGTCTTCAGGATAGGTGAGCAGAACGGCGAGATAGGGCTCGGCGCTTTCCAGCAGCGCGTAGGCCTTTTCGGCTTCGCCAATCGGAAAGCGATGGGTCACAAGTTTCTTTGGCGTGACCTTGCCCTCCGCGACCAGCGCCAGGAACGCCTCCATGTTGCGCTGTTCGGTCCAGCGCACGTAGGACAACGGATAATCATGCCCGCCCTGCTCGTAATCGGGATCGTGGCGGCCGGGGCCATAGGACATTGACAGCTTGAGGTCGAGTTCGCGCTTGTAGAATGGCTCGCGGTCAATGGTCATGCCCACGAGCCCGACCACCACGATCCGACCTTTCTGGCGGCTGATCTCAGCCGCCTGGTTGATCGGCTCGTTGGAGCTGGTGGAGGCGGTCAGGATCACCGCGTCGGCGCCATATCCACCGGTGAAACCCGACACGACCACGGGCAGATCCGACGAGACCGCGAGATCGGCGCCCATGTCCTTGGCGAGCGCGACGCGGGCGGGATTGGGATCGAACCCCAGCACGCGGCAACCATTGGCCTTGAGAAGCTGAACCGTCAGCAGCCCGATCAAGCCGAGCCCCATCACGACAATGCACTCCCCGAGCGTGGGGGCAGCCTGTCGCACGCCCTGCAGCGCGATCGCGCCCAGCGTGACGAAGCTCGCATCTTCGTCGTCGACCCCCTCCGGGATGGGCGCGCACAGGTTTTTCGGAACGGCGTTGATCTCGGCGTGATTGGCGAGGCCCGCGCCGGCGCAAGCGATCCGCCCGCCGACGACGTGGCCCGGCGCCGCGCGCCCGATCTCGATGATCTCTCCCGCGAGGCTGTAGCCCAGCGGGATCGGCGTGTCGAGCTTGGCGAACACCTTCTCGATGGTCGGCTTCAACCCGTCCTTGCGCACATTGCGAAGGACGCGGCGGACAAGGTCCGGACGCGCCATGGCCTTGCCGGCGAGCGAGGCCTTGGCGAGATCCATGAGCTGTTTCTCGGTGCCCGCCGAGATCAGGGAGACGCGCGTCGCCACCAGCAGGCTTCCCGCGCCCAGGCGGGGCGCCGGCACATCGGCGACCTTGAGTTCGCCTGTGCGATAACTTTGTACGACTTGCTTCACAGGATCTCCAATTGCGTCGTGAGTGGGGTGTCGCGCGGCGCATAGGCCACGGACAGCCGCAGGGTCGTCAATTCGCATCCCATGTCCGGCCACCAGACCGCGGGCGCGACAGCGATCGGCCTGTTGCAGCGGAGCATCGCCCGCGCGCCGCGACATTCAAGACTTGCCGCGCCGTCTTGAACGCTCGCCCTGACATCGGGATGAAGCAGAAAACCTATGTGCGCGGGGGCGAAAAGCTCCCCTTCGACCCGATCGAGGATTCGCACGGATCGCGCGTCCGCCTCGAAGCGGCGGACGTGAACCGGCCCGCCTGGAAGGCGCCTGAAACCGTCATGACTGCCCTCGAGACAGAAGCCGTCGGCGCGACGCGCGTAATCGCGCAGCGTCACATTGGGACGGCGCCCGCAACGGAACGAGCCGAAGAAATCGGCCTGGTCTGTCCCCTCGATGCAAAGCGTGTTGTGGCTGGCGGCGGACCGGGCGCGCCGGCGCTTCTGGCCGGCGAAATATTCGAACACGCCCTGGTCGACAAGGATGCGCCGGCCGTCGACCGACCACTCGAAAGACAGCACGTCGGCGTGTCCATGCGCCGGGAGATCGTCCGGCGCGATGCGGCCGCAATCGACGACCAGATAATGCCGCTTCGTCCTCATGCCGAAATAGCCGGCGTCCCTCAGCGCGAACACCCGCCGTCGCTCGGGCGAGCGCCCGGTCAAGGCCGCATGGGCTTCGAGGCATTCATCCGGCGCATAGGCCATGGTGAGGCCGGAATCGTTGAACAGCGTCGGCCCGCCGTCGGGGTGCGCGAGATCGGCGGTCGCCCGCGCCATGCGGTCCAGCGCCTGATCGAGCCGGCCGTCCAGAGGATCTTCGCCGAGCGCATGCCGGCATTCCAGCAAATCAGCAAAGACTTGCGCATGGTAGGAAGCCGAGCGCTCGTTGTGCATGCCGTCCGGCAGGATCTGGCGCTTGAGTTCGCGCGCCAGCAGGTCGAGACCCGTCCGCCGCCAGCGCTCCGCCTCGCGGTTGGCGAAATAGGCCGAAGCCCAGATCAAGGCCTTGATGTTCTTGATGAGATGATTGCCGCCGAGATCGGTCTCGAGATTGCGCTCCAGGAAACGGATCTGCGCGACGACGCTCGCTTCAACGCTGTCGCGCAGCGACTTGGGCGCGCGCGCGCCGCGTCGATGAAGCTCCTGCATCAGCACCACGACGCGCAGCGACAGCGCATAGCTGTTCCAGCTGTCGCGCCAGGCGCCTTTGCGCGTTTGCGGATTGCCGGCGATCCAGTCCGCCACGATCCGGCGCCAGAGATTGTCGTCCGCGCCTTCGAGATATTCCAGATAGTGCAGGTTCATCCGCCACAGCTGATCCGCCGGCGCCGGCGATGGCGCCGACCAATCGATCGACTGCGCCGGCATGGTTATGGCGCGATTGAGGAAGGTGAAGCGCAGATCGCCGCCCTCCGTCGCGACGCAAGAACGACGCGCGGCGAACAGCGGGGCCGGCGGGGCGGATGCGCGCGGCGGCAGAGGCCTTGGCCGGCCGGGACGGCGCCACAGCCGATCGCGAACCTGCCGGCGGATGGCGAGTTCGACGCGACGCGCAAGCTTGGGTAAGGGCATGCGCCGCGCGAATTCGAACAGGCGCGACGCGCGCTCAAGCGTGAACATCATGATCACGCCCGCAGCTCTGCGCCGTCCGGCTTCGCGCCCTTGGCCGCAACGGCGGCGTCGAGCGCCTCGATATAGCGTCGCGCCAGCCGCTCGCGATCGAAATGCGCGCGCACATAAGCGCCGCCCCGCCGACCAAGCGCGCGCGCAAAATTTGCGTCATCGCGCAAACGCACGACGGCGGCCGCCAAATCCGCCGCGCTTTCCGGCGCAATCGCCAGGCCGGCGCCAGCGTCCTCGACCAGCGCCTTCGCCTCGCCGTCAACGCCGAGCACAATCGGAACCTCCATGGCCATCGCCTCGAAGGTCTTGGAGGGGAGAACCTTGAGAAAGGTTTCGCTGCGCTTGAGCAGAATGAGGCTGGCGTCGGTCGCCGCCCAGATGTCCGGCATTCGCGCCTTCGGCAATTGCCCGAGCATCACGACATTTGCGAGCCGCTCGCTGGCGACCCGCGCCGCGAGGCGACCATGATCGGCGCCGTCGCCCACCATCAGGAAGGCTATTCCGGAATCGTCCTTCAGCGCCGCCGCCGCATCCAGCAGCGTGTCGAGACCATGCGCCATCCCATGCGTGCCGACATAGGCCGCGACGAAACGGCCCTCCAGTCCGAATTCGCGCTTGACCGCCGCCGCACAGGAGCCGCGCTGGAACAAGGCGAGATCGACGCCATTCTTGATCACGACGATCTTGCCTCGATCCCCGCAGCGTTCGTCGATGTGAGGGACGAATGCGTCGGTCAAGGACACGATCCGGTCGGCGTTGCGATAGGCGAGGCGTTCGAGCCATTCGAGCACGCGGATCACGGGCCCCTTGCGCATGGCGCCGACGGTCACGATGCTTTCCGGCCACAGGTCCCGGATCTCCAACACCCAGGGACGGCGACGCAGTCGGGCCGCGATCATTCCGGCCAGGCCGCAAAAGAATTGCGGCGAGGTCGAGACGTAAACGTCGGGCCGCGGCAAACGAAACGCGGCGTGGACCGCCGTCAGCATATAGGACAGGTAATTGAGAATTCGTCGCGAAAACCCCGCATTCGCGGCGAGATAGGTCCAGACCCGCACCACCTTGACGCCGTCCGCGGTTTCGACCTGAAACACCTTGTTGCGATAGCCGGGATAAAGCTCGCCCCTGGGGTGGTTGGGCGCCGAAGTGATGACCGTGACCTCGTGGCCCGCGCGCGCCCACGCGCGACAATGCTCCGAGGTCCGCGACGCCGGCGCGTTGACCTCCGGCGGATAGTAATGGCTGAAGAACACAAGGCGAGTCACTTGGATTTCGCCCTGTCGGTCAGATAGTCGCCGATGCGCGCGCTCACGCGCTCCGCGGCGCGTCCGTCCCACAGTTCGGGCGTGCGCCCGCGCTTGCCGCCGTTCTCCAGGACGTCCATCACGGCGTTCTTGAGCGCGACCGTCGACAAGCCGACGAGCGTGTTGGTGCCCTGCGTGATCGTGATCGGCCGCTCGGTGCTGGCCCGCGCCGTAAGGCACGGCACGCCGAGCGCCGTCGTCTCCTCCTGGACGCCGCCACTGTCGGTAATGACCAGACGCGCGGACTTCATCAGGCTGATGACCTGAAGATAGGGCAGCGGCGGCGTCGTGAGAATAAGCCGGTTCTCAAGCAGCCGCGCGAGACCGTTCTCCGCGATGCGCGCGCGCGTGCGGGGATGGACGGCAAAGACGAGCGGCAGACGCGCGCTGATCTCCGCGAGAGTCTCCAGCAACTCGGAGAGCCGCGCGGGGTCGTCGACATTGGACGGCCGGTGCAGAGTCACAAGTCCGAACCCTCTGGACATGGCTTCCGCGCGGAATGCCAAGGCGCCGTCATGCGCTGCGAGCGTCGCCTCCGCGCTTGGCGCCCGGACGAGCGAGGCCAGCAGGGAGTCGATCATCACATTGCCGACGAAATGGATCCGATCGCGCGGAATGCCTTCGCGCAGCAAGGTCTCCTCGGCCTCGCGCTCGGTTGTCAGCAGAAGATCCGAAAGCCCGTCGGTGACGAAGCGGTTGACCTCCTCGGGCATGGTCCAGTCGCCGCTGCGCAGGCCCGCCTCGACATGGCAGAGCGGAATCAGCAGCTTCGCCGCCACCAAACCGGCCGCCAGCGTCGAGTTGACGTCACCGACCACCAGGAGCATGTCCGGCCTCTCCGCCAGCAACACCGGTTCTAGTCCGATCATGATCTGCGCGGTCTGCGCGATTCCGCTTCCGGAGCCCACGCCGAGGTCAATGTCCGGCTCGGGAATTTGCAGCTCGTTGAAGAAAACTTCGCTCATGGCGCGGTCGTAGTGCTGCCCCGTATGGATCAATCGGGCGCTGAATCCTCCCGCCTTGAGCGCGCGCAGGATCGGCGCGATTTTCACGAAATTCGGACGCGCGCCGACGATGCAGTCGACGCGCCAAGCGGGGGGCGCATTCATGCCAGGACAATCTTGGACGATTGAACGCCAAACCGGCGGCAGGCATTGCGCGTGTCAACGACGAGCGGCGCGCAATCGACGATCGCGCGATAGTCCACCGTGTCGTGATCGGTCACGATCAGCGTTGCGTCATAGCCGCCGGCGAGGGCCGCCGACCACGGCAGACTGCGACGGCCCGAAAGCGCCGCGTGTTCGCGCGTGGGCGGAATGAGCGACACGAAAGGATCGTAGAATTCGGTCTTGGCGCCGCGCGCCTCAACCAGTTCGATCAGCTTCAGGGCCGGGCTTTCCCGCATGTCGTCAACATTCTTCTTGTAGGCGACTCCCAAGACCAGAACGCGGGCGCCGTTCAATCCCCGCTCCGAATGCATGTCGAGCGCCTGAGCCAGGCGGTTGACGACATGTTGCGGCATGGCCGAATTGATTTGCCCGGCGAGTTCGATGAACCGGGTCGCCATGCCATATTCCCGGGCCTTCCAGGTGAGATAGAATGGATCGATCGGGATGCAGTGACCGCCAAGCCCCGGACCGGGATAAAACGGCATGAAGCCAAACGGCTTCGTCTTGGCCGCATCAATGACTTCCCAAACGTCAACGCCCATCGGCTCGTAGACCAGCTTGAGTTCGTTGACGAGCGCGATATTGACCGCGCGAAAGATGTTCTCGGTCAATTTGACGGCTTCGGCGACACGCGACGAGGACACCTGCACGGTGCGCTCGACAAAGGCGTCATAGACCGCAGTGACCGCGGCCAACGACAATTCGTCGTCGGCGCCGACAACCTTCGGTATTGTCGCCGAACTGAAGCGTTCATTTCCCGGATCCTCCCGCTCGGGCGAGAACGCGAGCAGAATATCCTCGCCGACTTTCAACCCGCCTTGCTCGAGGATGGGACGCACCACATCCTCCGTCGTTCCCGGATAGGTCGTGCTCTCAAGGATGACAATCTGACCGGGCCGCAGAATCTCTGCGATCATCTCGGCGGTTTTCACGACATAACTGAGGTCGGGATCGAGATGCGCCGTCAAGGGCGTGGGGACGCAGATCAGCAGGGCGTCCGCCTCGCTCAAAAGAGCGAGGTCGCTCGTCGCCTGAAAGCGGCCGCTTTCGACGGCGGCCGTCACCGCCGCCGCGTCAATGTGCTTGAGATAGCTCTCATTGCGTCGCAACGCTTCGGGTTTGGCCTTGTCAATATCGAAGCCGATCACGTCGAGGCCAGCGCGCGCGGCGGCGAGGCAAATCGGCAATCCGACATAGCCAAGCCCGATCACGCCTAGGCGCCCGCGCTTTTCTCTGAACAGGGCCGGAAGGTCGGCGGCTCTCGTCTGCACAAGCGTGTCCATTTCCAAAATTCCCAACCTGGATTGACGACTGAAGTGAAGCTGGTGGCGTTTTCAGGCGAACGGGCTCAAGCGCGCCTGAGCCGCGCTGGCGGCGCTGTCGCTGGACGCGCCGCAGAGACCTTGTTCGCCAAATCGGAGTGAGCGGCCGTCTGAACGCGGCCCGTTATTCGCCGGGATCGCAATGCTGACGCGTCCGCGGGAGGCGTCGGTTGTTCCCTCTTATGGCGCCGCGCCCAGGATCAGGCGCAGGCCATGATGATTTGCGCCCAGATGCGCGCCCAAGGCATGCTGGCCCGGCGAATGGGCGGCGCGATCTTTTCTTGCGACATGCGCTTCTGCCAATGCGCGATCGGCGTGCTGAATCCGGTCTTGGGCCGACGCTTCAATACCTCGCCCAAGGGCTGCGTCGGCGCTTCCGCGAGCAGGCTCTTGTTTCGCGTGATTTGCTCGGACGCCGTCACAGACGCCAATTGGCGAAGCAGCGTTGTGTCGACCAAAGGGGTCCTGACCTCAAGGGAATGCGCCATGCTCGCCCAGTCCGTGTCACGCAGGAGCTGGTTCTTCAGGTACAGCCCGGATTCGAGCGCTGAGATTCGATCCGCGGCCGCCTTGGGGCTCGGGTCGCTCTCTCTTGCGATCAGCTGAAGCGGCCGCAGTCGACGCAAACCGGCGGCCACGACGTCGGGCGGGAGCAATCCCGGCAGCTCCCAAGGCATGAACAGGCCGCGCCGCAACAAATATGCGCCCGCGTAGTCGCCGCCATATTCCAACATTCCCGCCGCTTTCGGATGAACCCCAAGCCTGTTGACGACGGGCGCGCCGACGACTCGCGCGATTCGACCGAGCATTGGCACGCGCGATGGCCCATGCAGCCGGCGCACCCATCTCGGAATGTCGCGAAATGACGGGTAGCCGCCAAACAGCTCGTCGCCCCCCAAACCCGAAATGGCGACTTTCAAGCCCAGTTCGTTTGCGGCCTTGGACACGAACCACGTGTTCACGCCATCGACGGATGGCTGGTCCATATTGTCAAGGATCTCCGGCAGATCCTTCAGAAACTCCGCTTCGCCAACGACCCGAACCGCATGTTTCACATCATAGGCTTTGGCGACTTCCGCGGCGAGCAGGCTTTCGTCGTCGGTGGTCTTCAGGAAATCGTCAAACGTCAGCGTGACCGCCATGATCTCCTGCTGACCCGCGTCGCGCATCAGACCAACCAGCGACGAGGAGTCGATTCCGGCGGAAAGGAACGCGCCGACGGGCACGTCCGCGACCAAGTGATGGCGCACGCTGTCGAGGAGGGCGGATCGAATGTCTTCGACGCCATGCTCGCGACTGCGCCTCGCTCCATGCGCCGACTGCATTTCGGCGTCGTGGTAGACCTTTGCGACGGAGAAATATTGCCTGGGTTCGGCGGCGCTCATCCGTTCCACGACCATCGCCGATCCGGCGGGCAAAGCGCTGATATCCCGGTAGCAGGTGAACGGTTCGGGCACGCTGCCGAACAGGTAGAATCCGACCTGGCCTGCGGGCTCCGGCTCGCCGGAAATGGCGCCGCCGGCGAGCAGCGCCTTGACCTGGCTCGCGAAGCGAAAAGTCCCGCCCGTCGCGGCATAGTAGAGCGGCTTGACGCCATAGGGGTCGCGCGCGAGGAATAGACTGTTCGCCCGGGAGTCCCAGATCGCGAAGGCAAACATGCCTCGCAGATCATGCACCATCTCGGCGCCCTTCAGCGCATAAAGATGCAACAGCACTTCCGTGTCCGAACGCCCGCGAAACACGCAGCCCTTCGCGATCAAATCGTTTCGGATCGCCTGGTAATTGTAGATCTCGCCATTGTAGGTGATCGCCAGATTGCCATCGGCGCTCGTCATCGGCTGAGCGCCGGCTTTAGAAAGATCGATGATCGCCAACCGCCTGTGCCCCAAGCCGACGCGGCCATCGGCGGATACCCACGCACCGGCCCCGTCGGGACCACGCCTGGCCATGCGCTCGCGCGTCCGCAGCAATTCGGCCCGGTCGATCGGCGGAGCTGCTTGGCTGTAAGCAAAAATGCCGTTGATCCCGCACATGAAGACCGACTCGAACTGATGGTCGCGCGATTGCCACGCCTATTCGTTCCGGAGAACGCGCATAATCGAGGCGTCCAAACAGGCCTGAGACACGCAGTGAGATCCGCAGCTCCGCAAGTTCGCGGAACGGCATTTCCCTCCTGTCCTGGTTCAAACCGCAGAATGACATGTGATAGAACGTTCTATCGGGTCTCGGCCGGCCCGGGCTTGACAGGCGCCGCCGTCTCGTCGCCGCCGTCCGCGCCGGCCTCGGGCGACAGGTCCAGGGCCTTGATGATGGGATCGGCCGGCTTGCCCACCAACAGCAATGCCGCAAGCATTTCTCCGCGCGACGGGTCCGGGACGAGCGCGATCTGGTCGGCGAGCGCGAGGCGCTCCCCGGGGCCAATCGCGCTCCAGCCGCCCACGAGATCGTTGATCAGCGTCCGCCGCACATCCGGCGGCAGGCGTTCCCAATAGGGAAGCCCGAACGCCGCGCGGCCCGCCATCAAGCGCGCTTCATTGGGCCCCGTCATGGCCGACATGGCCAGGGCGCTGGAAACGTCCTCCATTGGCGCGCCGACCTTCGCGCGCGCGATGGCCAGATCGAGCCAGGCGCCGCTCGCCAAGGGCGTCGAGCCCAGCAGGTTCTGCAAGGCGTCGATGCGCGCGGCGGTGGAGGCCGAGGCCGCCAGAGCAAGCCTTTGCGCGAGCGCCGCGACCGGCGTCTGCGCCATGAAAGGCTCCAGGCGCGCTTTCGTGTCTGGCGGGTTCGTCGACTGCCGCGCCCAACCGAATTGAAGCGTCGAGGCCGCCCAGGACATGGTCAAAGCGCACAGGCCAATGACCACAAAAGCGGTCCAGAAACGCGCTTCGCGAATATTGATCATTCGTTATAGTATTTCTTGTAGTAACGCCCGCCGTAATAATAGCTATAGGCGTATTTGCCATATTTTTGCGCCTGAGCGTCGACCACCTGATTGAACACCAGTCCGGCGACTTTTTTATTCCCTGAGAGGCGCTGGATCGAATGAGCGATCATTTCGCGGCCCGTCGAAGCCCAGCGCACGATGAAAACGACCTTGTCGACCATTTGCGACACAATCAGCGGATCGACCACTGGGCCGACCGGCGGGGTGTCGATCACGACCATGTCGAATTTTGCGCGCAGAATGTCCATGAGCGCCTTCAGCTTGTTCGACCCGAGGAGATCCGGCGGGTTCTGCGTCTTCGATCCCGCGGGCAGCACCCACAGTTTCAGATCCTCGTCATAAACGATGATATCGGTGATCGCGCCGTCGCCGATCAGATAATCGGTCAGGCCCTGCGCCTTGTCGAGTTTGAAATAGCGCGACACCGAGGGATGACGGAGATCGCCGTCGATGATGAGAACGCGCTGACCGGATTGCGCGGCGGAACTGCCAAGCGTCATGCAGATCGTCGTCTTGCCTTCGCCCGGTATGGTCGACGTGCATTGAATGATCCGGGGCGGGTGATCGACGTCGCTCATCTGAATGGCGCTGCGCAGCGACCGGACGGCTTCGGAGAAACGCGACAGCGGCTTGACAAAAGGATATTGCGGTATCGACACGATCTGTCCGTCGGCGGTGAGATCACGCGCCTCCATTTTCGAGATCGACGCCATCAGCGGCAGGTCCAGCAGTTCTTCCACCTGGTGCGGCGTTGTGAAGCCGGCGTTGAGAATCTCGATCAGATAGGCGCCGCCAACGCCCGCCAGCAGCCCCAAAAAGGCGGCCACGAGCATGACATTTCCGGTCTTCGGCCACGACTGCGCCGAGGGCGCCAGCGCCGGCGAAATCACGCGCGCCTCACGCGCCTCGAACGTCGACTGCTCCTCGGTGATTTTGGCCCGCTGCAAGAAGTTTTCAAACAGGCTCTTGTTGACCGCCGCGGTGCGTTCGAGTTCGCGCAAAGTGATGGCCTTGGCGTTGTCGATGTCGTTTTGCCCGGTGGCTTCGCGCAAGGTTCTCTCGACCGCGTCCTCGCGCGCCTCGGCCAGCTCGTACTCATTCTTGATGTTGTTGGTGAGCCGCGCGATTTCGGCGTTGATGGCGCGATGAATATCCGCGAGTTGCGCGCGCAGATTGACGACCGCCGGGTAGCGGTCGCTGTAGCGCGCCCGCAGTTCGGCCTCCTGGCGCGAGACGTCATTTTCCTGCTTCCGCAGATCGGCGATCGCGCCGGAGTTCATCACATCGGGCAAAGCGGAAATGTTGCCGCCGCTCGCCTGGATTCGCTGCAGCAATTCGAGGCGCGCCTTTTTCTCGCCGGCTTCGGCGCGCGCCGCGACCAGGCGTCCGTTGAGTTGCGCAATCTGGTCCTGGGTCAAGCTGACATTTGCGGCGTTCGACGGCACGAGATTATTGTCGACGCGAAATTGCGTGACCGCCTCCTCGGAGGCCCGCAATTGCTGGCGCAATTCGACAAGACGCTCGCTCAGCCAGGTCGAGGCGCGCTTGGCGGCTTCGAAGCGCGCATCGAGCTTGTCGACGACATAGGCGTCGGCGACCGCATTCGCCAGGCGCGCGGCCCTGCCGGCATCGGCGGAGGTGATGGAGACATTGAGCGCGAGGGCCTGGCCAGCCCGCGCGACGTTCAACGCGCCTTTCAGCCGCTCAATCGTGGCGATGACCTCGGCCGAGGCCTGATCGCTCCCGACCTCGCTTCGGCTGGATGCCTTTTTCGCGGCGGCGTCCGCATCGGGCTTGCCGCCGAAAAAGCTTTTGATCGAGGCGAGCATTCCAGCGCCCGGCGCCATTGGGCTGACGCCGAATTCAGGATCGGAGACGAGTTTCTCCTTGACGACGACCCGCCGCAACAGCGCGCTCGACCGGATCACCGCGATCTGGCTTTCGATAGTCGTTATGTCGAACGGCATTTCGATGGGCGCCATGTCCTGCGCCAGCGGCTTGCTCCTGTTGGGTTCGAGAAGGAGCAGGGCGTTCGCGGTATAGAGCGGCGTCTGCCGCGACAATTGAATGGCGGCAAGCAGGATGGCCAAGGCCAAGACGCCGAGAATGAATTTCCATTGCCGCCAGGCGAAATTCAGAGCCTCGCGAAAATCGAAGCCGCCGCTCTCGGCGACGATCGCTGCGGTTTCAAGGACAGGCGTTTTGGGGCGATCAAGCATCAAGTTTTTCCGCTTGGGAAACAGATCCGGCGCGCTCAGTCGGAAGCGAGACGGCGCGAACTTTCCGACTGCGCCACGCCGGCGCCAAGAATGGCCATGAAGGTCAGCGCCACCGCTTCGATCTGCAAGCTGAAATCGACCATGGCGTGGGCGCCGATCAACAGCGAGACGCTCGCGGCGACGATCGGCGCGGTGGCGTCGCGATGGCGCTGGACAGCTCCCCAGGCGCACCGCCAGACCAGCAGGGCGAGCGCCAGGATCAAGGCGCCGCCGAACGCAATTCCGAGGCCTTGCAAGGTCTCCAGATAGGTGTTGTGGGCCATGTCCCACATGCCCCACACGCTGATGGATTGGTCGCGATAGAGCGGAAAGATGTCGGCAAACGTTCCATAACCAAACCCGATGAACAGGGCGTCGTTAATGGAGCCAATGACGATGGCGCAGACCGCGAGGCGCGAGGCGTCGGTAAGGCCGGTTTCGGAAATGCGCCCGACGATCTTGTCGCCGAACAGCAGGAAGCCGCCAAGCACCGCCACCGCGAGGAAAATGACCATGTCGATCTGCTGTCCGTCGCGCCGCCCGCTGCGCGCGAAAGTCATGAGCAACAGCGTGAATATCGCCAGCACAGCCGCCAGCACGCCGCCGCGCGACACGGTCCCCAGCAGCGCAACCAGGATGACCAGTCCGGCGCCGATCAGCGTCCAGCCGCTCTGGCCGGTCGCCTCGATCAGTCTGGCGAGACGATAGCTTTTCAGCGCCGGATCGCCCGGCGCCTCGCGCCGATAGAACCGCAAGATCAGCGCGACCGCGCCGACAAGGCCGATTCCGGCGTAGGTCGCAAAAGTGTTGCGGTTGACGAAGGTCGCGCGGATCGCGCCGCCGCCCGCAAGGTCGCTGAAGGGAAGGGCGCCGCCCGCGAACACCATCATGACAATGCCGAGTAGCGAATAGGCCGCGCAAATGGCGACGACGGCCTGGATCAGGATCAGGGCGCGTCGGGGCGACCGGCACAGTTGCATCGCCAGCCAGAGAACGCTGGCGTCGGTCAACAGACGCATCAATGCGAGGGCGCTCGCCTGCGGATTGACCGATATGGCCGCATTCAACGGCGTCTTGAGCGCGTCGCCCGCGATGAGCCAGATCGGATGCGCAAATCCCGGCGGAATGACGGTGGACATTTGGACGGAGATCCAAAAGACCACGGCGGCGAACAGGATGAGCGGGGCCAGTATTTGCTTGGCGGCGACCGGATGTTTGCGTTCGCGGATCAGCAGGGAGATCTCATAGACCACGGTCAGCCCGGGAAACCAGACACCGTTTACGCCCCAGGCGAAAGGACGATCTCCGCCGAGCCAAAGCGGCGCCCAGGCGAGACCGAGAATGAGACCGGCCAGCAGCAGCGCCTCGAGGGGTTCGTCGCGCCACAGGACAATCCACGTGGACGGGGTCGCCGGATCGCGGCGCAGGCGCGGCGAGGCGGGATCGAATGCGCTGATGGCCAAAGGTCTCTTCTGATGTTGTCGCGCATGGCCACGCTGCCGCAGTTTGGGTGAAACGAACCGTCTCACCCATCCGCGCATGCGATGCGTCCTTGCGACGCCCATGCTGCCGCCATTTGGGTGAAACGGAGCGTTTCACCCATGCGATTGACGAAAACGCGCTGGCAGCGCGTGGTGTTTATGCCGCTTCCAAAGCGCTGCGTTCGACCGTCGCCGGCACTTGGCCGCCGAGCATGTCGAGAAGGACGCGAACGCGTCCATTGGCGTCGAGCCTGACCAGTTCGCCCATCAATTCGGCGAGCGGGCCCTGCACAATGCGCACGGTTTGGCCGACGACGAGATCACGATCGAAGCGGCAGGCGCCATCCTCGTCGCGATAGTCGAGAAGTCTTTCCACGATGCCGAAGGGCAGGGGCGTGGGAGACGTTTGCGTCATCACGAGCCGGGCGACGCCAATCGTGCCGTTGATCGACCGCCAGCGGTCGCGCTGAAGATCGAGCGCGACGAAGAGATAACCGGGAAACAGAGCCGCCCTGACAAGGCGGGTCTTGCGCGCATGCCGCACCGTTTTAGCGATGACGGGGAGAAAGGTTCGAAACTGCTGCTCGCTCAGGTGATACAGCGCGCTGGTCTCGCGCTTCGCCAGGGCCTGAACGACATACCATCGCTCGCCCTCGGCAAGTTCGAACGGGTCGAGGCGCATTGGCGCTCCAGTCGCGCCTTCAGTCATGGCGACGCTGCGCGGATGCCGACAAGGACCGATCGCGCCGCCGCCAAACAAGGAAACTGAACCCGTGGTCTACCAAGGTCATTGCTATCTCCAGAATAAAGTCAAAGCCAACGCGCCGGCCCCTCGGGGGCTGGTTGTGTTCCTGCCGAAGTATTCGGAGTTCAGTGGGGGCTCACCTGCGAACCAGGATTGACGCCAAAATTGCTGATGACCACATCAGACCCCCCTGAACTTCCCGCTCGGGGGCCGCTTGCGCTCCGAGACCCCTCGGCGGAAGCGTGGTTTATGACCTCGCGAACAATCGCATTGAGCGCGGAATTGTCCGTGTTTTGATGCTTGTCGAGGTAGGCTTGGATGCCGGCCGCGGCGGCCGGATTTGACGATTTCAGCATTGCGAGCGCTTCGGCGACCGCCTGAATAGTGGCCGCCTTCTGGCTGTCGTTGCTCGACGCAACGGCGGCTTCGAGAATCATGGCGATCGCGCGGGGGTTACAGGCGCACGCGCGCGCCACATAACGAGCCAACACGCGGCTCTCGACGTTTTTGTTGAGCATCGCGCGAATCTCGGTCGTAACCGTCTCGATGCGCGGACACTGGCGCGGCTTTGGCTGCAAAGTCTGCGCCTGAACGATCGTTTGTGAAGCCGCAAGCAGCGCCCCCGCAAACAAGAATGCCGACTTTTTCATGATATGATCCGTCAATAGTTATACGTCACGCCCATCGAGGCGATGTTTTCTGAGTAAGCCACCACGCCTGTGCTGGCTCCGTTGCCGGATTCATGTCTACTGAACTGATAATCGATATTTATCGCCGTATTTCTCCAGAATGTATAACTTACGCCAATTCCCCCCGTCCACGCCGTTGCTGTTGGCTCCTTGTTTGAATAGGTTGATTGCGCGAACCCTCCGCGAATTGCCGCTTTTAGATATTCAAGAAAATTGTATTCAGCTTGCACGCGCGTCTGAAGCGTATTGGCGGTAGACGCGGACGGCGCGCTCAACTGCGCGCCAACCGACGCGTAGGAACTGTCAATCATGGCCGCCAGCGTCAGCAAAGGCGTTGGATCGTAATAGACGCGCGCCCCGAAGGTCGGCGCCGAGACCGCGCCAAAGGAGCTGCTGACGCTGAATTGTTGCTGCAAGCCGCCATAGATTTCGCCGCGAACGAGGCCCCTGGCGTCCGTCGCGAAACCGCCGATCACGCGATCGCCATTGCTGTCGAACACTGAACGGGCGTATCTGCGCCAATCGCCGCCGCCTTGCACAAACACGTTGACCTGCGGCGTCAGCCAAAAGCCGGCGCGGACAAAAGCGCCGTAACTCATGCCGTTCACGGAGGCGGCGGCGCCGGCTGGCGGCCGCTCATAGACGAGATCCTGCACATCGAGCCCCGCCCGGACGAAGCTCAAGTCGCCCAATTTCCGTTCGAGCGAGAAGCGTCCGGTGGTCAGGTTCGTGAACTGGCGGTAGCCCAGAATATTTGTCGCAACCGGCGCATCCACATAGCTCGTGGCGGAATTGGCCGAAGAATAGGACGCCAGGGACGACCCGAAGAGGGCGTACTGTCGCGTATATCCCGCCGACAGGCGCGCGACGAAATCATCGGTCGGAGACCACGCGTAAGCAAGGCCGGCGCGTCCGGTGAACGGCGAGTCATTGCCGCCGCCGCGCGAGTCATGACCCGCCGAGACCCGGCCATCGGCCAGGACATAGGCCTTGACCACGTGAATGCCTTCGTCAAGCTGGCCGTACACGCTTGGAGCGAACCTGAAGGCGCCCAAAGAAGCTGAAGATGTTGGATTGGTATAGTTGGTTTTGCTGAAAGACCCGCCAACAAAGACCGAAGGCGAAAGCAGCAGGCCGCCAAGAGCCATGGCGCCGGTCGCCGGGCCGCCAAGCGCGCCGCCCGCCGCGTCCAGTTCCGCCGAAGTCGACCCGATGCGGGCGTATCCGTCATCGTCCGCGCGCGCCGTCGTCGCAAAGGCCAATCCCGCGACACAGGCGCCGAGCGCGATATAGTTCGGTATTGTAAACACCGCGCGACTCCATTGGACACCGCCGTTACCTGCGGCGCTTGGACCTGAGGGGTTTGAGATATGGGGATTTCGGCGCGCGCTCAACGTTACGCGAGAGCGCTCCCGGCATCGCGGCGTTACGCCTTCGGCGGCGCCGGCGCGCCGGGCGACAGACGCCAGCCGGAAATGGGCGCGGCGACAGGGCAGGGCGCGCGGGCGCCATTGGCAAGGTTACATCGATGAAACCCGTCCACGTCCGGTTCAGCGCGCCTAAGGACGCCGAAGACCGCGCGTGACATCCGGTGACGACTAGGCGCGCATCGCGTCAAGCGCCTCCGGAGGCGGCTCCGAATGGAGCGCGTTTCGCAACAAACCCAAGGCTGACCGATGGCGCCCAGCGACGGGTCGATCCCGGCGTCGCGCAAGACGAAATTCCGTATCGACGTAACGTCAACTGCGACCGGATGTCGCGGAGTCCAGGGATCATGTCAGCGAGTCGGCTTTGCCTATTGACCAATATGGCCGCGATTTCGTGTCGGCGCGCGCCTTTTGGCGCCCAACGCGCGCCAGCGCCGGCCGATCAGAGTCGCGCGGGACATCTGCATTACAGGGCGAAACCATCGCCGCGCCGAGGGTTTGGCGCAAGCGCGATCGCGTGTTCGCCGAGCGACGCCGCGGACAACTCTCGCGCCGTTCTTCCCTCGCGCCGTTCCCTCGCGACGTTCTTGGGTGGTGCAAGATGCGCGCACGGCCGCCCATTCGCGGCGACCCGGTCGCCCCGATAATGCATTCACGTCGCGCGCGAGCCAAAATCGACGCGAGGCTTGCGACATGCAATCAAGATCGGAGGCGCCGCAACAGCGGCAGGCCGCGCGCCGGATCTTGTCGGCGGCGACGCCATGAGCGCTTTTTAGAAGTACCGGCGAGGAACAAACAATAAATCGCCGGGCAAAACCGGGATCGTCGGAGACAAATTGTATTCCTTGAAACCTTCGTCGCCGACGTGCTTGATCCGCACCATGGAATCCTTGGCCCGAATTGTGTGCCCCCCCGCCAAGGCGATCGCGCTCATCACATTGAGGCCGTTCTTGAACGGGTATTCTCCGGGCTTGGCGACCTCGCCCATCACGTAGAACGGCCGAAAGCTCGCGATGTCGACCGTCAGTTTGGGATTGCGCAAATATTCGGTGGTGAATTTGGCGGAGAGCGCGCGTTCAGCCTGTAGTTTGCTCAAACCGCCGAGCTTGACGGTGCCGGCCAGAGGCAACGAGACGTAGCCAGCCGAGTCTATTTCATACTCGCCCGAAAGCCGGTCCTCGCCAAACACGGTCACCCTGATCTTGTCGCCAGGCTGCAACGCCGGAGAACTCGTCGCCGCCGCCTGGATCAGAGCTTGTTGCTCTTCGGGCGAAGCGGGTCCCAAGCTCGCCACCGTGTCGCAAGCGCTCAAACTTCCGCAGAAACCGACAATGACAGCGGCTCTCGCCAGGAGCGAAAAAAAATGCATTTCTGGATTGCGCCCCTGATGTCCGAATTTTGTTGCTTTCTAGGGGGGCGGTCGGGGACGGGTCAATGAGCGCGGCGGCGATCCACCGTGACAACAAATCGCAACCCCTTGTTTTTTCGCGTCATCTTTGACCGAAACGTCACTGTGACATCGGGCGGCCATGCCGCGATCGCCAGCCCGGCGTCAGCGCGAAAGTCGGCCCTACTCGTCAAGGTTCAAGGCTTGGGCGCGATGGTCTGGTTGCTATGGGCGCGCGGGCGAGATTGGGATTGGGCGGCTCGACGCGGGCGCAGGTAAAATCAGTAAACGGTTGGCGCGTTTCTGAGTTCTCTTTTGCGCCGAAGCGCCGCCTCGTTATCGTATTGCGTCGAGGCGCCCGATTGAACGTAAGCGGCACGAGCGCACCAGGGGCTGAAGCCCCGGTGGGGACCGGCTCACGTGTCGCGCTTGAACCTGATCGGCATCCAGAACTGCCTCAGCGCCTCGACGCTCTTCGGAATCTCGCTGGACGCG
>NZ_NHSJ01000054.1 GCF_002937075.1 Rhodoblastus sphagnicola
TTGTAGAAGGCGAGCGAGGGCCGCACTGTGGCCTCCAGGCCGAAGCGGCGCAGGATGGGCTGGGCGCAATGGTGGCCCGAGCGCACCGCGATCCCCTCGGCGTCGAGCGCCTTGCCGACTTCCACCGCCTCCTTGCCGTCCAGCACGAAGGACAGCACGCTGGCCTTTTCCCGCGCCGTGCCGATCATGCGCAGGCCGGGAACCGCGAGCATTTTCGCCGTGGCGTATTCCAGCAGGCCGTGCTCATAGGCGCCGATATTGGCCATGCCCAATTGTTCGACATAGTCGAGCGCCGCGCCCAGGCCCACGGCGTCGGCGATATTGCCGGTGCCGGCTTCAAAGCGGTCCGGCGGCGGGTTGAACAGGGTGCGCTCGAAGGTGACGTCGGCGATCATGTTGCCGCCGCCCTGCCACGGCGGCGTCTTCTCCAGCACGGCGTCGCGGCCATAGACCGCGCCGATGCCGGTCGGGCCGAAAACCTTGTGCCCGGAGAAGACGAAGAAATCGCAGCCGATCGCCTGCACGTCCACCGGCATGTGCGACACGCTTTGCGCGCCGTCCACCAGCACGCAGACGCCGTGGCTGTGGGCCAGCGCGGTCATTTCCGCCACCGGCGTCACCGTGCCCAGAGCATTTGAAACCTGCGTGAAAGCCGCGATTTTCGTCTTCGGCCCGAGCAGCTTCTCATAGGCTTCGAGAATGATCTGGCCGTCGTCATCCACCGGCGCGACGCGCAGTTTTGCGCCGGTCTGCGCGCAAAGTTGCTGCCACGGCACGATATTGGCGTGATGCTCCAGATGGCTGACGAGGATTTCGTCGCCCTCCTTCACATTGGCGCGGCCCCAGCTTTGCGCCACGAAATTGATGCCCTCGGTGGCGCCGCGCACGAAAACAATGTCGCGGGCGGACGGCGCGTTGAGGAAGCGCCGGGTTTTTTCGCGCGCGGCTTCGTAGGCGTCGGTGGCGCGCGCGGCCAGCGCGTGGGCGGCGCGGTGGATGTTGGAATTCTCGTGCTTGTAAAAATCCGAGACGCGCTCGATCACGGCAAGCGGCTTTTGCGTGGTCGCGGCATTGTCGAGCCAGACGAGGCGTTTGCCGCCGTTGACCTTCTCGTTGAGAATCGGGAAGTCGCGTTTGATGGTCTCGGGATCGAGCGGGAAGCCGACCGCGCCGCGCGCTGGCGCGGCCAGGGGCCGCAGGTCGAGTTCGAGGAAATTGTAGCTGGCTTTTGGCGCCGAATTTTTGGGCGCGACGCTTTCCGGCGCCACGCTTTCCGGCGAACCGACGGAAGCCGGCGCGCTCGGAGCCGCAGTCGGGGCGGAAGTGGCGGGCGCGGCGACGGGCTGTTTGGCGAAGGCGGATTCGGCGAGGAAATAGGGCGCGTCGGCGGCGCCCGGCGTCACGCCTTCGCCCGCCTGAACCCGATGCGCCTCGGGGACCAGTTGCGCGGTCTCGCCGAGATCGAAGGGGCCGGCGGGTCCAACCCCGCCAGCGGAAGCGCCCGGCAGCGGCGGCGCGCCCAAACCGACCGGCAGGGCGGAAAAACTCGGCGCGTGCGGCAAGGTCAGATTGGGCGTCGGCACGACGGAGGGAATGGTGGAGGGCGGCAGGTCCGGCGGCCCGACCAGCGGATTGGCCGGCGTGAACGGCGCGACCGAGGTCGTCGGATTGGGCGCGGGAATCATGGACGGGCTCGGCGGCGCCACGGGAACGCCGGGGTCGGAGCCCACAGCCGTCTGGTTGGGCGCGCTCTGGAACAGGGCGTTGGCCATGCGCGCGATCAGCGCGGGATCGGGGAAGCCGGGCGCTCCGGAGGCTGGCTCATCGCCGGCGGGGAGTTCAGACGCGGAAAGGCCGAGTGGCATGTTCTTGTCCTGCAACCATCAATCGAAAGGGCGGCGGCGCGCGACAACAGGCGCGCCGCCTTCGCGATCACATCTCGGCGATCATTTGGCGTAGATATCCTTGTAGTCGTGATACTTGCCAATATCGACCTCATCGAGCACGGCCAGCGCGTCATGGGTCAGCACGGCGGTCGAGCAATAGAGCGAGATCAGATAGGAGGCGATCGCCTTGCGGTTGATGCCCATGAAGCGCACCGACAGGCTCGGCGCGACTTCGCCGGGAATGCCCGGCTGGAACAGGCCGATCACGCCCTGGCGCTTTTCGCCGGTGCGCAACAGCAGGATCTTGGTCTTGCCGTTTTCGTCCACCGGCAGCTTGTCGGAGGGAACCAGCGGCAGGCCGCGCCAGGTGATGAAGGGCGCGCCGAACAAGGTGACGGTTGGCGGCGGCACGCCGCGACGGGTGCATTCGCGACCAAAGGAGGCGATGGCGCGCGGATGGGCCAGGAAAAACGCCGGCTCCTTCCAGACCTTGGTGATCAATTCGTCGAGATCGTCCGGGGTCGGCGCGCCGGTGCGGGTCGAGATGACCTGCCGGGGATCGATATTGGCGAGCAGGCCGTAATCCGGGTTGTTGAGGATTTCGGCTTCCTGCTTCTCCTTCACCTTTTCGATCAGCAGGCGCAACTGCTCCTGAATCTGGTCGTAGGGATGGGAATAGAGATCGGAGACGCGGGTCTGGACGTCGAGGACGGTGGTGACCGCGTTGAGCGAATATTCGCGCGGCTTTTCCTCGTAATCGATGAAGGTCTCGGGCAGGTCGGCGTCGCGGTCGCGGGCCGGCGAGCATTGCACGTCGGCGTCGGTGAGGACGGAGCCTTCCTTGACGCGGTTGAGGCGATAGATACCGGCCTCAACCGGCGTCCACGGCAGGAAGGACACCAACCATCGCGGCGTGATGCCCGACCATTGCGCCCTGGTCTTGGTGGCGTTGGCAAGCTGCCTGGCGGCGGGCTCGCTCAGGGTTCTGCGGATTTCGACATCGTCGGACATAGGATCCTCGTGCTAAAGCAACGACAGCCGGATGACAGAGAATATTTTTCTAAATAACGAAAAAATCATTCTCTTCTCTGATTCATCTGCCTGAAGCAGAGATTTAGTTCTAATCGGCCATCGGGACAACAGCTTTCCGTAAGTCAGAATATAAAAAATTTATTCCATAAAAATGATTAAATTTATAAAGCGTATCGCGACTACCGCGCGCCCTGCTCGCGATACACCGAAGGCCTCCACGACTCACGTTTCATTACTCCGCTTCCAATCGGTCGCGGGATGCATATCAAAAGGGAAGCCGAAAAAGCAGCTTTGCCTTCACAGGAAAAATTGATAACATCCATAGAATAAATATCAACCTACCCTTGGAATGGAGCGCGTCATGCCCAAATGGTTTGAAGACAATTCCCTCTCGATCGGCCACACGCCGCTGGTTCGCCTCGACCGCGTCATCGACCACGCGCCGGCGACGGTTCTCGCCAAGATCGAGGGCCGCAACCCCGCCTATTCCGTGAAATGCCGCATTGGCGCGGCGATGATCCAGGATGCCGAAAAGCGCGGCCTGCTCGGCCCCGGCAAAGAGCTCATCGAGCCGACCTCCGGCAACACCGGCATCGCGCTCGCCTTCGTCGCGGCGGCGCGCGGCATCCCGCTCACCCTCACCATGCCGGAAACCATGAGCCTGGAGCGCCGCAAGCTGTTGATCGCCTTCGGCGCCCGGCTGGTGCTGACCGAAGGCCCGCGCGGCATGGCCGGCGCCGTGGCGAAAGCGGAGGAGATCGCCGCCTCCGACCCGAAACGCTACGTGCTGCCGCAACAGTTCAAGAACCCCGCCAACCCCGCCGTTCACGAACAGACCACCGGCCCGGAAATCTGGAACGACACCGATGGCGCGGTGGACATTGTCGTCTCCGGCGTCGGAACGGGCGGCACGATCACCGGCATCTCGCGCTTCATCAAGAATACAAAGGGCAAGGCCATCCAGTCGGTGGCGGTCGAGCCGGAGGCGAGCCCCGTCATCAGCCAGAAGCGCGCCGGGCTCGAAATCAAGCCCGGGCCGCACAAGATCCAAGGCATCGGCGCCGGCTTCATTCCCGGCGTGCTCGACCTTTCGCTGATCGATTCGGTCGAGCAGATCGGCAACGAGGAAGCCATCCTCTATGCCCGCCGCCTCGCGCGGGAGGAAGGCATCATCTCCGGCATTTCCTCCGGCGCGGCGGTGGCGGCGGCGGCGCGGCTGGCCAAGAAACCGGAGAACGCCCACAAGACCATCGTCGTCATCCTGCCCGATTCGGGCGAGCGCTACCTCAGCACGGTGTTGTTCGAAGGCCTGTTCGACGCCAAGGGCCTCGCCGCGTGAGCCTCGCCGAACTCCCCGACGTGGACGACGCCGGCGAATATTCCCTCGACAAGATCGTCGGCGAGTTGCGCGCCTTGCGCGCCGCCGCGCAGGCGCGCCGCTATCGTGGCGCGCCTCCGGACCTGCCGTCGCGCGCGGAGACGGTCGCGGCCGTGGAGGGATTGGTCGCGGCTTTGTTTCCACGTCATTTCGGCCCCTCCGGCCTCGCCGCGCGCGAGGTCGATTCCTTCGTCACGCTGAAGCTGGCGGAAAGCCTCGCCAGCCTGCGCCACCAGATCGAGTTGGAATTGCGCCTTTCCGGCGAGCGCGAGGGGCGCGACCGCGGCTTAAGCCGCCATGCGGCCAAGATCGTCGCCGAACTCGCCCAGAATCTTCCGAACGTGCGGCTGCTGCTCGACGCCGACGTCCGCGCGGCCTACGTCGGCGATCCCTCCGCCAAGAGCATAGACGAGATCATCTTCTGTTTCCCCGGCGTGGCGGCGGTGGCGCGCCATCGCCTCGCGCACCAGCTCTATCGGCTCGGCGCGCCCATGCTCGCGCGAATCATTGCGGAAAAGGCGCATTCCGACACCGGCATCGACATCCATCCCGGCGCCGAGATCGACGCGGGTTTCTTCATCGACCACGGCACCGGCGTGGTGATCGGCGAGACCGCGATCATCGGCAGGAACGTTCGCCTCTACCAGGCGGTGACGCTCGGCGCGAAGCGCTTCGCGACGGATGCCGAGGGCCGTCTGCTCAAGGATTACCCGCGTCACCCGATCCTGGAGGACGATGTGGTGATCTATGCCGGCGCCACCGTGCTCGGGCGCGTCACCATCGGCCGGGGCGCCTCCATCGGCGGCAATGTCTGGCTGACCCACAGCGTGCCAGCGGGCGCCGTCGTGACCCAGGCCAAGGCCAGCGAGGATGTTTTCCTCGACGGCGCGGGCATCTGAGTTTTTGCCGCGCCTCGGCGGGACGGAGCGGTTCAGCGGCCGAACAAAGGATGATCCGCCACATCGCCCGGTTTCAGCCCGATCTTTTTCGCGACGCCGGCGTTGACCTCCAGCACGGCGAAGGCCGGACCCTGGGACGAGATGATCGCCTCCGACAGCGGCTCGGCGTTCTCCTCGATGTGGGTCACCTTGCCGTCGCGGGCGATGAAGATCATGTCGAGCGGGATGTACGTGTTCTTCATCCACATCAGCACGGTTTGCGCGTGGCCGAAGTCGAACAGCATGCCGCGATTTTCCGGAAGATAACGGCGGTACATCAGCCCGCGCTCGCGCATGGCGGGGTCGCGCGCGACCTCCACATCCAGGCTCACAGGGCCGCCGCCCGTCTCCAGCGTCAGCTTTTCCGTCGCAGGAACTCCCGCCTCCAGCGCGCGGGCCGGCGTCGGGCCGGCGAGGCCCAGCGGGGCGACGGCCAAACCGGCCAGCAGGACGCCAACGAACAAACGCATCGCAAACTCCTTCCGGCCGCTCCGCCCGAGCGACGGCCGGATGCTCTCAATAGCCGTCAATGGGCGCTGGGCAGTCGCGTGTCCAACGGACGCACTTCCGTCGCCATCAACCCCTTGGGGCCATCGCCGAACCGCGCCAGCAGCGAATCGCCCGGCTTGAGGTCGGCGATGCCATAGCGGCGCAGCGTCTCCATGTGGATGAAAATGTCCTGGGTGCCGTCGCCGCGCGTGAGGAAACCAAAACCCTTCACGCGATTGAACCATTTGACCACGACGATCTCATAGCCGCCGACAGACTGAACCTCGGCATGGGTGCGGGCCATCGGCAATTGCGCCGGATGCACGGCGGTGGACTCGTCCATGGACAGGACGCGGAACACCTGCAAGCCGCGCGAGCGGTTTTGCGCCTGACACACCAACTGCGCTCCTTCCGGGGCGCTTTGAAAACCGTCCCGGCGCAACACCGTGACGTGAAGCAGAACATCGGCGAGGCCGTTGTCCGGCACGACAAAGCCAAAACCCTTGGCCATATCGAACCATTTGACACGGCCACGGATCTCGATGATCTCCGTCGCCGCCTCAGAGTCGAAATCAATTCCCGCGTCTTGCGCGAGATCCGCCGGTTCTTTGGTTCCCAATGAACCTGCTCCCAAACTGAATGTACGAGCTCTATTGCCTCGGGCGACAACCCGAATCACCGACTCGTCAACTGAGAATCACAACTATGAACATAGCATCAGCCCGAATCGGGAAAAGACGATTTTTCGGGCGGCCCGCCGCCACACACATGTTTTTCCGCACCCGCGCGGGCGAAAATCAAGGTTTCCGCAAGGTCATCGACGATTTTCGGAGAAAACCCCCACAAAAACAGACCAATCCCATCATGAACTCAGGCCGTTGGCGCCTCCCTCCTCGTGAGCGCGCGCGCCGCGCCGACCCAGTCGTCGCGCTCGGGCGCGCCGGGCCTGGCCAGCCAAGCGCCGATCCAACGGGCGTTCTCCGGACTCCAGCGGGCGATCTGCCGCCAACTCCACACGCCGAGTCCGTTGAGCTTCTCGGCCAGTTCCCTGTCGACGCCCCGGATTTGCGTCAGATCGTCCGTCTCGCCGAACGGGGGCTCCAAAAATCCCGGGGGCCGCGCGCCCGCGTAGAAATCGTCGGCCGCACCGCCCGCCGCCGGATGCGGCAGACGCGCGACCCAGTCCGCGAGCGCGGCCGCGTCGTCGGGCGCCGGCGTTTCGCCCCCGAGCACGGCGCGCGCGTGATCGGTGAGGGCGCCGGCCGCGAGCAGCCGCGCTTGCGGCGGCCACAAGGCCGGGGCCGCGGGAATCGCCAGCGGCGGCGACAAGCGCTGGAAATGATGCGCGATCCAGTCGATGTGCTCCTGGCGCCATGCCGCGATCTGCTCGAAACGCCAGACGCCGATGTCGCGCAAGGCCTGCGCCAGCGCGGAATCGACGCCGCGAATCAGGCAAAGGTCGTCCTCGTTGGCCGGATCGGGGCGGTCTATCGCCGGCGGCGGCGAACCGACCGCTGCTTGCGCCGGCGCCGGCGTCGTCAGCTTGAGAATTTCGCGCGCGACGATCACGGCCGCCTCGACGGCCGGTCCGGCGGCGACCGCCGGTTGCGCCGCCGGCGCGACGGCGGGCCCCGCATCATCCGCCTCGGTCAGCGGCGGCGGTTCGGCGGCGAATGGCGGGGGACCCGCCCTGGCGCCGCCGGAG
>NZ_NHSJ01000055.1 GCF_002937075.1 Rhodoblastus sphagnicola
ACGAGCGAAGCGCGTCCGGAGCTATCCAAAGCCTGAGGCCTCGACCGCTTCGCTCGTCAGCGTCAGGCCGTCGGCGTCGGTTTCGTCCTTGAGTTGGACGCCGCTCAGTCCGCGTTTTTGCGCCGCGCCTAGAAGATAGATCGTTTTGCGCGCGGCGGCGGTGTAGGTGAGGCCTTCCGGTCGGATGTTGGAGATGCAGTTGCGGTCGGCGTCGGTGCGGCCTTTTTGCGGCGCGTAAGTGAGGTAGAGGCCCATGGAATCGGGCGAGGACAGGCCCGGCCGCTCGCCGATCAGCACCAGCACGATTTTAGCGCCCAAAGCTTGGCCGATTTCGTCGCCGAGCGCGACGCGGCTTTGCGCGGCGAGCGCGACCGGGCCGAGGGTGAAGTTTTCTTGTCGCAGCATGGGCAGCAGCACGGCGAGGAAGGGGGCGACGTTGGTCTCGATGGCGAGCGAGGACAGGCCGTCGGCGACGACCAGCGCGAGATCGCAAGGGTTTGGTTGCAGTTTTTCTCGCGAAGATTCGTCGAGGCGGCGGCCGAGGTCGGGGCGCTGAAGGTAAGTCGCGCGGTCGGGCGCGGCGCTGTGGACCCGGAACACGTCGAGGTTTTGGGCGTGTAACGCCGCCTCGACGGCGTCGGCGTCGAGCGGGCGGTGCACGGCGTCGCGGGCGCGGGCGTGGTCGAACTGGAAATCGAGATGGGCTGATGTGGGCAGGCTGGTGCCGGCGCGGCCCAGCGCGATGCGCGCGGCGGTGAGGCGGCGCAGCTCGGTCCAGGGGTTTTTTGTGACTTCGCTCATTGGGCGCCTCCAAAGGCCAGGGCGCGCAACTGGGACGGCAGGTTTTGCCCCAGCTTCGCCGCCGCCGCGTCGACAAAAATGCCGGCGCGCTCCAGCCATGCCGCGAATTCGGGCGCGGGGGACAGGTTCAGCACGCGGCGAGCGTAGAGCGCGTCGTGGAAGCTGGTGGTTTGGTAATTGAGCATGATGTCGTCGGAGCCGGGGATGCCCATGATGAAATTGACGCCGGCCGCGCCGAGCAGGGTCAGCAGCACGTCCATGTCGTCCTGGTCGGCCTCGGCGTGGTTGGTGTAGCAGATGTCGCAGCCCATTGGGACGCCGAGCAGCTTGCCGCAAAAATGGTCTTCCAGGCCGGCGCGGATGATTTGCTTGCCGTTGTAGAGATATTCCGGGCCGATGAAGCCGACCACCGTGTTGACCAGCAGCGGCTTGAATGCGCGCGCCACAGCGTAAGCGCGGGCCTCGACGGTTTGCTGGTCGACGCCGTGGTGGGCTTCCGCCGAGAGCGCCGAGCCCTGGCCGGTTTCGAAATACATGACATTGTCGCCGAGCGTTCCGCGCTTGAGCGACAGCGCGGCGTCGCGGCCCTCCTTCAGCACAGCGAGATTGACGCCGAAACTGGCGTTGGCGGCCTGCGTGCCGGCGATGGACTGGAACACCAGATCGACCGGGGCGCCTCGCGAAATGGCCTCGATGCTGGTGGTGACGTGGGTGAGGACGCAGGATTGCGTCGGGATGTTCTGGCGCGAGATGATTTCGTCGAGCATGGCGACGAGCTTTATGACCGCCGGAATGGAATCGGAGGCCGGGTTGATGCCAATCACCGCGTCGCCCGAGCCGTACATCAGGCCGTCGAGGACGCTGGCCGCTATGCCCGCCGGGTCGTCGGTGGGGTGATTGGGTTGCAGTCTGGTCGAGAGGCGGCCGGGTAGCCCGATTGTGTTGCGGAATTTGGTGACGACGCGGCATTTGCGCGCGACCAGGATGAGGTCTTGCGCGCGCATGATTTTCGACACCGCCGCCGCCATTTCCGGCGTCAGGCCGGGCGACAGGGCTTTGAGCGCGGCCTCGTCGGCGGCGTCGGACAGCAGCCAGTTGCGGAAATCGCCCACGGTGAGATGCGAGACCGGGGCGAAGGCGTTGGCGTCATGGCTGTCGACGATCAGCCGCGTGACTTCGTCCTGCTCGTAGGGGATGACCTGCTCGTTGAGAAAAGTTTTGAGTGGCAGGTCTGCGAGCGCCCATTGCGCGGCGGCGCGCTCACTGTCGTCGGACGCGGCTATCCCTGCGAGCGCGTCGCCGGAGCGCGCCGGAGTCGCCCTGGCGAGCAGGGTCTTGAGGTCGTCGAAGCAAAAAGTTTGTCCCTTGACGCTCTGCACATAGGCCATGGATTTTTCCGTCGTCGGTTTCGTCGGAGTAAAATAGACTTTGGTCGAAGATGGCCGCTATCCCAAATCGGCAAAGGCCGAAAAAAAAGTTGATGCGCGGCGCCGATTTCGCCCGGCCCGCCAAAACCGTGGATTTGCGGCGCAAAACTCTTGCCTTGTGCGCAGCGGCAGGGCAGTCTTGCCCCCCTTTTAAGTTCGCGTTTCGGATCGCCGTTCAGATGAAAGTCACGCTTGAGAGATCGGCCCTGCTCAAATCGCTTGGTCATGTGCATCGCGTCGTCGAACGGCGCAACACCATTCCGATTCTGTCCAACGTGCTGCTGAGCGCCAGCGGGGACGGCCTGCAATTGAAAGCGACCGATCTCGATCTGGAAGTGACGGAGAGCGTGCCGGCCGACGTCGGCCAAGCCGGCGCCACCACCCTGCCCGCCCATACGCTGTATGAAATCGTGCGCAAATTGCCCGATGGCGCGCAGGTGTCGCTGGAGGCCGGGGAAAACGGCCAGTTGCAACTGCGCTCCGGGCGCTCGCGCTTCAACCTGCAAAGCCTGCCTGAGGGCGATTTCCCCGATCTCGCGGCCGGCGAACTGACGCATGCGTTCAAAC
Source organism: Rhodoblastus sphagnicola (assembly GCF_002937075.1). Classification (GTDB taxonomy): domain Bacteria; phylum Pseudomonadota; class Alphaproteobacteria; order Rhizobiales; family Beijerinckiaceae; genus Rhodoblastus; species Rhodoblastus sphagnicola. The sequence continues at coordinate 2,796 of NZ_NHSJ01000055.1, forward strand.
TCGCCGCGCCGGAGCTGAAACGGCTGATCGACAAGACGCAATTCGCCATTTCCAGCGAGGAAACCCGCTATTATCTCAACGGCGTGTTCATGCATGTCGCGGAGGTCGAGGGTCAGGCTTTCTTGCGCGCGGTGGCGACGGATGGGCATCGGCTGGCGCGGCTCGAAACCCCAGCGCCAGCGGGCGCCGTGGGCATGCCGGGCATTATCGTTCCGCGCAAGGCCGTGGCCGAGGCGCAAAAACTGATCGAGGACCCGGAGACGGAGATCGGGATCGAACTGTCGTCCACAAAGATCCGCTTCACCATCGGGCCGGTGGTGCTGACCACCAAATTGATCGACGGCTCCTTCCCCGATTACGGCCGCGTGATCCCGACCCAGAACGAAAAGTTCCTGACGGTGGAGCGCAAGGACTTTTCCGAGGCCGTGGACCGCGTCTCCACCATTTCCTCCGAACGCGGGCGGGCTGTAAAGCTCGCGGTGTCCGAGGGCAAGCTGGTGCTGTCGGTGACCAATCCGGATTCCGGTTCGGCGGTCGAGGAGCTTGAGGTCGATTACGATGGGGGGCCGCTCGAAATCGGCTTCAACGCCCGCTACCTGCTGGACATCGCCGGCCAGCTCGACAGCGACACGGCTCTGTTCAAACTGAACGATTCGGGTTCGCCGACCATCATCCAGGACCGCGACGGGGCCAGCGCGCTCTATGTGCTGATGCCTATGCGGGTTTAGCCGACGCTTCCGAAAGGTGTTGTCACGCCGGGATCACGATGATGTGATCCCGGGTGACGTTTCGGCAATATTCCTCGGCAAATCGCGAGGATTGAACTGTAATCGGCCAGGATCAGGGCGGTTTCAACTCGCGAATTGCTTGGGATGCAATTCGCGAGTTAATGGATCATTAACTTTCGTGAGCGCATCATTTTTTACTCAAATTGTACTGAGGGCGTTGTTGTACTGAAGGCGTTAATACGGGGTCGATGAAGGCCCCTGGGGGTCGCCATGTCCGCCATTTGTGTCATTGATGATGACTGCCTGACGCGCCTCGCCGTCGAAATGACGCTACTGGACGCGGGCTTCCCCGTTCAAGCTTTCGCGTCGGCCGCAGAATTCCTGCAAGCCCGCGAGTTCGATGACATCGGCTGCATCCTGACCGACATCGAAATGCCCGGCGGCGTGACCGGCCTCGATCTGCTGGCCGAGATCGGGAAAAACGCGCCCGACTGTCCCGTGGTGGTGATGACGGGCAAGGGCGAGGGCGCGTTCCGGAGAGCCGCGCTTGCGCTTGGCGCCAGCGCCTATCTCGAAAAGCCGGTTTCCGCCAAACGTCTCATCGACGCCATTTCCAGCGCCCTGCGGCCAGCCGCGCGCATAATGGCGGCGGAATAAAACGCGACGAAGGCCGCGGCGTTCGGACGAGACCTCATTGAGTCAAGCGCAAAGGCTTTCCTGACGACGTCGAGGCCAATGCCCCCGCCCCTTCACCTTCCCCCGCTTCCCGCGCGCTGGGAGAGCGGGAAAGTATCGCTGCGGCCGAAACCTTTTGACAGGAACACCCGAGCCGCCCCTGGCGGGAAATTCTCGATCCGCCCGGCGATGACAAAGCCGCCGCGCTCGTAAAAAGCGCGGGCGGCAGGGCTGAAGGTATCGAGATAAATCCCGACGCAATTTTTCGCGCGGGCCAGGGATTCCGCGCGCGCCAGCAGGGCGCGGCCGAGGCCCGCCCTGCGCGCCCGTGGGGCGACGTAAAACTGCGCGATATAGAGCCAGCGCCAGTGGATCACGCCGTTGACGCCGCCGATGCGCGCGCCGGCGCCGTCGCGGGCGACCAGGGCGAACGCCTCCTCGTCGCGCGGGCCGAATTCGGCGGCGACTTCAGCGCCCAGCGCCTGTGCATTAGCCTGCGCCTCGCTTGCGTCGCGGGCGGCGATTTCGATATGGAAGCTCTCGGCGCTTGCCATTGCGTCAGTCATGGGTTCGTCATGAAACGATTTTTATTGGCCTTGGCAATAGCTTTTTGCGCATGCGGCGCGGCGCGCGCGGACGATTGCGCCACGCCAGTCCGGATCGAGGCGCCGCTCGACGAGCCCTTGCGGTCGCTGGAGCGCGTCACCGATTACCAGATGATGCTGGAAAGCTGCACACGCGACGACACCGCGATTCTGGCGATTCGCGACATGAAAGTCGATGGCGAGGAACTGTTGCTGACCGTCAATCCCGAAACGCTGCAGACCCGGTTGGAGCGCGCCGCCTGCTGGACGTGTCGCGAGGCGGGGCCGGACGCATGGAAAAGCCGCTATATCCGCGCGGTGGAGGAATTTGGCGCGGCGACCGGCAAAAAACTGCCTCCCGGCGCGAGTTGGCTGGAAAACGCCGGCCTGACCCACGCGCGCGACAATCGCGGCGTGTTCGTCACCGGCGATCTCTGCCCGTCACACAAGCCGCTGGAGCGGAGGTTCCTGCAAAATCTGGAAACGCAGGACGCAAAGATCGCCCTGTCCGTTACCGGCTTGTGGGTCACGCAACATGGGGATGATTTTCGCTGGCTGCGAAAAGAAAAGGCGGAAAAACGGCTGGACATCCTGTGGACAAATCACTCGTTCACCCACCCGTTCCGGCCCAGCCTGCCGGACGGCGACACTTTCATTCTGACCAAGGGACTCGATCCCGAGGACGAAATCGTCAATGTCGAGCGACTGCTGATCGCCAATGGCGAGACGCCCAGCGTGTTCTTCCGCTATCCTGGGCTTGTTTCCAATTCCGCTTGGGCGACCCGCTTGCGCGCAGCGCATTTGATTCCGCTTGGCGCCGATTCCTGGCTGGCCCTGGGCGAGAAGCCAGGACCGGGAGGCGTGATCCTCGTCCACCCCAACGGCAACGAGCCGGCGGGGATAGCCGCCTTCGAAAGACTCAACCATTCCGGCGCTGTGCCCAGACCCTTCCGACCACTCATGGAAGCTCCCTGATCAGCCGCAGGCCAAGCGTTGCGTCGCGGTCGCCTGCGAGCGCGGCGCGAAGCAATGTTCGGGCGGATCGCGGTCCACGACAATGCTGCGCATCTCGCTGGCCGCCGGGCGCGGCGCGCGGTCGAACAGAAAGGCGGGAACGACCTGAGCGGCCGCAGGTCTCGGCTCCGCCGTCCGCGCGGGCGGAGCGGGCTGGTTGGCGAGCATGGCGAGTCCCGCCAAGACGCCGGTGACAAGGAATAGACGACCGAACAGAGCTGACTGCTTCATGACCGCCTCCGAAACAGGAATTCCACAACGCAACCGCACGCTAGCGCGTTCATTCCCTCGATTCGAATCACAAGGTCGTGTACTGCGGCGGCAGTGTCGGAGGTGGTAAAGTTTCCACACTGACCGGGTTTCAAAACGGAGCGCCCATGGAAGCCAAGGATTCACCGCTGACCTTTGAGGCCGCCATGCGCGAACTCGAAGAGATCGTCGGCGCGCTGGAAAAGGGCAATGTCGATCTCGACAAAAGCATCTCGCTATACGAGCGCGGCGAGTTCCTGAAGAAACATTGCGACGCCCTGCTGAAGAGCGCCGAGGCCCGCATCGAGAAAATCGTGCAGGGCGCCGACGGGTCCGCCAAGGGGGTCGAAAAGCTCGACGTGGAGTGAGCGCGCCATGAGCGAAACGGTCGAAGCCCGAATCATTCCACCCTTGCGTGACATCGGCGGGTTCGGTGTGCGCCGCGCCCTGCCCGCGCCGGCCCGGCGCTCGATCGGGCCCTTTGTCTTTCTCGACGAAATGGGGCCGGCGGATTTCGCGCCCGGACTTGGCCTCGACGTGCGGCCGCATCCCCATATCGGCTTGGCCACACTCACCTATTTGCTCGACGGCGCGCTGTTTCATCGCGATTCGCTCGGGAACGACCAGGAGATCACGCCCGGCGCCGTCAACCTGATGGTGGCCGGCCGCGGCATCGTCCATTCCGAGCGTTCGCCGCAAAAATTTCGCGCCACGGGCGGACGCATGGCCGGGCTGCAATTCTGGCTGGCCTTGCCCCAGGCGCGGGCCGAAATCGCGCCGAGTTTTTGCCATTACGATGCCGGGCGACTTCCCTTGATCGCAGGCGATGGTTTTCGCGCCCGAATTGTCATTGGCGCGCTGGAAGGCGTCGCGGCGCCGGTCGAGAATCTGTTCGGCCCCTGCGAGTTGGCCGAAATCACCCTCGAATCCGGCGCGGCTTACGAAATAGGCCGCACATACGAGGAGCGGGCGCTCTATCTGATTTCCGGCGCGATCGAGATCGAGGGCGAGGTTTTTTCCGACAAGAGCCTGATCGTGCTCAAACCCGGCGCCGACATCGCCTTGCGCGCGAAAACGGCGGCGCGCCTCGCCCTGGTCGCCGGCGATCCGCTCGACGGGCCGCGTTTCCTGTGGTGGAATTTCGTCTCAGCCAGCCACGCGCGCATCGTCGAGGCGCGCGAGGACTGGATTGCCGGACGATTTCCGGGCATTGAGGGGGATGCGGACTTCATTCCCGCCCCCGAATTGAAAGCGCTATGACCCAGACCCATCACGCCCGAGCGCCCGCGAAGATCAATCTCACGCTCCACATCGAAGGGCGGCGGCCCGACGGCTACCACGAATTGACGAGCCTGGTCGCCTTCGCCGGCGCGGGCGATCTGCTCACCTTCGCGCCTGACGATCTGTTTTCGCTGGAGGTTTCCGGGCCGACCGCGATCGAGGCGGGAGACGGCGGCGACAATCTGGTGGCGCGGGTCGAACGCGCGCTGCGCGCGGAAAAACCCGACTTGCGCACGGGCGCCTTCCATCTGACCAAGCAGCTGCCGGTGGCGGCGGGCGTCGGCGGAGGCTCGTCCGACGCCGCCGCTGCGCTGCGGCTGCTGGCCGCCGCCAACGGCCTTGCCGCCGACGCCCCCACGCTCTACGAAGCCGCGCGGCGCACCGGCGCGGATGTGCCGGTCTGTCTCGATCCCCGCGCGAAATTTATGCGCGGCGTTGGGGAAAAGCTCGGACCGGCGCTGAAACTGCCGGCGCTGCCAGCCGTGCTGGTCAATCCGCGCGTGCCCGTCGAAACCAAGGCCGTGTTCCAGAAACTTGGCCTGAAACCCGGTCAAAGCTTTGGTTATGGCCCGCATCCCTCTGTCACCGACGGCATGGACTTCGAGAGTTTTCTGCGCGCGCTGAAAAAAGGCCGCAACGACATGGAGGACGCGGCCTGCGTGATCGCCCCCATCGTCGGCCATGTGCTGGCGACGCTCGCCGGCGCGCGCGGCTGCCGTCTGGCGCGCATGTCCGGTTCCGGCGCCACCTGTTTCGCCTTGTTCGACACCTGCCGGCAGGCGGGCGCGGCGGCGCGCGCGATCACCGCCGCGCATCCGCAATGGTGGGTGAAGCCGACCGTGCTGCGGTAAACGCGCGCATGCAGCGTCCGCGTTGCCGGCGCCTCAATCGCCCGGTTCCGCCCTGACAAAAAAAAGGCCGCTGCAAACAGCGGCCCAAGTCTAGGGAGGAAACGCCCAAGGAGGGCTGCAGCACAGGCGAGGCCCGCGCTACGAAGAACAGCCTATGTTGCGCCGCACAAAATGTCAATTGCTTTTGCTGCGTCGCATCATTGCCTGATCGCAAAGGTGGAATTTGGCGGCGATACAGGCGAAGCGCCTGTCGTTCGGGAGGAAGATCGCTTGGGGGAAACATGGTGAAATCCGCCGTTCATGGGGCTGTTGTTCTTTATGTGGCGCTGGCGCTGACGCCCGCCGCCTTCGCGCACGATGCGGCTTTCGTCGCGCCCGAACAATCCGAGGCGATTCTGATCCTGCCCGATCCGCCGGCGGAGGGGTCCGACGCGCAAAAAGCCGATCTGGCGCGCTTGCACGAGATCGAGCTTACGCGCACGCCGCAGCAGGTGGAGGTCGCGCGCGCCGATGGCGCCAACCAGACGATTTTCCTGTTTCAAAACCTGTTCGGCGAGATGTTCACGCAGGCCAGTCTGCCGCTGACCGCCGCGCTGGGCGCGCGCGTTGTCGCGGACGCCGACGCCAACGCGGATGCGGCGAAGGATCTGTTCCAGCGCAAGCGGCCCTTTGTCGCCGATCCCACGCTGCGGCCGGCGTGCCCGGCCTCGTCCAGGAGCAATTCCTATCCGAGCGGCCACGCCATGGTCGGCTGGCTGCTCGGCCTCACGCTGGTCGAAATGGTCCCGGAGCGGCGCGCGGAAATTCTCGCCCGCGCGGCGGATTACGGCCGCGCCCGAAACATCTGCGGCGCGCATTATCCCAGCGACGTGGAAGCCAGCCGGGCGCTGGCCTATGCCGTCCACGGCGTCATGGCGCGGAACCCGGCTTATCGAGCGGAGCTTGCGGCGGCGCGGGCGGAATTGCGCAAGGCGCTGAACCTTCCGGACGCGCCCTGACCGCGTCATACGGTTTCCGCAGGATCGCGATTCGCGGAAACAAGATCGCGCGGAATTCCTTGAGTTGGAAGCGGAATTCCGCGCGAACGGAATACGAAATCAAAAATGAATCATTCGGATTTCGTATCACTCCATCCCGGCGACGGTATGGTCCTTGTTGAAGCCGCGGTTCAACATGATCGCCTGGGGATGGCCTTGGGCGTCGCGCCATTTGGCGCGGCAGATTTCCGGGCCGCACCAGATTTCCGGAAAATGGTAGAGCGGCTTGCCGTTGTTCATGCGCGCGCCATAGGAGACCTCGGGCTTCCAGCCCTTGGCGAGCAGGGCCGCGCGGGTCGGCTCATAGGGCGCGCCCGAGGCGATTTGCGCCAGCGCGGGCGTGGCCAGCGCGACGGCGAGCGCCAGTGCGCAAATGCTTGTCTTCATCATTGTCTCCAGGATCACCAAAACTTGCCAGATTGTTCATAACGGCTTCGCGTACAGCAATTCCAGCACGGCGCGCGAAGGATAGCCATCCGCCCTTGGCAGGCCAGCGCCGCGCTGAAAGGCGTGGATGGCGAGCCGCGTCACCGGACCGAATCGCCCGTCGATCTTGCCATCATAAAGGCCTTTTGAGGTCAGGCCGCGCTGGATCGCCTCGCGCTCGGCCGCCGAAAGCGGCTGCGCCTCGACGGGCCATTTCTGCTGCAACACCGGGCGCCCGGCGATGCGCTCTGCCAGCACCGCGCCGGCGAATGCGTAGGAGTCCGAGAAATTATAGGCCTTCAGCACGAAGAAATTTTCGCTGAGCAGGAAGGCGGGGCCGTCGGCGCCAGCCGGGAAGAACAGCATGGCGACGCCTTCGCGCGGCAACGCACCGCCGTCGAGTTTTTGAAAACCCGCCGCGCGCCAAGCGGAAAAATCCTGCTTCAGCGTGGCATAGTCGAAAGTTTCCGGCGCGCGCGTCTCGATCAGCGGGGTGAGGCCCGCGACCCAGCCGCTTTCGTGCAGGAAATTGCCGATGGAAAGCAGCGAATCCGGCGCGCTCCAGATGTCCGGCGCCGAGCCGGATGCGCTTTTGGCGTATTTGAGATAGGCCGAGGGCATGAATTGCGGATCGCCCATAGCCCCCGCCCACGAGCCCTTCAGCTTGTCTCTCGCGAAACCTTTTTGCAGCAGCACGAGGCCGGCGACGAATTCCTGGGCATAGACGGGATTGTCAGGATGCAGGAAGGCGAGCGTGGCGAGGGTGCGGAAAATGTCGCGGTCGCCGCGCGAACGGCCGAATTCGCTCTCCATGCCCCAGAGCGCGACGATCATCTCGCCGGGCACACCCGTGGCGCGGGCGGCGGAGGCTAAAGCGGCGGCGTTTTTTTGCGCCATGTCGCGGCCGGTTTTTGCGCGGCTGGGCGAGGCGGCCTCATCGACATAGGTTTTGAGCGGGCGGGTGAACTCGCCCTGCCCCGCGCGCTTGCCGGAGAGCGAGGGATCCAGGCTCAAGCCGCCGGCGACGGACTCGAAAATATCGTCCGACACGCCAGCCTCGCGGGCGGGGCCGCGCAGGTTTTCGACAAAGCCGGAGAACTCGTCGGCGAAAGCCGGGCTGGCGGCCAGCGCCGCCATCAGTGTCAAAAATCCGCGTCGGTTCATGCCAAGACTCATTTTCGGCCGCCCCATTCGGCCAGAGCTATGCCAGACAAGCCCAGAATCATGGCGGCGGCATGGTAGGCGTGAAACGGCTCGCCGAGCAGGCTTATCGCAAACAGGGCGCCGAACAAAGGCGTCAGATTGGTGAAAATGCCCGCCCGCCCCGGCCCGATCAACTCCACCGCGCGCATGAAGAAGATTTGCGAGATCAGCGACGGAAACAGCGCGACAAACAGGACGAAGGCCCAGCCTTTCGGCGTCGGCCAGAAGAAGCCGCCGGAGGCGATCTCCCAGGCGAAGAAGGGCAAGGATTCGACAAAGGCCGCGATCGCCATGCCGGAGAAGAACACCAGCGGCGCGAGCGGCGGTCTTTCGCGCAGGGCGACCGTGTAGAGCGCGTAAAGCACGCAAGCCGCGAGCATCATGGCGTCGCCCACATTCAGCGAGAACGCGCCAAGCGCGAAAATATCGCCGTGTGTGGCGATCAGGCCGGCGCCGCTGAAGGACAAGCCCATGCCGGCGATTTGCAGCGGGGTCGCGGGCAAACCCTTGAACAAGGCCCCGATCGCCAGCACCGTCGCGGGGATCGCCCCTTGCAGCAGCACGATATTGACCGCGCTGGTGCGCGAGCCCGCGAGATAGAACAGCACGTTGAAGCCGGTATAGCCGCAGAGCGCCATCAAGACGAGATAGGTTTTCCGCGCCCGCAAAACCGGCGCGGCCTTGCGCAATTTTCCGCGCAGAAACGGCAGCAGCAGGCCGCAGACCACCAGCCAGCGCAGTGTCACCAGCGTGAGCGGCGGAACCTCGCCCACGGCGGCGCGGCTGACCACGCCGTTGGCGCCCCACATGGCGGCGGTCAGAACCAGCAAAGTCACCGCGCTGCCGTTGAGGGCGCGTTGCGCGCGAATCCATGCGGTCACGTCTCTCTCCTCAAACCGCGAGGACTTTGGCGGCGCCGGCGGAAATGTCCAGTACTCGCCGCGCAAGCCGGGTTTGCGTCGAAAAAAACACGCAATCGCGCGGCTACACTGCGGCCAAGCTTCCGACCCGGAGTCGACTCCCATGCGCCTGCTGCTGTCTTTCGCCGCCCTGTGCCTCGCCTGCCCCGCGCTCAAAGCGGCGGAGATCGAGGCCTCGTCGCGGATCGAGTCCGTCACGCTCTATCCCGACGCCGCGCAGGCGACCCGCGCCATCGAAGTCGATCTGCCGGCCGGGGCGAGCCGCGTCGTGCTGCGCGGCCTGCCGGCGTCTCTCGACGCGTCCACCCTTCAGATCGCCGGCGAGGGCGACAATGCGCTTATTCTTGGCGCCGTGGACGTGCGCCGGACCGCGGCCAAACCCGATTCCGGGTTCGAGGCTCAACTCAAAGCGCTGCGCGACGAACGCGAGGCCGCGCAGGTCAAGGTGGACGCCCTCGCCGCGAAAGTGGCCATGATTCAGGCCTATGGGCAAAAGGGTCCGCAAGCCAGCGACGACAAGCCTTTTTCCGCGCCGGACTGGAGCGCGGCCTTCGATCTGTTGGGAAGCGCGCTGGCCAGGAACGGCGAGGATCTGCGACTGGCGCGCGCCGCCGTGGCGGGAATCGAGACCCGGATCAGGGCGCTGGAGGCGGCAAAACCCGCGCCCGGCCCGCGCGGCGCGGCGCAGGATGTGGCTGTCGATGTCGAGGCGCCGGTTTTGGGCAAATACCGGCTCAGCCTGACCTATCGGCTGCGCGGCGCGCGCTGGACGCCCGCGTACGAGGCGCGGCTGACCACCGGCGACAAGGGCAAGGGATCGAAGCTGGAATTGCTGCGGCGCGCCGCGATCAGCCAACGCACCGGCGAGGATTTTGACAATGTGACCCTCAGCCTCGCCGCCTTCCCCGCCGCCTCCGGCGCCAGCGCGCCCGAGCCGCAGCCGCAACGAATCGACTTTTTCGAGCCGCCGGTAATGGGCGCGGCGATGCGGGCCGCGCCGGCGCCCGCCGCCGCGCCGCCTGCCATGGCCGAGGATTCCGCCATGCCGAAGCGACGCGAGGCGGCCAAACCACAAATGGCCCAGATCGAATCCCATGGCGTGCAGGCGTTTTTCCGCGCGCCGGGAAAAGTGAGTCTCGCTTCCGACGGGACCACCAAACTGGTCGCGCTGTCGGCGCAGACACCCGCCGTGGAACTGAGTTGGAAGACCGCGCCCGCGCTCGATCCGCGCGCCTTCCTCGCGGCGCATTTCGTCAATGGCGAGGAGGCGCCGCTGCTGCCCGGCCCCGTAACTCTTTATCGCGACGGCGCCATGATCGGACAGGGCGCGCTGAAAATGGTCGCGGCGCAAGAGGCCGCGGATCTCGGTTTCGGGCCGGACGAGCGGGTGAGCGTCACGCGCGCTCCGATCAAGCGCAAGGAAAACGAGCCGAACTGGTATGGCCAGACCAAGACCGAGACGCGCGAATATAAAACCGTGCTGCGCAATCTGCACGATTTCCCGGTCAACCTGCTGGTGGCGGACCAGACGCCCTATTCCGAGACCAACGCCATCAATGTCGAGCTGTTGCCGCAGACCACGCAAGGCGCCGACAAGGACCCAGAGGGCAAGCGCGGCCTGCTGAACTGGCGTTTTTCGCTCGCGCCCAATGAAAGCAAGGAGGTGCGCCTTGCTTATCGCATGAAATGGCCCGCCGACCGCGAGGTTGTCGTTCCCGGCGCCGATTGACGCTGATGGATCTAAGCGGCGGCGTCCCCGTCCGCGCTCACCACATGTCCAGCGCCACGCGGGCCTCGTCCGACATGCGACTCTGGTCCCACGGCGGGTCGAACACCATTTTCACGTCGACGCCGGCCACGCCCGGCACGGACGAAACCGCGTTCTCGACCCAGACCGGCATTTCGCCCGCCACCGGGCAACCCGGCGCGGTGAGGGTCATGTCGATCTTCACGAAATGGCTGTCGTCGATCTCGACGCGGTAGATCAAGCCGAGTTCGTAGATGTCGGACGGAATTTCCGGGTCGTAGACCGTCTTCAGCGCGGCGATGATATCGTCGGTGAGCCGGTCGTAATCCTCCGGACGCACCTGCGCGTCGGCGGCGATCACAGGATGATTGGGCTGGGTGTCGGTTTCGGTCATTGCGGGCTTGTCCTGGCTTCATCCATCAGGCGAACAAATCGGCGGCGCGGATCAGAGCGGCGACGAGGGCGTCGACCTCCTCGCGCGTGTTGTAGAGGGCGAACGACGCCCGGCAGGTCGAGGTCACGCCATAGCGCGCCAGCAGCGGCTGGGCGCAATGCGTGCCGGCGCGCACGGCGACGCCGGCGCGGTCGATCACCGTCGCGACGTCATGGGCGTGCGCGCCTTTCATCTCGAAGGAAAACAGCGCGCCTTTATCCGGCGCCGTGCCAAACAACCGCAGGAACGAAAGATCCGCGAGGCGCGCGCCCGCGTAATCCGCGAGATCGGCCTCGTGGGCGCGAATGGCGTCGCGGCCGAGGGAGTCCATGTAATCCAGCGCCGCGCCAAGGCCGATGGCCTCGGCGATCGGCGGCGTGCCGGCTTCAAATCTGTGGGGAGGAACGCCATAGGTGACATTTTCGCATGTCACGGTCTCGATCATCTCGCCGCCGCCGGCGAAGGGCGGCAGCTTTGTCAGCCATTCCTTCTTGCCGTAGAGCGCGCCGATGCCGGTGGGACCATAGAGCTTGTGGCCGGTGACGATGTAGAAATCGACGTCGAGATCGCGCACGTCCACTTGCGTGTGGACCGCGCCCTGCGAGCCATCGATCAGCACCGGAATCCCGCGCGCGTGGGCGATCCGCACGATCTCCTTCACCGGCGTCACCGTGCCCAGCACGTTGGACATGTGCGTCAGCGCGACGATCTTGGTCTTGTCGGTCAGCGCCGCCTCGAAACGGTCGAGCGAAAAGCTTCCGTCATCCTCGACATCGACCCATTTCAGCACCGCGCCCTTGCGCTCGCGCAAAAAATGCCAGGGCACGATGTTGGAATGATGTTCCATGATCGAGAGCACGATTTCGTCGCCCTCGCTTATGTGCGCAAGGCCGTAGGACGAGGCGACCAGATTGAGCGCTTCCGTCGCGCCGCGCGTGAAAATGATCTCGTCGGTCGAGCCGGCGTTGAGGAAGGCGCGCATTTTTTCGCGCGAGGCTTCATAGGCGTCGGTCGCGGCATTGGCGAGATAATGCAGCCCGCGATGGACGTTGGCGTATTCATGCTCGAACACATGGGTGACGCGTTCAATCACCTGACGCGGCTTTTGCGCGCTGGCGGCATTGTCGAGATAGACCAGCGGCTTGCCATAGGGCTTTTCGCTCAGGATCGGGAAATCCGCGCGGATCTTCGTCAGATCGTAAATCGGCTTCATCTGGTTCATACCAGCGTCTCCTCGCCTAAAATTTCGGAAAGATCGACGCGCAGCAGGTCGCGCAGAACTTCGCTTTCGAGCGCGTCGAACACGTCGGCCGCGAAGGCGTCGATCAGGATTTTTTCCGCCTCGATTGTTGGGATGCCGCGCGTCTCCAGATAGAACAGGTTTTGCGCGTCGAGTTTTGTTACCGCCGCGCCGTGGCCGCAGGCGACATCATCCGCGAAAATCTCCAGCTCCGGTTTTGCCGAGAGCGCAGCCTCGTCCGAGAGCAGCAGGCCCCGGCACATCATCTTGCCGTCGGTTTTTTGCGCGTGCGGCGGCACGGTGATCTTGCCTTGAAAGACGCCGTTGGCGTGATCGGCCAGCACATATTTGAAGGTCTCGCGGCTCAGTCCATGCGGCGCGTCGTGGCGCACCACCAGCGTCACGTCGGCATGATCGTTGCGGCCCAAAACGGCGGCGCCGCCGAGGTGCAATTGCGCGCCCTCGCCCGCCAGCGACACGAAATATTGCCGACGCAGAAACGGGGTTTGCGCCAGCAGGGCGACCGAACGCAATTTGGCGCGGGCGGCGAGCGTGGCGGTGAAGGACTGCAACTCGACGCCGGCCGTCTCGCGGCAGCGGCAGGCGTGATCGAGTTGCGCGTCTTCACCGAGTTCGATGAACAGCGCGCTGTCGCCGAAACCGGCGAAACCCTCGTCGCGGGTTTCCACGATTTGCGCGCGGGCTTTCGCGCCGAGGCGGATGAGGTTGCGGCCGAAGCGGCTGCGGTCTGTCTGCGCGCCGGTCAGAGCGACGATCTCGATCACCGGGTCGATGCGCGCGCCCGCCGCGATGTCCAGCACGAATCCGCCGCGTGAAAGAGCGGCGTTGAGATCGAGCAGCGGATCGGCGGCGGCGCCGAGAAAATCCGTCTCCCGGGCCGACGCGATGGCGACGCCGGCGATTTTGGAGACATCGTCGGAGAGGTCCGGAGCGTAAAATCCATCGACGGTGACGATCCGCAGCCGCGCGCTCGCGCCGAGCTTGCCGCGCGCGACCGAGAGCGACGCGTCGTCCGGCGCGGCGGCCAGCGGCGGCACTGTACGCAGCCGGGCGCGCAGGTCGGAATAATGCCAGCTTTCGACACGACGGCTAGGCAGGCCCGCCTGCCTGAACTGCGCGAAGGAGGCGCGTTCGGACGGGGAGGCGTCGGCCGGGAGAAGTGTTGCAAACGCCTCGTCGGCCTTGCTGGGCGCAAGCGCAATCACGCCGCCGCTCCTTCCGCGTATTCGGCATAACCGCTGGCTTCCAGCGCCAGCGCCAGTTCCGGACCGCCGCTTTTCACGATTTTGCCGCGCGACATCACATGCACAATGTCGGGTGAAATAAAATCGAGCAGGCGCTGGTAATGCGTGATCACCAGCAGGCCACGGTCTTTTCCGCGCAAGGCGTTCACCCCTTCCGCACAGGTTTTCAGCGCGTCGATATCGAGGCCGGAATCCATTTCGTCGAGGATGGCGAAGCGCGGCTCCAGCAGCGCCATTTGCAGGATTTCCATGCGCTTCTTCTCGCCGCCGGAAAAGCCGACATTGACCGGGCGCTTGAGCATGTCCTGGGAAATGTCGAGTTTTTGCGCGGCGGCGCGCACCTGCTTCATGAAGTCCGGGATTGGCAGATCGCTCTCACCGCGCGCGCGGCGCTGCGCGTTGATCGCCGCTTTCAGAAACGTCATGGTGGCGACGCCGGGGATTTCCAGCGGATATTGAAACACCAGGAACAGGCCAAGGGCGGCGCGTTCGGCCGCCGATTTCCGCAGAAGGTCGATTCCGTCGAGGCGGATGGACCCCTGCTCCACCTCGTAATCGGCGCGGCCCGCGACGACATAGGAGAGGGTGGATTTGCCGGAGCCGTTCGGACCCATGATCGCCGCGACCTGACCATCCTCCACCGTGAGGGTGAGGCCGTTGAGGATTTTCTTGCCGGCGATGGAGACGTGAAGATTTTCGATTTCAAGCATTGTGCAAAACCCTGTCAGCCGACGCTGCCTTCGAGCGAAATGGCGATGAGTTTTTGCGCCTCGACAGCGAACTCCATCGGCAATTGTTGCAGCACGTCGCGCACGAATCCGTTGACGATCAGCGCGGTCGCCTCCTCGGCCTCAAGCCCGCGCTGCATGCAGTAGAACAACTGGTCGTCGGAGATTTTGGAGGTGGTCGCCTCGTGCTCGAATTGTGCGGTCGAGTTTTTCGCCTCGATATAGGGCACGGTGTGGGCGCCGCATTGATTGCCGATCAGCAGGGAATCGCAATTGGTGAAGTTTCGCGCGCGCAAAGCCTTGCGATGCGCGAACACCTGGCCGCGATAAGTGTTTTGCGAATGGCCGGCGGATATGCCTTTCGAGATGACGCGACTCGACGTGTCATTGCCGAGATGCAGCATTTTCGTGCCGGAATCGACCTGCTGATAGCCGTTTGAAATGGCGATGGAATAGAACTCGCCGCGTGAAAAATCGCCGCGCAAAATGCACGAAGGATATTTCCAGGTGATGGCCGATCCCGTCTCCACCTGCGTCCACGAGATTTTCGAGCGAATCCCGCGGCAATCGCCGCGTTTGGTGACGAAATTGTAGATGCCGCCTTTGCCCTCGCTGTCGCCGGGATACCAGTTTTGGACGGTGGAGTATTTGATCTCGGCGTCATCGTGCGCGATCAGTTCGACCACCGCCGCGTGCAACTGGTTTTCGTCGCGCTTGGGCGCCGTGCATCCCTCAAGATAGGACACGTAGGAGCCGGCGTCGGCGATGATCAGCGTGCGCTCGAACTGGCCGGTGTTCTGCTCGTTGATGCGAAAGTAAGTGGACAGCTCCATCGGACAGCGCACGCCCGGCGGGATGTAGACAAACGATCCGTCGGAAAACACCGCCGCATTGAGCGTGGCGAAATAATTGTCGGTGGCTGGCACCACCGAGCCCAGATATTTTTTTACCAATTCCGGGTGGGTCTGCACCGCCTCGGAAATCGGGCAGAAGATCACGCCGGCCTTGGCGAGTTCTTCCTTGAAGGTTGTGACCACGGAGACGGAATCGAATACCGCATCGACGGCGACGCGGCGCTCTTGCACGCCCGCCAGCGCTTCTTGCTCGCTCAGGGGAATGCCGAGCTTGGCGTAGACGCGTAAAAGTTCGGGATCGACATCGGCGAGCGTTCTTGGTCCCGCCGTGCCCTTGGGGGCGGAATAATAATAGAGATCCTGATAGTCGATTTTCGGATAATCGACCCGCGCCCAGCGCGGCTCTTCCATGGTCAGCCAGCGCCTGAAAGCGTCGAGCCGCCATTGCGTCAGCCAGTCCGGCTCATTCTTGCGCGCGGAAATGAAGCGAACGATATCCTCGTTCAGGCCCCTGGGCGCCTTGTCGGATTCGATCTGAGTGGAGAAACCGTATTTATAGGCGTCGACGTCGAGCGTCTTCACCGTGTCGACCGTCTGTTGGACCGCCGCCATTCACTCTCTCCTCACCTAACGCGGGTTCAAGGCCCGCTGGTTGAGTCTATGGATAGAATGCACCCCGAGCTTACGCCCGGTTCCGCATCCGTTGTCGTACTCTAGCCAAAATTGAAGGAAAAGCTACGCCCTCCTGCTCATTATTTGGCCATCCCAGCGAAATCCGCAAGGCGCAGCGCGCGATTTCGGGCGGAACCCCCATGGAAGCCAGCACGGCGGACGCCGAAACTTTTCCCGAGGAGCAGGCCGAACCGGAGGAAATCGCCACGCCCTCGACATCCAGCGCGGCGACCAGGGTTTCCGCAGCGAGACCGGGCAGCGCGAAGGCGAGCGTGTTGGGCAGACGCGGCGCGCCCGCGCCGAACACGATGGCTTCCGGCGCGAGCGCCGTTACGTCAGCCTCGATCCGGTCGCGCAGCGCGCGCAACCGCGTCATCTCGTCCGCGCCCTTTGCCAAAACCTCCTGGAACGCGGCGGCGAAGCCGGCGACGCCAGCGACATTTTCCGTGCCGCCGCGATGGCCCCGCTCCTGCCCGCCCCCGCGCACAAAAGCCTGCGCCGGAATCACGGCGCGGCGCGAAAAAATGGCGGCGCCGACGCCCTTGGGGCCGCCGATCTTGTGGCTGGAGACGAACAGCACGTCCGCGCCGGTCGCGGCGAAGGCGCAGTCCACGCGGCCGAGGGCCTGAACCGCGTCGCAAACCACGACGCCGCCGGCTTCATGGACCAGGGCGGCGGCTTCTGCGACCGGTTGGATCACGCCGGTTTCGTTGTTGGCGGCTTGCAGCGCCAGCATGGGGGCGCGCGAAAACCCAAGTTTTTCGCGGAGATCGGTGAAGTCGAGCCGCCCGTCGCCATCGAGCGCGACGCGCGCCGTCGCCGCGAAACCGTGGCCGGACGCCACGCAGGGGTGCTCGCCGCCGCCGATCAGCAGGTTTTCGCAAGCGAGGCCGACCAGCGCCGGCCGCAGGACCGTGTTGGCGGCTTCCGTCGCGCCGGAGGTGAAGACGACAAGCTCCGGTTTCACGCCGAAATGCCTGGCAAGGAGTGACCGGGCGTTCTCGATTTTCGCGCGCGCCGCGCGCCCCTCCGCGTGGATGGACGAGGCGTTGCCGGCGTCCAGCGCCGCGACAACAGCTTCGCGCGCCGCTGGGCGCAGCGGCGAGGTCGCGTTATGGTCGAAATAGAGGCGCGCCATGCAAAAGCTCCGGGCAAGTCCGGGATAGTCACTTAAGCCCGGAGCGCCAAGCGGAATTTGGACGATGACCCTGAACGACAGCCTCGACCCCGAAAACTGGGAGGACTTCCGCCGCCTGAGCCATCGGGCGCTCGACGACGCGCTCGACGACCTCATGAGCTTGCGTGAGCGCCCGGTCTGGCGCGAGACGCCGGCCGACGCGCTGGCGCGGCTCGATGACGCGGCGCCGGCGCAAGGGGTTGGTCTGGAACAGGTTCTGGCCGAATTTGTCCGCGACATCCAACCCTTTGGCGTCGGCAACCGCCATCCCGCCTTTTTCGGCTGGGCGCATGGCGCGGGAACGCCGGTCGGCATGGTGGCGGAACTGCTGTCGGCCGGGCTGAACCTCAATTGCGGCGGGCGCAACCATGTCGGCGTCGCGCTTGAGAAAAAGATCGCCGCCGCCATGGCGAAACTTTTCGGCTTTCCCGCGACCGCTTCGGGTCTGTTCGTCACCGGGGCGTCGCAGGCCAATTTTCATGGCGTGGTGATGGCGCGGCGCGCGGCGCTTGGCGCGGACGTCCGCGAAAACGGTCTTCAGGGCGCGAGCTTGCGCGCCTATGCCTCGACCCAGGCCCATGGCTGCGTCGAACAGGCGATGGATCTCGCGGGTCTCGGGACGGCGGCGCTGCGGAAAATTCCCTGCGATGCCGACGGCCGGATGCGCCTCGACCTTTTACGCGCGGCCATCGCCGCCGACCGCGCGCGCGGCGACCGGCCCTTTCTGCTGGTCGCCTCGGCGGGAACGGTCAATTTCGGCGCGTTCGACCCGCTGGAGGAACTGGCCGACCTCGCGGCGCGGGAAAAACTCTGGCTGCATGTGGATGGCGCCTTTGGCGCCCTGACCGTGTTTTCCGACAAGCTCAAGCCGCTGGTCGCCGGCATTGAACGCGCTGACACCATCGCCTTCGACTTCCACAAATGGGCCCATGTTCCCTATGACGCCGGGTTTATTCTGGCGCGCGACGGCGCGGCGCAACGAGCGGCCTTCGCCGCGCCGGCGGCCTATCTCTCCCGCACCGAAACCGGGCTCGCCAAGGGCGAAATCTGGCCCTGCGACCTCGGCCCCGACCTTTCACGCGGCTTTCGCGCGCTCAAAGTGTGGATGACGCTGCGCGCCTATGGGTTTGCGCGGCTTGGCGAATGCATGGAGCGCAATTGCGCCGACGCCCGCGTCCTCGCCGGCCTGATCGACGCGTCGGAAGAGTTTGTCCGCGCGGCGCCGGTTCCGCTCAACATCGTGTGCTTCCGGCTGAAACACGCCGATGACGCCGCCAATCGCGCTCTGGTCGAGCGCCTGCATGTGGACGGCGTCGCGGCGCCGTCGTTGACGCGTCTGGACGGCCACACGGCGATCCGCTGCGCCATCTTCAACCACCGCACCCGGTCGGGCGATGTGGAGGCCTTCTTCAATGCGGCGCGAGAGGCCGCGAAAGCCTTTCAGAAATAATGATTTACGAAGCGCATGAAGAAGCGCGAATCTCCAGAGGCCATCATCCAGGAGATGCCGCACAGAAAGGCGACCGTCAACGTGCCCAGCAGCAACTGGCCGACGAATTTCACGGTCTCCGCCGCGCCGTCGTGCTTGCCGACCGGCCGGGTCTGATCCTCGAAACGATGAACGAAACGACCCATTTTGTCCTCTTGGGAATGCGGCGGTCGCGAAAGGCCGCGACTTCAATCCTGGATTGATAGCTACATCATGACAATCTCAGGTTTATTTTATGCTAACCGGGCGTGCGGACGCGGACGGCTTCGCTGTCCGGTCGCCGCGCGCCGGCGCATGTCGAGGCGCGCAAGCCCACATCCTCGACAGACGATTTGGACTTGCCGCGAAAACGACGTATGAGGAGTCCTATTGGCTTGCCTATGCTGGACTCGACATGGCGCGCGAAGGACTTTTCGACGATCAGGATTGGGCCAATGAGGCCAACGTCGCCGTATATCCCTTTCCAACGCCGCAGCGCTGGGATCTGGTTGTCACCTGTGGCGAGTCCCTCGCCCATGGCGTCGATGCGAGGTCCGGCGACATCTTAAGGCTTCTCGTCGCGCTGGAGGCCGAGGCGCGGGATCGCGCCATCCTGCTGATCTGCGCCGAGTCCGTCGATCCCGCTTTGACATCGGCGCTGGAGCGGGTTGTCGTCCTGGTCGCGCCGCCCCGCCGCAATGCGTTCGGCCGCTATGTCCATTTCCTCGAAGCGCCGGCGCTGCGCTTCGCCTTCGCCGCCGCCGAACTTCTGGCCGAACTGCAACGGCGCGGCCACGAATTCGCCCTCGCCTGCTGCGCCGACCGGGGCGCCGAAGCCTTCTACATTCTGAAAATGCGCCGCCACGGCCAGTTGCGCATCGATGGCGTCGCCTTGCGGCTGCACGGGCCCACCGCGCTGGAGAACGAGGACCAGTCCGCGCCGCTGTGCGAAATGGACCCGCAGATCCGCAACCTGATGGCCGAGGAGATCGCCTGTCTGCGGCAGGCCGACGTCCTGCTCTACAGCGACGAAAACATCCTGGCGCGGGTCGGACGCCTGTGCCGACGCCACGGTTTCGACCCTTTCGCCGGCCCTTCCGCGCGCGCGCGTCGCGAGGCGGCGCCGCTTTGGACGACCTTCGCGCCGCCACCGCCGCAGGCGCGCCTCGACCCGCCGGATGTCCCCGTCGGATTCGTCATTCCCCATTTCAACAATGCCGGATTCATCGCGGACTGCCTGGGCTCCGTGCGCGCCTGCGCCGAACCCGGCGACGAAATCGTGGTGGTCGACGACGTCTCGCGCGCCGACGAGAAGGCGGCGCTGCGCGCCGTGGTCGCGCGGCTGAACGCCGAGGGCGGCGTACAAATCGCGCTGCATGAATTGTCGCACAACGGCGGCCCCGCCGCCGCCCGCAACATCGGCGTCACCCTGCTGGAGCGCGCCGAAGCGATCCAGTTCATCGACGCCGACGACGCGCTCGACGCCGACGGCTTCAAGGCGACGCGCCGCGCCCTGCGGCTCAATCCCGATCTCGCCATGGTTTATGGCCTGCAACGCAATTTCGGGGCGGATCGATTCTATTGGGTGACCATGGACGCCAATCCGCTGACGGCGTTCGAGGAAAACTACTGCCACAGCGCCCCGCTCGTCCGCCGCGCCGCCTTCGAGGCGCTCGGCGGGCAGGACTCCGCCCTGCGCTTTCATTATGAGGATTGGGAGTTCAACGTCCGTCTGTGCCTGTCCGGCCTCGCCGGCGAAATGGTGATGGCGCGGACCCAGCAGTACCGCATGGGCCACGCCTCCCGCACGCTCGAAAACCTCGACCGGCTCGACGCCTCGCGCCAGGCCCTGTTTTCGCATGTCGCGCGCGCGCGACTGTCGGGCGATCCGCACCGCGACCGGCTCGCCGCGACGCTCGCCGTTTATGCCTCCATGCTCGAACGCGCCGGCCTGCTGCAGCCGGGCGCCGGGCAGAGCCGCGAACAGGCCTTGGCGCGCCGGACCGTCGTCCACATCACCGATCTTGAGGAACAGTTGAAGGCGCGGCCGCTGCCGACGTGGCGCAAGAAACTGGCCCGGCTCGCGCTGTCGGTCGCGCGCCGCATCGGCCGCGCGCGAAGGAAATGAGCGCGCGCGGCGTTCACCCGGTCACGACTTTTTCTTGAACTTGCGGGTGAGCGCCTTGATATGCGGACGCATGCGCCGCTCGAACGCATGCGCGGCCTCCCGTTGGCGCCAATACCAGGCGTCCAGTTCGAACTTCAGCTCTTGCGCGCGGGTGCGCGCCCAGGGCGTCTCGTTGCGCCAACGCCAATACAGCGCCGCCAGCGGATGCTCGCAGCGGGGATGCCACGGTTTTGAGGAATCCGTGTAGTGAATCAGGCCGGGATGCAGCGCCGCTTCATGGGCCTCCGCCTCCGAATATTTGTATTCGAGTTCGTTCCAGTCGTAGAGCCGCGCATTGGCGTTCCAGCGCAGCGGCAGCAGCTTGATCCTGTCGTGGAAGGCGATGTTCAGAATGTCCTGGTCCTGAAGCGAGATCAGGTTTTTGTTGCGCGCATAGGACTCCAGATAGAGGCTGTCCGCATCGCAGCCGCGCAGCTTCTCCAGATTGAACACGCAGACGCCCGCGTTGAAATAGCTGTGGCTGAGCGGCAGCCCCAGGCGCCGCGTCTGCATCACGCCGCCCTCGTCCGGACAGGCGGCCGCCAGATTGTCGTCGAGATCGACCCAAATTTTACAGATGTTGTCGGCAAGGATCACATCCGCGTCGATATAAATGGTCTTTTTGACCTCGGGCGGCAGAACCTTGTGCAAGACCAGGCGATAATAGGTCGCGCGCGAAATGTAGGCGCGGTTGTTGGGAAAGAAGTCGAAATCCCCGGCCGGAATTTCGATGAAGTCGATTTGCGTTTCGGCGCGGGGCATCAGCGAAGCCAGCAGGCTCCGGCTGAGTTGCGACAGCGTCGCGTCATGCAGGATGTGAATGGTCAATTGCTGCCGGTCGTGAATGTTGCCGAGCAGCGAGGCGATGGCGGCGCCGCAATGGGGCGCGTATGTGTCGTCGATGGCGAAGGTGACATGGACGCGCTCGGGAACGAGAAAGGCGCGCGCCTCGGCCGCCTGAGCCTCGATGTTGCGCAGCGCCTCTTGCCCATCCGTTACGGGTTTGGCGAAGACGCCGAACGCGACCGAGGCTTCCGCCACGCGGGCGCCGGCCGTCGCGACGAGGTAATCGACATAGGCGCCGCACAGCCGTTCGGACAGGAAGCCGAAAACCCGCTTCTGGTAGCCGTCATAGCCGGAAACGTCGATGTCCTTCTCCGCATCGAACAGGACGTCGAACAGCCATTGTGCGTAGCGCTTGAAGTAATCCGCGCGCATGACGAACATATTCGCGAACGTGCAGCGCTCCGAGTAAAGGTAGCGCAGCACAAACGGATAGATTTCTGGATACTTGTTCTTGATGACCGCGATAACCGTGTCGAGATCGCGGATGTTGTGCTCCTTCGCGAAGAAGTCGTAATTGGTCATCGTCAGCTTTTCGAGCCCGACCGGATGCACGTCCCAGCGCGGCGAGGTGACGATGTCGCATGTGGTCAGCAGGGCCTCGATCTGAGGCCGGCTCCACCCGAACCGGGCGATCGTTTCGGGTGAAACATCGTTGAATGAGCTGAATGTGCTGGTCAGCGCGCCGATGCGCCTGAAATTGAGGAAACGACGATATTGGAACAGGCCGTAATAGTCCGCCTCGACGTTTTTCCACATCCAGTACAGCGCGGTCAGTTCGCAATAGCTCGGATTTTTCGCCGAGATGTTATCGCCCGTGTCGTCGCGCGCGCATTGCGGCAGGTGCGTCTCGGACAGGGCGGCGCCCACCTGGATCGGCGTGAATATGTCATCGCGGAAGATCGGACCGGGCTTGTGATGGCAGACAAAAAACGCGAATTTCCGCTTCGAGTCCTGATCCATTTCACACCAAACAGTTGAGACCGCGAACAGCGGGCCGGCGCGCGAACAATGCGTTCGTTTTGCAGAGCGGCCCCGGCAAGTCAAGATTTAATCCCTTTTGGATAGAAACTTGAATAGATTGGACGATTACCAGAAAATAGCCGCCTCGGCGCATGATTTGCCAGCGGAACAGGCGGACTGAGCATTCGATGAATGCGGGCTTGCTCGGTCAGGCTGGCGAGCGCGGCGCCTCGCCTTCGCGCGCCTCGCCTGCTATAGCGGGCAGGCATTTGGCTCGCCGTTCGCGGATTATCTGGATTCCCTTTATGCTCTCCGACGCAGGATCTCCCCAGTCTTTGACGACCCCGCTGTTTGAAGACCGCGCCGCACGTTTCAATCTCAAGCCCCGGCGCTGGGATTTCGTCCTGACCTGCTACGAACCCCTGAGCATGGTGACCGGCGGCATCGGCACCTATTCGCGCCTTCTCTTGCGGCTGCTGTCGCAAAACGCCGAAGGCCGGTCCGTGCTGCTGATCTGCGCCGCCGACCTCGATCCGCGCCTCGCGGCGCTGCTGCCGAACATATCCGTGATCACGGCGGCGCCGATCCATCATCGCCAGGGGCTGCATGTCGAGGATGTCGGCAACGACCACATGCGCTTTTCGCTCGCCGTGGCGGAAACGCTGTGGATGTTGCAACAGCACGGCCACGGTTTTCGGTTCATCGAATTTCCCGATTACGGCATGGAAGGCTATTTCAGCCTGAAAATGCGACGCCACGGGCAGTTGCGGCTGGACAGGGTGGCGGTGCGGCTGCATTCGCCATTGCTCATGCTGTTCGACGACAACAACGACCCGCTTTACGTCAACGACGTGATCCGGCGGCGCTCGCTCGGCTACGAACTGTTCTGCTACCGCCACGCCGACGCGCTGACCTATGGCGCGCGGGCCATGTTCGAACGCGTCGAGGCGATCTGCCGGCAAAAGGGCGTGGAGATCGCCGCGCGCGCCGTCCGCATTCCCCATCCCAAGGCGGAGCCAGGCCTGTTCGAGCTGGAGGCGGCCCCGGCCGACCCGAAGCCCGCGCCGCGCCCCGATGATCGCCCGCTGACGCTGTGCTATGTCGGACGGCTGGAGAACCGCAAGGGCATCGCCCATTTCTTCGAGACCGTCGCCGCCGCGCCGGACATTGTCGCGTTGATCAAGGACAGGAACCTGCGGTTCCAACTGCTGGGCCTCGATCTGCCCCATGACGAAAAGCACAGCAATGGCGATCTGATCCACGCCGCCGCCGAACGCGCCGGCCTCAGCGCCCATGTCGAAATTTTCGGCTATATCGACCAGCAGACGTTGCCCGAACAATTCCTGGCCCACGCCGACGCCTTCCTGTTTCCCTCGATCTTCGAGAATTATCCCAACGCCTTGCTGGAAACCCTGCCCTATGGCAAGCCGACGCTGGTGAGCGCGCGCGGCGGTATGCCGGAAATCGCAGCGCCCTTTCCCGAGGTGAAAAGCTACGATCCGCTCGCGCCCGACGCGGCCGACGCCATTTTCGCTTTTCTCTCGGCGCTGACCCCGCTGCCGCCCAACCCCGACGCGCGGGAAAAATTCGACAGGATCGCGCGCGAGTCCAACGCCAGAATGCTCGCCGATTATTTCGCCCTGGTCGAGGCGCCCGCCGCGCCGCCGCCGGCGGAGGGCGCGGATTTCGGCGTCGCCTTCATCGTGCCGCACTACAATTCCACCGCCGATCTCGCCGAATGTCTCGGCTCGATCCGCGCCTGCGCCAGGGAGGGCGACGAAATCATCGTGGTGGACGACGCCTCGCGCCCCGAGGAGGTCGGGCGCCTCGGGGAGATCGTGGAAAAGGCCAATCGGGCGGGAAAGCCGGCGATCCAGCTCATCGCGATGGAGCGCAACGGCGGCCCCTCCGAGGCGCGCAATCGCGGCGCGGCCGCCGTCGGGACGGCCAGCGTCCTCCAGTTCCTCGACGCCGACGACATGCTGGACGCCGACGGATTTCGCGCCACGCGGACGGCGCTGCGCCGGAATCCCGACCTCGACATGGCCTATGGCGTTCAGCGCTCCCATGGCGAGCGCAACCATTTCTGGTTCACCACCGACGCCAATCCCATGACCGTGCTCGACGAAAACTGCGCCCACAGCGCCATTCTCGTGCGCAAATCCGCGTTCGACCGGTTGGGCGGCTATGCGCCGGACCTGCGCCATTTGTTCGAGGACTGGGAGTTCAACGCCCGCTTCTGTCTGGCTGGCTTCACCGGCGAGGCGGTGATGGCGACGACGCAGATCTACCGCGTTCGACCGAAGTCACGCTCGACCGAAAACGCCGATGTGCTGTTCGATGCGCGCCAGCGCCTGCTCGCCCATCTCGCCCGCTGCGACAGAATTTCCGGCGACGCCCACGCCGACCGGTTGATCGCGGCCATCGCCGGCTATGTCTCGATGCTCGCCCGACACGGGCTGATCTCCCGCGCAGCCTTGCAGGACCCGGAGGCGTTCGGAAAACCGGAAATGCTGGAGGGCCGCGTCGTCCAGAATGCGACGGTGCGTGAGTTGCGTAGCCGCATCAAGGAAAAAAACCTGCCGCGCTGGCGCAAGCTGGCGTCGAGCCTGCTGCTGTCGCTGACGAAAAAGCTGGGGGGACTTCCGGTGTGACGGCGGCTGAACCGCTATATCCCCATCAGCGTCAGCACATGGGCGGCGACCGAGCGCGCGAGACCGTCGAGGTCGTAGCCGCCTTCAAGCAGCGACACGACACGACCGCCGCATTTGCGGTCGGCGAGATCCATCAGTTTTGACGTCGCCCAGGCGAAATCAGCCTCGGTCAGATTGAGATTGGCGAGCGGATCGCGGCGGTGCCCGTCGAAGCCGGCGGAAATGATCAGCAAGTCGGGGCTGAAGTCCTCAAGGCGCGGCAGGATGGCGACTTCCATCGCCTCGCGAAAATTCATGCTTCCGTCGCCGGCCGACAGCGGCGCATTGACCATATTGTTGTATTCGCCACGCTCGCCGGCCGAACCCGTGCCGGGATAAAGCGGCATTTCGTGGGTCGAGGCGTACATCACGCGCGGGTCGGACCAGAAAATGTCCTGGGTGCCATTGCCGTGATGGGCGTCGAAATCCATGATGGCGACGCGCTGGGCGTCGTGGACGGCTATGGCGTGGCGGGCGGCCACGGCGGCGTTGTTGAAGAAGCAGAAGCCCATCGGCGTCGCGCGCTCGGCGTGATGACCGGGCGGGCGCATGGCGACGAAGGCATTGTCCACCTTGTGCGTCATCACCTCGTCAATGGCTTGGCAGCAGCCGCCGATGGCGCGATAGGCCGCCGCAAGCGTGCCCGGACTCATGGTGGTGTCGCTGTCCAGTTTGGCGAAGCCGTCGCGCGGCGAAGTTTGCTCCAGCGCCGCGAGATAGGATTCGGGATGGACGCGCAAGGCCTGTTCGCGCGACCCGTCGACCGCCTGATCGCGGATCAGCGTCATGAATTTCTCATGTTCGAGAATGCGCTCCACCACACGGACGCGGTCGGGGCGTTCGGGATGCCCGGGTCCATTGTCGTGATCGAGCCCGCTGGGATGCGTAATCAGAAGCGTGTTCAAGTGCTGCTCGCCAATGTCCTCGACGGGTCCGTGCGCCACGGCGTGCGGGCCGGCGGCGAAGTCCCAAGGATTTCCAGCAGTTTGAAATGCACAGCCGTCTCATAGGCGGAAAAAAAGCTCCGCCCTGTCGCCGGCCAAAGCATTTCGCGCGCGGGAAAAACCTCGGCGTCTTCCTTCCCCAAATTTCCTTTTACGCGAAGCTCCGCCTTTCGGCTGGCCTCGCGCGCTTGTTGGCGGAAAAGCTGCGCCTTCCCGCGCTATAGGGTCAGCATCGCGCTATTTGCCGCTTCTGTCCAACATTGTTTATGGCTTTCGCCGAAAGTCGAGCATTTGCCGAAAAATTTTAACCATGCCTTGAGATTGTTCTCCAACAATGGCCTTGGCGTCGCAGTGTCATTTTTGGGTGACGGTGTGGCCCATCCGTCACAGGACTCGCTTTTGACGCGATCCGGCCGCCTTCGCGGTCGCAATCGGGGTGACGGCGCGGCTGCATATGGTAATTATCGATTGAATGGACCGGGCGGAACAATTCGGGGCGGGCAATGAATTTTCGAACATTGGCATGTATTGGCTTGATGACGACGGCCTTGGCCGGCTGCAACGGCGTCGGCGGCGTCCGCACGCCGGACCCGAACCTCAACGCCAAGGACAAGGAATTCCTGTCGCTGGCGCCCAACGCCAATGTCGGCGGCGAATATGAGCGCTTTATCGTGGACGATCCCACCGGCGCCGCGCCGGGCACGATCACCATCGATTCCAGCCAGAATTTCCTCTATTATTCCATGCCCAACAAGAAGGCGATCCGCTACGGCGTCGCCACCGGCAGCGAGGCCGCCGGCTGGAAGGGCGAGGCGCGCGTCGGCAAGCTGGCGGAATGGCCGGGCTGGATGCCGCCGGCCGACATGCTGGAGCGCTGGCCGCATCTGCGCCCGACGGCGGAAGCCGGCGGCCTGCCCGGCGGCCCCGACAATCCGCTCGGCGCGCGCGCCCTGTACCTGTTCCAGGGCAGCAAGGACACGCTGTACCGCATCCACGGCACCAACGAGCCGGACAAGATCGGCCAGCACGTGTCATCGGGCTGCATCCGCATGCGCAATGTGGACGCCATCGACCTCTACAACCGCGTGAAGATCGGGACCAAGGTCGTCGTGCTCTGAGGCCATCCGCGCAAAACCAAAAACGCCCCCGGAAACGGGGGCGTTTTTGTTTGCGCGCCGAGGAGGAGCGTTGGGGTTAGGGACGTTGGCTTTCCTGAACATGGAAGCCAATGCCCCAGCCCCTCTCCCCCAAAGCGGGGCCAGAGGACGCGCGTCGTCGACCGGGCGTGAAGAGCCGTGCGGCGCGGAACGGGCCTCAGGCGGCGCGGTTCGGGAACGTCAGCACCTTGGCCTCGGCGGCGCCCCGTTCGATCTGGCGCTGTTGGATCTCGGCAAGCAGGAGATCCGGCGCGAACAGCGCCGCCTCGACGGCGGCGAGGCCGATTTCGCGATAAAGCCGCGATTGCAGATCGCGCGCGTCCTGCCGGGGCGGCTGGGCGGGGATGGCGGTGGAGAGCAGTTCGTTCATGGCACGACTCGGGGCTTACGCGTTACGCTCGGGCGACAAGTCCCCGCCGACCCGGGAGGGTTCACAAAGTGCGAAGACCATGCCCACAACTTGAACGATCAGAGTAAAGCGGCCGTTAAGCCGGCGTTCAGGCGCCTGTGCCAAAAGGAAATGGCGGCGGCCGAAATCCGCCGCCGGCCTCTTCGATCACGGCGGCCAGCGCCAGCGCCGACCGGTCCTCGTCATAGGGACAAATGATTTGAACGCCGCGCGGCAGGCCGGAAGGCCCCGGCGCCACCGGCGCGACCACGGCCGGCAGATGCGCCAGAGCGGCGAGGCAGGCCCATTTCAACAGGTCATGATAAGCGAGATCGCCGGAGCGAAGCGCGAGCCGGCGCTCGAACGGGTCCGGCGTCAGGTCGTGCGCGATGGCGAGACAGGGCGCGGGCGGACAGAGAATCGCGTCATGGCGCTGGAAAAAATCGGCGAAGGCCTGTTTCATCGCGCCGCGCCGCGTCATGAGCTGCGCATAGGCGGCCGCATCCATCCGCGCGGCGCGCGCCCGCAGCGCCAGCCAGAAGGAACCGCCCGCCTGCTCGGCGGCGCGGCGCTTGACCTCGGGGGCGGCGCCGGCGAAGCCGATGGCGAAGTTGAGCAAAGCGTAGATCTCCACCGCCTCGGCGAAAGCGAAATCCGGCTTGGCCGGCTCAACGCGCGCGCCCGCCTCGCGCAGCAAGTCGGCCGCGTGCAAAACCCCCTGTTCGACTTCGGCATCGACCGGCGCGAAATTCGGATCGAGCCAGAGCGCCACGCGCCAGTCGCCGGGACGGCGGCGGCGCGGTTTTGCCAGAAAGGCGGGGCCGGACGCATTGACCGGCCCGGCGATCACCGACAGGGCCAGCTCCAGATCCCCGGCCGAGCGCGCCAACGGCCCGGCGACGCCGAGATCGGGCGGGTTCTTCAGCTTGATCGACGGCAGCGGCGGAATGTGGCCGAGCATGGGAACCTGGCTCCAACTGGTTTTCAGCCCAAAAACGCCGCAGCCATGCGCCGGCCAGCGGATCGAGCCGCCCAGATCCGAACCGAGTTCGAAGGCGGTCAGCCCGGCCGCCACCGCCGCCGCCGCGCCGCCGGACGAGCCGCCCGGCGAACGCGAGAGATCCCAGGGGTTGCTGGTCGCGCCGAACAGGGCGTTGTGGGTTTGGAAATCGCCGGTCATGCGCGGCACATTGCTTTTGGCGAAAATCACGGCGCCGGCGGCGCGCAGCCGCGCCACGGCGAGCGCGTCCTCCTCCGGCATATAGTCGGCGAGCTCCTCGGCGCCGCAGGTGGTGGGCATGCCGGTGACGGCGAAGCTGTCCTTGATCGAAAGCGGCAGGCCGTCGAGCGGCAGGCCATCGCGGCGGGCGAGGCGTTTGTCGGACTCGTCGGCGGCGCGCAGCGCGGAAGACTCGTCCCAGCCGATCAGCGCGTTGAGCGGCGGATTGCGCTCCAGCACCCGATCCCACAAGGCTTCAAACAATTCGCGGGCGGAAAAATCGCGCCGGCGCAGGGCGTCGCGCCAGACGCGGGCGGGCGCGGCGAAGAACGCCTCGTCGAAACCGGTGAGATCGGACACGTCAGGCGTCCTGTTCGGCCACGTCGCCGGTCGCCCGGACGAGGTCGCGCAACTCCACCAGCAGGCCGTCGAGCTGCGCCAGCCGCTCCGGGGCGATGCGCCCGAAGGTGTCGGCGACGAAGGCCTGCTGCGCCTCTATGCCGCTTCGCGCCAGCTCTCGGCCCGCGGGCGTGAGATGGATGGCGTGCGAGCGGCGGTCGCTCTGCAAGGTGCGGCGCTCGACCAGACCGCTGGCGACGAGACGGTCCACCAGCCCGGAAATATTGCCCTTGGTGACGTAAAGCCGCGCCGCCAGCTCCTGCTGCGACATGCCCTCGCGTTCCGTCAGCGTGGTGAGCACGTCGCATTGGGCGACGGAAAGATCGAAGTGACGCAAGCGGCTGGCCACCGCCATGCGGCTGCGGGTGTGCAAGCGGATCAGGCGGAACCAGACCCGCAAGGCGTCGTCGGTTTGTGTCATTCAGGCAAAAGCCTCCCGACTCCGAACGTAACCGCACCGGCCTGCCGCCGCAAGGAGCCCCCTATGCGGCGGCGTTCACCACCTTGGCCGGCGCGGCGGGCGAACCGGCCCATTCGGTGTTCGCAGGAATCGATTCGCCCTTCATCACGATGGTCAGCGGCCCGAGACGGGCGTAATCGCCGACATGGGAATCGTACAGCACGGTGGAGCCCGCGCCGACGGTGACGCCCGAACCCAGCTTGACGCGGCCGACCTTCATCACCCGGTCCTCGTAGAGATGGGTTTGCAGGGCGCAGAGCGCGTTGAGGTTGCAGAAATCGCCGACCTCGACGCAGTCGAATTCGGTGATGTCGGTCATGTCGAACACGCAGCCCTTGCCGATTTTCGCGCCGAACAGCCGCATGAACCAGGGCAGGAACGGCGTGCAGCGCAAATGGTCGAGCATGACCTTGCCGGCGAGGCCCCAGTAGAGCACGGCGACGGCTTCCGTGCGCATCGCCCACCACGACCACATCGGCTTGGTCACCGGCTCGTAGCGCCCCATGGTCAGCCATTTCACCGCCACCACCACCAGCGTCATGGCCGCCGCGATCAGCGTCGAGGCCGCCACGAACATCCAGAACACCTCGCCGTAGCGGCCTTCGAGCATGGCCGGCCCGAACCACTCGATCGCCCAGGTGCCGAAGGTGATGAACAGCATGGTCGGCAGCGAAATGTGGACCGCTTCAAACACGCCGCGCGCGATTTTTTTCCATTTCGGCGGTTCATAGGTCCAGTTGGCGCCGGCGCCGTCAAAACGCTGGCGCACCGGCAGCTTGATCGGCGGCGAGCCGAACCAGGTGTCGCCCGGCGACATCAGGTCATTGGCCGGCGGCTTGGACTTGATGCCGATCAGCGCGCCGTCGGGGATCACGGCGCCGGGCGGGACCACGCCGTCATTGCCGACGAAGACGCGCGATCCCGTCGTCAGCTTTTCCAGCCGCATCCAGCCGCGCCTGATGTCCTCGTCGCCGAGGATGACCTCGTCGGCGATGAAGCATTTGTCGCCGATCTCCACCAGATCGTAGCGCCCGGAGAGATTGGTCGAAATCTCCGAATCCTTGCCGATTTTCGCGCCCATCAGCCGGTACCAGGTCCGCATGTAGATGGTGGCGTAGAGCGAGGACAGGGTTTCCAGCGTCACCTCGGTCGCCAGCGCCACCGCCCATTTGCGCATGTAGAACCAGGAGAACACCGAATAATTGCCCTCGCGCACGCGGGGCAGGACGATCCAGCGCACGCAGGCGATGAAGCCCACGGTCACCAGCACCATGACGAAAGCGGTCGGCCACGCCATGATCGGAATCGCCTCCATGTAGAGCATACGACTCTGCGCCGCGAGGCCGAGCGCCTCGTCGATGCGGTCGAACACCCAGAAGGCCGGAAACAGCGGCAGCAGGCCGACCGGCGGGATGGCGAGCAGCAGCAGGGTATAAAGGAAGGTTTGCAGGCTGCGCTTGCCAGCCGAGACCGTCGCGAACGGGCGCAGGGACTCCTTGTCGACCGACCCCACGCACACACCCGGCGAGCCATCGAAAATTTCCCAGGCGCGCACCCTGGTGTGGGGCGCGAGCGCGGTGAGGTCGCGCATTTCTGCGCCCTCCTCCAGCACGCAATGGTCCTCGATCACGCAGGACGAGCCGATATAGCAGTCCGGGCCGATCTCGATCGGACCGACGATCATTTCGTCGCCCACGAAGGTCACGTTGGAGAGCTTGGCGCGCTGGCCGATGGTGGTTCCCTCGCCAATGGAGACGAGGTCGAACGCGCCGATCTCCAGCTCGGAAATATTGGCGTCCTGGCCGACCCTGACGCCCAGCGCCTTCAGGTAGATCCGCATCAGCGGCGAGCCCTGGAACCACTTGATGTGCGTCAGGTTCAGCATGCGCTGCACCAGCCACCAGCGGAAATAATACACGCCCCAGATCGGATAGCGGCCCGGCTTGAACTTGCCGATGACGATCCATTTCACCGCTATGGCGAGGATGACCGTGACGACCTGGACGATCAGATAGACGCCGAGCAGCGAGGCCACCTCCTGGCCGAAACTGGCGTCGGTGTCGGTGAGCAGCATGTAGGAGACGAAAATACCCAGCCATTGCGCCGTGGACAGCGCCAGCAGGAACGGCAGGCAGATCGCCTGGGCGAGGCCGCACAGGAAACGCCGATAAAGCGGCGGCGGCGTGAACGAAAGGTCCTTTGGCGCGCCGACCGTGGCGGATTTTTCGTCGAGCAAGGCCGCGATGGCGCGCAGCGTCCGGCCGGAATACATGTCCTGCAAGGTGACGCCGGCGAGGCGCGGCGTCTGGCGCACGATGGAGACGAAACGCGCCGCCAGCAGCGAATGGCCGCCAAGATCGGTGAAGAAATCGGCTTCGAACGGCACGGTCTGCGGCGGCAGCACTTTTAGCGCAGCCTCCAACAGCAGGGCTTCCGTCTCGGTTTGCGGGTCTTCCTGCGCCTCCGCCGTCGCCGGCGCGGTGAGCGGCTCCTTCTTCAGCGCCTTGCGGTCAACCTTGCCGGAGGACAGGCGCGGCAGGTTTTCGCGCGTCTCATAGCGCGCCGGGGTCATGTAGGCCGGCAGGGTCGCGCGCAGGCCGCTGCGTAAAATCTTGGGGTCGAGCGTGGCGCCGTCCTCGGGCACGAGGAAGGCGACCAACTGGTCCATGCCGTCGTCATTGCGCAGCACCACGGCGGCCTGTTTCACGCCCGGCTGGATGGAAAGCTTGGCCTCGATCTCGCCGAGTTCGACGCGGAAGCCGCGAATCTTGACCTGATCGTCGATGCGACCGTGGAAGGAGAGGCTTCCGTCCGCCTCCATCACCACGGCGTCGCCGGAACGGT
This sequence comes from Rhodoblastus sphagnicola, assembly GCF_002937075.1. Taxonomy (GTDB): domain Bacteria; phylum Pseudomonadota; class Alphaproteobacteria; order Rhizobiales; family Beijerinckiaceae; genus Rhodoblastus; species Rhodoblastus sphagnicola. The sequence continues at coordinate 35,425 of NZ_NHSJ01000055.1, forward strand.
AGAGGATCGGGTCGTCGCCGGTCGAGGGGAAGGGATTCGCGATGAATTTTTCCGCCGTCAGCGTCTCGCGCTTGAGATAGCCGCGCGCCACGCCGGGGCCGCCGATCAGCAATTCGCCTTCCACGCCGCGCGGCAGCAAGTTGTTGGCCTCGTCGGCGACATAGCAGGTGTAATTGGCGATGGGGTCGCCAATGCTCACGGGCTTGTCCGGATGGACCTCGGCCATGGTGGCGACGACCGTCGCCTCGGTCGGGCCATAGGAATTGAAGATTTTCCGGCCCGGCTTGCACCAGCGCGCGGCCAGCGCCGGCGGGCAGGCCTCGCCGCCGAGAATGATGAGGCGCAGGCCGCCGGGGTCGCGCGGCAGCAGCGACAGCAGCGTCGGCACGGTGTCGAGCACGCTGACGCCGATTTCATCCATCAGATCGGGCAGTTTGTCCGCCTCGCCCATGACTTCGGGCGTGGCGACGAACAGTTCGGCGCCGACCAGATAGGGAATCCAGATTTCCTCCATCGACAGATCGAAGGCGATGGAGGCGCCCTGGAACACCACGTCGGCGCGGGTGACGCCATAGTTCGCATTGGCCGAGCGCAGGTAATGGCAGATGTTGCGCCCGGTGATGACGATGCCTTTCGGCGTGCCGGTCGAACCGGAGGTGTAGATCATGTAGGCGGGATGGTCGGGCGTCGTCCCGTTCTTCCGCGCGTCCACCGGCGTCTGGTCGTTGGCGTCGATCAGGTCGGACTCGGTGACGACGGCCACGCTGATTCCGCCTCTGGCCTTGAGCGCAAAAGTTTCGGAGGTCAGCAGCGCCTTGGCCTGCGCGTCCTGCAAACAGGTCTCGATGCGCTCGACCGGCGCGTCGGCGTCAAATGGCAGCCAGGCGGCGCCGGTTTTTGCAATGGCGATCTGGCCAATCAGCAATTCCGGGCCGCGCGCGCCCCACAGGCCGACCACGTCGCCCGGTCCGATGCCGCGCCGAATCAGACCGCGCGCCAGGGCGGTGGCCTCATGATCGACCCGGCCATAGGACAGCTTGCGCTCCATGGTGGTCATGGCGATGGCCTGCGGCGCCGTCTTGACCGTCTCGGCGAAGATTTCGGCCAAAAGCTCGTCGCGCAAAAATTCCGGCCGCTTCGCGCCGCGCAGGACGGACGACTGCGAGCCAGGATGGGCGCCGGCGGACGACTCGGAGGCAATGATCGTTTCGGCGTCTGATTCGCTCATATCCCTGATCCGTCTGGAACCCTGGGCGTCGATTGCGGCAAATCGCAACGCGCCTCACATCGTCTGTTCTCGAAGGTTTCGAAAACGACCCAAATTTTCGCATGGCTACGCCATGGCCTGCGCGCGAGGGCGGCGGCCCCGTCTATCATGGTTTTCCGCTCGGTCCTACCCGCAAATATCCGACCTGCCCGCTCAACTTTCCTGCGCCGGGGCGCGGTGCTAGGAATAGGAAAAAGGAGGCGGGAACATGGCGCGCATCGATCGCTCGGTCTGGTTCGTCACGGGATGCTCGACCGGTTTTGGCCGCGAAATCGCCCGGCAATTGCTGGAAGCGGGCAAAAAAGTGGTCGTCACCGCCCGCGACGCCGAAAAAATCGCCGATCTCGCCGCCTTGGCCCCCGAAAACGCGCTGGCGCTCAGTCTCAACGTGGACAAGGCCGACGAGATCGCCGCGGCCGTCAAGGCGGCGCGGGAAAAATTCGGGCGAATCGACGTGCTCGTCAACAATGCCGGCTATGGCTATCTCGCGGCGGTCGAGGAAGGCGAGGACGCGGAAATCCGCGCCATGTTCGAGACCAATGTGTTTGGCCTCGCCGCTTTGTGCCGCGCCGTGCTGCCGATCATGCGGGCGCAAAAATCCGGCGTCATCGTCAATATTTCCTCGATGGGCGGAATCTGCGGTTTTCCCGGAATCGGCTATTACAACGCCACCAAATTCGCGGTCGAGGGGCTGTCGGAGGCGATGGCCAAGGAATTGGCGCCGCTCGGCGTAAAAGTCTTGATCGTCGAGCCTGGCCCGTTCCGCACCGATTGGGCCGGACGGTCGCTGAAAACGCCGAAACAGGCCATCGACGCCTATGCCGAAACCGCCGTCGCCCGGCGCAAGGCGACGCAGGCCTATAGCGGGACGCAACTCGGCGACCCCGCGCGCGGGGCGGCGGCGATCATCGCGACGGCGCAGAGCGCCAGTCCGCCGTTGCGGTTGGCGCTCGGTTCGGTGGCGCAAAATGTCATCGGGGAACGCACGGAAGCTTTTCGCCTCGAACTGGAGGCCGGGCGGGAGGTGGCGCTGTCCTGCGATTATCCGGAGACGGCGGAATCTGGGGGCAAGCCGAAGATCCGTTAGTGGCGCGGTTCCGGCTCGCTTGACTCTTTCGCTGCCGTTGCGCCAAGGTCGCTGCGAAAATTTCGGGGTCAAGCGTCATGGCCAAAGTCTTGCGTATTATTGCCGTTGTCGCCGTCGGTCTTGCCGCCGCCGCCTGCACCCCCTGCGGCGACTGGTCGAAGTTCAACAGTTTCACCAACGCCTGCCATTCGACCGAGGTGAAGTGATCGCCGGGCTGTGAGTGTTTGACAAAAGCGTGGACCGCTCTCGTGCTTCGAGACGGAGCTTTCAGCGCATCTGCGGTATTGAAGCTGTTGGAGCGCCATGCGCGCCAAATGGATTCCAAATCGTCAAGCTCGTGATCCAAAATGACGCGCGTCATTCCGAATGGCCGCCGGACGGACGGAGCTTGCGCTTGACTTTCGTGAGTTGACCAGCTTGACCGGGGACGCGCCGCTCATCATGAATTCGTTGGTCCAACGAATTCATGATGAGCTTCCTTCGTGTTCGCAGGATTTTCTTCCAAGAACCGGCGTCCGCTTCCCGTTCCCGGGAATCCTGCTTAGAGATTGATGTGAGCCAAGGGCAGACGAAAAGAAAAAAACGAAATCCGCCACGGATCGGCCTGATCGGGCTCGGCGCCTTCGGCCGGTTGATCGCCGCGCATCTGGGCGGCCGTTTTCCGCTTCTGGGCTACGATCCGCAGGCGTCCGCGCAGCTCAAGGGCGTCGCCCTCGCCGCCCTGGCGGAGGCCGCCGCTTGCGACGTGGTGATTCTGGCGGTTCCCGTGCCGGCGCTGCGCAACGTCATCCGCGACATCCGGCCGCATCTGCGCGCCGGCGCGCTGGTGCTCGACGTCGGATCGGTCAAGGTTCTCCCCGCCCGGATCATGCGCGAGGAACTGCCGGACACCGTGGACATTATCGGGACGCATCCGATGTTTGGCCCGCAGAGCGCGCGCGGCGGCGTCAAGGGTCTAAAAATCGTGCTGTGCCCGATTCGCGGCCGCTGGGTCCGGCCGCTCGCCGGCTGGCTGCGCCAGACCCTCGGGCTCGACGCCATCATCGCCACGCCGGAGCAGCACGACCGCGAAGCCGCCATGGTGCAGGGCCTGACCCATCTGATCGCCAAGGTGTTGGTGGAGATGGAGCCCCTGCCCCGCGCCATGACCACGGTCAGCTTCGACCTGCTGATGCGCGCAGTGGACATGGTGCGCCATGACGCGCCGGAGGTCTTTTACGCCATCGAGCGGATGAACCCTTATGTTCCGGAAGTGCGGCGGAAGTTTTTCGGGCTGGCGGCCGAACTGGCCGAGCATCTGGAGCAGAACGGCGAAGGCGGGGAACAAAAGCAGGGCGACTGCTTGCCGCATTGACTCCGGCGGTGTTTATTTTGGCGCGCGGGATCGCGTTTCATGGTTTTCGCCGCCATGACCGCTTGAGCCATCAGGGGGGCGACCGTCATGGGACCGACGCCGCCGGGATGAGAGCCGGCGTCGATGACGACGGCGCGGTCCATGATCCAGTCGCCGCGTATGAAACGCGCGTTCGAGATCAGGTGCTTGACCACCTTGAACGCGAAAAGCATGTCGCGAACCTGCGCCGCAGATGATTGGGCTTTCGCGACAATGCGAAGGTCCGTCTCGTGGATCACGGAATTGTCTGCGTTCCGCACGAGAAGCCCGCCAGCGACCGTCTTGAGAACGCGCCGGGGTTCGGCCTGGATCTCCGGTTGTCATGGCCTTGATCCTCTGGCGCACGGCGCGCGAACACTCTGTGCTGCGCCGCGCAAGGCGCGCGCAAAACCATACACGGATTCCAGGGCGGCGCTCGCGCCGCCTTGCGCGAGCGTTTCGACCAATTGCGAGCCGATGACCACAAGGTCGGCCTGTTCGGCGAGGTCGCGCGCCTGCGCCGGCTCGCGAATGCCGAAACCGGCGGCGACGGGGAGTGTCGTGTGGCGCCGCACGCGGGCGATGGCGGTTGAAACCTCAGCGGGCGAACAGCGCGCGGCGCCCGTCGTCCCGTTGATCGTGGCGTGATAGACGAAGCCGCTGACGCCCCGCAAAATCTCGGCAAGCCGGGCGTCGTCGCTGGTCGGCGCCGTCATCGCGATCAGATGCAGGCCGGAAGATCGCGCCGCCGCGCGAAACGGCGCGGCGTGCTCGACCGGCAGGTCGAGCAGCAGCGCCGCGTCCGCGCCTGAGGCCGCCGCCTCCGCGAAAAAGTTTTGGACGCCATATTGCAGCGCCGGATTGAGATAGCCCATCAAGACAACCGGCGTGGTCGCATCCGTTTCGCGCAGCGCCGCGACCAATGCCAGCGTGCGCGCCGTGGTCTGGCCGGCGGCGCGGGCGCGCAAATGGGCTTTCTGGATGGTCGGGCCGTCGGCGACCGGATCGCTGAACGGCAGGCCGAGTTCGATGACGTCGGCGCCCGCCGCGCCAAGCCCGGCGAGCAGCGTCCGGCTGGCGTCGAAATCGGGATCGCCGGCCATGAAATAGCACACCAGACCCGCGCGGTTTTGCGCGCGCAACTGCGCAAGTCTTGCGTCGAGGCGGTTCATGCGGCATCTCCCTTATGCTGGAGAACGGTGTCGAGATCCTTGTCGCCGCGCCCGCTGAGATTGACGACGAGAATTTCGTCCGGCGTCATGGTTGGCGCCAGGCGGCGCGCGAAGGCGAGGGCATGTGCGCTTTCCAGCGCGGGCAATATGCCCTGGCTCCGCGCCAGCCAGTGAAAGGCTGCGAGCGCCTCGTCGTCGTCCACCGTGGCATAGGTCACGCGACCGCTTTCGCGCAGTTGGGCGTGTTCGGGGCCGACGCCCGGATAGTCCAGCCCGGCCGAGACGGAATGCGCGTCGAGAATCTGGCCGTCCTCGTCCTGCAACAGATAGGTGTAATTGCCGTGCAGGACGCCGGGGCGTCCGCCGGAAAGACAGGCCGCGTGCTTGCCGCTGGCCAGTCCGAAGCCGCCAGCTTCGACGCCATAGCAGCGCACAGAGGGCTCCGCGAGAAACGGATGGAACAGGCCGATCGCGTTTGAGCCGCCGCCGACGCAGGCCACCAGCGCGTCGGGCAGGCGGCCGCAGCGGGCGAACACCTGCTCGCGCGTCTCCTCGCCGATGATGCGCTGGAAGTCGCGCACCATCGTCGGATAGGGATGCGGGCCGGCGCCGGTTCCGAGCAGGTAGTACGAGTCCTCGACATGGGTGATCCAGTCGCGCAAAGCCTCGTTCATCGCATCCTTGAGGGTCGCGGCGCCGGACTGCACGGCGCGGATTTCGGCGCCGAGCAGGCGCATGCGCGCGACATTGGGCGCCTGCCGCGCCATGTCCGCCGCGCCCATGTAGATCACGCAGCGCAGGCCGAACAGCGCGCAGACGGTCGCGGTGGCGACGCCATGCTGGCCGGCGCCGGTTTCGGCGATCACCCGGCGTTTGCCCATGCGCTCGGCGAGCAGGATCTGGCCGACGCAATTGTTGATCTTGTGCGCGCCGGTGTGGTTGAGGTCCTCGCGCTTGAGAAAGATTTGCGCCCCGCCCAGTTCCTTGGTCAGTGTTTCCGCCGGGAACAGCGGACTAGGCCGCCCCACATAATCGGCCAGGATCTGGCGGCGACGCGCGTGAAAGGCGGCGTCGGCGTCGGCCTTCGCCAGTTCCTCGCGCAATTCGCGCAAAGCCGGCATCAACGTTTCCGGCATATAGGCGCCGCCGAAACGGCCGAACAGTCCCGCCGCGTCCGGCTCCCGCGCCTGTCGAGGAGAATTCGTCATGGTCATGTCGCGCTCCTGATATAAGATAGACTTGCAGCCTATCCCTTCAGATACGCTTGTTATATTGATGATTGCTCACATGAAGATATGAGCTGAATTCACACCAGAAAGCCCTCCATGCGCCGCCTGCCGCCTCTGAATGCGCTGCGCGTCTTTGACGCGGCGGCGCGCTGTCTGAATTTTTCCGCAGCGGCGGCGGAGCTGTGTGTCACCCACAGCGCGGTCAGCCACCAGATGCGACAACTGGAGGCGTTTTTGGGCTGCGCGCTGTTCGTGCGCCATGCTGGCGGGGTGCGCCTGACCGCCGCGGGCGAGCGGTTGCGCGTCGCCAGCTTTTTGGCGTTCGATCAGTTGGAGCGGTGTTGCGCAGAAATTTCCGCCGGCGACGACGCAACCGAACTGACGCTCGGCGCGCCCGGCAGCTTTCTCGCCAACTGGCTGATCCCGCGCTTGGCCGGCTTCGAGGTCGCGCAGCCGGACATAAGCCTGCACTTGCGCACCTGCGGCGATCTGGAGGCGCTGGAGAAACGGCGCGTCGACGCGCTGATCCTGAGCGGGCGCGACTGGCCGCGCGTGATCAGCGCCCATTCGCTGTTCGAAGACGCCGTCGGCCCGGTCTGCGTCCAGGCGCTGGCCGACGGTCTTCGCCAGCCGGCCGATCTCGCGGGGCGACCGCTGCTGCACACCAAGTCGCACCCGGAGGCGTGGCCGATCTGGGCGGCAACCCTGGGCCTGCCGGCGGCGGGCTTCGACGCCGGGCGCCGGTTCGACCATCTCGCACTGATGCTGGAGGCGGCGGCTTCGGGACTCGGCGTCGGCATTGCGCCGGCGCTGCTGGTCGCACGCGAAATCGAAAGCGGGCGTCTGGTCGCGCCGTTCGGCTTCGCGCCCTGCGGCGCGTCTTTCGCCTTTTGCACGCTGAGGACGCGCGCCGCCGAGCCGGGACTGCGGGCCTTGCGCCAATGGCTGGAGGATGAAGCGGGTGGGCGCGGGCCTCCGGCCCAAACGCCGTGCTGCAAATGAACCAACCCATCAGGCGCCGTTCGAAATGCGCCATGAAATCCACCACCCGCGCCGACGAGGGCGGCACATGACGGTCGACCTGCGCGTCCTCCCTAGCCCCAGCCCGAAACGCCCCGGGCCCGATTGGACGGACGACGCCGTCGGGCGACGTCACAACCCGAAATTCCTCAGGCATTGCCTCATAAGAGGCGCGATGAACCCAGCGGATGAACTCGACCGAGATCGGCGACGGCAATGCGCCCGTCAGGTAGAGTTCGTCGATCCGGCGATGCGCCAACACATGCGCGCGCTTCGAACGCCAAAGGGCGACGCTCGGGTTCGACTTAAGCCCCAGCCAATGCGCGTTCGATATCCCGGGCCGCGTGTTGCGCCCCTCGATCAGATTCGAATAGTGGCAATTCATGACGCGAACGAGATCGGCGAGTTCGGCAGCCGCCTCGGGATGGAGTCCCGCCCCGAGCGGCGCGGATTCAGCTTGTATCGCCTTGAGCGGAATGCCCCAATCCACCTTGGCCACCTGAAGACAGTGACGCAGGATGGTCAACTCCCTTCGAACCGACGAAGGTGAGACCTGTTTCAGGCGGTCATCCCTGTAGGAAGCCACCTTAGCCGAGTTGAGCTTGGTCAGCGGCGTCTGGGCTATCGAGTGGCTCCGCAGCGTCCGCGGCCGGTAAGATTCTGTGCGGGAACCCTTCTTCGCCGGGGTTACCGTTTCGGCATACCTGACCAGCAGGTCGTCCAGGCTGGCGAAAGATTGTGACACCGGGGCGTTACCCTTGAGTCTCATCTGGGCCTGCCAGCGAAATCCCCTTTCGCGAAACGTCGCCCTGCCTGCTCACCTCGTGTGACAAGCGGTGTGACAACCTGAGTTTAGGCATGGGAACACGAGGGCTGAACTGGGCGAAATCCTCGGTTTTTCAGGGCCTTGAGATGGCGCGCCATTCAGAATAAAACCACGAACTCTTATGTAATTGAGATCATGTTATAATGGACATTCCATTGGCTGGGGACCGCGCGGCCGTCAGAGCCGCTCGCTCCGCCGACGTCGCCACCGGCATAGATGCGGATCGGCTCGTCGTCATTCGCATGGGTGATGGTCTTGTTGTGCTGATGGCGCTCGGTGGTGTCGGCGGCGCTCGGCAACACGATCGGGAACACCAGCGCCGCGCCCGTCTTGGTCTCTCCATAGTTGGACGACAACGCCCCCGGCGGCCAGGCGGGCTCGGTGTCGAGCATGGCGATGGAGGTGGAGGCGATATCGCCGCCGGCGAGCAAGCCAAGCTGCCCCGCCGGGCTCGGCGCCAGAAGGATGGATCTCGCCACGGTGATACCTTGCACGTTCGTGCGCAGGTCGATGTCGCCGGTCAGCGCGACGGCGCCGAACGAGCCAGGATAGACCGCCTGCTGCCTGCTGCCTGCTGCCTGCTGCCGCTTGGGCGTAGAACGACGTGAGCAGGCGGTCGTTCTTATTGGTGACGGTGACGCTGCCGTTGGCTTGCAGGGTCAGGGCGGCGTTGGCGGAATAGAAGGGCGAGGCGTTGTGATTGCTCGCCAGCGCCGAGCCCGCCGTGCCGCCGTTGTCGATTTCGTACTGCTGCGGCCCGAGCGCGGCGGCGCCCTGCAAGGTCGGGCCGCCGCCGGCTTCGATGTCGATGGTCGCGTCTGTCATGGAAAGCCGCAGCAGATTGAGGAGCGAGAGATTCGATGGGATGCGGCCGTTTGAGTGATGTCGCCGCCGGTCGCGATCGTCACATTGCCGCCGCCGAAGGTGGCGATCGCCTGCGGGTTCTTGAGGCTTGAGGACGAACGGAGCAATATTTGAATATTGCCCGCGCGGCGCGGGCGCACTTCAGCTAAACTTGCATACTAATCAAGCTTGAGCGGACGCCGGAGGCCATAACTTACGCGCTGAAATCTTTCAAGAGACCCGAGGAGGCGCTGATTCTCGCAAAGGCGCTGCGCGAAGCGGCGGCGCATGATGAAGCGCTGGAGATTGCAGACATCGGTCTTGGGTTTGCAGGCAATGTAGACGAGAGATGGAGGCCAATGGATTTGCAGTTGGCCAGCCGATGGCGCAAAGGGCGTTGCATCCGAATTATCACCCAGCCTCATTGGAATATCAGCGTTCGTCGAGTCGGCGCCGCTCCGATTGCGCCAGTTGCTGCTTCTGCTCATCGGTGAGCTCGCCGACGCCAACGATCTGAAAGGCGCTGTTCGGATTGTAAGTTCGCTTCTCCTTATAACGCGACGGTTGGTCGGGCTGCTGCCGCGCGCCATTATCATCACCCCCGCCATATCCGATCACCTCAACGATGATGACGGAGGGCCGGTCGCTGTTGTTCGGCTGGGCCGGCGCTTCGGCGGTCTTGGCGGCGGCGCCGGCAGCGTTATTGGCCGCGGTCAGCGCGCCGACCGGCGGTCCCTGCGTCACCGGGAGGCCGGCGCTGACGCCCTGAACCTGGATGTTGAAGGCGTTCAAAACCTGCAGGGCGACGAGGTTGAGGTCGCCGGCCACCCGGATGCCGGCGGCGCCCGCGTCGATGACGCCGTGCGGAGCGGTCAGGATCACATTGCTCTTGGTCGGATCCTGCCCCGGCACCGAAATCAGCGCGCCGATGCCGGCGCCTGTGACGAGCCCGGTCGGCGACACCCGGCAATAGCCGTCGCTGTCGCAGATCAGCCGCAGCGGCGGATAGGCCGCTGAGCTCTTTGGCCCCTTGCCGGCGTTGAGGTCGCCATTGGCTGAGAACATCTCGACATTGCCGCCCTGCTCGGTGAAGACGCGGCTCTGATAGATCAGCACGCTGGCGTCGGTATAGGTGCGCACTGAGCCGCCCTGCAGCGTGAGAATGCCTTGCTGCGCCGGCGTCAGCGTGTCGGCGCTGTTGGAGCCGACATAGGCGTTACCGCCGGGGCCGAGAATATCGATGTCGCCGCCGGTCTGGGTCTCGACCAGCGTGCGCGGCATTCTCAAATCCCCGGTGCGCCTGAGCGCGGGCGCCGCCCCGGTGCCGCCGGCGCTGTTGTCGGTATAGCCGAGCGAGGCCGGAAACAGCGTCGCGATCGCCTCATAGGCGCGGGCATATTTGCCGGAATAAGCGCTCGACGGATCGTTGTAGTCGAGGCCGACCTGCTTCAGCAGCGTGAGGAAGTCGCGGTCGATGCCCAGCTTCATTGCGTCCAACTGATGCAGCAGCGACAGGAACTGCGCTGGCGTCAGATCGAAGGCGAGGCCGCCGAGGCCGGTCTTGGCCGCCAGCGCTGACAGCTTGCCGTTGATGGCCACGGTCGGCAGCGCATTGAACACCTCCGCAGCCTCGGCGGGGGTGAGCGTGACGGCCACGCTCGGATTGGCAATGCCGGCCGCCTTGGCTTGCTTGACGATCAACTGCGCGACAAGCTGTTCGAGCTGCGGAACGATGCTAGGGACGACGTCGATGCCGCTGGCCGCGGCGGTGGCCGCATCGCCATAGCTGGCGATCGCGGCGGCATAGTCGATGCCGCCCGCGACGCCGAAACGCAGCGCGATGTCGGCGCCTTGCCTCGGCAGGTAGAATTTGGTCGGCAAGCTGGTCCGGCCGCTGTTGGCGCCGTCGCCGATCGCGAAGATGCCGCCGCCCATGTCGCGGTCCGGGTTTGCGGCGATGGAAACCCTGTCATAGGTGCTGAACGGCCCGAGGTTGCGGCCAGCCGCGATCAGAAGGTCGCCAGGTCCGTAAAGGGTGAAGCTGGTGCTGGTTCCCGATGGAAATTGGCCGATGACCTCGGGCATGCGCCGGGCGAGGATATCGCGGCCGGCGACGATGCTGGTGATGTCGGCGTCAGCGTTGTTCTCGCCGGTCAAGGTGATGTTGACGATGTCGCGCCCCGCCCTCACCCTTGCCGGTTTCAGCAGCGAATAGCTGCCGCCGCTGATGTCCTTGCCGGCGTAGATCAGCACTGGGACATCGTCGCCAACGTGCAGCGGCGCGACCGACGCGTCGTCTAACATCGTGACCGTGACGGGAACGGTGTCCGTGGAATGGCGGATATTGGCGGCACTGCCAAGGATCGAACCGCCGGCGATAAGGCTCAACTGGCCGGTCGAGGATGCATAGAGATTGATCTGATTTTGCGGGACGCCACTGGCCAGCGCGATGTCGCCGGTCAGCGCCGTGACGGAGAGGTTCGGCGGCATAAGACTGCCCGGTTGGGCGCCACCGATATAATTCTCAAAGATGGCCCCGTGGGTGAACAGCGTGTCGGTGTAGCCATCGCCGGATCCATTGGACTGGTAGAGCGAATTGACGGCGATCGCCCCCGTGCTGCTCTGCAGCGCCACGCCGCTGTTCGCCCCAAAGCTTTCGAAACTGGCGCCGATGGCAGACGGCAGGGTGCGCCCCGCCTTGGCTTGACTATAGCTTTTCGGCAGCTCATTCGCCAACAAATCGGCGGGAATTTTGGTCGGCTCGAAAATGCCGCCGAGGTCGATCGACCCCGCCGCCTGCACGCTGATATGGCCGTCCTGCACGGCGAGCAGCAGCGGTACAGAAAACTGGATCATCTGTCCGGTGTCTGGATCGCTGCTCATAGGAAGTTTATCATAACTCAACACGGTCTTGTAGAGCGTCGCGTCGGCGACAACGTCTCCGCCGGCGCGAATCAAACCGGCGCCGCGGCCGACATAATAGACGCCGGAGAGCACGTCATTGCCGGCTTCGACCAGCAGATTGCCGCCGCCGTAATAATGCGCGGTCGCCGCCGGCCCGGTCGCCGACTGGCCGCCCGAATACTGGATGGTCTCGGGGAGCGAGGCCGAGACGTCCTGCACATTGCGACCGGCCTTCAGCATGATGTTGCCGCCGCCGAGCGCTCCGAAGCCCTGGAAGAACCTGCCGTAGTTGATCCAGCTCGAATATTGCACGCCACTGCCCGACGGATCGAACGGCACGCTGGGGATGGTGGCCACGCGGCCGTTGACATAATACCAGCCGCTCCAGAACTCGCCGGTAGACACCCCAACGGAATTGCCGTCCGTCGCGTACCGGAACCCATCCGGATCGACCGGCGTCTCGATGCCGATGATGTCGCGCCCCGCCGTCACGGTGATGGCGCCGCCACCCTTCGCCCAGACCGGCGTGGTGAGTATCCCGTTGCCAACCGTTCCGCTTGGAAGGACTGAACCGCGCCGGGTTTGCCGGAGGCTCCAACTCCCAAATAGGATGGAGCCATCATGAGCACTACGACCAACAAATTTTCACCTGAGGTTCGCGCCCGCGCGGTGCGGATGGTTTTGGATCACGAAGGCGATCACGCCTCGCACTGGGCGGCGGTATCGTCGGTGGCGTCGAAGATCGGCTGCTCGCCGCACACCCTGCGTGAATGGGTCAACAAGGCT
>NZ_NHSJ01000056.1 GCF_002937075.1 Rhodoblastus sphagnicola
GGCTTGGGCGCGCGGGGCTTGCGCCGTCGCCGCGGCTGGCGCGGCGGCCGCGACGGCTTCGTGTGGCGCCGGTCTGGCGAAGGACACCTTGTCCGCCCATCCGCCGGGCTGTTGCGGCGCGTCGCCGTCGAACGGGTTCGCCCCCTCGTCCCCCCGGCGGAACAGCAGCATGCCAAGCAGGCCCAAGGCGCCGAATCCGCAGGCGATCATGGCGAGGATCGCGAACAGGCCGCCGATCGGCGCCAGTCCGAGCCCGCTGAAGAGGCCTCCGGCCAAGGCGCCGGCGAAGCCGACCGCGTAAGGCGCGCCCTGCCACCAGCCGCTCCAGCCGAAATCATGCAGCCGCTTGGCCTGCGACGCGAAGCTGATCCATAGGGACGCGACAGAGGTCACCAGCATTATCAAACCGACGCCGACGGAGATGTGCAACGCCTCCAGCGCGGCCGGCGCGCCCGGCGCCGCGTGAAGCCCCGCAAAGTTCAGCTTGGGCATGAAGAGCTGGGAATTGACGATGCTGAAAGCCAGTTGCGCCACGAACACCAGGGCGAACGGGCCGCGCCCCACACGCCCCTTGAAGGAGAACAGCAGCCACGGCAGGGAAAAATTCATGACACGACTCCCGGCGTCACCCCGGCCCGAAAACCGGGGCGCGCGAAACTTGCGTGTCGAAAACTGCCGCCCCAGCGGTGACGTTCAAGTTAAATCGAGTGACGTAAGGTCACCTTGCAAAACTTATCCGCTGGCGTGGTAAAGTTTGCGTTCAGACCGCGAGATTGTCGATGAGACGGGTTTTTCCCAGCCGCGCGGCGACCAGCAGCCGCACCGGGCCCTCGGCCAACGCGGCGACGGGGGCGAGGGTTTGGGCATGGCGCGCCTCGAAATAATCGAGGACGAAGCCGCCCGCCGCGATTTTTTCCGCCGCGTCGGCGCTGGCGGCGGCGATGTCGGCCCCCGCGCGCAGCTTTTCGGCGGTGTCGCGCAAAACCCGCGACAGCAGGACCGCCTGACGGCGTTCTTGCGCGCTCAGATAGACATTGCGCGAGGACAGTGCGAGGCCGTCGGGTTCGCGCAGGATGGGAACGCCGTGGATTTCCGTGGCGATGTCGAGATCGCCGGCCATCCGGCGGATCACCGCGAGTTGCTGGTAATCCTTCTCGCCGAAGAAGGCGCAATCGGCTTGCGCCTGGTTGAGCAGTTTCGCCACCACCTGCGCCACGCCGGCGAAATGCTCGGGCCGGAACCTGTCCTCCAGCCCCGCCAGCGCCGGGCCGCCGGGGATCACCTTGGTGCAGAAGCCCTCGGGATAGATTTCGGCCGGGGCCGGAGCGAAACAGGCGTCGGCGCCGATGACGGCGAGTTTTTCCACATCCGCCTCGAAGGTGCGGGGATAGGCGCCGAAATCCTCGTTGGCCGCAAATTGCGTGGGATTGACGAATATGCTGACGATGGCGCGCCGGCATTTCGCCCGCGAGGCCTCGACCAGCGACAGATGGCCGGCGTGCAGCGCGCCCATGGTGGGGATGAGGGCGATCCTGTCGCCCTGCCCGCGCCACAACGCCACGGCGGCGCGCATGTCGGCGATGGTGCGGAAGATCTGGCTCATAGGAAGTTCTCGTTCTTGATGGCGCGGAATTTTTTCGGCGGCGCCTCGGGGGCGAGGCCGCCGCACAGACGCAGGAATTCGACATGGTCGCGCGGCAAGCCTTGGGCGACGGCGGCGGCGACAATGGCTTCCATATAGCCCGGCGGCGCCCGCTCGCGGTCGGCGTCGGGACGGCCGATATAGACCAGCGCGCGCGCAAATCCTGTTTCGCGGATCACCGGCAGCACGATTTTCTCATAGCCCCCTTCCGCCACGCCCTCGTAGCGGTCGAGCGCGGCAAGATCGCCGAAGCTGACCTCCCACAGCACGCCATGGGTCAGAGCGGCGGGGTCGCGCACGACCGTGGCGAACCCGTTCGGCAGCAGCGCGAAGCGGAATTTGGCCAGCCGCGCCAGCCCGAGCCTTTTCGCGCGCGGACAACGCGCGGTCATGTCGGCGACGCTCATGTTGGAGCCGTAAGCGAAAGTCAGAGGCATGGAAGCGTGTTGCCCCCGACGCGCCGTTGCGTCAAGCCGCGCCGCGCGGCGCCGTCACGATTTGCGCGACGAACCAAGTGTAATACCAGGCGACCAGCCAGGGAATCGGGATGATCAGCAGGCTACCGAACACGACGACCAGGGTCCGCCACAGGATCTCGACGCCCTCGCCGACGAATTCGAAGCTGTGGCTGCCGGCGATGTTGCGGCAGGTCCAGCGCGCCATGTAACGCGCCACCCAGGCCCAGCCGACGATGGTCAGGATCGACAGGCCGAGAGCCAGATTCCAGCCGAAAAAGGCCCAGAAGCCGCCCCGAAAGCTTATGTCCAGCGCGCCATCCTCGCTGCGCAGCGCGCCGACAAACCAGCGCAGGATCAGGAAGGAGCAGGCGAATTCGACGGCGGAGGCGACCAGCCGGATCGTCGCGACATCGGCGCGTTCCGCCGCGCCGGGGTCGCCAGCGGCGACGATACCGGCGTAAACAGCGGGCGCGACGATGGACAGGGCCAGGCCCAGGAACAGGACAGCCGGCGTGGCGAAGGCGCTTTCGAGCGCCAGCCGGCGCCCGTTCGGCAGGCTGATGCGCCCCGCCAGCCAGCGGTAGAACCAAAGCCCCAGCCAGGGGGCGGGAACGACCAGGAAAAAGCCGAAACCCGTCACGAGGCTGCGCCAGAACAGATTCCAGACCGGGAAATCGCCGCGCAGGGGCGATCCGCCGGCGGGCGCGTTGATCGCGGCGGCGAGTTCGGGAATGTCGCGCGCCGGCCTGGGCTCGCCGCCTTCCGGCCATACCAGGCAATCCGGCGCGATGCGACCGGCGCGGGCGACAATGAGCAATTCCTCGAAGGAGACGGGGCCGTTCTGGGCGCCGGTGCGGTCCTTGAAATAATGGTTCCAGGTCATGTGAGAAAACTCATGTGCGAAGACTCATGACAACTCATGCGCGACCCCTCGCGCCCGTTGCGAATGCTGTTGTCAGGCAAAGAGATGAAGCTGGCGTGACCGTGACAGTCTGCGCCGACGAAAGAGAAAACGCCAGAGGGGGCTGGGGCGCGGGAACGCCCGGGCGCGCTTGACGATCCGAACCGCCAGGGCGATTCAAGGCTTGGTTACGCAACCCTCGTGATAGTCTCGTAACCGTAAGCGCCGGCTTGCGATCATATCGGGCAAGGCTCGGGGGCGGGCTTGGCTCTGGTCGTCGCCTTCGAATCGTTGGCGGGGCATCGACGCCGCCCGACCTGTGCGCCACGCGCCTGCCATGGGCGGTGTTGGGAGCGGAACGGCGTGAGCTTCCCCCGTTTTTTCACGGATCAAGCGCAATCAGCGGGTGACAGTAGATCCCGCAGCGTCTCCCCGGCGGCTCCGCGCCGCAGCGGTAGGATTTTTGTCGCGAGACGCGCTGCGAGTTCGGCGCGGGTGGCGGCGAACGGGACTTCGTCGTTGACGCCCTCGTTGACAATGACGGCGGCGAGGGGAATTTTTCGCATCTGCAACACTTCCACCGCCGTCAGCGTGTGGCTGATGGTCCCAAGATAGGCGCCGACGACCAGAATTGCGGGCGCGCCGCTGGCGGCGATCCAGTCCAGCACGGTTTTTCGCGCGTCGAGCGGGACCATCACGCCGCCGACGCCCTCGATCAGCGCCACCTCCGTTTTCTCGGCCAGAAACGCGCGGCTGTGGGCGAACAGGGCGTCGCAATCGACCGCCCTGCCCTCGGCCGCCGCCGCCATGTTGGGCGCCAGCGGCGCGGCAAAACGCCAGGGCGAGATTTTTCGCGCATTGGCCTCGCTCAAATCCTCTCCCAGCGCCGCCAGGATCGCGCCGGTGTCGGATTCGGCGATTTTTTCCTTGTCGAAACCGGAAATAAGCGGTTTTGTCGCCGCGACTTTCTTGCCCAGCGCCCGCGCCTGCCGGATCAGCGCACAGGTCGTGTAGGTCTTGCCGACGCCGGTGCCTGTCGAGGTCACAAAGAAACTTTGCACAGCTCGCCCCAATGGAAAATCTGTTAGAACATCTTTGGCTTCCCTACACCCAGATGCAGACCGCCCGCCAGCCTTTGCGCGCGGTTTCGACCCGAGGCTCGATCATCACGCTGGACGACGGGCGCGAGCTGATCGACGGCGTCGCCTCGTGGTGGACCGCCTGCCACGGCTACAATCATCCGCACATCCTGGCCGCGATGCGGGCGCAGCTCGAAACCATGCCGCATGTCATGTTCGGCGGGCTGGTCCATGAACCGGCCGTGCGGCTGGCGGCGCGGCTGGCGGCGAAGGCGCCGGGCGATCTGTCCAAAGTGTTTTTTGTCGACAGCGGCTCGGTGGCGGTGGAAGTCGCCATGAAAATGGCGGTGCAATATTGGCTGAACCGGGGTTTTGCCGGTCGCAGCCGCATGGCGTCGTTCCGCTACGGCTATCACGGCGACACCATGGCCTGCATGGCCGTGTGCGACCCCGACGAGTCCATGCACGCTTTGTTCAAGGACTATCTGCCCAAGCAGATTCTCGCTGAACTGCCGGTGGACGAGGCGTCCGCGACCGCGTTTGACGCTTTGCTGGCGCGGGAAAAGGACAAGATCGCCGCCGTTCTGATCGAGCCTTTGGTTCAGGGCGCCGGCGGCATGAAAATGCACGACGCCGCGACCTTGCGCCGGGTGGCGGAGATTTGCCGGAAGCACGAAGTTCTGCTGATCGCCGACGAGATTTTCGTCGGCTTCGGCCGCCTGGGGAGCTTTTTCGCCTGCGAGCAGGCGGGGGTTGTTCCCGACATTTTGTGCGTCGGCAAGGGTTTGACCGGCGGCGCCCTGACTTTGGCCGCCACAATCGCCCGTCCCCATGTGTTCGACGCGTTTTTGTCGGACGATCCCGCGCGCGCGCTGATGCACGGCCCGACCTATATGGCCAATCCGCTCGCTTGCGCCGCCGCCAACGCCTCGCTCGACCTGTTCGAGACCGAGCCGCGGCTTGAGCAGGTGGCGGCGATTGAGTCGCTTTTACGCGAGGGGCTGGAGCCTTGTCGCGGGCTGCCGGGGGTGCTGGATGTCCGCGTCAAGGGCGCCATCGGCGCGGTTCAGTTGGAAAAACTGGACGCGCCGATGTTGCGGCACGAGTTCGCGCAAAAGGGGTTCTGGATTCGCCCCTTTGGCGACATTGTCTATCTCACGCCGGCTTTCACCATCGAAAAGGATCAGTTGGCGGCGCTGACGTCCGCGATCTGTTCGTTGCTGTCGAGATCGTAGTGGGCGCTGCGCTCTTCGATCACTTCGGGGCGCAGGCCGAGTTTTTCGATCAGTTCGCGGTCCGCCAGCGCGTCATTGTTGTCGGTGGTGAGAAGCTTTTCGCCATAAAAGATCGAATTGGCGCCGGCCATGAAGCACAGCGCCTGACCTTCCGCGCTCATTTCGCTGCGCCCCGCCGACAGCCGCACGCGCGACTTCGGCATGGTGATGCGGGCGACCGCGATCATCCGCACCATGTCAAAGGCGTCCACCGGCGGGCGGCCTTCCAGCGGCGTGCCGCGCACGGCCACCAGCGCGTTGATCGGCACGCTGTCGGGATGCGGGGTCATTTTCGACAATTCGCGGATCAGCGAGGCCCGGTCGAACTGCTTTTCGCCCATGCCGATAATGCCGCCGCAGCAAATGCCGATGTTTTCCGCGCGCACCAGCGCGAGCGTGTCGAGCCGGTCCTGGTAGGTGCGGGTCGAAATGATCTCGTCGTAGAATTCGGGCGAGGTGTCGAGGTTGTGGTTGTAGCTGGTCAGGCCGGCTTCCGCGAGGCGCTTGGCCTGATGCGGCTGCAACATGCCCAGCGTGACGCAGGCCTCCATGTTGAGCGCGCGCACGCCCCGGACCATGTCGAGCACGGCGTCGAATTCCGCGCCGTCGCGCACCGAGCGCCAGGCCGCGCCCATGCAGAACCGGGTGGCGCCGGCCTCCTTGGCCAGTTTGGCGCGGCCCAGCACGTAATCGACGTCGAGCTGGGTTTCCTTGACCAGCCCGGTCTGTTTGGCAAAATGCGCGCTTTGCGGGCAGTAGTGGCAATCCTCGGCGCAACCGCCGGTCTTGATCGACAGCAGGCTGGCGAGTTGAATCGCGCCATCGTGATATTGACGATGGACCGTTTGCGCGCGATGCACGAGATCGAGCAAGGGAAGCGCGAACAGGGCCTCGATCTCGTCGAGGGTCCAGTCGTGGCGAATCGGGGCTTTTTCGTTAAAAGTCGGCTGCGCGTTCATGATGATCTCGCGTCGGCCCGGCCGTTTAAAGGACGGCTGGCGTTTTTCGATGCGCTTTATTAACAGACTGCGGGAAAATGGCAAAAGTTGATCCCTATCAGACTTTTTGCGCAGAACGGGCTTCGCTGAACCGGCTGCGGGTGCTGAAAAGCGCCACGCTCGCGCCGGGCGGGCGCATTTTGCGCGATGGCCGCAAGCTGATCAATTTCGCGGGCAACGATTATCTCGGCTTGAGCCTGCATCCCGCCTTGATCGCGGCGAGCCGGGCCTATGGCGAGTTGTTCGGGGCCGGGGTCGCCGCCTCGCGGCTGGTGACGGGGGAGCATCCGGCTTTCGCCGATCTGGAGCGAAAAATCGCCAGGGCCAAGCGGCAGGACAGCGCGCTGGTCTTGTCAGCGGGCTATCAGACCAATGTCACGGTGCTGGCCGCGCTGGCCGATTCCGAGGTGATCGGGCGCCCGGTAACCGTGCTGGCCGACCGGCTGGCGCATCATTCGCTGTTGCAGGGTGCAAAACTTTCCGGCGCGCGGCTGATGCGATTCCAGCACAACGATTGCGGCCATCTCGAAAGCCTTTTGCGCGCGAGAACGGCGAAGGGCGAGTTCTGCGTCGTCGTGACCGAGAGCGTGTTCGGCATGGATGGTGATCTCGCAGATCTCTGGCTTATCAGTCACTTGGCAAAACAATTTGATGCTTTGCTTTATGTAGACGAGGCCCATGCCACCGGCGTGTTCGGCACGCGCGGCTATGGGCTGTGCGAGGATTTTTCCGAAGGCGTCGATGTCGCCATGGGCACGTTCGGCAAGGCTCTGGGCGGGTTCGGCTCCTATGTCGCGCTGCCCAAGATTTTACGCGAATACCTCGTTAACCGCTGCGGCGGGTTGATTTACAGCACCGGGCTGCCGCCCGCCGTGCTCGGCGCCATGGGGGCGGCGCTCGATCTCGTGCCAAAGCTTGGCGCCGAGCGGGCGGCGCTGCTGGCGGCGGCGGAGGGGTTGCGGGTCAAACTGTGCGCTGCGGGTTTTGACTGCGGCGCCAGCGCGTCGCAAATCGTGCCGGTGCTGATCGGCGACGAACGGGAGACGCTCGATCTCGCGGAAAAACTGGAGGCCCGCGGTTTTCTGGTCGCCGCGATTCGGCCGCCCACCGTGCCGCCGGGAACCAGCCGGCTGCGCATTTCGCTCTCCGCCGCGCATGGGGCGGAGGATGTGGCCGCGCTTGGCGACGCATTGGTGGAACTGGCGCCGCCAAAAGAGCCATGATGAGGCTCTATTTCGTTCACGGCTGGGCGTTCGGGCCGGACTGTTTTGACGCGCTCGCGCCGTTGCTGGGCGACTGGCCGCAGGCGCGCGCCGATCTCGGTTATTTCGGGCCGGCGCGCATTCCCGATTTCATGGCCGGCGATGTTCTGGTGGGGCACTCGGCGGGTTTCGGCGGGGGGCTGTCGCGGCGGCGCGACTGGGCGGGGG
>NZ_NHSJ01000057.1 GCF_002937075.1 Rhodoblastus sphagnicola
GAGCGCTTGCCGGCATCGACTTCAGCCTTGTTGACCCATTCACGCAGGGTGTGCGGCGAGCAGCCGATCTTCGACGCCACCGACGATACCGCCGCCCAGCGCGAGGCGTGATCGCCTTCGTGATCCAAAACCATCCGCACCGCGCGGGCGCGAACCTCAGGTGAAAATTTGTTGGTCGTAGTGCTCATGATGGCTCCATCCTATTTGGGAGTTGGAGCCTCCGGCAAACCCGGCGCGGTTCACTTCGGCGCCGCCGCCACGCCCAAATCATGTGTTCATCATTCCCGCTCAACGCGACCTGCACGTTCTCTCCAGATGCTAATCGCGCCGTCGATCAATGGCGTTTCGCTTTTCCGCTGACCTCAATTTGAGGCAACCGAAAGCGGCTCCAGCGCAATGACAGATGCAAAGCCGACATCAAGAGCGATCGAAATGCGGGCGGCGCGCTTTGCTCGATACCGCGCCACACGCCGCCCTGCGCCGAAGGGGCTCCTCGGCGGGTGGGGTCCGGGATTGCTCACCGGAGCCTCGGACGACGATCCGGGCGGAATGAAAACTTACTCGCAAGCGGGCGGCGGTTCGGCTACGCAATATGCTGGGTGGTGCTGCTCTGCTTCCCGCTTATGGCGGCGATACAGGAGATCAGCGCGCGCAGCGGGCGAGTGACCGGGCAAGGCATCGCCGGCAATTTTCGCGCGCGCCGCTCGCCCCGGCTGCTGCGCGCGATGGTCGGGCTCCTGCTGGCCGCGAACATCATCAACCTTGGCCCTCAAGGGTCAACTCCCTGCAGGTCTTTGTCTCACAGTGATTGGCGCGGAGGGGACGCGCCTTCGCGCATTGGTTGGCGCAAGAATCGGAGCGGATTTCCGAACGCTTGGCGACGGTCGCGATACCGACGCTCGCGGAAGTCCGACGCGCGGCAGCAATCCATTGCCATGTGGGCTACAAGACCACGGGCCGCGCTTGCCTGAGCGGGGCGTTTCCGAGGGCGAAGAAAAAGTGATCAGCTTGACTTGGCGCTCCATCATCTACGATATGAATGACCGCAGCGACGCGAATATCCACCACTGTTTCCACGTAGGTAGGAAGGTCCGTATTGTGATTGCTCGACGTACATTGCTAGCGATCCTTACAAGTGCCTTGGCTCGGCTGCCAGCCCACTCAAAATCTGCTGCAGGAGTCAAGATTGGCGCCATTCGATGGGATGCGTGGTATACACAGAGCCCAAAGGATGGCATTCGCAATTTTGTTCAAAGAACGCTTAGCCCTGAGCAATGGCGCGACCGCGCGCCGTCCTGCACCATAGTAAACGAGCTGAAAGAAATATCATTTGACGAATGCGGGGTGCAGTCCCGCATCGACAGTGAAATTGTCAAAGCCCATGATGCAGGAATTGATTATTGGGCCTATTGCTGGTTCGGCGCTGACCATCCCATGCAGAACGCTTGGCGTTTACATCAAAGCAGTACGGTTAACCACCTTGTTAATTGGTGCTGCATCTTATCGTTTGGTCAATTCGTTCAGTATGAAGATGAAAGCTTACACGAAATGACCCGCCAGCTAAGGTTCCACAATTACCAATCTGTGTTAGGGGGGCGCCCACTTTTATTCATAATGCAAGACAAGACTGGCTTCGACGCAGTGGCAAATGGCATTCGCAATCTTAGGTTATTTTGTAATAATTCCGGATTGAGAGACCCATATGTCGTACTGCTAGTTGCGGCATCACGTCGCGGGATTCTCTCGGAGACTGGCGCCGACGCGATCGGCGCCTATGAGAGAGCGAGCCCGACCCCCGTAGCCGGAGACTACGAAGAACTAGCTAAAATCGCCGAAAGTTATTGGAGCGCGCTCGCCGGTACGGGGCAAGCAATCGTCCCGACAGCTATGACGGGATGGGACACGCGCCCGCGTCAGGAGACGCCCGTTCCTTGGACACCTAATCCCCGGTCTAGCTCCGGCGAAGCACATTATTTCCGGTCGGGAACTCCTGAACAGATCGCCGCGCATGTTCATAATATGTTAGAATGGATTCGGTTGAATTACAGTTCGTGTCCGGCGCAGACAGGATTGATTTATTCGTGGGACGAACATGACGAAGGCGGGTCCGTGCTCAATTCAACCCTCGGCGCCGGGGACAGCATACTAAATGCAATCGGTAAAGTTTTGAAGTGAGTTCTCAATGACGGTTGAATCCCAAGTTCGTTACGCTTCCGAGCGGTCAGTTAAGAACATTTCAATACGGCAGTTGCGACCGGCGTTTCAACGGCAAGCCTCGTCGTTTTCGGCGGCATGGTCGGGTGTGGCCGGAGGCATCGCGCCTCCTGGGTGGTGGGCTCCCGACCTTCTAATCCCTGGCGCCGCTTTGGAGTTGTTCTCAATAGAAGACGCATACTATGTGCCTTCGAGTGGGGCCGTCCTGACAGCCGGAGGCCAACTTTTTGCCTCGACCGCTCAACAGGCCATGTACATAGATCCCAAGCTAGAGAAGCTCGCGAATATTTGGTCGACCCGCTTTACGGCGCCGCGGATTGATGAAGGCGTTGTTACTATGCCGTTCGGAGCACTTCACAATTACGGACATTTCGTTCTTGACGCCATGACCTCCGTCGCGGCCATCGTTGAAGAGGGTGATTTCCGACAAGTTCCATTCGTAACAGCGCCTCTTAAGGGCTGGCATCGTCAGTACTTCGAACTGTTGAATGTCCAACCGCTAGAGCTCTCTGAGCCTATTTATTCGTTTGGCCGCATAACATTTTCTTCTGGAATGAATAATTCCTTACACAAGCCGAATTGTCACTTCCATACGCTTAGAGATGCAGTGTTCGAAAGGGTTCCCGCAACTACATCTGCCGGAGCAGGTCTGATTTACATCAGCAGGAAGGGTCACCACAGACCGCTGATCAATGAAGCCGAGTTGGAAGTAGCCCTTAAGGCGATCGGTTTTTCTATTATCCAGCCAGAAACGCTGCCCATCGCTGAGCAGATTAACATTTTTCGCTCTGCCAAGATCGTTGTCGCTCCTACGGGCGCAGCGATGGCTAATCTACTATTCTCCCGTAAAGAAACGGCTATTGAAATCCTCCCACGGGACATGACATTGAGTGATACGGGCCATAAATGGGTTGCCTTTCTAACGGCAATGGGCGAAGGAGACTGGCGGCCCTATTTCTGTGAAGACGTATCGGGAGTTGAACAGCCGGAAATTAATGGAGTAAAGCGCGCCGGTTTGAAGCCCTTCACATTATCTGTTGCAGATTTAATATCATTTATTGAAAACGTGTTAGACGAGCGAACTCACTCGCCCGTATTATGATAATGTCAAAATGTTCCATTGACCAGATGGCACAAACGTACGGTATTCATCTACATGTAATCCACACTCTACCAAAATTCCTTCGAGTTCCAAACATTGTTCTCCGTCGAACTCTGAGTATTCTTGCATCGTCATTTCGTCGCACAATTCATCATTTTCGGCCAAGGTGATGGATAGTCTTCCATCCCTGTCTTGAACCGTCGTTCTGATAGGCACGATTCTCGCCTCAAATTCCGTCTTCATGTAAGGCCTAAGATTTAAATTCTTGACGAGGGTCACATCTCCAGAGATACGGATCTTTGATCTGGACTTCGCCGCATTTAGATAAATTGCATGAACTTTCAGGACCCTACCAACGTCAAGCTGGATCTCAGCGCCTTTCGAAATGCGGATACCAGAAAACGTAATCAGACTATTCTTGTATTTGACGCATTCAAATTGGGGGAAGCGATCCGCCAAATTAACGACCGAAAAATCCCGATAGCAATACGTAATCGTTCTATTTAGGTTGACAGTGTCGTTTTCGAGCTGAAAGAAGCTACAGATAACTGACGCTAGGCCGTCAACCAGAGATGGGCCAATATGAGCTGGGTCAACAAATAGTGACGAAATCCGTTTCTCATCACCAGCAATTTCAGAAACGATTAGATCACGCACATCGATATAAAGGTATCTATTTGCGTTTATCACAGACATATAAATAGACATCACAGGATGGTCCAAATGGACCTGAACGGGTATGAGCACAAAAATTGGCTGGCAATTATTCATTCTGCATTTATGACCAATCCACTCGATCCATTGCGCCACTTGGCATAAGTCTGTACTGTTATTTTTTTGAACCGTTAGATCGACAACGCACGTGTCAATCAGACAGTAATCCGCGCCGTCAAAAAAACCGTCATCCATATAGTAGGGGCCAATGACTGAGGGGCTGGCTCCAACTAGAGCCGACCGCAGGAAACGCGCTGCCTTACGTTCTTTGATCTTGTTCAAAAATCCTGCGTGAAGGATGCTATTGGATTGGCCAAGCGCAACAAAAGACTTCATTTTGATGCTCCCAAAAAAGGAATGAGTTGTTGCAGAATAGCGTAACCGCCCGGCGAAAAGTGTACCATATCAGGAAGAAAGTTGCTGCAGGGCGAGGCGGGTAAGCAACCCATGGCCTCGTCAACGTTGAGCGGCGTGACGTTCTTCCGCCGCATCGCCATCTGTCGAAGCGATCGATTAAGTGCGAGTCTTTCGGCAATTCGAAATTGCAGCAGCGGGCCGCGCGGAGGGATCTCAATCAGAGTCGTGTGCGCCCTCGGCCAAGCGCCCTGAACCACATCAAGGATTGCGGCGACGCCAGCAACAACAGAGCAGTTTGGATCGGAGGGTCCGAAATTGTTAGTGCCGACCAGCAGCACGACGTTTTCCGGAGACACCGAAGAAAGGTTCATGTTGGCTAATCGCCAAAGCACATTTTGTGTTTTGTCGTTGCCGTCGCCTAAGTTCAATGCGTTGGGGGCATTAACCTGAGGCCACATTTGAACGAGAGAATCGCCGAGGAGCACCGTTTTCGTCGGCTGGGGAACTCCCATCAGTGCTTTCAATTGAAGGTGACGCTTAAGCGAGACTCCGGACTGAGGCGGAATTGGCGTGGTGGTCACGAGAACATCCGTAGGATCGCACGTCTCGGCAGCTGCATGAGTTGCAATGACCGAGAAGCAAATTGCGGCAAAAGTAATTCTCGTTACTTTCATGGATTTCCTTGTCGAGGGAACGAAGATTTGTCTTCATCACACGCTCCCGGGCATCAAGAGTTTATCTGGAAGAATCCGAGCGAAGAACTGACGCACCATCCATACTTCGTACTGTAGCTCATGGGTAAGATGGGGGTCTGGAGGCGTTGTGCCAAAATAATACTGCCTATTTAAATCTCTGTAAAAGTCAAAACCAAAAATAGTAACTGTTTTATTTAGTATCAGCGATATTAATAACATAGAAAGAAGTCCGGTGGTTGCGTACTGATAACCAAGATACTTAAGGCACTTGCGTGCGGCTGCTGGCATCAGGCAGATGTTTGAAGGAGGTTCACCGCAGAATTCTGGAAATACCGTCGATACTGTTCTCCCGGCGTCCAGAGCTAGTCCCGGAACGCTGCTGTTGTACTGAGACATTTTTTTCAAAAGACTGTCTTGGTTAATTGCGCCGTGCATGTATTGCTCAACGAATAGGACGAGCGAAGTATTTGACCCAACGTCATCGCTGTAGCCTTTTATCGCCGGCCAATTAATTCTGACAACCACATCGTGGCTGTCAATTGCTTTACCGAGACCACTGCCCTTGAGCACGGAGCCATTTCCCACGAGAGCGACTGAATTTGCTTCGTCAAATATTTTCAAAGTCTGTCTAAAGGTCGTCCTGTTCTGTTCGCGCCGCAGTTGATAGCTGTCGTCATACCCACCGGCAGGCTCGACATATTCAGAAGCATCGCTGAATGCTGCTCGTGCCGCAGTTTGCAAATCTCGACCCAGGTCAATTCTGGACGTTTCCGAATCGGCTGCGATCCTCAGAGCAAATTGCATCTTCTTGAAGGCTAATGAGTTAGAAAGCAACGGCGACGCGGTCAAATCCATTGCATCAGCAACGCGCCCTTGAAGCAAAGCCAAACGGATTGCGCGCGCTTGAGCATCTTCGGAAAATGGTGCTGCGCTTCGGTGACGCGAATTACAGTCCGACGCGATTTTAAAATTACCTTGCCGAAGGTAGTGCAGCGAAAGAAAACGCCAATAATCTGGACTAGAAACGTTAGCCGCAGCTAGTGACGAGCCTAGGGCATTAAAAGCGTCCACTTTAGTCGCGCGCAGGTGCAACAACTTATCGAAAACATCGACGTTTTCCTCGACAATCTCGCTAATGGTTCCCTTCAACGAATTGGCAGCGTCGCCCGCGTAAGGACTTGTCAATGCACCGACTCCAATTTCTTCAGAATGGTTCGCACCCGTCCCGCATCCTCCGGCGTGTCGACCGCAATTGAATCCGCTGACAGCGGCGCCATTCGCACATCGTAGCCGAGTTCGAGAAAGCGCAAGATTTCAATGTCCTCGATGACCTCAAGCGGCGTCTTCGCTGGCGCGCCAGCGAAGGCGCGCAAGGCGTCTGGGGGAAAGGCATAGATGCAAATTTGCCGCCACGCCCTGACGAATGCAAGGGTCTTGTTGGTGGGGACGGAGCCGCGCGACATATAGAGCAGGCGACCATCCGGACGCATCACGACCTTTGGAATCGTTGGACTGCGGAATTGGTCTTCGGACTCGATCGGCGCGACGCCGTTCAGCACCTCTCCGGGGTGGGCGGCGGCGACATCGAGCATCACGCCGATGTCGCCGGGATTGAACAAGGGTTCGTCGCCCTGGACGTTGATGTAAAGATCGGCCTCGACCGTCCGCGCGACTTCCGCTACCCGGTCGGTGCCGGTCAGGCAGTGCGGAGAGGTCATCAGCACATTTATGCCGAGCGCCTGACAGTGCGACAATACTCTGTCGTCGTCGGTGGCGACGTGGATCAACTCCTTGGGAAAGCCCAACGCGCAGCGCTCGAACGTTCGCTGGATCATGCTCTTGCCGCACAAATCGATCAGAGGTTTGCCGGGGAGGCGGCTAGATTGATAGCGCGCGGGGATGACGATGATGGAACGCAAAACGGGGCCCTTCACAGATCGGGGGAGTACACCGACGTCTGCGGCACATGGTAGCGCGACGGCGTGATCGCGACCAGTGGCCGCGCTTTGGCGGATTGGCCATAGACATCAAAAATGGCGTCCATTTCGTGGCTGCGTGGATCGTCGCCGAAATAACCATCGAAGCCGGCCAGGAGAATACGTCGTGCTCCGGCCGCAGTTGCGATGGCGAGTGCGTAAGCCGCGACGAGCGGCGCGGGCGCGACGGCATAATCAGACTCCGCCTCGAACGCGCCGGGTTCCACGGTCAAGCCGTAATCGAGCATTTTCACATCCGCGAAGCTCCCGCGAACGGAGGCGTCGAGACGCGCGACAGGCACGAAAACCGGAACCGGGCTTTCCCGGTAATGCGCTGCATCCATCAACAGTCGCACCGGATGGCAGGCAGCGCGCGCGGTCAGCAATTCGTCGGGAAGGACCTTGGTCAGGTTGAGACCGATAACGACAGGATTTGCTCGCCTCACAAAGGCAGCGACGCCATCTTTGTGGCGCTCGGCCTCAGGACTGCCTGAGACCAACAGAACATCCCGGCCCTGAGCCCAGTTCGTAATGTTGAAGCCGCCCCGGCTCTCGCCTGTGAAAAGGTTGCGCGAAGCGTCCAGGAAGGACCGCCGGTAACTGTCCCTGCCGTTCGTCCTGAGAAATTCAATTGCGCCAAGAATTTCTTCTTGTCCATAGCGAGGATCGCTCATCATTTCCTGAATATAAGTCGGATGAATGCCGTAGCTCCCCGACAGATAATAATAAGGGTTCGGCCCCCAGCCAAACTCACGTTGCATCGGGACAAAATGCTTGTTCAGGAGGTTGAGCAGCGGCGTGATATTATACTTGCCGATTCCGAGCCGGTTCATCTCGATCAGCATATATTCAGTGCGCACATTGCCGGGTCCGCGTCCCATGCCGAGCACGGTCGCGTCGATCCAGGTCGCGCCACAACGAATGGCTTCAACACTGTTCGCCAGGGCCCGGCCCATGTTGTCGTGCGTGTGGATGCCGATCGGGCCGCTCCAATGCGCCTTCAGACTCGCTATGATGTTGCTTACATCCGACGGATCGAGTCCGCCAAGACTGTCGGCGAAGTACAGGGCCTCGATCGGCAGGTCGCTGGCGACGCGTGACAGTTCAACGATTTCTTCGGGCGTACGCTCTCCAATCTGCATCAGATTGAGACCAATCAGGTAGCCAAGTTCGGCCAAGGCGTGAATCGCAGGCTCAAGCTTCACAATCTCCCGGAAATGTGCGGCAATGCGTACCAGTTGCACGGGCGAATCGGCGCGCTGTCGAAACAGTTTGTGAACGGCGGCGGCGGGCCCTTCGGGGTAATTTGTCAGGTCGGCGGCATTGACCATCACGGCGACGCCGAGGCGTTTCGGAATGTCGAAACTGCGGATGTAATCGTCCGTCGTGAAGGCGCAGGGTCCCATGAATTTGTCGCCGGCGAAGAACCGGAAGCCAAGCTCGACATAATCGACGCCGGTCTCTGCCATCACTGAAATGTAATTTTGCACGAGAGTCCGTTCAAATGCCCATTGGTTGTAGTAACCTCCGTCACGAAACGTGCAGTCGATAATCGTATGAATGGTCATTACCCTCTCCCGCGCAATGGAATTAGATCGCCGACATTTTCGATAACCTGAAAACCCTGCGCTTCGGCAAGTTCGAGCATTTTGGACTTCACGGTCGAAAACGGCGCCATGAACACGAAATCGCAGCCTGTCGCTTTGGCCGCTTCCATATCCGCGACGGCGTCGCCGACAAACAGGAACCCGCCCTCAGCCTCCCACCCGGCTTCAAGACAGGATTGCTTGACGCGCCCGATGTTCTCGATCTTTGAACCCGGTGAGCCGAAGATGGACTCAAAATAGGAGCTCAGGTCGCGTTGCTGAAAAACCGTACGCAACTCGGTCTCGTCACTGCCAGAGACAATGAAGAGCCTCGCCCTTTTGACCAGCGCGGACAAGGCTCCCCTCAGCCCCGGCGTTTCCTCGACCGACAGATATCCGGAAGCGCACATTTTGCCGAAATCGGCCAACAGACGATGCAGATCCGTTCCGATAGGCGGGCGGCCGAAGCATCCAGCCAGCACTTCGGCGAACAACCGGTGGCGGGGCGTGCCAAAGGCCTGCGATTGCCAGAGAGACGCGGCCGCGACCACGTCCGGAGCGAAGCCATGAATTTCGAGTGTCCGGCGAAATGCGTCGATCTTCAAATTATTGGAATCGAGCAATACGCCATCACAGTCGAAGATGATGATGTCGTAGTGCGGCTCGATTTCGCCACTTAGCTCATTCATCAGCTTGAATACCCTGCTCGGCATGGGCAGTGCTTCGAAATGTAGTTACATACAAGTCGCCCAACGCATTGACGCTGAACCGTTCGGAAGCGGCCAGCGCCCCCCGTATGAAAGTTTCGTAAGCGACCGCCGAAGAAAACATCTGCTGGATCGCTTCGACGAAAGCCTTGGCCAAGAGATCGCGATTGCCGAGGCGGTCAATGACAATGCCACCGGCTTCCGACTCCTTCTCCTGCACCATGCGCGGGATTTCCCCGATATCGGTGGCGGCGACCGGCAGTCCCGTCTGAAAACATTCGAGCAGAAACAGCGGGAAAGTCTCCCCCTCGAAGATCGAAGGAAACAAACCCATGTCAAAGCAGGGAAAATAGCGGATCGGACGGTCGATCTGGCCCAGGAAGGTGACGAACGGCGCCTCTTCATATTCCGCTTTGAGTTCGGCGGCGATTGGCCCGTCGCCAATCAGCACGAGATGGGTGGGACGATCCACGCATTTGCCGAGACCCTCCACGATTTCGATGGCGGTCCGCCATCCCTTGCTTTCAATGGCGCGAGAGCAGATGACGAAGACGAACGCGTCCTCCGCAATGGCATGCTGCGCGCGAAACGCTTTTCGGTCCACCCATTCCCCGTCGAAAGGCGCAACGGCGTTGAAGCTGTAAACCAACTTGACCGGATCGCGCAGGGCCTGCGGAAGGAAATTCAGATTTTTCTCCGACAGATACAGCCATTTGCTGACCGTACGGCCGAGGAACGCGAGGAAGTCCTCGCTCATCAAGTCCTGAACGGTTTCGAACCCCCCATGCAGCGACGCGAGGTAGGGAATTTTCAAATCGACATGGCGGCAGTACAGACGGAAGTCGAGGCTCACATTGTGCGAGTTGATCAACTGTATGCCGTGCGCCGAGATGAACCCGTTGAAATCGTCGCAAACGTCATCCCAATAGACGACGGGGATGTCGGCGCGGAGGCGGCGGCGCACGGAATTGCCGCGCTCGTCCGCTGGACGCTCAACGACCAGATAGGTGACATGTAACCCGCGGGCCTTGAGCGCATTGGCGAGATCGATGGGCAGAATTTCGCCTCCGCCGACCGTAAAGCCATTGGCGCCGATACAAACGCGCAGCGGCGACTTCGCCGCTTCGCGAGCACGCTCGAGAAATCCCTGACGCACGTCCTCGGCATCGCGCTCCGGAAGATATTGCGCGAGCATATCAGAATGCGCCGCAACCGCAGCGTCATCAATGGCGTAAAGCGACCGGAGATCATCGACGACCATCATATGTTCCGCAAGATGACGATCGGTAAAGAACGAACTGCGGGAAGCGCTGGACGGATTGACCCGGAAGAATGAGCGAGCGCGTCGTGAATAGGCGATGGCGCCGCCGCGCACGACGAGCGCGTAAAAATACCAATCGCCGGCGAAGCGATATTGCAGGAGACGCTCCTGTTCCTCTTCAGTCAGCGACGGCTTACGGAAAACGAGGCCGGAGGCATTAGGAATGACGTTGCGGATCGCGAAATCATGCGAAAACGCCTTGAACGCGGGGACCACGCAGGAGACGCCCCAGGAGAAATTCTCCATGGCGTCGAAATAGCCGTCGAGATCTTTGCGCGGCGCGCCGTCAGGATCAATGCAGGTTATGCGCCCGAAAGCCGCCATGACGTCGTCGCGCGCGAAGGCGGGCAGAATATTACTGAGGAAACGACGATCGGCGGAATCGTCGGTCTCCGCCACCCAGATCAAATCATATTTTGCAAGGGATAGACCCTTAAGCCATTGGCGGAAAACGCCTCCGGAGTTTTTCTCGTTAACCACGATCTGATGCGGAATCGGTGAACGTCCCAGTATCTTTCGGGCCACCTCGACCGAATCGTCGGAAGAGCAATCGTCGAGAAAAATGATTTCGTCGGGCTGAAGGGTCTGGTCGAGCACAGAACCTAAACGTTCGGGCAGAAACCTGGAGTGATTATAATTTGGGAAGATCACGCTGACGCGAGGGCGCGCGCCAAAACCGACCTCCTCCTGCGGCGCGCGTCGGGCGCGCGCGTTGACCGCCGAAACATAAGCCCGAGCCGTGGCGTTGAGGAAAGCCGCGCCGTAATGGACGTCGGGTTCGAGATAGGCGCTCTCCGCCCATTCATTCCAGGCGTTGATGGCGACGATCGGCGTCCCGTGAATCGGCGTATCGATGGCGCGGTTGACCAACTCCGTCAACCACTTTTCGTATTTCTTCGGAGCGATGCCTTCGAGCGTCAGTCCCCGATTTGGGCGACGACAATCATTGTCCCAACTGGGTACGATGGTTTTGATCAGCGGATAGTCTTCAGGTTCGTCTTCTTCCAGCGAAGCCTTGGCGAAATCATCGTAAGCAATAACGCGGCCCGCGAATTCTGCTGAATAGGCGTCGGGCGTCGGACGACCCGGCAAATGATTCGACAGTTTGTGCGGCGGGAATTCCAGGGCGCCGTCGAGCCCATGGATGCTCGGGTCCGTTTCGCCAAAGGTTTGCGCCATGAATAACAGCGGTTCGACGTCGAGGCGCGCTGTAAGCTTTTCCCGCCAGCGCTTGATGGTGACGGCGCTGTCGGGAACGTTCTTGGGGTTGTAGATCACCAGCAGCGGCCGATTATTCAGTCGAATATAACGATGATCGCGCAGGTGGCGCGCAAAATCGTCGATCAAGGCGTCTTCGTCTTCGGCCCTATAGTTCTGTCCAAGCAAAACTTGCGATTCGGACCCATCCCAGGTCCGTGTCCAGTTTTCGTTAGCCCAGATCAACATGAACGGCATATCTACGTCGGACTGAAGAAGAAGCTCCAACGGACGCTCAAGCACGCGTTTTCGATTGAACCAGTAATAGTAATAGGCAAAGCCGCTCACGCCTCCGGCCTTGGCCATTGCGACCTGTTTACGCAGATCCTCGACATTTTCTAGGTTATAAAAGCCGAGATCGCGCGGGATGCGGGGCTGGTAATGACCGGGAAAGCGCGGCACGCCTTTTGGCAATTGCCTCCATTCGGTGAATCCTTTGCCCCAGAATAAATCGTTCTCTTCGATCGCGTGGAATTGCGGCAGATAAAAAGCGATGAGCATGGGCTTCGGCTTGTCGCTCTCGCCTTCAGAAACGCCTGCCAGTATTGTATCGTCGAACTCTTCAAAAAGCGGCCCCTTCGTGGTGAAGCCGGCATGTTCGTCATAGAGCGCCGAGAATGATCCAGTCGATCGTTTGATAAGATCGTTAGGAGAAACCGGCGGTAGACTCTTTTCATTGATCAGGAGCCGTCCTAACGACGGGAGCGCTCTGAATTCCGGAGTTTCGGCGCCTGTCACCGCTTCGTCGAACTTAATATCGAAGCCATAAAGCCCGGTACCCTTGCCATGCTGGGCAAGGTCCGGTCGCGGTTGATCCGCAAGCGCGCGACCAATCACTTTGCCATCAAGTATAACCTCTACCTGAGCTGTCTGTTCGGGCGCCGAAGGAAACCACGCCCAGCCCACAGCCTCGCGTCGGGTCATGTGATCTACGTGCCCTTCAACGACCGGCAGAAGCGTCGGGGTGTCTGGTTGAGCCTCCTCGCCGGGCGACTCTTCCACTGGTCTGTCGTGACTCAACTGAACTTTATTGGTGTTGGCGATGACGACCGCGCCCTCGGGGCCGACCACTCGAAAAACGGGTGGCGTCTCGTCTTGAAGCGGGCTGGAAAAGCTCAGAACGAAACCATAACGGCCCGTGCCTTTGCCATGCTCCGCGAGATCTGGACGCGGTTGATCGGCAACGGTCTGGCCGATCACCTTGCCGCTTAGAATGGCTTCGACTTCGAGCGCCTGATCCGGCGCAGAAGGACGCCAGACCCAGCCGGAGGCAAGCCAGCATGTCACAACGTCAACGCTTCCTTCGATATCGAGGCTCAGCGTCGAGCGTGTTTCCGTTTCAACCTTTTGCGTCGGAGTTGCGATGACGGGCCCAGTCAGATCAGCAGCAGCCAGACGTACCGTCTCGGTGTTCCACGTCGCAAAGAACTCCGGAGCATCGCCGGAGGACAACGGCGGGTCAAATTTCAGCGTGAACCCGCTGTATCCCGCGCCGCGTCCGCTCTGCCGAATGTCGTCGCGATACTGATTCGCCACGGCCGTCGCCACTACGCGCTCGGCGACACGCGCCTCGACTTTCAGCGGAGCAGAGGCGTTTCGCGGTGACCAAGCCCATCCAGACGCGCCCCACTTTTCGACGCTGTCCACGTATCCTTCGACGTTTTCGGGCTTTCCATTATACAAAATTTTCGTTGTGGTCGAACTCACCGCGCGAATCGTCAATGCGACATCGGTAGGCAGCAATTTTTCGAATCGCAACGAGAATCCGCAATTCGCGCTGGCTGCGTGGAATTGCAGGTCGGGTCGCGGAGCGCGCGCAAGTCCCTCGCAAATTACGACACCGTTGAGAATAACCTCGATGCGGGCGGCTTCTGCTCCGATGTGGGCGCAACGCGCCCATCCCGACACCCCCCAAGGCGTAAGGAAATCAATGGCGCCCTCAATCTGGGGATCAGAGTTATCTTTGCGCGGATCGAATTCGATCGGCCCTGGCGGGACTTCCCATCCGCTGTTTTTTTCGACGACGCGCACAACGCATTGCTTGCTACTAAGTTGATCGACTCCGAAGGAGAGGGAAAATCCAGCTAAGCCGGTTTGACTTGCGCCTCCAATCAAGTCTTCGCGAAATAGTGAGGCGACCCCTTCCGAAACTTTCTGATTGTCAACGAGTAGCGCAATTTCGACAGGAACAGCCTGATCGTCACCAATAATCCAACCTTCAATTACGCCGTTTTCGATCTTTTCAACCCAACCGCGCATTCTCGCCATTCCCTTACCATTGCTTGTTTCGCACCCAATGGAACGCACCAGCAGAGTCAAAAATTATTTTCAACCGCTTCATATGACAACAGTTTGACGTAAACTCACTCAATTTCCAACGAAGTGACCTATTATCGCCTAATCCAAAAGAACGTCGCATTGAACTCACGTGTCGTCAAGCGCCGTATTCGTTCACAGCCGGTCGGTTGTTGTGCTCAATATTTCTCCAAACAACGTTAAAAGGCGTGAAGCGCCGCCCTTCGTCGAAGCCGGTCAGCTCAACTTAACGTCAAGCCTCTCGATTTTTCTCCCAATCTCTGGCTTCGCAAGCTTGGCGCCGCACAGATCCACTCGACCTTTCCGCCAACGCCGCCACCCCCGGCCTGGCCTCCGGCCCCTACAACTTCCGCCGCGTGCTCTCACAGCTGGCGTTTTTGTTGGCCGTGATCGGCGCAGTCGCAATCCAAATGAAGATCGCGATCAGGATCAGACCGTCGTTGCGTAAGCGACGTTATAGTCCTGACTCTGAAGGACGGCAATAAACGTTACATCTGCATACTGCCATGAATCGTTTTCGGCGTGTCTCGGGACCTTGATGTCGGGGACGTCCATCCGGAATGGAGAGCTGGCTCCGGACCCATCCCGCGTCCGCGCCGAGGCGCTGAACCGACCATCTCTGAAGTATGCCGTTGACCTTGTGAGCGCGGCCGGCGACGGATCTGCGTCCGCTGCGCCCTCCTTTCCCCTGAAGACGTGCAGGTCGCCGGCGTGGGGATCGCGATTCAGCGGCAAAATCGACAACGCGATCCGCGCGGCGGAAGCCTATGTCGAAAAACACTGCGATGTTTGTCCATCAAAACTTGTGCTGATCTATTCCTGAGATGAATGCGACAAAGGCGGCGGGGCGCTCATTTCGAGAGACTACCTTTCTGGCGCGCATCATCTCGGGTAAGCGCGATCGGCTGATCTAGGAGCAGATCGTCGGAAGCTCACTTTTTGTCCCGCTTTGGAAATGCCCCGCTCAGCCACGCGCGCCCAGTGGTCTTGTAGCTGGCGTGGCAATGCATGGCGACCGCGCGCCGCATTTCCGCCAGCGTCAATATCGCGGTTGAGGCGAGGCGGTCGTCGAGCTTGGCCGGTTCGCTGGACAGCCAGCGGGCGAGCGCGCGCGTCAGCAGGCCCGGTCCGGTCGTCAGCCAGACCAGATCGCGGTCGCCGCGCAAAATCCCCGCCACCGCTTCCTTCAGCGCCAGTTCGACGACGGGATGGCGCCGCGCCGCCCCCAGGACGTTGTTGCCAATCGAGCCGAGGTCCTCCTGATGCGCGAAAAATTCGGCATTCGGCGGAACATGCGCCGCGAGGCCGCCGCGAACCCGGTCGTCGGCGTCGATGAAGAAACCACCCTCGGCGAAAAGGCGGGCCAGCCGGAACAGATCGGCGCGCTGCGCCGGCTCGCCGGCGCTGCCGAAGGCGCGCGCGACGGACGGATCGCAGCGCTCGCGCAGATAGGCTAGCGCGGAGGCGTCGTCGAATCGTTCGAGCTTGAAGGCGGGATCGAATTTCCGCCAGGAGTCCATCAGGCGCGCCACGTCGGGCGGGGGGGCGCGGTCGTTCCAGAACTGAGTGATGAGCCTTGGAATGCG
Source organism: Rhodoblastus sphagnicola (assembly GCF_002937075.1). Lineage (GTDB taxonomy): Bacteria > Pseudomonadota > Alphaproteobacteria > Rhizobiales > Beijerinckiaceae > Rhodoblastus > Rhodoblastus sphagnicola. The sequence goes on from NZ_NHSJ01000057.1 coordinate 15,832, forward strand.
CGGCGCCGAAGCGAGCGGCTCGTCTCGCGGCTGGTCGAATTTTCCCGAACGCCGCAGCGCGATCATCAGCCCCATGGCCGGCGCGGTGGAATCCGGAAAGCTTCGGACCAAGTCAGCCAGAGGCGCGATCCGCTCCTGCGACGACAGATCCCGCAAAGCCATGAGATCGCCCGCGAGCGCGCGATCCATGACAAACTCCTCGTAGAACTGGCCGACGAGCGAGTGCAGCGGGTTCTTCTTGCGTTTGGCGCCCACGGATTGCGTCTCCGCGTTCGCCTTCAGGTCGGTCCACGCGCCCCCCAGGTCGAAGGTGATCAGCTTGAGCTTGGCGCGTTCGTAAGCCGCTTCTGTGTCGTTGGCGTCGATGTCCATTGCAGCGTCGAGGTCGGCGATCGCCGCCTCCAGCGCCCAGCGCGCCTTGTCGAATTGCGCGCGCAATTTTGCGACATGCCCCCGCTCCGCGATGGTGGCGGAGGGTGGCGGAGCAGCCAGCGACGCTTCGGCGGCGTCGAAATGGCCCAGGTCGATCGCCGCCGCCGTCAGCGAGCGCCAGGACCAGAATTCGAGAGGAAACCGCGAACGTGCGGCGATTAACAGTTCATAGCTTTCGTCCAGCAAGCCTTGCTGGTGCAGGATGTCGGCTTCGCGGGAGTCAATATGCGGATTGAGGCCACAGGATTCGCGCGCCGCTCTCAACATTTGCAGCGCGCCGTCGAAATCGCCTCTCTTGGCCAAAACTTGCGCCGCCGATAGATACGCCCAAACCGATCGAGGATGCGCGGCGCGCAAGTTCACATAGAGCGCAAGCGCCGCGTCGGCGTCACCCTTGTCGGCCAGCACGCCGGCTTTCTTGAGGAGCGCGCCTTCATGCCAGGGATCCATTTGCAGCGCTCTATCCAGCGCCGCTTCGGCGGCCTCCAGTTCACCGCGCGCGATGTCCTCGGCCGCGATTTCGACCTGAGCCTGCGCCTCTTCCGGCCTGATTTCTGCGGCGCGGAGGAAGGCGGCGCGGGCGCCCACGCGATCGTTGATCGCGCGCTTTAACGCCCCATCGGCGAGGTATCCCCGATAGCACGCGGGGTCGCGCTGCAACAAATGCACGATTATGTCTTTCGCGCCCGAGAAATCGCCCAGCAGGCGTTTCGAAGTGGCCAGATGGCACAAAGCGTCGGTCGGATCCGCCGCCGTTTCGGCAGCCTGCTCGAAATAGTCCATCGAGATCCGATGATCGCCTCGCGCCCGAGCCATATGACCGAGCATGGATCGGGCATGGACATAGACGGGCGAACGACAATCAATCGACTCCAAAGTCGCGACGGCCTCCTCCATGCGTCCAAGTTCGCGCAGCGCCGCGCCGTGTTCGAGTCGGTTCCATTCATGCCTTGGATCAATCGCGCAGGCTTTCTCGATCAGTTCCAGCGCCTCATCCAGATCGCCGGCCAGCCTCCGCACCACGGCGAGCCCTCCCAATGCGGAAACATTCGCCGCCTCGCGCGCCAAAATCTTGCGGTAGATTGTCTCCGCATCTTCAAGCCGCCTTGCCATGCGATATTGATGGGCGAGTTCGCAGCCGGCTTGGCTATAATTCGGGTCGAGGGCGGACGCTTGTTCAAGAAGACTTATGGCCAACGGCGTGTCGCGCATCCTGTCGCGGGCGAGCCGGCCTGCGGCAAGCGCCGCATCGCGGCGCTGCGCGAGCGCGATCCGTTCGTCGTTGAAGATCGCCCGATAGGCGGCCAGCGCCTCGGGATAAAGGCCGAGCAAGCAGTTTTCGGCGATGATCTCAAGCTTGAGAGCAAAATCTTCCGGCTTCTCCAGCAAGGCTGCTTCCCAGGCGACGATAGCTTCCTTGTTTCGCCCTCGGGAACGCAAAATCCGTGCTTTGGCGCAAAGAAGAGCATGCGTTTCCGGACATGCGTCCAACCCGACAGACAATGCGGCGATTGCTTCGTCGGTCTGGCCTAAATGATCGAGCGCTGAAGCTAACGCCGTAAAAGCCTCGGCGTTCGGCGTTTTGAGGCGTGAGGCGGCGCAGAATACCTCTGCCGCTTCGCCGTGTCTGTCGCGGCGCGCCAAAAGTCTGCCCAGCGCCATGAGGACATGAAAATGGCTGGGATCGAGTTTGAGAGCTTGGCGGAACTCGGTTTCGGCCGCTTCAAAGCGTCCGCAGTTTTGATGGAGATTGCCGAGTTCAAGCATCGGCCATGGGTGCGAGGGCCAAGCTTCCTTTGCTGCGGCAAACCGGTTAGCCGCTTCTTCGCAATCTTGGCGCAAGCGCGACGACACCGCCCCCAGTCCAACGAGTCCGTAGATGTCCCTAGGGTCAAGCGCGAGAAGCGCTCGATAGGCTTCTTCAGCGGCATCCGCGTCCCGTCGATCCAGAGCCTTGGCTGCCGCAGATCGTAGTTCAGCTATGGACCTCTCGGCCGAAACCGTCGCAGCGTCTTGAAAATCACTCAACGGCAATCCTCACTCTGTTACATACTCCGCGCCAACAAAGGTCATGCCGGCTTCTAACTCTCAATAGAGACAGGGGCAAACGCGCGGCCCCGCGCCTATCCCGGCGCCACGCGGTTAGGTTAATTCAATATTATAGCTGGCCCAGGGAAATCTGCACAATAACTGGCCTTCTAAGTGACCGCGGCGTTGATCGCTGCGCATTGGGAGGCGCCTCAAGGGGAGAAAAACTCTGAGCGAGCTTGGCCCGGAATATGCGCCGCAGTTTGGCGGATGTAGCTTAAGCTTTTGAGTTCAAATGAGAGTTGACCCGGCTACGCGGGAAGTCTCCATCAAGAACTGACCCATGTTTGAACTGGCCCTGTCCGTTTTCAGGGGGGCGGAGTGATCAACATGGATTTATTGAGCGTTATTCGACGCTGGGCTTTGCGGTGAGCGACGGAACAAGCCTCCATTCCAATCAGGCGCGGCGGCAGCTTGGCGAAATATTCGACAAGATCATGCCAGGCGAGGCGTCGACGCAATGCGGTCCGGCCTGAGTTCCGACGCCGTGACCTGGAAGACGGTGTTCACGAGATCGAGCCCCACAGTAACAACAGTCGACATGCAAGCCCTTGGCCGCTGGAAAACTCCACCGTACCCCGCACGACGGCAGGGGAAAGGGGGCGATGCCATCAAATTGGCCGCGCAGCGAAGCCGCTACATGACGCTTGAGACAATGGCGCCGTTGAGCGATGATCCGTTCGTCAGTCTGTCCGTCGCGGCCGCGCTGATCGCTATCCCGATGGAGTGGTTGTCAGGTTCGTCCATCAAAAGCCACTGCAAACCAGCGCCCAAAATGGGACCCGAATTGGGACAGAATCCTTCGCCGAATTTGATAATATAGCAAAAACAATACGTTGGTTGGCTATTATGGCGGAGGGAGCGGGATTCGAACCCGCGATACGGTTCCCCGTATACACACTTTCCAGGCGTGCGCCTTCAACCACTCGGCCACCCCTCCTGACGCCGCGCTGCGGAGTCGGCGCCTTTATAGCCGCATCGCGCGCCAGCGCAAGGGCGCGCCCGCGCATATTCCCGAAAAGTGGTCCTCCTTGTCGGATATGAATATGCGCAAGTCCCAGACCTAAAAACTTCGCGGTCAGGCCGAAGTGGTTTCGCCCAATGCTTCCGAAGGCTTCGGCGCGGCCTTCAACTGAACCTCTTCCGAAGTGGCGCTCACTTCCACCGCCATGCCGCAGTCCCGCGCCACCAGGCCGGTGAAATAAGGCTGGATGCCGTGGGCGTCGACGCCGCCGCTTTCCGAAACGCCTTGCAGCAGGCTCGCGACATGGTTCGCCAGCTTGAGATTCGGGCCCTTCACCGCGACCGAGAGTTTGAGGTCGTCGCCTTCGCCCTCGATCCTGACGTTCATCACCCCGCCGCGCGGGATGCAGGCGCTGGAGATCAGGCAGAGATTGAGCAGCAGCTTGACCTTGTTCTTGGCCACGAAGGCGCGGGGGCCGTCCCAGTTCAGCGTGGTGCGCTCGTCGGCGCCGAACAGGCCGCGCGCCACCTTTTCGGCGTCGCCCGTGTCGATCGAGGCGCCGGCCGAACCCGCCGCGCCAAAGGCCAGACGGCAAAATTGCAGGCGCGCCGACGCCGATTTGGCGCTCTTGCGAATCAGGTCCAGCGCGAATTCGCGCATGCCCTCGTCCTTGTCCTCCTCCAGAACCTCGAGTCCGTTGACGATGGCGCCGACGGGGCTGATCACGTCGTGGCAGACGCGCGAGCACAGCAGGGCGGCCAGGTCGAGCGGTTCAAGAGAAAGCGGCGTGGTCATGAGCTTTTCCATCTTTTGGCATTACGGCGGACTATGGCGGCAAATGGTTAGCGAGCGGTTATAACAGATCGTTAAGGAAACATTCACTTGCCGTTGTGATACTCTTACGTCATCGAGCGGGATGAGGCCTGAACATGCGACCTTTCCAGATTTCCCGGCGGGACGCCCTGCGCCGTTTTGTCGCTGGCGCCGGCTTGACGACGGCTTTGGCGGCTGGTCCGGCGTTTGCGCCCGCCGCCTTGGCTCAGGATCGCTCGGTCTATTCCGACAATGAACTGGTCGCGAGCGGACACCACTTCTTCGGCAGCCTGTCGCGCGGCCTCGCCGAGGCGATCCAGTCCGTGACCAAGCGCTGGGGGCAGCCCAACGCCTATATTCTGGGCCAGGAAGGCGGCGGCGCCTTTATCGGGGGGCTGCGCTACGGCGACGGCGCGATGTACACCCGCAACGCCGGCGACCGCCGCATCTACTGGCAGGGGCCGTCGCTCGGCTTCGACGCCGGCGCGGACGGCGACCGCACCATGATGCTGATCTATAATCTGCCCTCGGCGGATTCCATCTATCAGCGCTTCGGCGGCATTGACGGTTCGGCTTATCTGGTCGGCGGTTTTGGCGTCACGGCGTTGGGGGCCAATGGCGTGACGGTCGTGCCAATTCGCACCGGCGTCGGCGCCCGGCTCGGCATCAACCTCGGCTACCTGAAATTCACCCGCGATTCGACTTGGAATCCTTTCTGATCCTGTTCTAATTGACAGTGAGTCCATTCGGGCTCATGGCGCGTTCAAGCGTGGACCCCGGTTCGCGTGAAAAAGCGCTTCCAGACAAAACCGGAGTTCCGATCCGAGACAATCGGATGCGGACTTCGGATGACAGGACTTTTCCTTGATCGAGCAACTCGTCGCCTTCGCTTTGGGCTTCTCCATCTGCGGCCTGATCGGCCTCGCCTTTCTGCCGCTGGTTTCCGCCCGCGCGCGGCGATTGACCCTGACCAGCATCGAAGAGCGTCTGCCGATGACCTTCGATGAAATCGAGGCCGACCGCGACCTTTTGCGCGCCCGCTTCGCCGTGGAAAAGCGCGATCTCGAAATCGCCGTCGAACGGGAGCGCCAGTTGCGCGCCGCCGCCAGCGCCGAATTGGGCCGCCGCACCGCCGATATCGTTCAGGCCGGGGACAAGCTGCGCGCGGCCGAGGCGGAGATCAAGGCGCGCGACGAGCAGTTGGCGCAAGCGACGGCGCGGGTCGAGTCGTTCAAGGGCGAACTGGTCGAGATGCAGGGCCGGCTGGCGGGCCGCGAGCAGGATTTGCGCGAAAAGGCCAAGGAATACGATGCGCTGGCCGAGGCGCATCGCGCTGTCAACATCGAGATGGAGCGGCTGCGCTCACGCCTTCAGGAGGCGGAGGGGCGCAACCAGGCTTTCGAGGCCCGGCGCGAGCGCCTGATCGCCAAGATCGAAGCGGAACACAAGCGGGTCGAGGAGGTCGAAGCCGAAGCCAAGACTTTGCGCGAGCGCCTCGACCAGGACGGAGGAGTCGCGGTGGCCGATCTGCGCGCGGCCATCCTGGACATCGGCCGTCAGATCGCCGCGCACGATCAGGCGTGACGGGCGCGCGCTTGTTTCGCGCGCGCCAGATTTTTTTAGCGGCAGACGCGCACGCGGCGGCGGCCGACGAATTCGCCGTCCTCGTCATAGATCGGGCGGCGCTCCACCCAGCACTCCGGGGCTTCTTCGTAAACCGGGCCGCGATCGGCGTTGGCGGCGGCCGCGCCCAGCATGGCGCCGCCGAGAATGCCGGCGGCGATGCCCGCGCCGACGGCCGCGCCGTCATTGGCGGAAGCCGGGGCTGAAACGCCGGCGGCCAGCGCGACGGCGGCCAGAGCGGCGAGCGCGGCTCTCTTGATGGACAGTGTCATGTGTTCCTCCGTGGAAACTTGCTTCGATAGCGTCGAAAGACGCCCGTCTTTTTGACGGGCCAAGGCCGAAAACCGGAATGAGCCGAAAACCGGATTGAAGTTTAGTCTAGTCGCCGCCTATGAACCAGAGTTGAATGAACTGAGCGCAAAATACGGCGAAATTTGAGTCGAGACAATGCCTGTGACTTCTATTGGGTCTTCTGGAGACTTGTCCGCCGACCGCCGTTACGAATGGGGGCAGGGCGCGCTTGCCGCGGGCGACGCGGAAGGCGCGCGCGATCTGTTCGCCCAAGCGCTTGAGTGCGCGCCGAACTGGGCCGCGGCTTGGTTCGGGTTGGCGCAGGCGCTGGATCGGCTCGACCGGAGGGTTGAGGCGCGCGAGGCCTATGCGAAGACGCTGAACCTCGATCCCGGCGACGCGCATGGCGCGGCGCTCGGCCTGGCGCGGCTTGGCGGGCCGGCGCCCGCCGCCGCCCCGCGCGCCTATGTCAAAACCCTGTTCGATCAATATGCCGCGCGGTTCGACACGCATCTCGTGACGCAACTGGCCTATCGCGGCCCGGAGATCCTTTGCGGGGCCATCGCGCGCGCCGATGCTGACCGGCGATTCGCCCATGTCCTCGATCTCGGCTGCGGGGCGGGCCTGTTCGCGGCGGCGATTCGTCCCCATGCGGCCAAAATCTCCGGCGTGGACCTTTCGCCAGCCATGATCGAACAGGCCCGCGCCAAAGGTATATATGACCGGCTGGCGGCGGCGGACCTGACCGAATTTCTCGCCGCCGAGCCTTCTGAAAGCGCCGATCTCGCTGTCGCCGCCGATGTCTTCGTTTATATCGGCGATCTCGGCGACCTGTTCGCGCAGGTTGCGCGGACCTTGAGCCTCGGCGGACTGTTCGCCTTCACCGCGCAAAGCGGCCCGTCGCAAGGGTTTGGCGTGGGCGCGGACCTGCGCTTTCGCCACAGCGAAGCTTATCTGCGCGATCTCGCCTGCGCGCATGGGTTTGACGTCGCGGCGTTATTTGCCGTTTCGGCGCGCCGGGATCGCGGCATTGACGTACCCGGCTGGGCCGCGGTCCTGCGCAAAAACAGGGCGTGAACCCGCAAAAAGGCTGACTGGACCCGCGTCATGGCGCGCCCTATTGTCGCAGCGTAGTCCAGCAGCGAGTTTCGCTCATGAAAAAAGTTTACCCCGACGCCGCGACCGCCATGGCCGGTCTGGTCAAGGACGGCATGACGCTGATGGCCGGGGGCTTCGGCCTGTGCGGCATTCCCGAGGCGCTGATCGAGGCGGTGAAGACGTCCGGCGCGAAAAACCTCACCTTCATCTCCAACAATGCCGGCGTGGACGGCATTGGGCTGGGCGTCCTGCTGGAGACGAGGCAGGTCAAGAAGATGATCTCGTCCTATGTCGGCGAAAACAAACTGTTCGCGCAGCAATATCTCGGCGGCGAACTGGAGATCGAATTCAACCCGCAGGGGACTTTGGCCGAGCGCATTCGCGCCGGCGGCGCCGGCATTCCCGCCTTCTACACCAAGACCGGCTATGGCACGCTGGTCGCGGAGGGCAAGGAAACCCGCGTCTTCAACGGCGAGAATTATGTGATGGAGACCGGCCTCCTCGCCGATGTCGCGCTGGTCCATGCGTGGATGGGCGACCATGAGGGCAATCTGGTGTTCCGCAAAACGGCGCGCAATTTCAACCCGATGATGGCGACGGCGGGGAAAATCACCGTGGCGCAGGTCGAGCATCTCGTGCCCGCTGGCCAACTCAACCCCGACCAGATCCACACGCCCGGCATTTTCGTGAAGCGCATCGTCCACGTGCCCAACAGCGCCAAGCACATCGAGCAGCGCACCACAAGGAAACACACCAGCGCGCCCGCCGCGACCGGAGGAGAAATCTAATGGCCTGGACCCGCGACCAGATGGCGGCGCGCGCCGCCAAGGAACTCCGTGACGGATTTTACGTCAATCTCGGCATCGGCATTCCCACGCTCGTCTCGAACTTCATTCCCGCGGGTGTGCATGTGCAGTTGCAGAGCGAGAACGGCATGCTCGGCATGGGGCCGTTCCCCTATGAGGGCGAGGAAGACCCGGACCTGATCAACGCCGGCAAGCAGACCATCACGGAGCTGCCGACGACCAGCTATTTTTCGTCGTCCGATAGCTTCGCGATGATTCGCGGCGGCCATATCGACCTGTCGATCCTCGGCGCCATGCAGGTGGCGGAGACCGGGGATCTCGCCAACTGGATGATTCCGGGCAAGATGGTCAAGGGCATGGGCGGCGCGATGGACCTCGTCGCCGGCGTGAAAAAGGTCGTTGTGGTGATGGAGCATGTCGCCAAGGACGGCCCCAAATTCTTGCACAAATGCAGCCTGCCGCTGACCGGCTCGCATGTGGTCGATCTGCTCATCACCGACCTCGGCGTGTTCTCCATCGACAAGCATGGGTCGGGCGGCGTCAAGCTGATCGAACTGGCCGATGGCGTCACGGTCGAGGAGATCAGAGCGAAGACGGAAGCGGATTATTCGGTCGCACTCTAATTCCAAGCGCGTCAGGCCCGGGCTTGTCCCGGGCATCCACGTCGAGCCGTCGTCTCACTGCCGGCGCGTTCAGGCGCGCTCTCTCCAAAAGCGCGCTTGTCGGGCTGGCGTGGATGGCCGGGACGACGCCCGGCCATGACGGCTGAACCTTCCGGCGCTTTTCCATGCTCACCCGTCTCGCTGTATCAGGCTATCGTTCGTTGCGGTCGCTCACCGTGGAATTGTCGCGGCTGAACGTGGTCTGCGGCGCCAATGGCGTCGGCAAATCCAGTTTTTATCGCGCCATCCGCCTGCTCGCGGAAACCGCGCAGGGCGGCGCCATCCGGGCGTTGGCGCTGGAGGGCGGGCTGCAATCCACGCTCTGGGCGGGGCCGGAAAATTTCTCGCGCGAGGTGAAACGCGGTCTGCATCCTGTGCAGGGCTTGAGCGGGCGCAAGGCCCCGGTCGCCTTGAAACTCGGGTTTGCGTCCGATCTCTGGGGTTATGCTGTCGATCTCGGTCTGCCCTTGAAAAATGAGGTTTCGGCTTTCCTCGCCGACCCCGTCATCAAAGCCGAGTCGATGTGGACCGGGGCCATGCTGACGCCGCGCGGCGTTTTCGCGGAAAGGCGCGGCCCCTGCGTGCGCCTGCGCGACGACAAGGCCGCCTGGCGCCAGGCCCATACCGCTCTCGCCACATTCGACAGCATGCTCACCCATTGCGCCGATCCGATCGCCGCGCCCGACTTGCTGTTGCTGCGCGAGCACATGCGCAACTGGCGATTCTACGATCATTTCCGCACCGATCCGCAAGCGCCGGCGCGACGTCCGCAGGTGGGGACGCGCACGCCCATTCTGGCCTCCGACGGCGCCGATCTCGCCGCCGCCACGCAGACGATCATCGAGATCGGCGACAGCGAAGCCTTTGCGGCGGCGATCGAGGACGCCTTTCCCGGCGCGACGGTCGAAATCGACGCCAATGACGGGCTGTTTTCGCTGAAGATGCGCCAGCACGGCCTTCTCAGGCCCCTGTCAGCAACCGAGCTGTCCGATGGAACCCTGCGCTATCTGCTGCTGGTGGTCGCCTTGCTGACGCCGCGCCCGCCGCAACTGATGGTGCTGAACGAGCCGGAGACCAGCCTGCATCCCGACCTGTTGCGGCCTCTGGCCCGCCTGATCGCGCAAGCTTGCGAACACATGCAGATGATCGTGGTGACGCACGCGGCCGATCTGGCTTGTGAATTGTTGCGCCACGAACCCGGCGGCGCGATATCCCTGACCAAGAATTTCGGCGAAACCATTGTCGAGGATCGCGACTCGCCCGGCTGGCGCTGGCCTGAACGCTGAGAGGATCATCATGCGCCTTCATCCCGGCCTCGGCCTTCTGCTGTCATGCGCCTTGGCGCCGTCCCCGGTCGCGGCGGAGGCCGCATGGCCCAACACCGCCGCCAATCGCTGGCAGGCCGAGGCGCTGATTCAGGGGCTCAACGCCGAAATCCTCGCCGCGCGCAGCGCCACTTCGGTTCTGGAGCGCTGGTGCGGCGCCCATCATCTGGCGGCGGAGGCGAAAATCGTCGCGGAGCCGGTCGCCGACACGCCGCCGAGGCAGCCGACGCCCGAGCAGCGCGCGCGGCTTGGCGTCGGGCCGGACGAAAAGGTCAGATACCGCCATGTGCGGCTGCGCTGCGGCGACCATGTGTTGTCGGAAGCCGATAATTTCTATGTGCCGGCGCGGCTGACGTCGGAGATGAACAAGGCGCTGGAGACGACGGACACGCCGTTCGGCAAGGTGGTGAAGCCGCTGGAGCCCTACCGCCGCACCTTCGCCGCCATGAACCTTTGGTCGGCGGCGGCCGCGCCGAAAGAGGCGGCGACGCTGGCGATCCCGGCAAACCTGTTCGAGCACCGGGCGGTGCTCTACACGCGCGAAAATCTGCCGTTTTCCGAAGTGGACGAGATTTATCGGCGCGACCTGTTCGATTTTCCGCCCGAGCGTTAGAGCATGATCCCAAAAAGTGGACACCGGTTTTTTGGAAAAGATCATGCGCAAACAAAGAGCTTAGAGCGCGATGCGTTTCCGTGGAAACGCATCGCGCTCTAAACCGCCTCGCGCGACAGATTGTCGTATCCCCGCGCGCGATAGATCGCCATCGAGCCGATCCAGACCAGCGCGAACAGGCCGATCACGACAAAGCCGAGCGCGCCGAGATTGTCGTTGAGTTGGCCGATGAAACCCCAGCCCGCGCCTTCAAGCCCGAGTTTTTCCGCGATCAGTCCCAAAGCCTCGACGCCGCCGATGAACAGGGCCACCGCGACCGAGGCGGCGGTCAGGGTGAGATTGTACCAGAGTTTGCGCAGAGGCTTGACGAAGGCCCAGCCATAAGCGCCGACCATCAGGCTGGAATCGGCGGTGTCCACCAGCGTCATGCCGGCCGTGAACAGGGCAGGGAAGAGCATGGTCTCCGTGAAGGTGAGGCCATGCGTCGCCTGCGAGGCCGAGAGGGCGAGCACGCCGATTTCCGTGGCGGTGTCGAAGCCGAGGCCGAACAAAAAACCGAGCGGATACATTTTCCAGCTCGAATCGACCCAGGCGAAGGCCGGGCGGAACAGGCGCGCGAGAAAACCCCGGCCCGACAGCAGCAGATCGAGGCTTTGCTCGCAGACGGGAGCGCCGGCGCGGGCGGCGCGGAAGGCGCGCCAGACGCCTTTCAAAATGACCAGATTGGCCGCCGCGATCAGCAGCAGGAACGTGGCGGAGACCGAGGTTCCGATGGCGCCGCCGACGGTCTTGAAGGACTCGAAGGCCGAGGAGTCCAGCGCGTGCTGGGCGAAGCTCGCGGTCAGCGCCAGCGCCGCCGCCGCGACGATCACCACGGTCGAATGGCCGAGCGAGAAGTGCAGGCCGACGGCGTAGGGTTTCTGGCCCTGCTGCATCAGCTTGCGCACGACATTGTCGATGGCCGCGATGTGGTCGGCGTCCACGGCGTGGCGCAGGCCGAACATCCAGGCGAGCAAGGCGCTGGCGAGCAGGGACGGCCGGTCGGAAAAGGCGGCGAAGGCCAAGGACCACACGACGAGATTGACACCGCTCAGCCCCGCCAGAAGAAGCCCAGCCTCGCCCCGGAAAACCCGCGCGCTCCAGTTCCGCATGTCCGCCCCGTTGTGATGTTCTTATGAATTTATATTACCTGCTCAGCAAAAGCGGCGCCAGCGCGGCGTCACGGATAATCAGCGGGTTTGGCGGGGGCGAGGCGGGGGAGAGGCGCCAATTTACCTCTCGGCGGCGAACAAACGCTTTGCAGCGCGGGCATGGCTTTCGCGCGGCGCGACAAAATAGTCTATCAAAAACGTAGAATATTGCGCTATGAAGGCGATGCGTTCGCACACCACCGCAAACAAGGGGAAACCAATGGCGGTCAGTAGCAAAAATCCCGAAACCCTCGTTCTCCACGCCGGCTGGCGCGCCGATCCGACCACCGGCTCCGTGGCGCCGCCGATCTTCCAGACCACCAGCTACCAGTTCCGCGACACCGAACACGCCGCCAATCTGTTCGCGCTGAAGGAGCTGGGCAATATTTACACCCGCCTCGGCAATCCCACGACCGACATTCTGGAGCAGCGGCTGGCCGCGCTCGAAGGCGGCGCGGCGGCCCTGGTGGTGGCGTCGGGCCAGGCGGCCTCCGCCTTCTCCGTGCAGAACCTCGCCCGCGTCGGCGACAATGTGGTGTCCTCGACCGACCTTTACGGCGGCACCTGGAATCTCTTCGCCAACACGCTGAAGGACCAGGGCATCGAGGTGCGCTTCGTCGATCCGTCCGATCCCGAGAATTTTCGCCGCGCCACCGATTCGCGCACCCGCGCCTATTACGCGGAAACCCTGCCCAATCCCAAGCTGGCCGTGTTCCCCATCGCCGAAGTCGCGGCGATCGGCCGTGAATTTGGCGTTCCCCTGATCATGGACAACACCGCCGCGCCGATCCTGAGCCGGCCGTTCGACCATGGCGCGGCCATTGTGGTTTATTCCACGACAAAGTTCATCGGCGGCCATGGCGCGGCCATCGGCGGCGCCATCATCGACGGCGGCAATTTCGATTGGGAAAAGTTTCCCGAACGCCAGCCGGCGCTGAACACGCCCGACCCGTCCTATCATGGCGCGGTGTGGACGCAGGCCGTCAAGCCGATCGGCCCGGTGGCCTACATCATCAAGGCGCGCACGACTTTGTTGCGCGATCTCGGCGCCGCCGCCTCGCCGTTCAATTCCTTCATCACCTTGCAGGGGTTGGAAACGCTGCCGCTGCGCATGGAGCGCCATTGCCAGAACGCCACCGCCGTCGCCGCCTGGCTGACCAAGCGACCGGAAATCGTCAAGGTGATTCATCCCTCGGTTCAGACCGGCGAGGCCCGCGCCCGCGCCGACAAATATTTGCGCGGCGGCTATGGCGCGCTGGTCGGTTTTGAACTGGCGGGCGGCGCCACGGCTGGGCGCAGGGTCATCGACGCGCTGCAATTGTTCTATCACGTCGCCAATATCGGCGACGCCCGCAGCCTCGCCATCCATCCGGCTTCGACCACCCATTCGCAGCTGGACGAAGCGGCGCTGCTCTCCTCCGGCGCTTCGCCCGGCTATGTCCGGCTGTCGATCGGGCTTGAGCACATCGACGATATTCTGGCCGATCTGGCGCAGGCGCTGAAGGCGGTGGGCTGAGCGCGCGGACACATGAACGGACCGCCCTCGCCCTTCGAGACGCCTGCTGACGCAGGCTCCTCGGGGTGAGGGCTGCTTTTTGATTACATAGAGAAACCCCTCATGGCGCGGCGGCCCCGCAAGGGGCCGTCTCGGACCACGGCCATCGTGAGGGGACTGACGCCGCTACTGCGCGCTGACCTTATCCCCGTCCACAATCGAATCCGGCGGATTGATGATCACCTTGTCCTCCGGCGTCAGTCCGCCCGCGAGTTCCAGCGTGGCGCCGAGGTCGTTGACGATGCTGATCGGGCGCAGATGCGCCTTGCCGTCGGCGTCCACTATAACCACGCTCGGGCCTTCCGAGCGGAACAGCAGCGTGTTGGCCGGGATCGACAGCGGGCCCTTGGGCGGCAGCGGCAGCGCCACCTGCACATAGGCGCCCGGCGTCAGCACGCCATCGGGATTGGGCAGGGCCAGTTCGATCGTTTGCGAGCGCGTCGCGACATTGATCGCCCCGGCGATCCGCGTGACCTCGGCGGCGAAATCGCGGCCCGGCATTTCCGGCTGCGTCACGTTCACTTTGTCGCCGACCTTGATTCCCCCCGCATAGGCCTGCGGCGCGTCGATGAAGACGCGCAGCGGGTCCGGCCGCGCCATGGAAAACAACGAGGAGCCGGTGCTGCCCGCCGTGATGAGATTGCCGAGATCGACGTTGCGCGCGGTGATGACGCCGTCGAACGGCGCCAGCACATGCTTGAAATCCATGGTTTCCTGCAATTGCCGCAGATAGGCTTGCGCCGAATTCTGCAGCGCCACAGAGGTGTCGAAGGCGTTCTGCTTGGTGTCCAGATCCTGCTTGGCGACGGAATTCTGCGCGAACAGGGTTTTCCAGCGCTTTAACGCCACCTCGGCCAGCGCGACATTGGCCTTGGCCTGCTCCAGTTGCGCCTTGGCCTGCGCCACCTGCTGGTCCAGCTCCGGCGTGTCGAGTTCGGCGAGAACCTGCCCCTTCTTCACCTTCGCGCCGATATCGACGGCGAAAGCGCGGACATAGCCGCTGACGCGGGCGAAAATCGCGGTTTCGTTGTCGCCGCGCAGAGTCGCGGGCAGGGTGAGCGCATTGGCGCTCTTGCTCAGGGCCGGGCTGACGGTTTTCACGAAAATCTTCTGGCCCTGCGCCGATTGTTCCTCCAGAGCCGCCCGCGCGGCGCCGCGACCGAGCAGCACGCGCGCCCCGCCCAAGGCGAGGATCACGATGAAGACCAGCGCGAAAGCTTTGGCGGCGCGCACCGCGCCGTTGCGCCTGGGCAGATGCATCTGGCCGTCCGGGCTTTGCAGGCCCATGGATTGATGGTTCTTTTTCGTCACGGCGCGGTCCTGCGGCGGAAGGAATGGGCGCCGGCGAACACCAGCGGCACGAAAAGCAAGGTCGAAAATGTGGCGAAGATCAGGCCGCCGATCACGGCGCGGCCGAGCGGCGCGTTCTGCTCCGCGCCCTCGCCGAGACCCAGCGCCATCGGGATCATGCCGACGATCATGGCGAAAGCGGTCATGAGCACGGGCCGGATGCGGGTCGCGCCGGCTTCGAGCGCCGCCGACAGGGGGCTGAGGCCCTGCGACAGCCGCTGGCGGGCGAAGGAGACCAGCAGGATCGAGTTCGCCGTGGCGACGCCGGTGGTCATGATGGCGCCGGTCAGGGCGGGCACGGAAAGCGGTGTGCCCGTCAGGAACAGCATCCAGCCGATGCCGGCGATCGCGGCGGGCAGGGCGCTGACGATGATCAGCGGATCGAGCAGCGACTGGAAATTGACGACGATCAGCAGATAGACGAGGACCATTGCGACGAGCACGCCTATCCCCAAGCCCAGATAGGAGCTTTTCATGGTCGGGGCCTGGCCGCGCAGGGCGATGTCGTAGCCGCGCGGCAGTTTGCTCCTGGCGTCCGCCACGATTTTTTCCACTTCGGCGCTGACCCCGCCGAGGTCGCGGCCCTCGATGCTGACATAGATGTCGATGGCCGGGCGCAGGTTGTAGCGCGACATCAGCGCCACTTCGGCGCCGGGTCTTATGGTGGCGAGATTGCCCAGGAGTTGCGGCGTCGCGCCGCTTCCCGCCGAAATGGGCGTCGCCAGCAGGTCATCGACAGTGTTCATGCGATATTGCGGCGTCTGCGCTGTCACGTTGTAGGTGATGCCGTTGCGCGGATCGAGCCAGAAGGTCGGCGTGGTCTGGTTGCTGCCCGACAGCGAGATCAGGACGTTTTGCGCGACGCTGTTGGCGTTGAGATTGACCTGCTGGGCGCGGGTGCGGTCCATGTCGAGCCGCAGGCTCGGCGCGTCCAGCCGTTGCAGGATATGCACATCGACCGCGCCGGGGATTTTGCGGATCTCCTGCGCGATCTCCGACGCGCGCGAAAAACTTTGGCGCAGATCGGCGCCGAGAACCTGCACGTCGATCGCCGCCGGCTGGCCGAAATTGAGGATTTGCGAAACGATGTCGGCGGGCTGGAAGAAGAACTCCACGCCGGGGAATTTTTCCGGCAGGCTTTTGCGCAAGGTTCTCACGTAAACGCTCGACGGGCGATGCTCGCCTTTGAGCGCGATCATGATTTCGCCGTCGAGCGTGCCGATGGTGCCGGCATTGCTGTAGGACAGGTTGATGCCGGAATAGGGCAGGCCGATATTGTCGAGAATGGAATCGAGTTCCTCGGCGGGAATTTGCGTGCGGATGAAGCTGTCGACCTCGTCGGCGATCCGCGCCGTCTCCTCGATGCGCGTGCCGGTGGGGGCGCGCATGTGCAGGCGGATGCTCGGCGAGTCCACCGCCGGAAAAAAGTCCTGGCCGAGCGTGAGATAAAGCCCGAGCGACGCCGTCCAGAACAGCACGAAGCCGCCCCCGATCAGGAGGCGGCGGGTGAGCAAAACGCTGAGCAGCACGACGTAGAAGCCGCGAATCTTCTCGAACAGGGCTTCGAATTGCTTTTGAAAGCGGGCGAACACATTGCCGCGGCCAGTTTCAGCGGTGGGGAGGCGCAGCATCAGCAGGGCGAGCGTCGGCACCAGCGTGCGCGACAGCAGGTAGGAGGCGAGCATGGCGAACACCACGGCCTCGGCCAGCGGCACGAACAGGAATTTCGACACGCCCGCCAGGAAGAACATCGGCGTGAACACGATGCAGATGCACAGGGTCGAGACCAGCGCCGGCAAGGCGATTTCGCCCGCGCCTTCATAAATCGAGTCGTAGAGCCCGGTCCCCAGATGCATGTGGCGCTCGATGTTCTCGATGGTGACGGTGGCGTCATCCACGAGAATGCCGACCGCCAGCGCGAGGCCGCCGAGCGTCATGATGTTGATGGTTTCGCCGAGCGCGTCGAGGGCCAGCAGCGAGGACAGGATCGACAGCGGGATCGAGATGGCGATGATGATGGTGGCGCGCCAGTTGCCGAGGAACAGCAGGATCAGCGCGGCGGTGAGGCCGGCGGCGATCAGCGCCTCCTTGACCACGCCGGAAATGGCGGCGCGCACATAGACCGACTGGTCGAACAGGCTGCGGATCGTGATCTCCTGCGGCAGCAG
Source organism: Rhodoblastus sphagnicola (assembly GCF_002937075.1). Classification (GTDB taxonomy): domain Bacteria; phylum Pseudomonadota; class Alphaproteobacteria; order Rhizobiales; family Beijerinckiaceae; genus Rhodoblastus; species Rhodoblastus sphagnicola. The sequence continues at coordinate 32,810 of NZ_NHSJ01000057.1, forward strand.
TCTGGTCGCGCGCGCCAGCGTCGTCTTGAGATTGTCCACGATGCGCAAGGTCGAGGCCGAGCCGGTTTTCAGGACCGACTGCAACACGCCGCGCACGCCGTCGAGCCTGACGACATTGGTCTGCGGCGAGAAGCCGTCGCGCACATGGGCGACTTCGCGCAAATAGGTGACGGCGCCGTTGACCGTGCGCACCGGCAGGTTGTTCAAACCCTCGATCGCCGTCGGCGAGCCGTTCAGGCCGATGATGAATTCCGTCGGACCCATTTTCGCCGTGCCGGAGGGCAGGATCAGGTTTTGCGCGCTCACGGCGTTGACGATGTCGACGGGCGCCAAACCCTTGGCGAGCAGGGCGGCGTTGTCGAGATCGACCGAGATGATGCGCTGCTTGCCGCCGAAGGGCCAGGGACTGGCGACGCCGGGGATGGTGATGATCTGCGGGCGCAGGACGTTGGTGGCGTTGTCGAACACCGTCTGCTCCGGCAGGGTCGCGCTCGACAAGGCGAGTTGTGTCACCGGAATGGCCGAAGCCGAATAGGACAGGATCAGCGGCGGCTGCGTGCCGACCGGCAGGGTGCGCACCATCACCTGTTCGCTCGCCAGCGTCTGCGCGATGGCCGCCCCGATATTGGCGCCGGGCTGGAAGAAGATCTTTATGATGGAAATGCCGCTATAGGATTGCGACTCGACATGCTCGATGTCGTTCACGGTCGTCGTCAGGATGCGTTCGGCCGGGCCGGTGATTCGACTGCCCATCTCCTGCGCCGAGAAGCCGGTGTAGTTCCAGATCACGCTGATGACGGGGATGTTGATTTCCGGCAGGATGTCCGTCGCCATCGTCAGCAGCATGTAGGGCGTGGCAAGCAGGATCGTCAGCGCCATGACGATGAAGGTGTAGGGGCGCTGGAGCGCTATTCTGACGATCCACATAGGTGTCGCTGATCCCCGCGCGCCGGCCGGAACCCGGCTAGGCGCTTAATTCTGACTGGCTAGTCGATTTGGCCGAGGCGTTCAACCCCGCAGCATGAAACGCAGCACGGCTTCGGTCAGTTTGCCATAGGGCGGACGCAGCAGGATACGGCTGTCGAGGCGGCTTTGCAGCAAGACCGGTTTTGCATGGGAGAAAGCCCGGAAACCGGCCTCGCCGTGATAGGCGCCCATGCCGGAGGGGCCGACGCCGCCGAACGGCAGGTTTTCGGCGACGAAATGGCTCATGGTCTGGTTGACCGTGACCCCGCCGGCATGGGCGCCGGCGAGCAGGCGCCGCAGGTTCCGGTCTTCCGGGCCGAAATAATAGAGGGCGAGGGGCCGGGGGCGGGCGTTGACGAAATCGAGCGCGGAATCAAACGTCTGGTAGCCGAGCGCCGGCAGGATCGGCCCAAAGATCTCCTCCCGCATCACGCACAGGTCTTCCGAGGGATCGAGGATCAGCGTCGGCGCGAACTTGCGGCTGGACGGCGGCGGATTTTCGTTGGCCGGGTCGATGACGACGATTTCCGCCCCGCTCTGCCTGGCCTCTTCGACCATTCGCGTCAGACGCATGTAATGGGCGTCGCTAATGACTGACGTATAGTCAGCATTATCAAGAAGAGACGGGTAGAGTTTGTTGACCGTTTCGGTGAAAAGCTTGACAAAAATCGGTTTTATTTCGGCGGGCAGCAGCACGTAATCCGGGGCGATGCAGCTCTGGCCGGCGTTCAGCAGCTTGCCGACCGCGATGCATGCGGCGGCTTGGGCGAGATCGGCGCCGGGCGCGATCACGCAGGGCGACTTGCCGCCCAATTCCAGCGTCGCCGGGGTCAGAGTCTCCGCCGTCGCGGCCAGAACCTTGCGGCCGACCTCGGTCGAGCCGGTGAACAGCAGAGCGTCGAACGGCAGCGCGCAGAAGGCGGCGCCGACCTCCGGGCCGCCGAGGACGACCGCGACCTCTTCTTCAAGGAAAAGTCCGCCGAGCATTTCCTTGAGCGTTTCCGCCGTGCGCGGCGTGAGTTCGGAGGGCTTGAGCATCACCCGGTCGCCCGCCGCGAGCGCGGCGACCAGCGGCGTCAGCGCCAAATTTACCGGATAATTCCAGGGGCTGACCACGCCCACCACGCCGAGCGGCTGCGCCATGATGCGGGCGCGGCTCGGCGCGAGTTCGAGGCCGGGCCAGACTGTTCGCGCGCGCATCCAGCGGCGCAGATGGAAGCGGGCGTGGCGCGCGGCGGCGATGACCGGGAAAATGTCGGCCATCAGCGTTTCATGGCGCGACCTGTGGCCGAAATCGGCCGAAACGGCTTGCGCCAGTTCTTCCGCGCTCGCCTTCACGGCGTGGCCGAGCCGTTTCAGCGTCTCGCGCCTTTGCGCGAGGTTGGGCGGGCCGGCGCGAAAAGCCTCTCTTTGACGATGCAGGATCGCCGCGATCGATTGTTCGTTCATCGGCGCGCTCCTCCCCGGAAGCTAAACGAACAGTTTACACCTTTACGAAAATGGCGGCCAGCGCTTGAGCGCGGTTTTAACGCCTCGCGGGCGGATATCGGGTATCTGGCCCAACCCGGCCGTTTAAGGCGACCCGCGAGGCTCCATGTCAGCCAATTCTTCGTCCACCCGCAATCTGTTCGGCCAGAACGACGATTCGTCGGCGCCGGTCCTGCCGGCCTTTCAGGCCGGGACGGCCGACTGGAGCGCGCTGCTGTTCTCCGCCGCGAGCGCCGCGAGCGCGACGACGGCCGCAGGGACCGGCGCCACGACAGGCGTGAAAACCGTCGTCGGGGCGACCTCGACTCCGCCCGCCTGGGTCAACACGCTGGCCAACGCCGCCATCGCCACCGACATGAAGGCGGCCCTCGTCAATGGCGCCGTGACCGAGCCCGGCCTCGCCAAGCTGATGACCGATCTCACGACGAACCTCGGCTCCGGCAAGCTCACCGCCTCCCAGTTCGCCGATCTGAAAACCATCGCCGCCAATCTCAACACCGGCGTCTCGACTTCGGCTTATCTGAAATATGCGTTCAACGCCTTGGTCAATGGCAACGCCGCCAACGCCACCTGGACGGGCGGGAACGCCGCTTCAGTCGCGCTCGGCAATCTCGCCGCCGGCGCCACCGCCACGCAGGTTTCCGAACTCACCGGCAAATGGCTGCTCGGGACCGATCTGCCGAGCAGCAGCGTGGTGATGGGCTCGACCCGGTTCAGCGTCACCGAATCCACCGTCAACAAGCCGCTGTTCGCCACGGGCGGCGCCAGCATGAACGACATCAACCAGGGCTATCTCGGCGACTGCTATTTCCTGTCGAGCGCCGCCGAGGTGGTTTACCAGAACGCCAGCCTCGTTTCCTCCATGTTCACCGACAACGGCAATGGAACCTACGGCGTGCGTTTGTACGAGAACGGCGTCGCGCAATATGTGACCGTGAACAGCGCGCTCGCCAATGGCGGTTCGATCTTCAATCACGCCTCGGACCTGTGGGCGAGCCTGGCGGAAAAGGCTTTCGCGCAATTGCAGGCCGGCGGCGTCTACACCGGCAACAGCGTCAATTACGGCAATTCCTACAGCACGATCGGCAATGGCGGCAATCCGATCTACGGACTCGAAGCCCTGACCGGCGCCAAGGTCTTGCAGGAGTTCGGCGGCTCCAGCTCCGGCTGGGTCGGCTACAATCTCAACGCCAGCTTCTCCGTCACGAGCTATGTCGCCAACCAGTCCGGCTCGACCCTGCTGAACGAACTCATCGCCGACCTCAACGCCCATGACGACGTGATCCTGTGCTCCTACACCAACGCTTACGATTCCTTGGGCAAGCAGACGCTGGTCGCCGGCCACGCCATGTCGATCTATGGTTACGACACCAAGACGGGCCTGCTGGAAGTCCGCAATCCCTGGGGTTCCGCCAGCGGACAATACTGGAACACCACTTTTGAAGTGAGCCTCGCGACCTTGCAGGCGGCGGGCGACTGGATCATGACGGACAGCGCCGGCGGCGCGCTCGCGCCCATGCTGGTGAGCCAGACCGCGACCCAGAGTTTCGTGAAGGGCAAGGCGACCACCTTCTCGGTCGCGGGCGCTTTTGTCGATCCGGTCGGCCTCGCCCTGACCTATTCGGCGACCCAGGCCAATGGAACGGCGCTGCCGAGCTGGCTGTCGCTCAACGCCTCGACCGGCGTGTTTTCCGGCGCGGCGCCGACCACCGCCTCCGCCGTCAGCATCGTGGTGACGGCCAGGGACTCGGCCGGGCTTGCCGCCAGCGAAACCATCTCCGTCGCCATCGCCTCGCCCGCCGCGCCGAGGCTGGCGGCCCAGACCGCCAACCAGACGGTGACAATCGGCAAGGCCGTGAGCCTCGCCCTCTCCGCCAGCACCTTCATCGATCCGCAGGGCGAGGCGCTGACCTACAGCGCGACGCAGGGCAATGGTTCGGCGCTGCCGACATGGCTGTCGTTCAACGCGGCGTCGCGGCTGTTTTCCGGCACGGCGCCCAGCGCCGCCGGAACTTACGCGCTGAAGGTGACGGCGACCGACACGGGCGGCGCCGCCGCGTCCGAGACCTTCAATCTCACCATTTCCTCAAGCGCGGCCAGGGTCGCCGGGATGCTTGGCTCCGGGTCGGGCGGCTTCTTCAACCCGCAGCCGCACGCCGTCGATCCCGCCGCCGTGCTGCACATGCTCGCGCCGGCGGCCTGAGGACAAGCAAAAGCCCCGCTCTCCAGGGAGAACGGGGCTTTTTTCTGTTTCGGCCAGCGGATCAGCCGAACTTGAACAGAATTCCGTAGCCGCCGCGCGGATAGTTCCACGTGATTTCGCCGCTCTCCTCGCACAGAACGCGGCAGGTGCCGCATTCCAGGCAGCCGTCGGCCGCGAGCTCGACCTGGCCGGATTCGGCTTCGGTGTAGCAGCCCGCCGGACAGAGGTGCGTCATCGCCAGCAGGTTCTTCGACGGTTTTTCATGCGGCGCGATTTTGATGTGCGGCTGTCCCGCGTCGACCAGATAGCGGTTCTGGTAGAGTTTCTCTTCGACCTTCTGGAACTGCGCCTCAATGCCCATGTGAGACTCCTCCGATCTGGAATGACGCGCCTGTCGGGTTTGTCCCGTTGGCGCGTCCGTTATGGAAAGTTACGCAAGTTCTGCGCCATCGGCGCAGAACATTATCAGCGCCACGCCCGCGCGAAACGGACGGCGTCGCCGAGCAGCCCGAGGGCGCCGCGCGTCTTGCGGAAGCTCGAAAACGTGTTCTTTTCCTTTTCGATCTTCGGCGTGCCGTCGACGCGGACGAAATTCTCCATCGCCTTGGCGACGAGCTGCGGATAGGTCAGGAACAGGTTGGAGGCCTGCGTGTGCAGCAGGTCCGGCATGTCCTTGTACTTCTTCAGATCCTTGATCACGAAGCTGTCGTCGAGCAGCTTCTTGTACAGCGACAGGTTTTGCGCGGTGCAGGGGTCGCGGCGCGACTTGATCTGGAAGATCGCTTCGCCGGCGAGGCGGCCCGACGTCATGGCGAGGTTGGAGCCCTCGCGATGCACGGCGTTGTTGAGCTGGGCGGCGTCGCCGCAGATCACATAGCCTTCGCCGAACAGTTTGGGGATGGCGTTGTAGCCGCCCTCCGGGATCAGATGCGCGGCATATTCCTTGACTTCCGAGCCGGCGATCAACGGCGCCACCGACGGATGCTTCTTGAACAGGTCGAGCAGTTGCGCCGGCGAGGTCTGGTTCTCGGCGAAATCCGACACCAGGCAGCCCAGGCCGACCGAAATGCTCTCCTTGTTGGTGTAGATGAAGCCCATGCCGGCCATTCCCTTGGAAATGGTTCCGGCGGCCTCGATCACCACGCCTTCGTCGCCCTTGATGTTGAAGCGCTGCTCGATCACTTCGGCCGGCAGGAAGTGCATTTCCTTCACGGCGAGCGCGACCTGGGAAGCCTGCGGGCGCGGGCGCAGTTCGGCGCGCGTGCCGAGCAGGCCGTTGACGCCTTCCGCCAGCACCACGACATCGGCGTGGATCGGGCCGCCGGAGCGGTCGGTGCGCACGCCGATCACCTTGCCATAGCCGTCCCGGATCAGCTCCACCGCCGTGGTCTCGCACAGCAGGATCGCGCCTTTCGCCTGGCTCTCCTTGGCGAACCAGCGGTCGAACTGCGAGCGGATGATGGTGTAGCGGTTGCCCTTCTCTTCGTTGAAGTCGTCGTTGCGGTAGTGCATGCCCGTATGGGCGTTGTCGGACATCAGCCAGAAGCGCTGCTCGATCAGGCGGCGCTCCAGCGGGGCCTCGTTGCGGAATTCGGGGATGATCTTTTCCACCATATCCGCATAGAGAATGCCGCCCTGCACGTTTTTCGAGCCGGGATATTCGCCGCGCTCCAATTGCAGCACTTTCAGCCCGCGCGAGGCCATGGTGAAGGCGGCGGCGTTTCCGGCCATGCCGGCGCCGATCACGATCGCGTCAAATTTTTCCTCGATCATTTTCGTCTCCTTAGCCGGCCAACCGGTCCTTGGAATGGGGCGACAGGCGCTTGCGGAAGGCTTCCGTCAGCGCCGGCAGCAAGCGGATCGCGTCGGTGACGATGCCGAGATGGGCGAAGTCGAAGATTGGCGCGTTCTTGTCGGTGTTGATGGCCACGATCAGGTCGGCGCCCTCGACGCCAACGCGATGCTGGATCGCGCCGGAAATGCCGGCGGCGATGTAGATTTTCGGACGGATGGTCTTGCCGGTCTGGCCGATCTGGCGGTCGGAGCTGATCCAGCCCTTCTGCACCAGCGGGCGCGAGCAGCCATATTCCGCGCCGAGCACCGAGGCGAGGTTCTTCACCAGTTGGAAATTTTCCGGGCTTTGCAGGCCCATGCCGCCGGCCACCACCACATCGGCGAAGGCGAGGTTGGTCTTGTTGGAATCGCGGTCGGGGATGAACGACAGGATTTTCGTGATGATGTCGTCTTCGCGCAGGTCCACCGCGAAGGGCACGATGCGGCCTTCGCGGCCCTCCTGGCGCTCCGGCATGGCCATGGCGCGCGGACGCGCCGTGGCCATTTGCGGGCGAAAGTTCAGCGTGTAGATGGTGCAGAGCAGCGAGCCGCCGAAGGTCGGGCGCGTCGCGGCCAGCGACTTGTCGTCGTCCACGTTCAATTCGGTGCAATCGGCGGTGAGGCCGGTGAGCAGCGTGGTGGCGACGGAGCCGGCGAGATCGCGGCCGAGCGTGGTGGCGCCGAGCAGCAGGATTTCCGGCTTGTGCGCCTCGACGACCGCGGTCAGCGCCTTGGAATAAGGCTCGTTGCGATAATCGGCGAGCACCGGGTTCTCGATGGTGTAGCAGAGGTCGGCGCCATAGGCGAACGACTCCTTGCAGGCGTGCGCGACATCGGCGCCGGGCGCGCCCAGCACCACGCCGGCCAGCTCCACGCCGAGCTTGTCGGCGAGTTTGCGGCCTTCGCCCAACAGTTCGAACGAGACGGGATGGACCACGCCGCGCTCCATTTCGATGAACACCCAGACGTGCTTGTGGTTGCGGAATTTTTCCGGCAACTCCTTCTTCATCGTCGCGCGGCTGCCGCCGGCGGGCGCCGCTTTGGGCGCTGGTTTCGGATCGCTCATGGTCAGCTCCTAAATCTTTGGCGGCTTCAGAAGCCGGAGGCGAGTTTGACGAGGTCGTCCTCGATCTTCGGGGATTTGGCGAAAATGGCGTTGATCAGCGCTTCGGCGGAGTCGCCGGGCGTGGCGCCGACTTCCACCAGAGCGGCCTTTTCCGCGCGGGGCGTGGGGGCGAACACCTTCTTCACCACGGTCGGCGAGCCGCGCAGGCCGCACATGGTGACGTCCTCGATGCCGGCGTCCTTGGCGCTCCAGGTGATGATTTCGGCGCGGGCCGCGCGCAGGGCGTCGTCGATGCGGCCGCGCCGCACCACATTGGAGCCTTCCAGCATGGTGATCATGGCCGGCAGGCTGGTCTTCAGCACCTGCACACCGCCTTCGGAGCGGCGCTCCAGCGTGACCGTGCGGTTCTCACCATCGACCTCGTTGATCCCAGAGACATAGGTGATCTGTTCGAGGTTGAGGCGCTTGGCGACGCCGGGGCCGACCTGAGCGGTGTCGCCGTCGATGGTCTGCTTGCCGCAGAACACGATGTCGGGTTTGCTGAAGGTTTCGCCGATTTTCTTCAGCGCGGCGGACAGGGCGAAGGAGGTGGCGAGCGTGTCGGAGCCGGCGAAGAAGCGGTCGGTCAGCAGCACGGCGCGGTCGGCGCCGATGGTCAGCGCCTTGCGCAGCGAGTCCGAGGCCATGGGCGGGCCCATGGTCAGCACGGTGACTTCGCCGCCGACCTTGTCGCGCCAGCGCAGCGCTTCTTCCAGCGAGAACAGGTCGTAGGGGTTGATGATCGTCGGCACGCCCTGCCGCATGATCGTGTTGGTGACCGGATGGACGCGGATCTGCGCCGAGTCCGGGACCTGTTTGATACAGACGACAAAATGCATATTCGCCTCCGGCGGATCGGCCCGCTTTGTTGGGGACCAAGCTTCGCGCAATCGTTCGGGGGCCGCGTCGCAAGCTCCGTACCAGTCGGGGGAAATTTCTGAATGGGCTGGGAATCCGGGGAAAAGGCGGGGCCGGGCGCAACAGGCGCGCGAGAGAGGCAACCAAGCTGTCACACTTGCGACAGGCTTGTTGGATGAAAGCGTTGCGCGCGTCGGACGTGTCGCCCGCCGTCATGGCCGTTCTCGCCACGGCCATGATGCGCCCCTGGGGGGCTTTGCGATAGGCGCGCCGGCGCGGGCGATGGGCGTGCAGCGCAAGCGCGTCAATGAACTGTGCGACAGCTGGCGTCAGTTCGTCGTCTCGTCGCGCCGCTCGCGCGCGCGGCGCGCCACTTCCTCATCCGGGTCGTTGACCAGCCGGAGCGCCACCTCGCGCGGGGCGCGGTCGGCGACCACGAAGCGCAGCCGCAGGTCGGGATCTTCCACCAGCATGGCCAGGGCTTCCGGCGCGCAGCGTTCGGCGGCGGCGCGGCGCACCAAGGCGTCGTCGTCCTTCAACAGGACATAAAGCCGGTTGACCGGGACGCGCGCGGCGACCGCGCGGCGCACGTTGGGCGCGGGATCGTCGAGCATCATCGGCAGCAGCGCCGGATCGAGCCGGCGCGCCACCGCGAAGCGGACCTGATCGTCGTCGTCGCCCGCCATCGCGACGAGGTCGGCGCCTTCCAGCCGCAGCGCGCAGGCTTGCCGCACGGCGCTGCTCTTGTCGTTGCGCATGTCGCGCACGCGGGGCAGGGGGAGTTTCAGCGCCGCCACGGCGCGGACCTCGGCCTCCGGATCCTTCATCAGCCGGGTGAGTTGAAAGGGATTGGCGTATTTGGCCGCCAAGGCCCGCACCTCGAAATAGAGGTGGTCGAGATAGTCGCCGGCATATTCGGGATTGCTGGAGAAGAAACTGTCGATGCGCCGCGCGCGCTTGTCGCGCACGCAGATGCGCCCGAGCACGCAACGCCCGCCTTCCCGCAATTTCTGATGCAGGCAATCCTGACAAGAAAAGGTGCGGCCGGTCCAATCTTCGGCCGCTTCGTTTTCATCGGACAAAGTCATTCCACGCCTCATTTGCGTGAAAACTCAAGCAAGGCTTGCGCCAAAACGGGGAACGCGCCAATTCCCTCTCCCTGCTCGCGCGGGAAGAGGGAAAACGCACCGTTGCGTACAAATGGCGGACGCCGCGTACGTTCAGAACTTCTTGATGTCGATGTTCTGCTTGCGCAGGGCGTAGCCGATCTGGCGGGGGGTGAGGCCGAGCAGGCGGGCCGCCTTGGCCTGGACCCAGCCGGTCTTCTCCAGCGCCTCGATCAGCCGCTCGCGCTCGCTCTTGCCGGGGTGGACCACCGGGCAATGATCGGGCGAGGGGCAGTCGATCGGCAGGCCGCGCTCCAGCGCGTCCGCCGCATGTTCGGCGCAGGGCGAGAGGGCCGGCTCAAGCGGCGGCTCCGGAACATAGGCCTCCGGCGCCGGAGGACGCGGCGGCGCGGGCGCGTAAGGCTCGGGCGCCGCCTTGTAGGGCTCGGGCGTCGGTCTGGCGGTGATCGGCGGCATGCCCGGTTGCGGCGTCGGCTGGTTGTGCAGCCCGGTCAGCGCGTTATGCCCCTTCCACAGCGTCGCGGAGAGGCAACAGCCCTGGGCGCAGGCGAGATCGGCCTCGACGATTTCCGCTCCGCCCGCCAAGGTCGCGGTTCGCCGCACGCAATTTTCCAGCTCGCGCACATTGCCGGGGAAGGCGCAATGCGACAGCCGCTCCAGCGCGGGCGGCGCAAAGCTCTTGTCCAGGCCGTTTTCGCGGCTGAAGGCGTCCAAGAACCTTTTCGCCAGCAGTTTGATGTCGCCCGGACGCTCGCGCAGCGGCGGGATCAGCAGCGTGACCACATTGATGCGGTAATAAAGGTCGGCGCGGAAATCGCCGCGCGCCACCGCTTCTTCGAGATTGCGGTTGGTGGCGCAGACAATGCGCACATCGACTTTCAGCGTTTTGGCTCCGCCGACGCGCTCGAACTCGCCCTCCTGCAACACGCGTAAAAGTTTGGCCTGGAACGAGGCGGAGATTTCGCCGATCTCGTCCAGGAACAAGGTGCCGCCGTCGGCGAGTTCGAAACGTCCGGCGCGCTGGCTGACGGCGCCGGTGAACGAGCCTTTCTCATGACCGAACAGTTCCGATTCGATCACGCTTTCCGGCAGCGCCGCGCAATTGACCTTGACGAAGGCGCATTTCGCGCGGGGCGAGTTTTCATGCACGGCGCGGGCGAACAATTCCTTGCCGGCGCCGGTTTCGCCGCGCAGCAGCACGGTGGCGTTGGAGCGCGCTGCGATTTCGATCTTTTGCAGCAGGGTTTTTATCCCCGGGCTTTCGCCGATGATGAAATCGAATTTTCCGCGCGGCGCGTTCGCCGGTTTTGACGCCCCGCCGACCTCGACCAGCGCCTTTTCCAGCCGGTGCTGCTCCTTGATCAGACGATCGCGGTCGCGGGCGATCAGCGCGTGCATGCGCATGGCCTGACCGATCAGATTGGCCACCATGGTGAGCAGGCGCACGTCGTCTTCCAGGCGGAAGTCGAGCTTGTTGTTCCATTCGCGATCGACGGTGAGCGTGCCCTTGGCGACGCCGTCCACCTTGATCGGCACGCCGAGAAAACTCACCTTGGTCATCGGCGGCAGCAGATGGCGATAGGCCGTGCCGGTGAAATACTGGTGGGTGGACACGTCCTCGATCACCATCGGCACGCCGGTGGCGACAATGTGGTCGATCACCTTTTGCGGCAGCAGGGTTTTTGCGCCGCCGCCCTTGGCCGAGGCGTCGGACGAGGCGGTGATCTCCGGCTCGCCGTCCTCGTCCAATGCGAGAATGAAGCCGCGCCGCATCTGCATGAACGAGGCGAGGACGGCGATGACGGCGCCCAGCGTGCGATCGAGCGATTGCGCGCCGGTGAGGATTTTGGAGATTTCATAGACGCCGGCGAGAGCGACATCCTTGTAGGCAGGCTCGAAGACAACTTTTTCAGCTGAACCCATGGTTCGGCTCCCGATGACAGGCTGGAACGCGGTCGGTGAACCCCGGTTCACCGACCAGGCTCCAGCTCATTGGTGTTGCACATATTCTGTTCCGAAAACCGCGCACAATTTATCGGGAATATGCGCCAGGCCCATATCACCGTCTTCTGGTTGAAGGTTACGCCGGGCGCATGGACGGAAGGCGTCACATCCACGGCCTTGCAAGGTTTCCCGAAGGTTTCCCAGGGGCGTCTGACATGCGACAAAGATAGCCTCGGGCGCCGACGCTGGAAACGCCAAAAAACAGGCGCCACGCCCCGTCCACGCCTAAAATTGTCGCATAATGAACAAAGGCGCTCAACAGGACTGCCGAAAATCCTGACAATCCGCGACAAAGGTCACCGCCACATCTTTGGGCGGGGCGGAATATGGCGATGACGTGACAAGAATGTCGGCCCCGGCCTCGGCATAGGCGCGGGCATTGTCGCGTTTGACGCCGCCGGCGGCGGCCAGCAGCGGTCGGTTGGGCAGATCGCGCAGCGCCTCCGCCAAGCGCGAAATGTCCGCGAGAGAAAATTTCTCCGCCTGAATCAGATCGAAGCCGGCGCGGGCGGCGGCCAGCGCCTCGTCGAGATTTTTCGCCTCCAGCGCCAGTTTCTTCTCCGGCGCCCGCCGGCGCAGCCTTGTCGCGACCTCTACCAAGGTCACGCCGGGCAGGAAAGCGAGATGTTCGGGAAACACCAGTATGGTTTCCGACAGGCCGAGCCGATGCATCGCCGCGCCGCCGGCCTCCACCGCCGCAATGGCGAATTTCTTGGTCCCAGGCGTGTTCTTGCGCGTGCAGGCGACACAGATGTCGGGCGCCGCCGCGCGCGCCTCTTCGACAATGTCGCGCGCCGCGCTGGCGACGCCGGCCCAGATCTCGATCAGGGTCTGCGCCACCTTCCAGCCGCGCAACAAGGCCGGGGCGGGGCCTTGCGCGGACAGGATCTCCGCGCCCGCCGCGAGCGGGTCGCCGCTTCGGGCGGAAAGCGTCACCCGCGCGCCGGCGATTTCGAGGAGGCGCGCCGAGGCTTCGACCAATGCGGCCACCATCGGCCCCCTCGCGCGAAAATCCATGCGGCCGCTGGCGCCGGCCAGCCCGAGTTGATCGGTGGTGAGGTCGCCATGGGGGACATCGTCCGCCAGCAGGCGTTCAAGATCGGAGTCGAAGAAGGATACCATCACACTCGTCGGGGCTATTTGGGCGCGCGGCGTTTCGCCGCGCCCTTTATAGCCGTGAGCGCGGCTTTGGCGAGGATTTTCGCATGGGGGTCGAGGCCGCGCGCCGCCGTTTTTCCCTTGGCGATCTCCGCCAGAGGCGACCCTTCAGGCAGCGCCAGACCGTCGCGGACAAGGCCGACGAGCACGCCGTCCAGGCGCGCGCGCACCGAAAACTCGCCGATGCGCCCGAGCAGATCGCCGCTGGTCACGGTTGCGCCGATGTCCAGCGCCGTGTGCCAGACGCCGCGCCCCGGCGCGACCGCGAAGGCGGGATCGTCGGGGGCGTCGCCGCTCTCGCAGGGCTGCCTGACGTTGCAATGATTGAGCGCGGCGCAATAGGCCGGGGCGGCCTCGAAGGTGAGATCGCAGTTTTCGCCGACGATGAAATGCCCGCCCAGCCCGACGGACAGGCCGACATAGCGGCGGTAGTCGGGCGTGGCGGAAGTGGGTTTGAGCCGCGCGTCGATCAGCACCTGGATGCGGCGCAACGCCAAGAGATCGCTCAAGTGCAGCGGCGTCACCGCGACGCAGGCGGGTTCGGCGGCGATTTCGGCGAGATGAACGGCGTCCTCGGCGCGGCGCGCGCTGACCCCCTCCAGTTCGCAAGGGTCGTCGTAAAGGGCGTCGTCGAAGGCCATGCCCCGGCGCAGCACCGGAGGACAGGGCTCGTGGCTGAGGATGACGTGGTAGCCGGACTTGCGCAATTTCACGGCCAGCGCCGAGGCGATTTCATTGGTTCCCAGGATCACCGCCACATCGGCGTCATTGGCTGAAACAAAATATGGAAAGGAAGTCGCGTTCATGGCCGCCCCCTCAAAACCCCACCCGCAACGCTTTTGCTTCTTGTCCGGGTTGTCGTTGGCATGCATGGACCGCGCCATGCGCCAAAACCGTGTCCCGCCCGGATAATCGGCCAAATGCGTCGGGTTCGTCTCGCGAAATGTCGCAATTTTTCCGATCCGGCCGCTGGCGTGCGACTATCCTGTTTTCGACACCTTTTGCTGAAATACACATCTCGCCAAAACCAAAACGCGCTAAAGCAATGACAGTGAAGCCGCGACGGAGCGCGCGTGCATGAAGGAACCGGGTTGGGAAAACGCCGAGCTTGCGCGGCGCGCCGCTGAAGCTCAATGCCGTCAAGGTTTTGAAGCCTTTCCGGCCCATGTCGCCGTTCTCGACGAAAACGGCGCGATCATGCTGGTCAATCGCGCCTGGACCGCGTTCGCCGCCGCGAACGGGGCGGGCGTCCGCGGCCTGGCGGTCGGCGCCAATTATCTCGACGTCTGCCGCGTCGCGTCGCGCGACGACCGGACCGCCCGGGAGGCGCTGGAGGGCCTGGAGGCCGTGCTTGCCGGCGCGCGCCCGCGTTTCGAGATGGAATATCCCTGCGATTCCCCGACCGAGCGGCGCTGGTTCCTGATGAACGTCGATGCGCTCGACCCAAAGCTCCCTGTCGGGGCCATTGTGTCGCACCAGGATATTTCCGGGCGAAAACAGGCGGAGCTGGCGCTGGGCGCGAGCGAGCGGCGCTACCGCGCCGTTTTCGACGGCGCGGCCGTGGGCATGGCGGAAATCGCCGGCGACGGCCATTGGCTGCGCGCCAACGCGGCCATGCTGCGCATCGCCGGCCGCTCGGCCGAGGATTTGCTGTCGAAGACGATGCGCGACATCACCCATGAAGACGACATCGACGCCGACGCGGCCTATCTCGAAATCTTGCAGGCCGGCGGCGCTGATTGCCGCACGATGGAGAAGCGGTTGATTCGGCCCGACGGTTCGTTGGTGTGGACGGAAACGGCGCTCTCCCGCCTGAGCGGCGAAGACGGGTCGGCCGTCGGCTTCATCGCCGTGGTCAGCGACATTTCCGAGCGCAAGCGCGCGGAAGAGCGGCAGGCGACCCTGATGCGCGAACTGGCGCATCGCGGCAAGAACCTGCTGGCGGTGGTCCAGTCCGTCGCCCAGCGCAGCCTCGCCGACGACGGGCGCTCGCTGCCCGAGGCGCGCGCGGCGTTCCTGGGGCGGCTCCAGGCGCTGGCCGCCACCTATGGCGCCTTGACCGTCAGCACGAAATTCGGCCCCTCGACCTCCGCGCGCGCGGAAGGGGGGGTGCGCGTCACCTGGGAGATCAGGGAGACGGACGCGGGCGCCCGGCTCGTGTTCGACTGGCGCGAACGGGGCGGGCCTGTCTGCGCTCCGCCTGGCCGCACGGGGTTTGGCGCCACCATCCTGTCGCGGATCGCGGCGGCCGAATTCGACTGTTTGCCCGAATTGACCTATGCCCCCGAGGGGTTCCACTACCGCTTCGAGGCGGCCTGCGACCGCATCGGCATGGTCGCGCCGATTTCGCCGGTCCGGCGCGCGCTCAAGAGCGAGATCATCCGTTCGTTTTTCGATCAATGGGCGCGGTTGCGCGGCCCCCACGGGGAATTGCCGCAACTCGCCCATTTCGACTGGGGCAAGTTCGCCGCGACCGGCGCGCTGACCCTTGCCTCGATCTTGCCCGATGGCGAGCCGCGCTTCGCGGCCATCGGCCGCGTCGCGGCCTGCGAGCCGGAGGACGAGGATCTGGCCCGAGCCTGCCGCCTCTGCGCCGAGAGAGCCGAACCGCGCCACGATTTCTCGCGCGTTCAGCCCGGCGACGGCGATCCGCTCGGCGTCGAGCGGTTGCTGCTACCCTTCAGCGCGATTGGCGGCAAGACGACGCATGTCGTCGGCCTCTGCCTCGATGAGGCGCGCTGGCGGCTTTCGGGCCTCGCCAAAAGTGGCTGAGCCCCCGCCTCCGCGCCCGCAAGGTCAACGCATTCTCCTGGTCGAGGACGAGGCGCTGATCGCGCTTGACGCGGAGGACGCCCTGCTGGCGGCGGGTTTTGTGGTGGTCGGGCCGGCGCACCAGCTTGCAGGCGCGTTGAAATTGGCCGAAAGCGCCGAGTTCGACGCGGCCGTGCTCGACATCAGTCTCGCTGGCGTCATGGTCTGGCCGGTCGCGGATATCTTGCTGGCGCGTAAAATTCCGTTCGTGCTGCTGACCGGGTTCGGCCGGGGCCTCGATCTGCCTCCGGCGTGCCGGCGCGCGCCCCTGCTCGCCAAGCCGGTCAAGCCGGATGAACTGAAGGCGGCGGTGAAAATCCTGCTGGCGCGGTAGGCCTTTTTCGTTGTCAGGCTTTGTTGGTTTCCTGGACGGCGACGAAACCTTCGAAACGCGGCGGTCCCAGATACAGCCCCTGCGTCTTCGGCGCGCCGGCATGGGCGCGGCGGAACGCCTCGGATTTGGTCCAGGCCTCGAACGCTTGTTCGCTTTCCCAGATCGTGTGCGACACGAAGGTGGTCGCCTCGTTGTCGCTGGCGCCGCGCAACAGGTGGAAGACGACGAAGCCCGGCATGGCCGGCAGGTCGCTCTGGCGGTTGCGCCAGATGTCCTCGAAATCGGCCTCGCGGCCGAGCGCGACGCGGAAACGGTTCATGGCGATAAAGGTCATGGGGGTTTCTCCAGGCGCATTCAAACGATTAGCGGCGGGCCAGCGAACGCAGGAAGCCGCTCGCCTCATCGCTCAGATCCTGCTCGATGGCGGGGGCCATTTTCAGCAGCACGGCGGCGACGAACGGCTCGTCGTTGCGGGGCTCGGCCAGAACCTCGCGCAAGACCGGAACATTGTCCTCGATATGGGCGAGAAAGGCGACGCCTTTTTCCAGCGTTTCCTTCCAGCGGGCGCGGGTCCAGAGCGCGAGCGGATGGATGATTTCCTGGGCGAAATTGGAGCCGCGCGCCTTTTCGAGAAAGCGCAGGGCTGTCGCCCAGTTCTCCTTGGCGCGCAGCGGCGGCGGGGTCGGGACGGCGTCGAGCAGCTTTTGCGCGGCTTGGCCGACATGGTCTTCCAGGCTGACCGCCTCCGCGATCGGGCTGGTGAAACTCCAGAACGCGGGGGCGCCGGGAAAATCCTCGCCATATTTCGCGGCGAGGCCGTTTCGCGCCGTGGTGACGGCGGCGCGGTCGCTTTTCAGCGCGGCGGCCATGCAGAAGGCGAAAATGGCGTCGGTGGCGACGGCGCCGACGCCACCGCTCTTCAACTGCTGGGGGGTGAGAGCCGGGGTGACGCCGTCGGCGGGCGGCGTCGCTTCGCCCGCGCGCAGGGCCGAGATGAAGGCGGTGATTTCCAGCCAGGGCTCGAAATGGGCGAGAAAGACATTGGCGTCGGCGAACACCACGCCCATGTTGATCGCCTTCTTGCGCTTCACCAGTTCGGTTGTGTCGAGCATGTCGCTGTCCTCGGTTTGGCTTGAAGCGCGCGCGACCGCATTCGGGGCCTGTGCGGCAGGTCTCGTTCGCAGCCGTGCTTGAGCTGTGGCTGTCAGTCGCTGGTGATCATCACGCCGGGGCCTTCGTCTTCGAGATCGAGGCCGTCTTCTTCAAAAAGTTCGACGCCGGTGACGCAGACGTCGCCATCATCGACGACGATCTCAACGGTTTTGAGGCTCTTGCCCTGGCAGGGGCCGGAGAAACATTCGCCGCTGTCGAGATCGAATTGCGCGCCGTGGTGACGGCAGACCAGGAAATTGCCGGCCTCGTCCATGAAATCCTCGAGTCCGGCGTCGAGGCGCTTGCCCTGATGCGGGCAGGAATTTTCAAAACCGTAGAAATTCCGGCCTTTGCGCGTGATGACGATGAACCAGGGTTCGCCGACTTTGGCGCCATCCTTCTCGACCGCCTTTTGCAGGACGAAGCCCCGCGCGGAATGGTCTTCGATCTCGTGTGTGCTACAGATTGCGAAGAGTTCCATGTTTGCCCCCAGGGTCTAGCCCGTCGGTGTATCCCGCGCAGCAACCGGTTTGGCTGGCGCAAAAACATATAGCGGCCCCTCCCTTCTCCCCTTGCGGGAGAAGGGAGAAACCCCGAGATCGAGGCTCAGAGCATCCCGAGTTCCAGCTTGGCTTCGTCGGACATGTTGACCGGACTCCACGGCGGATCGAACACCAGTTGCATTTTCACGCCCTTGGCGCCCGGCGCCAGCAGCGCGGCTTTTTCAACCCGGCTGAGCAATTCGCCGGCGACCGGGCAACCCGGCGCGGTCAGCGTCATGTCGATCTCGATTCTCTCGGGATTGGCGACGTCGAGCCGGTAGATCAGGCCGAGATCATAGACATTGACGGGGATTTCCGGGTCGAACACGGTGCGTATGCCCGCGATGACATCGGCTTCGAGGTCGCCCGTCCATTCCGGCAGTTCGACCGGGTCGTCTCTGAAAACAGGCGCTTCGTTCATGCAAACAACTCCAGCACGCGGCGCAGGCCTTTTGCAAAAATCTCGACCTCTTCGTGCGTGTTGTAGAGCGCGAAGGAGGCGCGGGCGCTTGCGGTCAGCCCGAGCTTGGTCATCAGCGGCTGCGCGCAATGCGATCCCGCGCGCACCGCTATACCCGCGCGATCGAGAATGGTCGAGACATCCTGCGGATGCGCGCCCTCGACATCGAACGTCACCAGCGCGCCCTTGTTTGGCGCGCGGCCGAAGATGCGGATTTTGCCGATCTTGTCGATTTCCTCGGTGGCGTGGGCGAGCAGGGCGGCTTCATGCGCCGCCACCGCCTCGCGGTCGAGACCCATCATGAAATCGAGCGCGACGCCGAGGCCGATGGCTTCCACGATCGGCGGCGTGCCCGCCTCGAACCGATGCGGCGGCGCGGCATAGGTGATCTTGTCTTGAAAAACATCGGCGATCATTTCGCCGCCGCCCTGGTAGGGCTGCATTTGCGCCAGCAGGTCGTATTTGCCGTAGAGAAAGCCAATGCCGGTCGGGCCATAGAGCTTGTGGCCGGTGCAGACGTAGAAATCGACGCCCAGCGCTTGCACGTCCACGATTTCATGCACGGAGCCCTGACAGCCGTCGATCAGGACTTTCGCGCCGACCCCATGCGCCAGTTTCACGATCTCCGCCACCGGCGTCAGCGTGCCCAGCACATTGGACATGTGGGTGATCGCGACGATTTTGGTGCGTTCGGTGAGCAGAGCGGCGAAGGCTTCAAGATCGAACGAGCCGTCTTGCTTGATCGGCGCCCATTTCAGCACCGCGCCCTTGCGCTCGCGCAAAAAGTGCCAGGGCACGATGTTGGAATGGTGCTCCATTTCCGAGACGATGATTTCATCGCCTTCGCAGATTTCCGCGCCGAGGCCGGAGGCGACGAGGTTGATCGCCTCGGTGCCGCCCTTGGTGAAGACGATTTCGTCTGATTTGGCGGCGTTGACGAAGGCGCGGCAGGATTCTCGCGCCTGTTCGAACGCCATTGTGGCTTCGCCCGAGAGGAAATGCGCGCCGCGATGCACGTTGGAATAGATTTCCGTATAGCCGCGCATCAAGGCGTCGAGCACGATCTGCGGCTTTTGCGCCGAGGCGCCGTTGTCGAGATAGACCAACGGCTTGCCGTGGACGGTGCGCGACAGGATCGGGAACTGTTCGCGCAGCGCGCGGACATCGAAACGCGCGGTGTCTTTCAGGGCGAGATTACTCGACATGGGAGGCCTCGCCGGCATGGGTGGACAGCCAGTTGTGGACGCTGAGAGACACGGATTCGCGTAAAACCTCGTTGTCGATCTTGTCCAGCGCCTCGCCGAAGAAGGCTTCGATCAGCAGGGCGCGGGCCTGCGCTTCGGGAATGCCACGCGCGCGCAGGAAGAACAGCGCGTTGGCGTCGAGTTCGCCGGCGGTGGCGCCGTGGCTGCACTTCACGTCGTCGGCGAAGATTTCCAGTTCCGGCTTGGTGACGATTTCCGCCTTGTGCGACAGCAGCAAAGCGCGGCTGAGTTGGCGGGCGTCGGTTTTCTGCGCGGCTTGCGCGACCTTGACGCAGCCCTGATAGACGCCGCGCGCCGAACCGGCCAGCACCGCGCGAAACACCTGATTTGACGTTGCGTTGGGCGCGGCGTGCTCCATCACCGTGGTATTGTCGGCATGGCGGCTGTCGGCGACCATGGTGGCGCCGTCGAGTTCGGCGTGCGCCCCTTCGCCGGCGAGTTTTATCAGCGCCTCGTGGCGGGCGAAATGCGCGCCTTGCGTGAAGTAGAAGGCGTGATAAGTCGCTTGTTCCGCGATTTCGCCGAGGGTGACGGCGGCCTGACGCGCGCCGGCGGCCAAACTTTCCTGCCGGATATGGGTGAGTCTTGAGCCCTTGGCGAGGCTGAATTCGGTGACGATGGTGGCGAAGCTGGGCGCGCCGTCGTGGGTTTCGTAGATCGTCGCCTCCGCGCCTTCTTCAAGCTCGATCAACAGGCGCAGATGGCGGCCATCCGACGCGGCGCCGGTCCAGAGGAAGCGCAGGTGCAGCGGCAGGTCGAGTTTCTTGCCGGCCGGCACGCGCAGAGCAAGACCCTCTTCCAGCAGCGCCGTGTTGAGGTTGACGATGGGGTGGCCGGCCTGCGGATAGACCTTGCCGATGATGGACGCCAGCGGCGAATTCTTCTCGCCCAGCGCCGTGCGCAGATTGACCGCGCCGACCTTGCCGTAGCTCGAAGCCTTGTCGTCCAGCGCGCCATTGACGAAGGCGGCGAGCGCCGCCCCCGGCAATTCCGGCGCGCTGACCGGGGTCGCGTCCGCCACCCTGTCTTCACGCAGGGCGCGGGCGAGGTCGGAATAGCGCCAGGCTTCGATGCGGCGGCTCGGCAGCCCTTCGCGTCGGAAAAGTTCCTGGGCCTGGCCCTGCAATTCGCCGAGCCAGGGCGCGATGGCGCCGCGCCTTTGCTCCATCGTGGCGAGCAGGGTGTCGGAGAGCGATCCGGTCATGAAAACCCCTCAGAGCATTTTCCAGCGAAGTGGATGCCGGTTCGCGTGAAGAAAATGCGTTAAAACAAAAAGCTAGAGCCCAGATCCGACTCGATCGGATCGGGGTTCTAGGCCGCCTTGGCGATCACGGCGTCATAGCCGTTCTGTTCGAGTTGCACGGCGAGGCTCTTGTCGCCGGACATCACAATCTTGCCGCCGGCGAGAATGTGGATGACATCGGGCACGATATAGTCGAGCAGGCGCTGGTAATGGGTGATGACCAGGAACGAGCGGTCGGGCGAGCGCAGCTTGTTGACGCCCTCGGCGACCAGCTTCAGCGCGTCAATGTCGAGGCCGGAATCCATTTCGTCGAGGATCGCCAGTTTCGGCTTGAGCAGCGCCATTTGCAGCGTCTCGTTGCGCTTCTTCTCGCCGCCGGAAAAGCCGACATTGAGCGGGCGCTTGAGCATGTCCTCGGAAATGTTCAGCTCTTTCGCGGCGGCTCTGACCGCGCGTAAAAATTCGGCGGCGTTCAGTTCCTTTTCGCCGCGAATCTTGGCCTGCGAGTTCATCGCGGTTTTCAAGAAATTCATGGTGGAGACGCCGGGGATTTCCAGCGGGTACTGGAAGGCCAGGAAAATGCCGCGCGCCGCGCGCTCCTCCGGCGCCAGTCCGGTGACGTCCTCGCCGAAGAAGTCGATTTCGCCCTTGGTCACTTCATAGCCGGCGCGGCCCGCCAGCGTGTAGGAGGTGGTGCTTTTTCCGGCGCCGTTCGGCCCCATGATCGCATGCACTTCGCCCGGCGGCACCTTCAGGTTCAAGCCCTTGAGGATTTCCTTGCCGAAGACGTTGACATGTAAATCTTTGATTTCGAGCATTAACCGACGCTCCCTTCGAGGCTGAGTCCGACGAGTTTTTGCGCCTCGACGGCGAATTCCATGGGCAATTGTTGCAAGACTTCGCGGCAGAAACCGTTGACGATCAGCGACACCGCTTCCTCGGTCGGAATGCCGCGCGAAAGACAGTAGAACAGCTGATCATCCGAGATTTTCGAGGTGGTGGCCTCGTGCTCCAGGATCGCTTTGGGGTTTTTCGACTGGATGTAGGGCACCGTATGGGCGCCGCACTGGTCGCCGATCAGCAGCGAGTCGCATTGGGTGAAGTTGCGGGCGCCATCGGCGCGGGCGTTGATGCTGACAAGGCCGCGATAGGTGTTCTGCGCCTTGCCGGCGGAAATGCCCTTGGAAATGATGCGGCTCGACGTGTTCTTGCCGAGATGGATCATTTTGGTGCCGGTGTCGGCCTGCTGGTAATTGTTGGCGATGGCGATGGAATAGAATTCGCCCACCGAATTTTCGCCGCGCAGAATGCAGGACGGATATTTCCAGGTGATGGCCGAGCCGGTTTCGACCTGGGTCCACGACACTTTGGAGTTCTTCCCGCGGCAATCCGCGCGCTTGGTGACGAAATTGTAAATGCCGCCCTTGCCGTTCTCGTCGCCGGGGAACCAGTTTTGCACGGTCGAATATTTGATTTCGGCGTCGTCCAGCACCACCAGTTCGACCACCGCCGCGTGAAGCTGGTTTTCATCGCGTTGCGGGGCGGTACAGCCTTCGAGATAGGAGACGTAGGCGCCGGCGTCGGCGATGATCAGCGTGCGTTCGAATTGGCCGGAATTGGCGGCGTTGATGCGGAAATAGGTGGACAACTCCATCGGGCAGCGCACGCCCGGCGGGATATAGACGAACGAGCCTTCCGAAAACACCGCCGCATTGAGGGTGGCGTAGAAATTGTCGGTGTCCGGCACGACGGAGCCGAGATATTTCTTCACCAGTTCCGGGTGGGCGTGGACCGCTTCGGAGATCGGGCAGAAGATCACGCCGACCTTGGAAAGCTCCTCTTTGAAGGTGGTGACGACGGAGACCGAGTCGAACACGGCGTCCACGGCGACCCGGCGCTGCTCGACGCCGGCCAAAACTTCCTGTTCGTGCAGGGGAATGCCGAGCTTTTCGTAGATGCGCAGCATTTCGGGATCGACGTCTTCCAGCGTGTGCGGGCCGTCGGTCTTGCTCTTGGGCGCCGAATAGTAGAAGGCGTCCTGGAAGTCGATTTTGGGATAATGCAGCTTGGCCCAGGTCGGTTCCTCCATGGTCAACCAGCGCTTATAGGCCGACAGGCGGTAGTCGAGCATCCATTCCGGCTCGTTCTTCTTCGCCGAGATGAAACGAATGACGTCTTCGTTCAGGCCCTTGGGCGCGAATTCGGATTCGATGTCGGAGACGAAACCGTATTTATATTTTTGTTCGGTCAGTTCTTGCAGGGCAGCTGCTTCTTCGCTCATGTCCGAATCCCGACGGCGGTTTTAATTGATCTAGTCGTAGCCTAAAATGCAAGGGTGGCGCCAGCTTGTCTCAAGCCGCGAGTCCCTCGCACAGCGCCGCGATCACGGGCCAGCCGACTTCCCCTTGGGGATCGAGGGTTTTTAGCGTGCTGAGTATTTCTTGGGCAGACTCGACCTCCTCGCGGCGCAAGTGGATGAAGGACAGGGCTTTCAGCGTGTAAAGCGCGAATCGTCCCGCGCCGTCCGGGAAAGGGTTTTGCGGCGTCCACTGGCGCCAATCCTCCGGCCAGCCGGCCTGCGCCGCCGCCTTGCGCAGGCCGGTGCGCGCCATTTCCAGCGCGACGTCGAGATCGCCGTGGTAGGTGTGGATCTTATAGAGGCAGAAATAGCTTGCGAGTTCATCGGGTTCGGCTGCCAGCGCCTGCCGGAAGAAAGTTTCCGCGCGGGCGAAATCGCTGCGATAGGCGACGACGCCCTGTTGCAGCAGCGCGTCGATTTCCGGCTTCACCTTGCCGAAACTGACCTCTTCGCTTCCCGGAAAGTTCAACAGCATGGGCGGTCTCCGCGTGAAATTCATTTTTGGGTAGCAAGTCCGGGGCCGGGGTTCGCGTCGGGTTTCGGACATGGCGCCCTGTCGATGTTGCGACGCGGCGCCCTTTCTCCCTCTCCCCGCACAGCCCGTCGAAGGCGGGCGTCCTTCCGGACGCCCTTCGCGGGGAGAGGGGACGGCGCCGTCAAATCGCCGCTGGTCCTGCTTTTGCATTGCGAAAAACGAAGCGCGGCCTCCGCACTCCGCCGCGCGCCGAAAAAAGCCAAGAGGTCACTTCATGTCGGAAAAAACCAGCGATCGCATCAAGGGCATTGTCGAAGGCGCGGATATCGTCCTGTTCATGAAGGGCGCGCCGGCAGCGCCGCAATGCGGCTTCTCCGCCGCCGTGGTCAAAGTGCTGGACGGTTTCGGCGTGACATACGAGTCCGTCAACGTGCTCGCCGATCCCTTCATCCGCGAGGGCGTGAAGGAATTTTCCAACTGGCCGACCTTTCCGCAGCTTTACGTGAAGGGCGAGTTCGTCGGCGGCTGCGACATCGTGCGCGAAATGGCGGCGAGCGGCGAATTCGCCAAGCTCCTGGCTGACAGCGGCATCGGAGGCGTCAGCGCATGAATGTCCACGTCGCCTCGACGTTCGAGGACGTGCCGCAGCTCTACAAAAGGCATGTCTTCGCCTGCTACACTCAGCGCCCCGCCGGCCATCCGCGCGGCTCCTGCGGCCAACAGGGCGCCCAGCCGCTGTGGGACCGCCTGTCGCGCAAGCTCGAAGCCGAACGCCTCGGGGAGGTCGGTTTTACCGCCGCAGGTTGCCTTGGCTTTTGCAGCGCGGGACCGTTGATGGTCGTCTACCCCGAAGGCGTCTGGTATGCGCCGAAAACCCCGGAGGACATTGACGAGATCGTCGAAACTCACCTAAAGGGCGGTGAACTGGTCGAGCGGCTTGTCGTTGTGTTGAGCCGCTGATCAACCGCGGCGCGCCGTCGCGCGCGCCGCGCGCAGCATGTTCAGGATTGCGGCATTTCCCGCCATGTCCAGAGCCGAGAAACCGTCGGGCGTTTCGGCTGAAAGATCGGCGCCACGCTTCAGCAGGCGCTCCACGATCGCCGTGCGCGACGACGAGGCCGCAAACATCAGCGCGGTCGCGCCGTTCTGATTGACGTGATCGATGTCCACGCCCGCATCGATCAGCAGATCGAGCAGGGCGAGGTTTTCCCCGAAACAGGCGAGCCACAAGGCGTTGTTGCCGTCCGCGTTGAGCGCGGCAATGTCGGCGCCCGCCGCCAGAATCTTCCTGGCCATCTCCACATCGCCTTCTTGCGCGGCGCGCATCAGCGGCGTGGCCTTGTTTCCGTCGCGGGCCGACAGGCTGTCGAATTTTTCGGCGCGCAGCCAGTCTTCCAGCGCTTGATCCGTCATGCGAAGCGCTCCGGGCGAACTTTGTGCGGATAGGCCGGCTCGGTGGCGATGCGCGTATCGACATAGGGCAGGCCGACGGTGAAATGATACAGGCTTTGCAGGTCGCTGCCGGTCAGGCCGAACAAGGCGTGGGTCTCGTCGTCGAAATAGCAGCCGATGCCCGTGCCGCGCAGGCCGATGCGCTCGGCTTCGAGATAAAGGGTCTGGCCGATCAGCCCGGCCTCCCAGTGCAATTGCCGGTAGCGCCAGGGATTTTGCTCGACCAGCGGGCCGAATTCCGCCAGCATCGCCACGCCGAAAGTGGAGTCGCCGCCGATGGCCTGGTTGCAGAACAGCCGCCGCGCCAGGCCCCGCGTGTCGCCCTCCTTCAGCAGGAACAGCGGCAGAGCGTCGGGGGCGTCTAAAACTTTGCTCCAGGCGAAATCGGCGGAAAATTTTTGCCGCAGCAGCTTTTCGCCTTCGGCGCTGCGGGGCAGGGCGTAGAGCCCTTGCGGCAGGCCTTCGACGCGATGGACGAACAGCAACGGGTGAACGCGCGGCGCGAAGGTCCAGAGGTCGAACGGCTGATGGCGCGGCGCCAGCGCGTCGAGCGCCTCGAAAAACGCGTTCGGCGTCATGCGATGCTTGGGATTGAAGGCCTGCGCGCTGCGGCGTTGCAGGATCAGATCGGCGCTGATGTTTTCCGTCCTGCGCGGCGCGGGGGCGGTGAAATTTTCGGCGCCGGCGCCAAGGGTCGCTCGGGTCACGTCTTCGATCACCGGCCAGCGATACATCGGGCGGCGGTCCAGCACATTGGCCGCGCCGGCCCATACGCCAGTTTTCGCCGGGGGCGGCGAGGGCGCGCCATCGTCCGCGAAAATCTCCACCAGCGCGTCGGCGTCCTCGCGTTCGGCGGGGCCGAAATCTTCGGCGCGGTCGAGGCCGAGTCGATGCGCCAAAGCCGCGCTGTCGAGTCCTTCAACCAGCCGCGCGCGAAACCCGAGCGCCTGCGCGGCATAGCCGAGCGCGCCGAGCGCATGGCCGAGGTCGAGTTGGCAATAGCGGAAGGCGCGTTCGCCATATTTCCAGGCCTCGCGCCAGGCGATCGAGGACAGGCCGATCCACAGCCGCGCCGGGCCGTCGGCGGGCGCGTCGGCGCGGCGGTGTTCGAGAATGTGGTCGCGGCTGAGATAGTGATGCAGGCCGTCGGCGAGGCCGGGCAAATTCTCGCTTAAAACGTAGGCTTCGGTCGGGTGCAGGTTGCCGCTGGACGGGTTGCAGCGCAAGGCCCAGCGATCCGGGCCATAACTTTTCCAGGCCGACAGGCCGAAGGCCAGATGCAGCAACGCGCCGAGACCGGCGCGCGAAAAGGGGGCGGAACAGCAGGCTTGCGGCGCGAGATCGAGGTCGATCTTTTCGGCGCCCTCGAATTCTCGAAAGGGGTTGGGTTGCGCGTCCCAGTCGAGGGTGTCCGGGCTGGCGGCGAAGCCGCCAAACCCGTGCTTGGTGCGTTGGTGATAGGCGAAAGCCTTCACCGGGGCAGGTCGCTCGCGCCGGTCAGGAACAGGTCCACGGCGCGGGCGGCCTGACGGCCCTCGCGGATGGCCCAGACCACCAGCGACTGGCCCCGGCGCATGTCGCCGGCGGCGAACACCTTGTCCACGCTGGTGCGGTAGCCGGTGGTGTCGGCCTGAACATTGCCGCGCGGGTCGAGCGCCACGCCGAGTTGCTCCAGCAGGCCTTCCTTGACCGGGCTGACGAAACCCATCGCCAGCAGCACCAGATCGGCGCGCAGTTCGAACGCGCTGCCGGGGATTTCCTGGAATTTGGCGTCGACGCGGACGCATTTGAGCGCGGCCACGCCGTTGTCGCCGACAAATTCCTTGGTCAGCACGCCGAAATCGCGGTCGGCGCCCTCCATGTGGGAGGACGAGGTGCGCAGTTTGAGCGGCCAATAGGGCCAAGAGGTGAGCTTGTCCTCTTTTTCCGGCGGCTTGGGCATGATTTCGATCTGGGTCACCGACAGCGCGCCCTGGCGCACCGAGGTGCCGATGCAATCGGAGCCGGTGTCGCCGCCGCCGATCACCACGACATGCTTGCCGGAGGCCAGGATCGGATCGTTGGACAGCCGTTCGCGCGACACGCGGCGGTTCTGCTGCGGCAGGAATTCCATGGCGAAATGGACGCCGGCGAGGTCGCGACCGGGGATTGGCAGGTCGCGCGGCTTTTCCGAGCCGCCGCTGAGGATCACCGCGTCATGGCCATCCAGGATTTCCTTGGCGGCGACGGTGACGCCGACATGGGCGTCATAATGGAAGATGACGCCTTCGGCTTCCATCTGGGCGACGCGGCGGTCGATCAGGCCCTTTTCCAGCTTGAAATCGGGGATGCCATAGCGCATCAGGCCGCCCGCCTTGGCGGATTTCTCGTAGACATGGACCTCGTGGCCGGCGCGCGCGAGTTGCTGCGCGGCGGCGAGGCCGGCCGGGCCGGAGCCGATGATGGCGACTCGTCTGCCGGTCTTGGTTCCGGCCGGTTCCGGCCGGATAAAGCCGTTTTCCCAGGCGCGATCGACGATGGCGCATTCCACCGTCTTGATGGTGACGGGCGTGTCCTCGAGATTCAGCGTGCAGGCGGCCTCGCAGGGGGCGGGGCAGATGCGGCCGGTGAATTCCGGGAAATTGTTGGTGGAATGCAGGTTGCGCGACGCCTCTTCCCAGTCGCCGCGATAGACCAGATCGTTCCAGTCGGGGATCTGGTTGTTGACGGGGCAGCCGTTGTGACAGAACGGGATGCCGCAGTTCATGCAGCGCGAGGCCTGCTCGCGCGTGCGTTCCTCCGACAGCGGAATCACGAATTCCGAATAGTGGCGGATGCGGTCGGCGGCGGGCTTGTAGCCGCGGTCCTGCCGGTCGATTTCCAGAAAACCGGTAACCTTGCCCATCTTATTCTCCGGCGGCGGCGGTCGGCCGCTGTTCGTTCTGCGCATTCAGTTCGGCGAGCGCGCGGCGGTATTCCACCGGCATGACTTTTCTGAACTTCGGCAGGTTTTCGGCCCAATTGTCCAAAATTTCGCGGGCGCGGGTGGAGCCCGCGTAGCGCAGGTGATTGGTCACCAACTGGCGCAGGCGCTCGGCGTCGAAACGGGTCATGTCGCCCATCACGTCCACGCGGCCGTGTCCGGCGAGATCGCCGCCCTGGTGGTGGAGGCGCTGGTTGAGATCCTCTTCTTCCTGCACCGGCTCCAGATCGACCATCGACATGTTGCAGCGCGAGGCGAAGCTGCCGTCCGCGTCGAACACATAGGCGATGCCGCCGGACATGCCCGCCGCGAAATTGCGGCCGGTCTCGCCGAGAACCACCACCACGCCGCCGGTCATGTATTCGCAGCCGTGGTCGCCCACGCCCTCCACGACGGCGACCGCGCCGGAGTTGCGCACGGCGAAGCGTTCGCCGGCCACGCCGCGGAAATAGACCTCGCCGGAGATCGCGCCATAGAGCACGGTGTTGCCGACGATGATCGAATGCTCCGGGGTGATTTGTTTCGCGTCGCGCGAGGGATAGATCACGATGCGGCCGCCCGACAGGCCCTTGGCGACATAGTCGTTGGCCTCGCCTTCCAGTTCCAGCGTCACGCCATGGGCGAGCCAGGCGCCGAAGCTTTGCCCGGCCGTGCCGACCGCGCGGATGTGAATGGTGTCGTCGGGCAGGCCGGCATGGCCGTAAATGCGCGCGATCTCGCCCGACAGCATGGCGCCGAAGGTGCGATCGACGTTGCGGATGTGGGTTTCGATGCGCACCGGGGCGCCGCGTTCGAGCGCCGGGGCGGCGGATTCGATCAGGGCGCGGTCGGCGGCCTTTTCCAGGCCGTGATCCTGCTCGGTCGAATGATAGATGGTGTCGCCCGCGACGGCGGTCGGCTTGTGGAACAGGCGGGAGAAGTCGAGGCCGTTGGCTTTCCAGTGCTGGATCGCCTTGTCGCGGTCGAGCATCTGCAACTGGCCAACCATTTCATTGAAGCTGCGATAGCCGAGCTTGGCCATGTATTCGCGCACTTCCTCGGCGACGAAGAAGAAATAGTTGATGATATGCTCGGGCAGACCCTTGAAGCGCTTGCGCAGCACCGGGTCCTGCGTGGCCACGCCGACCGGGCAGGTGTTGAGGTGGCACTTGCGCATCATCAGGCAGCCCGCCGCGATCAGCGGCGCGGTGGCGAAGCCGAATTCGTCCGCGCCCAGGAGGGCGCCGATGATCACGTCGCGTCCCGTGCGCAAGCCGCCATCGACCTGAACGGCGATGCGCGAACGCAGACGGTTCAGCACCAGCGTCTGATGGGTTTCGGCCAGACCGATTTCCCAGGGGCTGCCGGTGTGCTTGATCGAGGTCAGCGGCGAAGCGCCGGTGCCGCCCTCGAAGCCGGAAATGGTGACATGATCGGCGCGTCCCTTCGACACGCCGGCCGCGACCGTGCCGACGCCCACTTCCGACACCAGTTTGACGGAAATGGCGGCGCGCGGATTGACGTTCTTCAGATCGTAGATCAGCTGCGCCAGATCTTCGATGGAATAGATGTCATGGTGCGGCGGCGGCGAGATCAGGCCGACGCCCTGGGTGGAATGGCGCACCTTGGCGACGACCGCATCGACCTTGTGGCCGGGCAGTTGCCCGCCTTCGCCGGGCTTGGCGCCCTGCGCCATCTTGATCTGGATCATGTCGGAATTGACGAGATATTCCGTCGTCACGCCGAACCGGCCCGAGGCCACCTGCTTGATGGCCGAGCGCATGGAATCGCCATTGGCCAGCGGCTTGAAGCGGTCGGCTTCCTCGCCGCCCTCGCCGGTGTTGGACTTGCCGCCGATGCGGTTCATGGCGATGGCGAGCGTGGTGTGCGCCTCGCGAGAAATCGAGCCGAACGACATGGCGCCGGTGGCGAAGCGCTTGACGATGTCGCTGGCGGGTTCGACTTCGCTGATGTCGATCGGCTTGCGGCCGTCTTCGGCGGCATCCTTGATGCGGAACAGGCCGCGAATCGTCAGCAGGTTTTCCGCCTGCTCGTTCAAGAGCTTGGCGAAGGCGCGGTACTTGTCCTGGCTGTTGCCGCGCACCGCGTGCTGGAGCAGCGCGATCGTATCCGGGGTCCAGTTATGCGCTTCGCCGCGGGTGCGGTAGGCGTATTCGCCGCCGACATCGAGCGCGCCGCGATAGACCGGGGCGTCGCCGAAGGCGGTGCGATGGCGCTCGACGGTCTCGCGGGCGATCGCCTCCAGCCCGACGCCGTAGATCGGCGTGGCCGTGCCGGTGAAATAATCCTCCACCAGCTTCTTCGACAGGCCGACCGCGTCGAAAATCTGCGCGCCGCAATAGGACTGGTAGGTCGAAATGCCCATCTTGGACATGACCTTGAGCAGGCCCTTGTCCACCGCCTTGATGTAGCGCTTGATCGCCTCGTAGCCGTCGACTTCCGCCGGGAATTCGTCGGCCATGTCGGCCAGCGTCTCGAAGGCGAGGTAAGGGTTGATCGCCTCGGCGCCATAGCCGGCGAGCAGAGCGAAATGATGGACTTCGCGGACTTCGCCGGTTTCGACCACCAGACCCACGGAGGTGCGCAGGCCCTTGCGGATGAGGTGATGATGCACGGCCGCCGTGGCCAGCAGCGCGGGAATCGGGATGCGGTCCGGGCCGACCATGCGGTCGGACAAAACGATGATGTTGTAGCCGCCGGTCACCGCCTGTTCGGCGCGGTCGCACAGGCGGTCGAGCATGGGCTTGAGGCCGTCGGCGCCCAGTTCGGCGTCATAGGTGATGTCGAGCGTCTTGGTGTCGAAGCTGTCCTCGACATGGCCGATCGAGCGGATCTTTTCGAGGTCCGCGTTGGTCAGGATCGGCTGGCGCACTTCCAGCCGCTTCTTCTCGGCCGTGCCCTTGTGGTCGAGAATGTTCGGGCGCGGGCCGATGAAGGAGACCAGGCTCATCACCAGCTCCTCGCGGATCGGGTCGATCGGCGGGTTGGTGACCTGGGCGAAATTCTGCTTGAAATAGGTATAGAGCAGCTTCGACTTTGACGAGAGCGGGGAGATCGGGGTGTCCGCGCCCATCGAGCCGATGGCTTCCTGGCCGGTGACGGCCATGGGCGCCATCAGGAAGCTGATGTCTTCCTGGGTGTAGCCGAAGGCCTGCTGGCGGTCGAGCAGCGGCACGTCGGTGCGCGAGGCGCCGGCTTCCACGGGCTTCAGATCTTCCAGCACGATTTGCGAATGGTTGAGCCATTGCTTGTAGGGATGATGCTTGGCCAGCGCGCTCTTGATCTCGTCGTCGGCGACGATGCGGCCCTGCTCCAGATCGACCAGCAACATGCGGCCGGGTTGCAGCCGCCATTTGGTGACGATCTTTTCTTCCGGAATCGGCAGCACGCCCATTTCCGACGCCATCACCACGAGACCGTCGTCGGTGACGAGATAGCGGGCGGGGCGCAGGCCGTTGCGGTCGAGCGTGGCGCCGATCTGGCGGCCGTCGGTGAAGGCCACCGCCGCGGGGCCGTCCCACGGCTCCATCAGCGCGGCGTGATATTCGTAGAAGGCGCGGCGGTCTTCATCCATCAGCGGGTTGCCGGCCCAGGCCTCCGGGATCAGCATCATCATGGCGTGGGCCAGCGAATAGCCGCCCTGCACCAGGAATTCCAACGCATTGTCGAAACAGGCGGTGTCGGACTGGCCCTCGTAGGAGATCGGCCACAGCTTCGAGATTTCGTCGCCGAACAGCGGCGAGGACACCGAGGCCTGACGCGCCGCCATCCAGTTCACATTGCCGCGCAGCGTGTTGATCTCGCCGTTATGGGCGACCATGCGATAGGGATGCGCCAACTGCCAGGACGGAAACGTGTTGGTCGAGAAACGCTGATGCACCAGCGCGATGGCGGTCTCGACGCGCTCGTCCTGAAGGTCGAGGAAATAGCCGCCGAGCGCGGTGGCGACCAGCAGACCCTTGTAGACGATGGTGCGCGAGGACAGCGACACCGGATACCAGCCTCTCGTCCGCTTGTCGGCGAGGGCGCGCACATCGTTGGAGACGATCTTGCGGATCAGGAACAGCTTGCGCTCGAACAGATCCTGTCCGCGCGCGTTTTCGCCCTTGGCGATGAACACCTGGCGGCAAGCGGGCTCGGTCGGGATGACGGATTCGCCGAGCACGGAGGGATCGACCGGCACGTCGCGCCAGCCCAGCAGTTTCTGGCCCTGGGCGGCGATGGCGCGCTCGAAAATGTCCTGGACGATCTTGCGGCCTTCGGGATCGCGCGGGAAGAACAGGCTGCCGACGGCATATTCGCCGGGTTCGGGCAGCGAGAAGCCGAGACGCTTGGCCTCCTCGACGAAGAAGCGATGGGGGATCTGCATCAACATGCCGCAGCCGTCGCCGGCCTTGGGGTCCGCGCCGACCGCGCCGCGATGGTCGAGATTGAGCAGGATTTGCAGGCCCATGCGCACGAACTCGTGCGACTTTTTGTTATGCATGTTGGCGACGAAGCCCACGCCGCAGGCGTCATGCTCGTTGCGGGGATCGTAAAGGCCCTGCGCCAAGGGGAGGCCATCGGCTTGCAGACCATTCACGGCAGACGTATCCATACCAGCATCCTTCTCGGCGTGAGCGGCGGCGGGGGTTTCCTTCGCGGCGATCTTCCCGTCATGCCGGGCGAAATCGCGCGAAAAATCAGAACCCTGCTGCTTGTTCATGCCCGTTCATCCCGCCCGTTGCCCAGACCAAACCTTTTTGCGTGGCGGGGCCTGTCCGCCTCCGCCCCATCGCGCGCTTCACGAGGTCGCGGCGCGCCGAATGGTCAGTAAGGCTGTCCTATTTGGCGGCGCGCGACATTGCCAGAATTGCATCCCCCGCACAAGCCGTCTTTATGCACGGTTCGCAAGATTTCAATGCGATGCGGCTTCCGCAAGGTCGCTGTGCGATCCGCGACACCAATATCGCGTGGAATTCCTTGAGGAGGAAGCAAAATTCCACGCGAAAGGCCGACGATATCAAAAATGGATCGTTGGGGTATCTCGTATGATTTCACGCCACGAACCGGACGCGCTTTCCACGCAAGGCTCGCGGCAGGATAAAGCTCTAAGCTGCCTGCCGGCATGAAACGATTTTGAGCCGTTGCGGCTCGCGCCTGCGAAAGGGAAAAGATGTCGCGCTTTGCGTATTCGCGGTTGGGATTGGCGGCGCTGGCCATCTTTCTGGCCGGGGCGCCGGCCGGCGCCGGCTCCTTAATGGATATGGATATCGATACCGGCCCTTATTTCAAGTTCTTCTTCAGCGCGCCGGACAAACCGCGGCCCGTGGTGGCGTTGCGCCCGCACCGCGTTGGCGCGATCCTGCGCCGCGAGGGGGCGCGCATGATCGGCAGGCCGCTCGTGCGCGGTTTTGAAATCGTGGCCTTCGGACGATTTCCCTCGGGCGAGGAGCGCAAGTTCACGCTGGACGCGGAAACCGGCGGAATCCTGACCGTGACGCTTTCGCGCCCGGCTCCGGAACGGCCGCGTCCGCGCGTCAATGGCGACGAACCGCCGGATATTCCGCTCGGGCGTCCGGTCCATCCGGCCGGCCCCCTGGATGCCGATCACCTCGGAACGCCGCCGCCTCCGTCGCCGCCGGAGGAGGTGCTTCCCCCGCCGCCGCCGAAACAGGTCGAGGAGCCGCCTCCGCCCCCGCCGATGATCGAGGAGGGGGAGATTGTCGAAGCGCCGCCGGAGCGCAGGCCGGATCCCAATGCCGCGCTCAGCCCGATCAAGCCGCTGAAGGGCGCGCCAAAGATCGAGAAGCTGCCACAGTGATGCGGAAAAGACTCGCTGATTCCGCCGTCATGGCCGGGCGTCGTCCCGGCCATCCACGCCGTTCAGCTTGCTTGCGCATTCGGCGCTTCGGCGACGGATCGGCGTGGATGCCCGCGACAAGCGCGGGCATGACGGATTGAACCGGGTCGCGAAAAGACGGGCGCCGCATTGCGCCCGTCAGGTTGTTCTTCCTATCGAGAATTACGCGGCGTTCTCCACCGCGCGCGGGCCAGCCTCCTTGGAGCGTGGCGCGCCCTGACCGATCGGGATTTGGCGCGGGCGCTGGGCCTCGGGAATCTCGCGGACGAGATCGACGTGGAGCAGGCCGTTTTCCAGCTTCGCCCCCGTGACCAGAACGTGGTCGGCGAGTTGGAAGCGGCGCTCGAAGGCGCGGGCGGCTATGCCCTGATAAAGCACTTCGCGTGTCTCGCCATCGGCTTGCGCATCCTTGGCGCCCTTGATGGTGAGCGTGTTCTCGCGTGATTCGATCGACAATTCGTCCTCGCCAAAGCCCGCGACCGCGAGGGTCAGACGGTAGGCGTTGTCGCCGGTGCGTTCGATGTTATAGGGCGGGTAGGCGGCGGGCGCCTCGGCGCCGGCGCTCTGGTCGAGCAGCGAAAACAGCCGATCGAAGCCGATGGTGGAGCGGTAGAGCGGAGAGAGATCGAAAGTGCGCATGTCATATCCTCCATTGAGCGACATGGTGAGCGATACATCCGGTCGGGCCGGCTGTTCGGCCGGACCGTCGCGCGTCCATTTTGGCCCGCGCAATATGGATTTGGGCGTGCGAAACGGCTTTTCAAGACGGCCGCGCGCGTTATGGTGAAAAAAAGAGACGCACTCATGGATCTGTTCGACTCGCCCGCCAACCCTTGCCCGCCCGGCTCCAATGTCGTGCGCCTGCGGGCGCGCGACGGCGCCCTTTTGCGCGCCGCCTACTGGCGGCCGGAGGCGAAAGCGCGCGGGACCGTCGTCATCTTGCAGGGGCGTTCGGAATTCATCGAGAAATATTACGAGATAATCGGCGAATTGCTGGAGCGCGGCTATTTCGTCGTCGCCTTCGACTGGCGCGGGCAGGGCCTGTCGCCGCGCCTGCTGGCCAATCCGGCCAAGGGGCATGTGCTCCATTCCGCCGACTACCGCCACGATCTCGACGCGCTGGTAGAGCAGGTGCTCGGTCCCGACGCGCCAAAACCCTGGTTCGCCCTGGCGCATTCCATGGGGGCGGCGGCGCTGTTCGATCACGCGGCGGCGCGGGGCGGCTCGCCGTTCGCGCGCGTGGTCGCCACCGCGCCCATGCTGGCGCTGCACGGCTTTCCCGGTTCGGACTACGCCCGCGCCCTGGCGGATATTTTCGTCTTCGCCGGCCTGTCGCGCATGTTCATCCCCGGCGGCGGCGCCACCATGCTGTGCGAGAAGCGGTTCGAGGGCAATATCCTCAGTTCGGATCGCCCGCGCTTCGAACGCACGGCCAGGATCGTCGCCGCCTGTCCGCGCTTGCGCCTCGGCGAGCCGACGGTGGGATGGGTTCACGCCGCCTATCAATTGATGGACCGCCTCGTCGAACCCGGCTTCGCCGAGCGCATCAATGTCCCGGTGCTGATGCTGGCGGCGGGCGACGAACGGCTGGTGTCCACGCCGGCGGTGGAAAATCTGGCGAAACGGCTGAAGAACGCCCTGTGCGTGGTGCTGCCCGGCGCGCGCCATGAAATCATGATGGAGCGCCCGGAAATCCGCGCGAAATTCTGGGCGGCGTTTGACACCTTCATTCCCGGCGAGCCATTGCTGCCGGCGGCGCATGCGTGACATCGCCGCCACGGGCGGCATGGAAGATATCGGCTGAATTGATGTCCATCATAAAAGTTTACGGCCGTATCCTGCGCCAGCTCGCGCCGGAAAAAAACCTCGCCATCCTCCTGGTGATCGCCAATCTGGCGCTGGCCGCCGCGCAATTCGTCGAACCCGTGCTGTTCGGGCGCATCATCGACGCCATGACCAGGCTGGACGCGCATGGCAAGCACGACACCTGGCTGACGTTACAACCGCTGATCGTCGCCTGGGTCGGGTTCGGCCTGTTTTCCATCGTCGCCGCCGTCACCGTCGCGCTGCATTCCGACCGTCTCTCGCATCGCCGCCGCCTCGCCGCGATGGCCGAATATTTCGACCATATTCTCGGATTGCCGCTGAGTTTTCACACCGCCACCCATTCCGGACGGCTGTTGAAAGTCATGCTGGACGCGGCCGGCGGCATGTTCGTGATCTGGCTGTCGTTTTTCCGCGAGAACTGCGCCGCGCTGGTCTCCCTGTTCGTGCTGCTGCCGACCACCTTGTTCCTCAACTGGCGGCTCGGTCTGATCCTCGTCATTCTCGTGGCCTTTTTCGGCGTCCTCACCACTTTCGTCATCCGCCGCACCCATGGACTTCAGGCCAATGTCGAGGTTTTCAACGCCCAACTGGCCGAGCGCGCCTCCGACGTGCTCGGCAATCTGCCGGTGATCCAGTCCTTCACCCGCATCGAGAACGAATCGCGCGGGTTGCAGGACATCATCCACCGCGTGCTGACCGCGCAATTGCCGGTGCTGTCGTGGTGGGCGCTGGCCACGGTCGCCACCCGCGCCGCCTCGACCCTGTCGCTGGTCGGCATCTTCCTGGTCGGCGTCTGGCTGCACCTGCACAAGCTGGCGACCATCGGCGAAATCGTCACCTTCATGAATTTCGCCACCATGCTGATCGCGCGGCTGGAAGGCGTGGTCGGCTTTTTCAACAATCTGCTGATGCAGGCGCCCAAGATCGGCGAATTCTTCGAGATCATGGAGACCTCGCCGGCCATAGCCGACAAGGCCGGCGCGCTCGACCCCGGCCGTCTGCGCGGCGAAGTCACTTTCGACCACGTCAGCTTCGGCTATGAGTCCCGGCGGATCGCGGTCGATGACGTGTCGTTCACGGTCAAGCCGGGCGAGACCGTCGCCCTGGTCGGCGCGACCGGGTCGGGCAAATCCACCACGCTCAGTCTGCTGCACCGCGCCATGGACCCCAATTCCGGCGCCGTCCGCATCGACGGCATCGACATCCGCGACATCAAGCTTTCGGCCTTGCGACGCAATATCGGCGTGGTGTTCCAGGAGCCGATGCTGTTTGCCCGCTCCATCGAGGAAAATCTGCGCGTCGGCAAGATCGACGCCACGGCGGAGGAGATCGGCCTTGCGCTGAAGCGGGCGCAGGCGAGCGACTTCGTCTCCCGGCAGGTGGACGGGGTGAAAACCATTGTCGGGGAGCGCGGCCGGTCGCTGTCGGGCGGCGAGCGCCAGCGCGTCTCCATCGCCCGCGCCCTGCTGAAAGACCCGCCGATCATGGTGTTCGACGAGGCGACCTCCGCGCTCGACGCCGCCACGGAAAAGCAGTTGCAGGCGGCGCTGGAAGCCGCCACCCACGGGCGCACCACTTTCGTGATCGCGCATCGCCTCGCCACCATTCGCGGCGCCAACCGCATCATGGTGTTCGAGCAGGGCAGGATCGTCGAGACCGGGACGTTCGACGAACTGGTGGCGCGCGACGGCCGTTTCGCGGCTTTGGCGCGGGCGCAATTCATGGCGGGGGAGCCGGCGCATTGAGCTAACCATCCCTTCACGATGCTGCGCGTAAATGGCCTATCGCAACGTCACGAGCAGCGCGCATGACCCGGGAAAAGCTTTTCGCACTTCTGGCCCTTGCCGTGCTGGCGCTGACGCTGGCGACGCCGATCCCGGCGATGGCGGACTATCTCAACCATCTCGCGCGCATGCGCCTGCTCGCCGCCGAGCGGGCCGGCGATGTTTCGCCCTATTACATGGCGGCCTGGAGCTTTTATCCCAATCTCGCCATGGACCTGATCGTTCCGCCGCTGTCGCGTTGGCTGGACGTCGAGACGGCGGCGCGACTGTTCGTGTTCGCCACGCAGGCGCTGACGATTTCGGGCGCGGTGGCGGTGGAGATCGCCGTCAAGAAGCGCTTCGACTATGCCGGCTTTATTGCCCTGCTGTTCGCCTATGCCTTCCCCTTCGCCTGGGGGTTTGTGAACTTCAGCTTCGGGCTTGGTCTCGCGCTGTGGGGAATCGCCTGCTGGATCGTTTTCCGCGAGACATTTTTCGCGCGCGCCATCGCCCACACGCTGTTCGTCGCCGCTTTGTTCGCCGCCCATCTGTTCGCGCTCGGCCTCTATGGGTTTACGCTGGGCGTTTATGAACTTTGGCGTTTCCACGAGCGGCGCGCGGCGAAAGATCTTGTCGGCGCCTTGGCCGTGCTGGCGGCGCCCGCGCTCGTCGCCGGCGCGGCGCTGCTGCTGTCGGGCGGCTCGGTGGGCCAGCAGGGCAATTCCTGGGATTTCGCCTTCAAGCCGCTGTGGCCGCTGGTCGCCGCCAACGGCTACAGCACGCCGCTTTCGACGCTCATTCTGGCGCTGCTGCTGCTGACCGCGCTGCGCCTGCGCCGCGCCAACGGCCTTGTCGCCGTGCAGGCCGGCGGCTGGCTGGCGGCGGGTTTCGCGCTGCTCTACGTCGCCACGCCGCAAATGCTGTTCGACACCGCTTATGTCGATGTCCGCGTGCTGGTCGCCGCCGCGCTGATCCTGCCCGGCTTCATTGGCTTGCGCTTTCCCGATCCGGTGTGGGAGCGCCGGGTCAATCTCGCCACGCTGGCGCTGATCTGCGTCAATCTGGCTTTTGTCGGCTGGCTCTGGACCTCCTATCGCGCCGATTACGCGGCGATGATCCAGTCCTTCGCCCAGATCGACAGGGGGACGAAAATTCTGGTGGCGCGGGCCAATGACGAATCCCCGTTCAGCGGCCAGACCATCGAGCCGATGATCCACGCGCCGACGCTGGCGGCGTCCTACGACAAGGCGCTGGTGTCCTCGGTGATGGCGCTGAAGGGCAAGCAGCCGCTGACCTCGCGGCCGGGTTATGAAAAGCTCAACGTTCAGGACGCCGGGAGCATCACCGTGGCGGATCTGGCCGTGATGGCCGATCAAGCGGTTGGATTGTTCGCCCATTGGCCTGATGATTTCGGCTATCTCTATGTGATCGGCGCGCCCGGCGAAAACCCGTTCCCCGCCCGGCTCGAACCTTTGCGCGTCGAGCGCCGCTTCACGCTCTACCGCATCCGCAAGCCCGGCCGCTGACGCAGCATTTCGTGCGTCTCTGTCGGCCAGACCCGATGAATCCACCGCGCCCCTTCTCCCGCAAGGGGAGAAGGAAGCGCCCCGGTCATTTGATCAACGCCATCGCTTGGCGGAAGCGCGGATGCTCGGCGGTTTCAAGCCATTCGAAGGCGACCATTTCGGTGGTGACGATCTCGGCGCCGTGGCGCGCCATGCGCCGGATCGCGGCTTCCTTGTCTTCCGGCTTGCGCGAGCCGATGGCGTCGCGCGCCACGAACACTTTTCGCGAGGCGGCGAGCAGGCCGAGCACGGTCTGCAAAACGCAGACATGCGCCTCGCAGCCGGTGACGATGACATGGGCGTCGGCGGGGATGCGTTCGACAAAACCGGCTTCGCGGCAGACGTCGAACGAGAATTTGGCGACCACATCGCCCTCGACCGGCAGCGCTTCGACGGTCGAGCCCAGGCGCGTCGGATTCTGCTCGGTGACGAGGTGGGGGACATTGAGCAGCCTGGCGATTTCGATGAGTTTTGCGGCGTTGCGGATCGCCGCCTCGCCGTCGTGGATCGCCGGCATCAGCCGCGCCTGGAAGTCGATGACGAGCAGCAGGGCGCGTTTCGGGTCTATGGTCAGCATGGATGTCCTCATCTCGCGTGCGAAGGCCGCCGCCCCCGCCGCACCGCTACTTCCGCCCCTCCGCTTCCGGCGCGGAGGTGATCCGCAGCAGCGTGATGCGGTTCTTCTGCTTGCGTAAAACCTCGAAGCGGAAGCCGTGGAACTGGAACTGCTGGCCCTGGTCGGGGATGGCCCGCGCCTCGTGAATCACTAGGCCGGCTATGGTGGTCGCCTCTTCGTCCGGCAATTCCCAGCCCAAGAAGCGGTTGATGTCGCGGATCGGCGCCGAGCCGTCGGCCAGCACCGAGCCGTCGGGCTGGCGGCGCACGCCGATCAGGGCGACGTCGTGCTCGTCGCGGATGTCGCCGACGATCTCCTCCAGAATGTCCTCAAGCGTCACCAGCCCCTGCACGTCGCCATATTCGTCCACCACCAGGGCGAAATGGGTTTTGCGCTTGCGGAACGCCTGCAACTGCTCCTCAAGCCCGGTGGTCTCCGGCACGAACCAGGGTTCGGTCACGATGGCGTCGAGCTTGACCTTGGCGATGTCGCAGCCGGATTCCGCGAGAACCCGCAGGAAATCGCGGGCGTGCAGCACGCCGACGAAATTGTCGGGATTGTCGCGCCACAGCGGAATGCGGGTATAGGGCGAGGACACCACTTCGTTGAGGATGTCCGCCGGCGGGGCGTCGGCGTCGATGGTCGCCATTTTGGTGCGGTGGACCATGACGTCGGACACGACCAGTTCCTTCAGGTCGAGCAGGCCGCCGAACATGTCGCGGTCGCTCTTGTCGACGCCGCCCTCCCTGTGCATCAGATCGACGGCGCTTTTCAGCTCCTCCTGCGCCGTCAGCAGATGGACGGCGGCGCCGGGCCGCAGCCCCGCGAGATAGAGCACGCCGCGCACGATTCCCTCGACGATGAACAGGATCGGGCCGAACAGCGCGACGAAAATGGCGACGACCCGCGCCACCGCCAGCGAGAAACTGTCGGGATAGTTGATCGCGACCGTTTTCGGCATGACCTCGGCGAAGATCAGCAGCAGCACGGTCATGGTCGCGGTGGCGTAGATCGCGCCCTCGGGGCCGGCCAGCGCCACCAGAACCGTGGTGAGAAAGGCCGAGGCGCCGATGTTGACCATCGTGTTGCCAAGCAGCATGGCCCCGATCAGACGGTCGCGGCCGGCGAGCAGCCGCAGCACGGTTTTCGCCCGCGCGTCGCCCTGTTTCTCCAGCGCGTGCATCCGCGCGCGCGAGGCCGCCGTCATCGCCGTTTCCGAGGCGGCGAACAGGGCCGACAGCAGGATGCAGGCCAGCAGGATCACGACGGCGACCCAGATGTTCACCGGCAGGGGTTCGCCCGAGCCATGCATGGGGACTCAGGCTCCGTTTCGCAATTCGTCTTCAAGAAACGAACGCACCTTCTCGACGTCCACATTCTTGGCGATAAAGCTTTGGCCGATGTCGCGCGCCAGAATGAAGGTAAGGGCGCCGCGCTTGACCTTTTTGTCTTGCGCCATGGCGTCCAGAATCTCCTTGGCGTCGACGCCCGTCGGCAAGACCTCGGGGATGCGCGTCGGCAGGCCGACGGCGCGCAGATGCGCCTCCACCCGCTCGGCGGCCTCGGGCGGGCAAAAACCCTCGCGCGCGGAAAAACGGAAGGCGCAGGCGACGCCCACGGCCACGCCCTCGCCATGGACGAGGCGGGACGAATCATAGCCGACGATTTTTTCCAGCGCGTGGCCAAAGGTGTGGCCGAGATTGAGCAAGGCGCGGTCGCCCTGCTCGGTCTCGTCGCGCGCCACGACGGCCGCCTTGGCCTCGCAGGAGACGGCGATGGCGTGCTCAAGCTCCGGGCCGCGTCCGAACACCGCCGGCCAGTGCTTTTCCAGCCAGTCGAAGAAATCCGGCCGGTCGATCAGGCCATATTTGACCATTTCGGCATAGCCGGCGGCGAATTCGCGCGGCGGCAGGGTGGCGAGACTGCCGGTGTCGGCCAGCACCAGCGCCGGCTGGTGGAAGGCGCCGACCAGATTCTTGCCCTGCGCGGTGTTGACGCCGGTCTTGCCGCCGACCGAGGAATCGACCTGCGACAGCACAGTGGTGGGAATCTGCACGAAATTCATGCCGCGCCGCAGGCTGGCGGCGGCAAAGCCGGTGAGATCGCCGATGACGCCGCCGCCGAGCGCGACCAGCAGGTCGCCGCGCTCCATGCGCGCCTCCAGCGCCGCCTCGCACAATTGTTGGAAATGCGCGAAGGTCTTGGTCGATTCGCCGGCGGGCAGGATGAGGCGGTCGTGGCGAATTCCGGCCTGTTCCAGACTCGCTTCGAGCGGCGCCAGCCAGAGCGCGCCGACATGGGCGTCGGTGACGATGAACACGCTTGCGCCCGGCGCGAGTTGCGCGATGCGGGCGCCGGCGGTGGCGATCAGGTCCGGGCCGATCAGAATGTCATAGGAGCGGTCGCCGAGCGCGACCGCGACCCGCGCCGCCGGAGGAGGGAGGACAAGCGTGTTCATTTCGGCTGAAAAATCTCCTTGCCTGGCCAGATGCG
Organism: Rhodoblastus sphagnicola; assembly: GCF_002937075.1. Taxonomy (GTDB): domain Bacteria; phylum Pseudomonadota; class Alphaproteobacteria; order Rhizobiales; family Beijerinckiaceae; genus Rhodoblastus; species Rhodoblastus sphagnicola. Next base: position 74,713 of record NZ_NHSJ01000057.1, read on the forward strand.
CGTCGAGCGCCTGGATGATTTCCTCGACAATGGTCTCGTGGGCGACATCGCGCGAATGCGCGGCGATATCGGCTTCGGCGTAGATGGGATAGCGCTGCTCGATCAGGTTGCGCATCACCCCTTCGGGGTCGGCGTTCTGGAGCAGCGGCCGGGTCGGCCGTTTGCGCACCCGCCGCATCAGCACGGCGAATTCGGCGTGCAGCCAGATCGAAACGGCGCGCTCCCGGATCAGGTCGCGCGTGCGCGCATCGATGAAGGCGCCCCCGCCGGTGGCGATGACGCGCTCGCCCTCGCCGATCAGCCGCGCCAGCACGCGCCGCTCGCCCTCGCGGAAATAGGGCTCGCCATGCGAGGCGAAGATTTCGGCTATGGTCAGCCGGTGCGCCGTCTCGATCTCGTGGTCGGAATCGACGAAGGCGAGGCCAAGCCGTTGCGCCAGCCGTTTCCCGATCGAGGTCTTGCCCGATCCCATCATGCCGACGAGCACAATGGGTCGTCCGGCGAGCGCGCCGACGATGTTTTCCGCGTGCGAATCCCGCGCCGACGGCGGGGCGTCCGGCGTCGGGGCGATGACTTGATCCGACATAGTCGTTATGTACTATCATGCCGCGTCGCCGAAAATAAGCGGCGGCGGCGTGAAATCTTGAAGACAAGAATGTTGAAGGTCTTCCGACATGCCCAGTTTGTTGCGCCTGGTTTTTCTCATCGGTCTGTTGTGCGGACTGGTTTTCGTCGCCACGGCGGCGCTGGTGGCCTTTGTCGAGCCGCAACCGCGCGAGATGAGCCAGACGATCAAGCCCGACCTGCTCAACAAATGAGCGTGAAACCGGGCGGGACGGCGGGCGCGCCGCCCCTGCTGTCGGATTTCCTCGACCTGCTCGCCGCCGAGCGCGGCGCCGCGAAAAACACGCTCGAAGCCTATCGGGCCGATATCACCGATTATCTGGCGCATCTGACCGCCCGCGCGCGCGGGCCGCTCGACGCCGATATCGAGGACATCCGCGACCATCTCGCCGCTCTGGCGCAGGCGAAGCTGAAGCCTTCGTCCACCGCGCGCAAACTCTCGGCCATCCGACAGTTCCACCGCTTTCTCGCGGCCGAGGACCATCGCGCCGACGATCCCGCCGCTTTGCTCGAAGGACCGCGCCAGGGCCGGCGCCTGCCAAAAATCCTCACCGTCGCCCAGGTGGACCGGCTGCTGGGCGTGATCCGCGAGGGCCTCGACGACCCCGACCGTCCCAAGGGCGACCTTTTGCGCGCGCGCCGCGCGGCCTGTCTGATGGAAGTGCTGTACGCCTCGGGCCTGCGCGTGTCGGAACTGGTGTCGCTGCCGTTTTCCGCCGCGAAACTGGCGGAAAAATCCTCGTCGGAGGGCGGCGGCTTCCTCACCATCAAGGGCAAGGGCGGACGCGAGCGTCTGGCGCCGCTGACGCCGGCGGCGCGCGAGGCCATCCTGTCCTATCGCGACCTCCTGCTGGAGCTGCAACCCGGCGCCGCGAAACAGAAATGGCTGTTCCCGTCCGAGGGCGAAAGCGGCCACCTGACCCGGCAGGTGTTCGCCAGGGAGTTGAAAATGCTGGCGAGCGCGGCCGGTCTGCCGTCGGACAAGGTCAGTCCCCACGTCTTGCGCCATGCTTTCGCCAGCCACCTGCTGCAAAACGGCGCCGATTTACGTATCGTCCAGGAGTTGCTCGGTCATGCGGATATAGCGACGACGCAGATTTACACGCATGTACTGGACGAAAGACTGAAAGCGATGGTCCGCGATCTTCACCCCCTCAATGACGAGGCGGATGAGGGCGATTAATCCGCAAATCGAGCGAATGATAACAATCTCTTTATTAATCCCTCATAGGTTGTGTTTTACTCGAATGCAACTCAAGCAGATCCGCGCTCGGGGGAGCCTCAATGAATATTTTCGGTTTCGGCAATGATTCGCTTTATCGGGCGGCGTTTGAGGCGCTCGATCACTCGCGGGCGGTGATCCAGTTCAGCCCCGACGGATCGATCATCACGGCCAACAAACATTTCCTCGATGTCATGGGCTATCGCCTTGAGGAAATCGTCGGCCAGAAACATGCGTTTTTCGTCGATCCGCGCGAGCGCGACAGCGCCGAATATCGCGCCTTCTGGGACGAATTGCGCGCGGGCAAGGTCCAGCGCGCCGATTTCAAGCGCATCGGCAAATCCGGCGCGCCCTTGTGGATTCAGGCGACCTATAACCCTTTGCTGGACAGGAACGGCAAAGTGTTCCGGGTGATCGAATTCGCCGCCGACGTGACCAAGGAAAAGCTGGAAGCCGCCTTCGCCAAGGACCAGATCGCGGCGATCAACCGCTCGCAGGCGGTGATCGAATTCGAGATCGATGGCCGCATCGTCAACGCCAACGCGAATTTCCTGGCCGCGACCGGGCATAGACTGGATGAACTTGTCGGCCAGCATCATTCCATATTGATCGATCCCGCCGAGCGCGCCACCGACGCCTATCGCGCCTTCTGGGCGCGGCTCGGTCGCGGCGAATTTTTCTCCGGCCAGTTCCGCCGCATCGGCAAGGGCGGCCGGGAAGTCTGGATTCAGGGCTCCTACAATCCGATCCTTGACCTTGAAGGCAAGCCGGTCAGGGTGGTGAAATTCTGCACCAACATTACCGAACAGGTTCTGGCCCAAAAGCGGCGCGAGGACATTTTCCGGCAGGTGGAAAGCCAGATCGGCGGCATGACCGAATCGGTCTCCTCGGTCTCGCATGAAGCGGTCGAGGCCGCCGCCGCCTCCAACCAGGCCTCCGGCAATGTGCAGGCGGTCGCCGCCGGCGCCGAGGAGCTGTCCGCCTCGTTCCAGGAAATCGCCCGCCAGGTGGAGCACGCGGGGGAAATCGCGCAAAAGGCGGTCGCGGAAGCCGCCGCCGCTGTCGGTCTGGTGGAGGGCCTGTCCAGCGATGCGCAAAAGATCGGCGAAATCGTCGCCCTGATCAATGAAATCGCCGCGCAAACCAATCTGCTGGCGCTCAACGCCACCATCGAGGCGGCGCGCGCGGGCGAGGCCGGGCGCGGCTTCGCCGTGGTCGCCACCGAGGTCAAGATGCTGGCCACCCGCACCGCCAGGGCCACCGAGGAAATCGGCGCGCAAGTGTCCTCGGTGCGCCACTCGACCGCCAGCGTCTCCCGCGCGATCGAAAGCATTGGCGAGGTCATCGCCACCATCGACAAGATCACCGCCGCCATTTCCGGCTCGGTTCAGGCGCAAAGCGAAGTCACCACGGATATTTCCGAGAACATGCAGGTGGCCTCCAAGGGCGTTGACGCCATCACCAGCTCGATGAACGCCATCGCCGAAGCCACGGTGAAGATCGACACGGCGGCGAAATCGGTGCGCGAAATCTCAAGTCAAGCCGCCTGAGCGCGGGCAAGCCCGCAGCAACCCACGAATGTTACTGAACTTGCAAGTCAGATCCTCGATTGTGAAACAGAGAAAGACATGAACATCTGGCGCGACCTGAAAATAGGGAAGAAGCTTATCGTGGTGCTGGCCGCGCTCGTTCTCGTCAGCGCCGGCATTGGCGGCGTCGCCCTGACGCAGATGGCGGCGGTTAACGCCAAGGCGGCTGACATCCGCGACAATTGGCTGCCCTCGGTCGCCCAGATCGGCAAGCTGCGGCTCTCCCTCGCCCGCATCTCCCGCGCGCAGGCGAATGTGTTGCTGGTGTTGGGCGCGAAGCACGAGTCCGAAGCCGCGCTGGCCGGGTTCGAGAAGGCCGTGGCCGATGTCGAACAGGCCTATGCCGCCTACAAGCCCTTGATCACCCCCAATAGCGAGGACGGGGTTCTGATGGGCCAGTTCGACCGGCTTTGGTCGGAATTCCGTCAGCATGCGCGGGCCACGATCGCACAGGCCAAGGCGGGCGATGTCGATGGCGCGATTGACGATTACGGCGCCGGCACGGATCAGCTGCGTTTGAAAATTCAGGATGTGCTTGGCAAGGATGTGGAGTTCAACGAAGCCTCCGGCAAGAAATCCGCCGACGAAGGCGCGGCGGTTTACGATTCCGCCAAACTGATCCTGCTCGGCGCGCTTGCGCTCGCCGCCGCGCTTGGCGCTCTGTCCGGCTTTGCCTTGACCTCCGGCGTGTCCGGCCCGCTGGGCCGCGCCTCGGCAGCGGTCGAACGGCTGGCGCACGGCGATCTCAATGTCGAAATCAGCCACGACGGTCGCGCCGATGAAGTGGGCGGGCTGATGAAGGCTCTTGTGGTGTTCAAGGCCAATATGCTGCAAAGCCGCCAGCTTGAGGCCGATGCGGCGAAAGCCCAGGGCCGCGTCGAGGGCGAACGCCGCGCCCAGGCGTTGAAAATGGCCGAGGATTTCGACCGCAACGTCAACGCCATCGTCTCCGAAGTCGCCAGGGCCGCCGCCGAATTCCAGGGCGCGTCGCGAATCCTGAGCGATTCCGCCGTCGAAACCGCCAGCCAGGCCAGGACGGTCGCGGAAGCGTCCGAAAGCTCCTCCGCCAATATCGGTTCGGTGGCCTCCGCGACCGAGCAGCTCACCTATTCGGTGCAGGAGATCAACGGCCAGGTCAACCAGTCCAGGCAAATCGCCAGCGAGTCCGCCGCCCAGGCCGAAAAGACCGACGCGCAGATGCGTGAACTCGCCGCCGCCGCCGACAAGATCGGCGGCATCGTCAGCCTGATCTCGGACATAGCCGGACAGACCAACATGCTCGCGCTCAACGCCACCATAGAGGCGGCGCGCGCGGGCGAGGCCGGACGCGGCTTCGCGGTCGTGGCGCAGGAGGTGAAATCCCTGGCCGAGCAGACCAGCCGCGCCACCGCCGATATCGCCGCCCAGATCGGCGACATCCAGACCACGACACAGCGCGCGGCGCAGAACATTTCGGCCATCGTGCGCACGACGGAAGAAACCAACCGCGTCGCCCAGACCATCGCCGCCGCCGTTGGCCAGCAGGGCGAGGCGACCTCCGAAATCGCCCGCAATGTCCAGCAGGCGTCGAAGGGCGCGCAGGCGGTGACCGACAATATCGGCGGCGTGCTGTCGGCCGCGCAACATTCCTCCGCCGCCTCGACGCAAATGCTCGCCTCGGCGCAAACGCTGTCGCAGCAGGCGGATCGCCTGCGCAAGGAAGTGGATTCGTTCCTGGCGACGGTGCGCGCCGCCTGACAGGCGGTCGGCGTTCGCGCTCTGCCCGCTGGATTGCCCTTACGATAAGGCGAAAAAATGAAATTCTGGCGTGACCTGAGCATTGGCAGGAAGATTGTCGGGGCGCTCGCCGCCCTGACCCTGATCGTCGCCGCACTCGGCGGCGTCGCCTGGACGCAGATGGCGGACATCAACACAAAGGCGGCCGATGTCCGCGACAACTGGCTGCCCTCGGTTGGGCAGATCGGGACGTTGCGCCACACGCTGTCGCGGCTCGCCCGTGCGCAGTCCGAGGCCATGCTGGCGCTGAATTTCAACAAGGATCCGGAAACCGCGCTGACCAAGTTCGACAAGACGATCGAAGAGGTCGAGAAGGCCCATGCCGCTTACAAGCCGCTCATAACCCGCAACAGCGAGGACGAAGTCCTGATGGGCGAGTTCGCGAAGCTCTGGCCCGAGTTCTCAGGCCATTCGCGCGCCATCATGCAACGCGCGCGCTCCGGCGACATCGAAGGCGCCTACGAGGATTACAGAGGTTCCGCGTCGGCGCAACGCGCCCGCTTGCAGGAAATCCTGGAGAAGGACAGCGCCTTCAACCGCAACGAAGGCAAGAAGGCCGCGGATGCGGGCGAGGCCGTTTACAGGTCCGCGCGTTTCATCTTGCTCGGCGCCCTGCTGCTCGCCGCCCTCATCGCCGCCGCCGCCGCGCTGGCGATCGTCGGAAGCGTGGTGCGGCCGCTCGGTCGCGCCTCCGAAGCGGTGGAACGGCTCGCCAGGGGTGATGTCGACGTCGATATCGTCGATGACGGCCGCGCCGACGAGGTGGGCGGCCTGATGCGCGCCCTCGCCGTGTTCAAGTCCAACATGGCGCAGACCCGCCAACTCGAAGCCGAGGCCGCCGGAAACCAGGCGCGCGCCGGGGAAGAACGCCGCGCCCATGCGCAGAAAATGGCCGAGGATTTCGACCGCAACGTCAACGCCATCGTCGCCGAGGTCGCCAAGGCCGCCAGCGAATTCCAGGGCACGGCGCGAATCCTGAGCGATGCCGCCGTCGAAACCGCCAGACAGGCCAGGACCGTTTCGGAAGCCTCCGAAAGCTCCGCCGCCAGTATCGGCTCGGTGGCCTCCGCGACGGAGGAACTCACCTATTCGGTCCAGGAGATCAATGGCCAGGTCGGCCACTCCAGGCAGATGGCCGGCGAGTCCGCCGCCCAGGCCGAAAAGACCGACGGGCAGATGCGCGAACTCAGCCTCGCCGCCGACAAGATCGGCGGCATCGTCAATCTGATCTCGGACATAGCCGGACAGACCAATATGCTCGCGCTCAACGCCACCATAGAGGCGGCGCGGGCCGGCGAGGCGGGACGCGGCTTCGCGGTCGTGGCGCAGGAGGTGAAATCCCTGGCCGAGCAGACCAGCCGCGCCACCGCCGATATCGCCGCCCAGATCGGCGACATCCAGACCACGGCGCAGCGGGCGGCGCAGAACATTTCCGGCATTGCGCGCACGACGGAGGAAAGCAACCGGGTCGCCACGACCATCGCCGCCGCCGTGTCCCAGCAGGGCGAGGCGACTTCGGAAATCGCCCGCAATGTCCAGCAGGCGTCGAAGGGCGCGCAGGCGGTCGCCGAAAATATCGGCGGCGTGCTCTCGGCCGCGCAAAATTCCTCGGCCGCATCGACGCAAATGCTCGCCTCGGCGCAGACGCTGGAGCAACAATCGGACCGCCTGCGCCGCGAGGTGGATTGTTTCCTCGCGGGCGTGCGCGCGGCTTAGAGCATTTTCAAGCGAAGCGGACGCGGGTTCTGAACGAGACTCCGCGCAATAGCAAAACTACCCGCGCTTGCGCTCCAGCAGGAACATGGCCTGCTCGCCGAGCAGGTTCCAGACAAACCAGGGCGCTTCGTAGCGCATTTGCGCGCCCTCCTTGTCGAGCGCCATGGAATCGACGATGCGCGCCTCGACCAGTTCGGCCAGGGCGATGAAATCGCGGATCGAGCAGAAGTGGATGTTGGGCGTTTCGTACCAGGCGTAAGTCAGGTTCGAGGTCACGGGCATGCGACCGCGCGCGGCGATTTGCCAGCGGATGCGCCAATGGCCGAAGTTCGGAAAGGAGACGATGGCGCGCTTGCCGATCCGCAGCATCTGCTCCAGCACATATTTCGGGTTGCGCGTCGCCTGCAACGTCTGCGACAGGATGACATAATCGAAACCGCCGGTCGGATAATCGGCGAGATCGACGTCGGCGTCGCCCTGCACCACCGAAAGCCCCTTGGCGACGCAATCGTTCACGCCCTTTTGCGAAATCTCCATTCCGCGCGCGTCAACCCGCTTGGTCTCGCTCAGCAGGCGCAAGAGTTCGCCGTCGCCGCAGCCGACGTCGAGCACGCGGGCGCCGTCGGTCACCATGCCGGCGACCAGCAGCAGGTCGATGCGGGTGGCGGGCTTGGCGTTCATGAGCCAAGCCCCCGCGCGCGCGCCGCGCCGGCGAGGAAGCCGCGCGTGGTCGCGACGAAATCGGGCTCGTCGAGAAGGAAAGAGTCGTGGCCCTTGTCGGTCTCGATTTCAACGAAGGACACCGAGGCCGCGACGGCGTTGAGCGCGTGGACGATCACGCGCGATTCCGCCGTGGTGTAGAGCCAGTCGGAGTTGAAGGAGACCACGCAGAACCGCGTCGGCGAATGTTTGAAGGCGCGCGCCAGCGAGCCGCCGTAGTCCTGCGCGAGGTCGAAATAGTCGCAGGCGCGGGTGACATAGAGATAGGAGTTGGCGTCGAAGCGATCGACGAAGGTCGATCCTTGGTAACGAAGGTAATTCTCGACCTGGAAATCCGCGTCGAAGGAAAAGGTCTTTTCCGCGCGATCCTGCAACTTGCGGCCGAACTTGCGCTGCAACGCCTCTTCCGAGAGATAGGTGACATGGGCCGCCATGCGCGCCACCGCCAGCCCCTTGGCCGGGCGCACGCCTTCCTCGATGTAACGCCCGGCCCGCCAGTTCGGATCGGCCATCACCGCCTGCCGGCCGACTTCATGAAAGGCGATGTTCTGCGCCGAATGGCGCGCGGCGCTGGCGATGATCATGGCGGAAAACACCTTTTCCGGGAACAGGGCCGCCCATTGCAGCGCCTGCATCCCGCCCATCGAGCCGCCGGCGACGCAAAACAGGGTCTCGATCCCCAGGCGCTCCACCAGCATGGCCTGCGCGCGGGCCATGTCGGCGATCGTCACCACCGGCAGGGTGAGCCCATAGGCCTTGCCGGTCGCGGGATTGAGCGAGGCCGGTCCGGTCGTGCCCATGCAGCCGCCAAGCACGTTGGAGCAGATGATGAAATATTTTTCGGTGTCGAACGGTTTGCCGGGGCCGACCAGGGCGCACCACCAGCCCGGCTTTCCCGTGACAGGGTGCGCGTTGGCCACATGCTGGTCGCCGGTCAGCGCGTGGCACAGCAAAATGGCGTTGGACTTGTCCGCGTTGAGCTGCCCATAGGTCTGGTAGGCGATGCTGAACGGGGCGAGCATCACTCCGGCCGACATGGCGAGCGGTTGGGATGAGTCGAAATGCGCGATTCGGCTGTGGGGGGCGTCCGCCTCGGCATTGCAGGGAAAGTGAAGGGTCTCGGTCAAGTTGGCCTGATGTCCTCGTTCGTTTTTCCGAACAAACCGTTTTTTATATAGGATATTGACGTGACGGCGGTCAAGCCGGGCGTCGCGGGCATTTGCCAGAATGGTTTAGCCCCCTATACAGGGAGCCGCGCGCAAGAAAGATAGAGACGCCCCTGCCATGAGCGAGACCAAAGCCCTCGAAGGCCTGTCGGATCTTCGGTCGGAAATCGACCGGATCGACACCGAGATGCATGCGCTGCTGATGCAGCGCGGAGAAATCATCGACCGGCTCATAGCGGTGAAAGCCCGGCAGGGCGGCGGCTCGGCGTTCCGGCCGGGACGCGAGGCCGACATGATGCGGGAGATCGCTTCGCGCCACCACGGCCGCTTGCCGCTCGACACGGTGGAGAGCATCTGGCGCGTGATCATCTCCACCTTTACCTACGTTCAGTCGAATTATTCTGTTCACGCCGATCTGTCCGGCGGTGATTCGGCGATGCGCGATTCCGCCCGGTTCCATTTCGGCTTCACCGTGCCCTTGGTCGGCCATGCGACGCCTGGCGAGGCGATCGCGGCGGTGGCGGGTTCGGGAGGGCCGGACGCCGGCGGCGATCTCGGCATGATCCGCGCCGGTTTTCATGCCGAGGACGCCCGATGGTGGGAGCGCCTCGCCGCCGCCGACGCGCCAAAAATCATCGCGCGGCTTCCCTTCGTCGAACGGCCGGGCCACCCGGCGGGAACGCCGGTCTTCATCATTTCCAATCCGCTGGCGGAAGCGGCGGCCACCGATGTCGCGCTGTTTTCCGCGCAAGGCGGCGGCGCCGCGCCCGACGTGAGCGGTTGGGCCGCGCAGGGGTGTGACACGCTCGGCCAGAGCGAGGGCGAGGGTTTTTCCCTGTTGCTGTCGGCCCCCGGCGACTGGGACGCCGACCGCCTCAAGCAACTGCCGGGCGGCGCGGCCCTCGACCGGATCGCCTGGATCGGCAGCCATGCCGAGCGATTCGCGCTTCCCGCTTAAGACTCGCCCTTCAATAAAGCGGCGTGAGCACGCCGACGTGCAACGGCCCGAGATAGGCGCCGCCCTGCGCAAGACGCAGGGTCAGCGCGATGCTGTCATCGCCCGGCTTGTCCCGATCCCGCGCCGACGGTTTTCCGCCCAACAAGGCACCGAGCAGCGCATTGGCCGCGCCCGGCGCCATGGGCAGGCCGAGCCGGGCGGCGAGCGGTCCGGCGCCGCGGGCGTCGATGTTGAGCGTTCCCGCCAGCCTGTGCGCGTCATCGAGCGCCAGCACGCCGTCGAATCGCGCGGTGAGCGCGCCCCAGCGCCATTCGGCCTTGTCGATGCGGGCCGCGCCTTGCGCCCGCCGCCAGTCCTCCAGCGCCTGCCGCCAGTCGTTGCGCGGCGCGAGCAGCGGAAACAGGTCGCCGGAGACGGTGAGCGCGTTGGGGCCGGGATCGCGCAGCAGGCTTTGCAACAGCGGCGCCGTCAGCCCGGTGACATCGGCTTCGACGCGCAGCGAGGCAACGCCGTCGCGGGAGGAGGGGCGCGCGACAAAATTCAGCGTCTGCGCGTTGAAGGCGAGGCCGGCGTCGATCACCTCGGGCCGCCAGTCGAGCGCGCGCGCGTTCACCGCCACCTCGGTGAGACCGCCAAAGCCCCAGGCGAAATCGAACGTCGCGCCGTCGTGACGCAATTTGGCGAAGCCGCCCCCCGCATTGCGCAAGGCCACCGGGCTGGAAAAGCTCAAGACGACGTGATTGGGCGACCACAGGCTGGCCACGCCCTTGACCTCGTCGGCGGTGAAAACGAGATCGCCGCCGCCCAGCTTGAGCGGCGCCTTCATCTGGCTACAGGTCAATTTCAGGCGGAACGGAAAGCCGCCGATCTCGCTGCCGCCGCAGAAATCGGCGAAAGCGACGCCGTTGAAGGCGGGCTGGTGCAGATAATCGCCGAGTTTTTGCGCCGCGACCAGCCAGGACAGGCTCAAGCCCAGCGCCAGGGCGGTGACGACGCCGAGCACGATACGCGACAAAGAGCTGGAGGAAACGGCGGCCATGATACCCTCGCGACGAGAACGCTTCCTTGTGCCAAGTTTCGGGGCGGAAGTCTGCCTTTTTGTCAGAGCGCGAAAATCGGCGCCGGCCGCAGGTCGTCCGCGACCGCGCCGCGCGCCTCCGGCGTGTCCGCCAGCAGATGGACATGGAGCGCCGTCGCGCCGCTGCGCCGCGCCCGCTCGGCCCAAACAGCGAAATCCTCGCCTTCCGGCCGAAACACGAAGGCGATCTCGGCCGCGCCGAAACTTTGACGCACGGCGGCGATCACGGCCCGGTCCGGGTCGAACGCCGGTTCGTCGGAGATGGTGTGGACCGAGCAGATGTAGCGTCGGCCGGAACGACCGCGCCAGGACTGGAACAGGTTTTCGAGGCTCGTGGCGCGCAAGGCGGCGAGCGGGCGGCTACAGGCGGTGAGTGGGGCGGCGGCGGTCATTTTGTTCTCATGAGCGTTACGTCACGAGAACAAAAAAGAACAAAATAGGAATAAAGTCAAGCCGCGTTTGGGCTGGCTTCGTTCCGCGCCAGATTGACCGCCAGAGCCGGATTCTCGGCGATCGCCTCCGCGATCAGGCGGTTGCTCGCCTCTTCGATCACCTGCTGCACTTGGGCCAGGAACGCGGATGTCGACAGGCCCGGGGGGATGGCGGGCAGGAATTCGACGATGATGGTTCCGGACGGGCGCATGAAGCTGCGGCGCGGCCAAAACAGGCCGGAATTGAGGGCGACTGGCACGCAGGGCGCGTTTTCGGCCGCATAAAGGTGGGCGACCCCGGCCTTGTAGTGCGGCGGCGCGCCGGCGGGGCGTCGCGTGCCCTCCGGGAAAATGAAGATCGCCCGCCCCTCGGCGATGGCCGCGCGCGCCTCCGTGACCAGTTGTTTCAAGGCGGCGGAGCGGCTGTTGCGGTTGATGGCGATCTGGTCGGCGCGCACCAGATATTGCCCGAACAGCGGGATGAACGTCAGTTCGCGCTTCAGGATATAGGTGAAGTCGCGCAATTGCGTGCAGAGCGCGAAGGTTTCCCAGGCGGACTGGTGCTTGGCGGCGATGATGCAGCCTTCGGTCAGAAGATTTTCCTTGCCGCGAAACTCGACCCGGGTTCCGCAAATCTTCTCCATCAGCCAGATCGACGACCAGCCCCAGTAATGCGCCAGTCGGATGATCGTGAGCCGGCCGAACAACATTGTCGGCAGGCCCAGGATCAACAGGGCCGTGAGGTTGGCGTAAAACAGGACGTTGAAGGCGAGGGAGCGAAGAAAAAGCATGGGTTCTGTTTTGCGGCGCCGGCGCGCGATTGCAAGCGTTTTTGTCAATGCAACTGGCGAAGGCTGCGATGCACGATGATCCGCGACGTCAGGCCCGTCAGCCCGGCCACGCCCAGCGACAGCGCGGCGATCGCCGCCAGCCCGCCCCAGCCCAGCGTGAAGGCGCCGAACATCGCTTCCGCCTGTTCGCCGCCGGCGCTGGTGGTCCAATGCCGCGACAGGGCGCCCAGAGCGAAAAACAGGACGGCCGCCGCGCCGCCCCCGATCGCGCCGCCGCGCAGGCCCAGCCGCAGGAAATGGCGCTGGAATTCTCCGGCGATGAACGAATCGGCCGCGCCGACGTAATGCAGCGCCTGGATGATGTCCTTGGCCCCGGCCATGGCGCCGCGCGTGGCGAAGCCGACCGCCAGCCCCATGGCGGTGAGGACGAGCGCGAACACGCCGAGCGCCGAGGCGACGACCACATCGGCCATGGTGGAAAGCCGCTGCATCCAGGCGCCGTGATTGTCGAGATTGGCGTTGGGCAAAGCGGCGTCGAGCGCGGTCCGCAGGCCGATCTCGTCGAGTTTCTTCGAGTCGTCGCGCTTGACCGAGATCAGGCGCGGCACGGGCAATTGGCTCAGGTCGAGGCCGGCGCCGAGCCAGGGCGCGAGCAAGTCCTCCGACTGCGCCTTGCTCAGCGCCCGCGCCTCGCGCAGCGCGGGGAAATTCGCGATGATTTCAACGACCTTGCGCGAATCGGCGTCGAGGTCGCGGCCGGGGCGCGGCATGATCTGGATGGTCATTTCCGCGCCGACCTGGCCGCGCCAATCGTGCGAGGCCTGCGTCAGCAGCAGGGCGAAGCTGGCGGTCAGGGCGGCCAGGAAGGTCATGATGGCGATGACCACCGACAAGGCCGCGCCGGCCACGGAGGCGGCGGGCACCAGCGGCGTGTCGGTGAAACTCTCCTGGGTTTCCTCGTCGTTTCGGGGCCGGCGCGCCAGAAAATTGACCATGGCCGCCTCAATCGTAAATGTGCAGACGGCCGTCGCCGAGCACGAGTCGCCGCGCCCCGTCGAACTGGTCCATCAGGTTGAGATCGTGCGTGGCGATCACCACGGACGTGCCGGACTTGTGCAATTCCTGGAACAGCCGCAGCAGCCGCCGCGCCATCACGGGATCGACATTGCCGGTCGGCTCGTCGGCGAGCAGCAGTTCCGGCCGCATGATCAGGGCGCGGGCGATGGCCGCGCGCTGCTTCTCGCCGCCGGAAAGCACCTGCGGATGGGCGTGCAGGCGCTGGCCGAGACCCACCCACTCCAGCAATTCCAGCACTTCCGCGCGATAGGACGGCTCCTCCTTGCCCAGGACGCGCAAGGGCAAGGCCACGTTCTGGTAAGTGGTGAGATGGTCGAGCAGGCGAAAATCCTGGAACACCACGCCGACCTTGCGCCGCAGCGCCATCAGCGCGCTCTTGTCGAGCGTCGCGGAATCCTCGCCGAACAAGGTGATGAGGCCGCGCGTTGGCCGCAGCGCCAGCAGGATCAGCCGCAACAGCGTGGTCTTGCCCGCGCCCGACGGTCCGGTGAGGAACTGAAAGGATTGCGGCGCAATGACAAAACTGAGGTCGCGCAGGATTTCCGCGCCCATGCCGTAGCGAAGACCGACATTTTCGAATCGGACCAAACCCGCCCTCCCAAAGCCGATCGTATTGAACCCGTTTCGCGCGCGCGAAACGCGCGAAACGAATCACCTTGTTAACTTGCCATTAACCATAGCGTAACAGGAATGGCGGACGAGGATTCTCCCCAAAATTTTGACGAGACGGACCATGACCTTTGCAAAGCTGACGCCCATGGCCGATTACGACCGCGCGCGCGCGCCGGCGCGCCCGTCCCGTCCGGCGCCCGCCGCCGCGTCCGCGACCGGGAAAATGCGCGGTCCCGGCGCGCTCGCTCTGTGCGCCGGCCTCACGGCGGCCTGGATGGGCCTCGTCGGCGGCCGCGCCCAGATCGTGAAGATCGTTCCGGGCGCCGCGCCCGTCTATGCCGCGCTCGGCCTGAAGGTCAACCTGCGCCAGATGGACGTGCTTGGCGTCACCGCCAGGCTGGTGGAAGAGGACGGGCGAAAAATCCTGCTGGTCGAAGGCCAGATCAAGAACATCGACGCGAATCCGCGCACGCCGCCGCGCATGCGCCTGGCGGTCGAGGACGGCCAAGGCCGCGAAATCTATTTCTGGACGGCCGCCCCGCCGAAATCGCGCCTCAGTCCCGGCGAGAACGCTTACTTTCGCGCCCGTCTGGCCGCGCCGCCGGACGAGGGGGCGGAGGTGCGGGTGCGCTTCGCGCCCGAGGCGAGCGCGACATGAGCCTGGACATTCTGTTCAGCGAGGCCGAGATCGGCGCCCGGGTCGAGGCCATGGCCTATGAAATCGCCGAGGCCCTGCCCGCGCGGATGCTGGCGGTTCCCATCATGACGGGCGCCTTCATCTTCGCCGCCGACCTTTTGCGCGCGCTTTATCGCGCCGGCGTGGAGCCGGAGGTCGATTTCTTTCAGGTCGCCTCCTATGGCGAGGGGACGGTCTCCTCGGGAAATGTCCAACTTTTGCGCGAAATCCGGGCCGATGTGACCGGGCGCGACGTGTTGTTGATCGACGACATTCTGGAATCCGGGCGCACCCTGACCTATGCCCGGAAGGCGTTGATGGATCGCGGCGCCCGCCGGGTGTTGATCGCCGTGGCGCTGGAGAAGCCGCACAAGCTCGTGGTCGATATCGCCGCCGATTTCGTCGGCTTCCAAAGCCCGGATCGGTTCGTGATCGGCTATGGCATGGATTACGCAGGGAAATATCGGGAATTGCCGTTCATTGGGGCGCTGGATCAGGCGTGAAGGCCGCGTCGGCGGATCGACCCATTGCGCGCCAGGCCCCAGGGGAGTTTCGCCAGGGCAATCGGGTGAATAACGAAGAGGCGCGGACGGTCGTGTTCCCTTCTCCCCAAAGCCCGTCGCAAGACGCCCGTCCTATCGGACGGGCTATGGGGGTCGGATGAGGGGGGGGTCAAACACAAGAACAAAGGCGTTTTTCCGTGACTAGCGGTCCCCTCATCCGTCTCGCCGCCTGACGGCGGCGATCCACCTTCTCCCGCAAGGGGAGAAGGAGTCCCCGCCTAACCGCTATATGCGTTCACCCGATTGCCCTGCGAGTTTCGCCCCGTTCCGCGCCGGCCGGCAAAAGCTGCGGCGCTCAGGCGGGTTCGCGGGCCAGGCGCTCAAAAATCGCCACCGCCTCGGCTTCGGTCGCGCGATCGATCGCGCCGGCGTTCACCTCCGCCTGAGTCCACATCCACGATCGCGCCGGGTCGTCGCGCATCGCCCAGCCCGGAAACAGTCTTTCGGTGACAGTGCGCCGGCTCAGCAGCTTGATGTCGAGGTGGCGACGATCCCACCCGATTCGCTGATACGCCGCCTCGACCAATTCTTGCGGTCCTTCGAGCAGTTGCAGATACAAATCGCCGCGGCAGATCAGCGCCCCGGTAATGCCGTCGCGCTCGTTGCAGCGTCGCGAAACTGCAAGGATCGCGGCGAGCGCGCCTTCGTCGAAGCCGAATGGACGTGAGGCGTAGATCAATTGGATCATCGGCATATGCCTGTTCCCTTGGCGGTCTGTTCCGCGCCCGGATTGCTGGAGACGAGACCGCCGTATGCCATGCGCTTGAGGTTGGTGTCGAGCGATTCGGCGCCGCGTTTCAACCGGCGCATCGTCGCGGCGGCGCCCTGCCATGACGGCGCGCCGATCGAGGACGAGGGCGGCGCCTTGGCTTGTCTGGAGGCGCGGCTAAAACCCTATTGCGACCGCTGGATTTCGGTTTGGCGTGATCTTGGCGTGGTTCAGTTCAAGCTTAATCTCGACGCGCGCGATCAAATGCGCGTGAAACCATTGCCTGTCCTTGCGGAATTCAAAAAATTCAATACGATGCGAACCGCTATCCGCCGTCGCGCCGCTTTTCCAGCCTTTTTCCCGTTAAGCGAGCGCCGGTTCGTGGGAAGAAATTGCCTTAAGACAGGACTCTCGCGTCCAGATCCGATTGAATTGGATCTGGTCTCTCGGCGTCTGGGAAATTGATGCTCCTCGTGGATTAGGAAACGCCCATGTCGACAGCGAAGGTCACGGGCCAACTCTGGTATGTCGATGGTTTCCTCGTTGGCCAACCGCACCGAATGCGACGGGCGATCCCGCCGATGAAATCGGTCGCATCAATTCCGACGGCTCCGCCCAGACGGTTCTGGTGGAATCGCCTGTCGGCTTCTCGGCGCTGAGCTATCCGGATTATACCGCCGTCGCGGCCGGCGCCGCCGCCTTGCAGAACGGGGCGGGGGTGACGCTGCTCGATCCGGGCAGCACGTCCACCGACGCCAGCAACGGCTATTACATCGGCGCCACCATCCAGATCACCGGCGGGATTTTCGCCACCGGCGACACCAGCGCCAGCGACGACCATCTCAGCGCCGGCAGCCTCGCCGGAACCAATATCGCCGCCAGCTACGCCAGCGGCGCGGAAACGCTGACGCTGTCGGGCTATGACACCGTCGCCCATTACAACGCCATCCTGAAACAGGTGCAATTCAGCGTCACCGGGGTCAACCCGACCAATTACGGCGCCAACGCCACGCGCACGGTGACCTGGACGCTGCTCGACGGCCAGAGCGACATTGCCGCCGGCGCCGGCAACAGCGCGACCACCACGGTGGCGATTGCGGCGGTGGATGTCGCGCCGGTGATCGGCGGCGCCGGAAACGCCGTCGATTACCCCTATTATGGCCCGGCGGTGACGCTGGACCCCAATCTGACGCTCGGCGATGTCGACAGCGCCAATCTGGTCGGCGCGATCGTGACCATCGGCGCTGGCCTGCGCGCCGGCGACATGCTGAATTTCACCGCCCAGAACGGCATTTCCGGCGCCTACGCCAATGGCGTGCTGACGCTGAGCGGAACCGCCAGCGTCGCCGATTATCAGGCCGCGCTGCGCGCGATCACTTATTCTTCCAGCGCCGCCGATCCCTGGGCGGCCGGGACGGACACCAGTCGCGCTGTCAGTTGGCAAGTCAGTGACGGGACGCTGTCGAGCGCGCTGGCGACCTCCGCCCTGGACATCATCCCGTGCTATTGCGAGGGAACCCGCATCCGCACCGCGCGCGGCGAGGTCGCGGTCGAGGCTTTGCGCGCGGGCGATCTCGCCGTCACCGCTTCGGGCGCGGCGCGGCCGGTGGTGTGGATCGGTTCGCGCCGGCTCCATGCCGCCAGACATCGCGCGCCTGAAAACGTCTGGCCGGTGCGCATTGCGGCCGGGGCTTTCGCCGAAAATCGGCCGCGCCGCGATCTCTGGGTCAGTCCCGGTCACAATATCGCGGTCGAGGGCGTGCTGGTCCCGGCGATTCTGCTCGCCAATGGCGCGACCGTCGCTCAGGTCGAGACCGAGTCCATCAGCTATTATCACGTCGAGATCGACGCCCATGACATTGTGCTCGCCGAAGGCCTGCCGGCCGAAAGCTATCTGGACTGCGGCAATCGCGACGCCTTCGCCAATGGCGGCGGCGCGCTGGAGCTGCATCCCGATTTCGGGCCGAAGGATTGGCGCGACACCTGCCTGCCGATCCACAAGGACGGTCCCGCCGTCGAGGCGGCCAAGGCGAAATTGCTGGCGCGCGCCGAAGCGCTTGGCCACAGCATGACCAGCGATCCCGAGCCGCGACTGCTCGCCGACGGCCGCGTCATTGGTCCGGCGCGCAGCGACGGGCGGCGGTATGTTTTCGCCATTCCTCGCGGCGCGCGGCGTCTGGTGCTGGCGTCGCGGCGATGGCGGCCCGGCCATATGTCGCCCGCCAGCGCCGATGATCGGCTGCTGGGGATGCTGGTCACGCGGCTGGAATGCGATGGCGTCGCGCAGCCCCTGGCCGCCATGGGCGAGGGCTGGCGCGCGCTGGAAAGCGCGGATTGGCGCTGGACCGGGGGCATGGCGGTTCTGCCGCCGGCGCTCCGCGAAATCGTGGTCGAAACCGACGGGGCGCCGCTTTATTGGCGCGAGGACGCCGCGACCGAACTGTTCGGCTTCGGCGGATTCCACGACGTCCGTCTGTAGCCCCCGAGTCTGGCGCAATCCGGGCAAGTCGCGACGGAAGCCATGAAATCTCCCGCCGCCTCGCCGCCGCTGGAAAACCCCTCATCGCCGCCTCGCGCGGGACCGCCGGAAACGTGGGCTTCTAGTTCCAACTGATGAAGCCGGCGGCTGGCCGATTTGATCCTGGTCAAGCGTTGGAAAAGGCGGCGCCGCTTATCTTGCGTCAATGCGGGTGACTTCACCGAAATAACCATTGCGACGGAAACACGCGCGGAAACAACCGCGCCCTGGCGGAAACAGACAAGGGTTTGGCCATGACGGAGACGTCCGAGACGACCGACAGCATTCTTGCGCCAATCATCGCGCATTATGGCGGCGATCCCGGCAACCTCCTTCAGATCCTGCGCGACGCGCAGGAGGCGCTCGACTGGCTCTCGCCGGAAACGCAAGGCGCCGTGGCCAGGCGACTGGACATTCCCGTGACCCGTGTCGCGGCGGTGGTGCGGTTCTACACCCATCTCTACGACACGCCGCGCGGCAAATATCGCGTGCTGTTTTCCCATAACATCACCGACCGCATGGCCGGGTCGCCGGCGCTGATGGCGCACATGCTGAAGCGGTTGAAGCTGAAGCGCGGCGTGGTGTCCGACGACGGGCTCGTCAGCGTCGGCAAGACCTCCTGCACCGGCATGTGCGACCAGGGGCCGGCGCTGCTGGTCAACAATCGCGCCATCACCCGGCTGACGCCGCGCCGCATCGACGAAATCTGCGACCTGATCCGCGCCCGCGCGCCCCTGGCCAACTGGCCGGCGCATTATTTCCGCGTCGAGGACAATATCGAGCGCGCCGACATGCTGCTCGGCTCGGCCTATGCGCCGGGCGAGGCGCTTCGCGCGGCGATCGCCTGCGGGCCGACCGGCATGATGGCGGAAATGAGGAAGTCGAACCTGCGCGGACGCGGCGGAGCCGGCTTCACCACGGCGGTGAAGTGGGAAGCCTGCCGCGACGCCAAGGGGGACGAGCGCTATATCGTCTGCAACGCCGACGAGGGCGAGCCCGGCACGTTCAAGGACCGCGTGCTGATGCAAAGTTTTTCCGAACGCGTGTTCGAAGGCATGGCCATCGCCGGTTATGTGACGGGCGCGCGAAAAGGGTTTGTCTATCTGCGCGGCGAATACAGCTATTTGCGCGCGCCGCTCGAAGCCAAGCTGAGCGAGATGCGGCGCAACCGGCTGCTGGGCATGAGCATTTGCGGCGTGCCCGGCTTCGATTTCGACATCGTCATTCACATGGGCGCCGGCGCCTATGTCTGCGGCGAGGAAACCGCGCTGATCGAATCGCTTGAGGGCAAGCCCGGCCTGCCGCGCATCAGACCGCCTTTCCCCGTCATCTGCGGCTACAACAACCAGCCGACCGTGGTGAACAATGTCGAGACCCTGTGCAAGGTCACGGAAGTCGCCATTCACGGCGGCCTCGCCTATGCCGGCACCGGCACGCGGCAATCGGCGGGAACGAAAATCATTTCGGTGTCGGGCGATGTGGAGCGGCCCGGCCTTTACGAATATCCGTTCGGCGTGCGCGTGTCGCAGGTGCTCGACGACGCCGGCGCCTATGACGCCGTCGCCGTGCAGATTTCCGGCGCGGCGGGCCAGTGCCTGACGCCGCAGGAATTCGGCCGGCGCATCGCCTTCGAGGACGTGCCGACCTCCGGTTCCTTCATGGTGTTCGGCAACACCCGCGACCTGTTCGAGGCCGCGTTGAACTATTCGCATTTCTTCGAGCACGAATCCTGCGGCTTCTGCACCCCGTGCCGCGTCGGCACGGCGCTGGTGGCGCGCATCATGGAAAAAATCCACAGCGGCCATGGCGCCCGCTACGAGTTCAACGAACTGACCCGCCTGCACCAGTTGATCAGCACGTCGAGCCATTGCGGCCTCGGCGCGACCGCGACCAACGCGCTTCAGGACATCATGACCAAATTCCCCACCGTGTTCGACCGCCGTCTGATCAAGCGCGACTTCGAGCCCGGCTTCGATCTCGACGCGGCGCTCGCCCGGGCGCGCGAGGTCTCCAACCGTGACGACGCCAACGCCCATCTGGCTGAAGGGGTTGATGCATGACCGACATTCCCAACAGCTTCAATCTGGACGGCGAGCCCATTCCCTTCGAGCCGGGCCAGACCATATTGCAGGCGGCGCTCAATTCCGGCCATTTCATCCCGCATCTGTGCGCCCACCCCGAATTCAAGCCGCACGGCTCCTGCAAGCTTTGCATCGTGGTGGTCAACGACCGCACGGGCGCGTCCTGCACGATGAAGGCGCTGCCCGGCCTCGAAGTGCAGAGCGATACGCCCGATCTCAACCATCGCCGCCGCACGCTGTTGCAAATGCTGTTCGTGGAGGGCAACCATTTCTGTCCCGGCTGCGAGAAGAGCGGCAATTGCCAGTTGCAGGCGCTCGCCTACGACCTGGAAATGTTCAATGACCATTTCACCCATTTCTTCCAGCCGCGCGAGGTGGACGCGTCGCATCCGGACTTCTTCCTCGACCGCAACCGCTGCATCATGTGCGAGCTTTGCGTGCGCGCCAGCCGCGACCTCGACGGCAAAACGGTGTTCGGTCTCGCCGGGCGCGGCCGGGATTTGCATCTGGTGGTGAATTCGGCCAGCGGCAAGCTCGGCGACAGCGCCTTCGCCAAGACCGACCGCGCGGCGCGGGTCTGCCCGGTGGGCGCGATCCTGCCCAAGGAGGTGGGATTCGCCAAGCCGATCGGCGAACGCAAGTACGATGAGACCCCGATCAGCCAGCTTGCGTTCACCTGCGATTGGGAGGGTTGAGATGAACGTCCGCCCGCCCATGAAGAAGCTGAAGGTCGCCACGACTTCGCTCAGCGGCTGCTTCGGCTGCCACATGTCGCTGCTCGACATCGACGAACGCCTGCTGGAGCTCGCCAAGCTGGTGGAGTTCGACCGCTCGCCGATCACCGACATCAAGACCTGCGGCCCCTGCGACATCGCGCTGATCGAGGGCGCGGTGTGCAATTCCGAAAACGTGCATGTGCTCAGGGAATTGCGGCGCAACTGCAAGATGCTGGTCGCGGTCGGCGCCTGCGCCATCACCGGCGGCCTGCCGGCGCAGCGCAACCAACGCGACGTCGGCGAGATTCTCCAACGCTGCTATGTGGACATGCCCGGCGCGCAGGGCCGCGTGCCCGACGACCCGGAATTGCCGCTGCTGCTCGACAAGGTCTATCCGATCAACGAGATCGTCCGCGTGGATTATTTCATTCCGGGCTGCCCGCCCTCGGGCGACGCCTTGTGGAAATATCTCACCGATCTGATCGGCGGGCGCATGCCCCGCCTCGACTATCAATCGTTCCGTTTCGACTGAGGCTGACATGTCCGTTCTGGAAACCGCCGAGAATCCCGAAACGCTGCGCCGCATCGCCATCGATCCCGTGACCCGCGTCGAGGGCCACGGCAAGGTCACTCTGCTGCTCGACGCCGACAACAAGATCCATCAGGTCCGGCTGCATATCGTCGAGTTTCGCGGCTTTGAGATCTTCATCGAGGGGCGGCCCTATTGGGAGGTTCCGGTCGCGGTGCAGCGTCTGTGCGGCATTTGCCCGGTCAGCCATCAACTCGCCGCCGTCAAGGCGATGGATCGGATCGCCGGTTATGACGCGATCACGCCCACGGCCGAAAAACTGCGCCGCCTCATGCACTACGGCCAGATGGTGCAATCGCACGCGGTGCATTTCTTCCATCTGGCTTCGCCCGACCTGCTGCTGGGCTTCGATTCCGAGCCGACCCGCCGCAACATTGTCGGCGTCGCCATGGACTATCCGGAGATCGCCAAACAGGGCGTGCTGCTGCGCAAGTTCGGCCAGGAGGTGATCTGTCATACCGCCGGCAAGCGCATCCATGGCACCGGCGCCATTCCCGGCGGCGTCAACAAGGGGCTGACGGTCGCCGAACGCGATGACTTGCGCCGCGACATTCCGCAAATGATCGAATGGGCGCGCGGCGCGGTGAAGATGCTGGAAAAACTGCATCTCACCAATCCCAACTTTTATAACCGCTTCGGCGAATTTCCGTCGAACATGATGGGATTCGTCAACGCAAGCGGCGAGATGGACCTCTATCACGGCGGCCTGCGCGCCAAGGACGCAGAGGGCGGGACGATTTTCGATCATGTCGATTACGCGTCCTACGGCGACGTGCTGCAAGAGGAAGTGAAGTCCTGGTCCTACATGAAATTCCCGCATATCAAGGCTTTGGGCGCCGACAAGGGCTGGTACAAGGTTGGCCCGCTCGCCCGCGTGCAGATCTGCGACCGCATCCCCAGCGCATTGGCCGAACTGGAGCGCCAGAATCTGATCGCGCTTGGCGGCGGCAAGCCGGTCCATGGCACCTTGTTGTTCCACTGGGCGCGCATGATCGAGGCGCTGCACGCCGTCGAAGTGATCGGCGCGCTGCTCGACGATCCCGACATCATCGGGACCGACCTGATGGGCGACAAGGGCGAGCGCCGCGAGGAGGCGGTCGGCGTGATCGAGGCGCCGCGCGGGACGTTGTTCCATCATTATCGCGTCGGCGAGGACGATCTCGTCAAATATTGCAACCTCATCGTCTCCACCACCAACAACAACCAGGCGATGAACGAAGCCATCCGCACGGTGGCGACGCAATATCTGACGGGACGCGAGGTCACCGAAGGGCTGCTGAACCACATTGAGGTGGCGATACGCGCCTACGATCCGTGCCTGTCCTGCGCCACGCACGCCATCGGCCAGATGCCGCTGGAGGTGGAGTTGCTGGATGCTCAGGGCGAGCTGGTCAGCCGGGCCAGGAAGAACGTGGGGTGACTGCCTTCTCCCCTTGCGGGAGAAGGTGGCTCGGCGGCGACAGCCGCCGAGACGGATGAGGGGGGCCGTGCTGCGCAACCGAGGGTGAAGCGGCGGAAGCAACCCCTCATCCGGCGCTTCGCGCCACCTTCTCCCGCAAGGGGAGAAGGGAGCGCCGTCAAGGACAAACAATGCGTCTGGTCGTTTTCGCTTGGGGCAATGAATCGCGCGGCGACGACGGGATCGGGCCGCTGCTGTTGCGCGCGCTCGAAAACGCCGGCTGGGATGAGGCCGAACTGATCGAGGATTTCCAGCTCCAGATCGAACATGCCTTGGACCTGAGGGGCGCCGACCTCGCGCTGTTCCTCGACGCCGGACGGGACACGCCCGCGCCTTTTTTCTTCAGGGAAATTTTTCCGCGCGGCGGGATGACTCACACCAGCCATGCGCTGGCGCCCGAATCCGTGCTCGACGTCTTCAGGCAGATCGAACAGGCCGCGCCGCCGCCGAGCTTTTTGCTCTGCGTGCGCGGGACGAGTTTTGGACTCGGCGAAGGCCTGTCGCCGCAGGGCGCCGCGCGGCTGGACCAGGCCCGCGCTTTTCTGGGGCGGCTTGGGGAAGCCCGGCGGCCCGACGCCTGGCGCGACGCGGCCCGCGCCTTGTAATCGGGGTATCGGGAGGCGGAGCGAAACGGGCTGGCGGTCAGGGCTGGCTTGGCTGCCGATGCGGCTTGTCCACTTGCCATTGCAGGTGGGCGCGGATCGTCGGCCATTCCGACTCGATGATGCTGTAGACGCAGGTGTCGCGCAAAGTGCCGTTGCGCGCGCGCTGGTGGTTGCGCAGGATGCCGTCGAGCTTGGCGCCGAGCCGTTCTATCGCCGCGCGGCTTTGGAAGTTCAGCGCGTGGGTGCGCAATTCCACCGCGATGCAGTTCAAACTCTCGAAGGCGTGGGTCAGCAGCAGCAGCTTGGCCTGCGTGTTGAGTCCCGTGCGCTGGGCGCTTTGCGCCAGCCAGGTCGAGCCGATCTCGACGCGCCAGTGTTTGCGGTCGATCGCCATGAAGCTGGTCATGCCGACCGGGCTTTTGCTGGCGTCGAAGATGGTGAAGGGCAGCATGGTCTTGTCGGCCAGCAGGCCGAGGCGCCGGTCAATATCGAACGCCATCTTTTCGGGTTCGGGCGCGGTCGTGTACCAGTGGCGCCAGATCTCGCCGTCGCGCACCGCTTCAACGAGCGCGTCGCAATGGCTTTGCGACAAAGGCTCCAACCGGACGGCGCGGCCCGAAAGTGTGACCGGCTCGACCGGCATCAACGTCGTCATTGCGCTTTCCCGCTCAGCTTCAGCCCGCCCAGTCCAACCCATATTCGGCGGCGGCGCAAGCGAAGGCGCGCAGGAAGGCGGCAAGAAAAGAGCGTCCCACCACGAAGCGCCAATGGTTTTCGTCATGCCGCCACAGGGTCAGGTTGATGTGCGCGGCGGTGGTGGTGGCGGCGTCGCCCAGCGCGAATTTTTCAAGATCGAGCGGGACGAGTTTCGCCAGTACGGCGGGGAGCGCCGGCCCGGACGCCTCCAGCACGACGAGGCCGCCGCCCTGCGCAAACACGGAGGCCTCTGGCGCGAAAGTCTTGTCGAGCCGGGTGAACAGGCCGCTCTCCTGCGACAGGACGAGCCAGCGGCCCGGCCCGGTTCCGATGAAGGCGACATTGTCGCCGGCGCTGCGGCGCGGGCCGTCGCACAGCGTGGCGCCAAGGGCTTTTGCCTTGGCGATCACCGTTTCGCGGTCGCGGCCGGCGACCAGCGCGCAGGCGTCGGCCGGGAGGCGGCACAAGGCGACGCGCTCGAAGGTTTCCGCGCCATGGAGGCCGGGCGGCAGCGGCTTGCCGAGCGGCAGGACGGCGAGGACATCAGCCATTTGAACGCTCTCCCTTGGAGTCGTAGAAGGCGGGCGCAAGGATTTCGACTAAAATGTCGGTTCCGCGCAAGCCATCCCAGGCGCGCAAAATTTCGCCGATGCGCGCGGCGCCGCCCTTGACGAAGCCGAGCGCGATTGCGTGGCCGAGGGTGGGCGAGATGGTGGCGCTGGTGAGATAGCCGAGATCGTTTTCGGTGGTCGCCGCCGCGCCCTTGGCCAGCACATGCGCGCCGGCGCGTAAAACCTCTTTCGGGTTGACCGGCTTGAAGCCGACGAAGCCCATGCGGTCCGGGTCGGTGAGCGCTGGGCGGCGGGCCATCACCGCGCCGATGTAATCTTTTTTCGTCGAGGCCATGCGGCCGAAGCCGAGGTCGGCGGCCGTGGTCTGGCCGTTGAGTTCGGGGCCGGAGACATGGCCCTTTTCGATGCGCATCACCGCGAGCGCTTCGAGGCCGTAGAAAGTGGCGTCCCATTCGGCGCCGGTCTCCAGAATTTTCCGCGCGAGTTGTTCCCCTTGATCGGCGGGGACGGCGATTTCAAAACCGAGTTCGCCCGAGAAGGAGAGGCGGAATATGCGCGCCTGCACGCCGCCGAGAACGGTGGTTTCGAGCGCGCCCATATAGGGCAGGTTCTCGGCGCTGACCGCGCTGGCGTCATCGACGATTTGCGCGATCAGGCCGCGCGAACGCGGGCCGGCGACGGCGATTTGCGCCCACTGCTCGCTGACCGAGGCCATGCGCACGTCGAGGTCCGGCCACAGGTTTTGCAGGCAAAAGTCGAGGTGCTGGCTGACCTTGGCGGCGTTGGCGGTGGTGGTGGTCATGATCCAGCGGTCTTGGCCGAGGCGCGCGGTCGTGCCGTCATCCATGACGAAACCGTCCTCGCGCAGCATCACGCCATAGCGCGCCTTGCCGATTGGCAGGGTCGAGAAGGTGTTGATGTAGATGCGGTCGAGCAGCTTTCCCACGTCGGGGCCTTGCAACTCAATCTTGCCGAAGGTCGAGACGTCGATCACGCCGACGGATTCGCGCACCGCGCGCACCTCGCGATCGACGCTTTGTTTCCAGTTGGTCTCGCCCTTGCGCGGGAAATAGGCGGCGCGCAGCCAGGGGCCGGCTTCCACGAAGACCGCGCCCAGTTCCTCCGCCAGCGCGTGGGTCGGCGTCAGGCGCGCCGGGCGGAAATCCTTGGCCCGATGATGACCGGCGAAGGCGCCCAGCGCCACCGGCGACCAGGGCGGGCGGAACATGGTGGTTCCTGTTTCCGCGATGGTTTTGCCGCTCTGCTTGGCCATCAGCGCGAGGCCGGGCACGTTGGACAGTTTTCCTTGGTCGGTCGCCATGCCCAAAGTGGTGTAGCGCTTTAAATGTTCGACCGAGACGAAGCCTTCCTTATGGGCGAGGACGACGTCCTTGGCGCAGACGTCGTTCTGGAAATCGACGAAGGCCATGCCCTTGGAGTTTTCCACATGCCAGAACGCTTTGAGCGCACGAGGGGCGTCTTCGGCTTTAGGGGTGTCCGGGGCTGTGGCTTTAAAGCCGGCTTCTGTCGCCGCCTGCGCGCCTTGGGCCGCGCCCTGCGCCAGGCAGTCGGACAGGCTGTAGGCGCCGGTTGCGGCGCCGGCCACGCTCAGGCCCGGCGGGCATTCGCCCGGCACGAATGCCGCGATGGCTTCGTTCCAGACCGGCTTGCCGCCATGGTGGCAGGTGAGGGCGATGTTGGGCGAGAAGCCGCTGGACATGGCGAGGCCATCGACCTGCAAAATCTCGGTCTTGCCGGCGGCGCGAAGCTCGATGCTGTCCAGGCATTTGCCCTTGGTGGCGAAAACCTCGCCGCCGAGAATGACGCGCAGGCCTCTGTCTTGCGCGGCTTGCGCCAGCGTGGGCGACACGGTGTCGCGGGTGTCGATCAGGGCGGCCACTTCGGCGCCGGCGTCGAGGGCGTCGAAGGCGGTGGTCCAGGCCGCGTCATTGTTGGCGAACACCGCCATTTTTTTCGCCGGCGCGACCGCGAAGCGGTTGATGTAGGTTTGCGCGGGCGCGGCCAGCATCACGCCGGGGCGGTTGTTGCCGCCGAACACGATGGGTCGATCCAGCGCGCCCGCCGCCAGCACCGCGCGCTTCGCCGTGATGCGCCAGAGGATTTGGCGCGGCTGGAATTTTTCCGGCGTGCGCAGATGGTCGCCGACGCGCTCCACCGCCGCATAGCAATCGTCGTAGATCGCGGCGACCGAGGTGCGGCGCATCAACCGGACATTGGGCAGGGCGCGCAATTCGGCGAGGGTTTTGTCCACGAATTCGGTTGGGGCGGCGTCGTTGATGGTTGTGCGCTCGCTGAGCAAGCGGCCGCCGAAGGCAAAATCCTCTTCCGCCAGGATCACGCGCGCGCCGGAGCGGCCCGCCGCCAGAGCGGCGCTCAAACCGGCGGGGCCGGAGCCGATCACCAGCACGTCGCAGAAGGCGTTGGCTTTTTCGTAAATGTCGGGGTCGGCTTCCTGCGCCGCGCGACCGAGGCCGGCGGCGCGGCGGATCGCCGGCTCGTAGAGTTTTTCCCAGGCGGCTTTGGGCCACATGAAGGTCTTGTAGTAAAAAGCCGCGCCGAAGAAGGGGGAGAGCAGGCCGTTGACTGCTAAAACGTCGAAATCGAGCGAGGGCCAGCGGTTCTGGCTGCGGGCTTCCAGGCCGTCGTAAAGTTCGGCGGTGGTGGCGCGGGTGTTGGGTTCGCGGCGGGCGCCCGAACGCAATTCGACCAGGGCGTTCGGCTCTTCGGCGCCGCCGCCGACAATGCCGCGCGGGCGGTGATATTTGAACGAGCGGCCCACCAGTTTGACGTCATTGGCGAGCAGGGCCGAGGCCAGAGTGTCGCCTTGAAAACCTTCAAAAAATTTGCTGTCGAAGGTGAAGCGCAGTTTTTGCGTCCGGTCGATCAGACCGTTCTTTTCCAGCCGGCTCATGCGCGCCTCCCCTCGGCGGCGAAGCGCGTCGCCGTTATCGCGTGGGTCAGCGTGTCGCGCTCGACTTCGACCCAGCGGCGGCAGCCGGCGCTGTGATACCAAAGCTCGCGAAACGCGCCGGCGGGATTGTCGCGCAGATAGACGTAATCGTGGAATTGCTCCGCCGCGTCGGGGGCGGCGGCATCGGGGCGGACCGGGGTCGCGTCGCCGCGATAGGAAAATTCCTCGGCGTCGCGGGCGCCGCAATAGGGGCAGGGGATCAGCATCAGTGCAAGTTCGGCTGGGCGCCGACTCCCTTTTCGTCGATGACGTGGCCGGTGCGGAAGCGGTCGAGCCGCATGGCCTTGGTGAGCGGGTGCGGCTCGTCGCGGGCGATGGTGTGGGCGAAGCACCAGCCCGAGGCCGGGGTGGCCTTGAAACCGCCATAGCTCCAGCCGGCGTTGAGATAGAGGTTTGGCAGCGGGCCGATGTCGATGATCGGACTGCCGTCCATGCTCATGTCGCACAGGCCCGCCCATTGCCGCAGCAGGCGCAGGCGGCCGAGCAGCGGCATCAGCGCCACGCCGCCTTCGAGCACGTCCTCGATCACCGGCAAATTGCCGCGCTGGGCGTAGGAATTGTAGCCGTCGAGGTCGCCGCCGAAGACGAGGCCGCCCTTGTCGGATTGCGAGATGTAGAAATGGCCGGCGCCGAAGGTGAAGACGCCGGGGATCAGCGGTTTTATGGCCTCGGAGACGAAGGCTTGCATCACCAGGCTTTCGATGGGCAGGCGCAGGCCGAGCTTGCTGGCGAGGCGCGACGAGGAGCCGGCGACGGCCAGCGCGATTTTTTTCGCTTTGATGGTTCCGCGCGGGGTTTCGACGCCGGTGACGGCGCCGTCGGGGCCTCGGGTAAAACCGGTGACTTCGCGGTTTTGCAGAATGTCCACGCCCAGCTTGTCGGCGGCGCGGGCAAAACCCCAGACGACGCCATCGTGGCGGGCGGTGCCGGCGCGGGCCTGCAACAGGCCGCCCTTGATGGGGAAACGGGCGTTGTCGTAATCGAGGAAGGGCAGCAGGGTTCTGACCTGGGCGGCGTCCAACAATTCGGAATCGGCGCCGGCGAGGCGCATGGCGTTGCCGCGCCGGACATAGACGTCGCGTTGCGCGTCGGAATGGATCAGGTTGACGATGCCGCGCTGGCTCGCCATCACATTGTAGTTCAACTCCTGCTCCAGACCTTCCCAGAGTTTGACCGAGTGTTCGTAGAACGGCTCGTTGCCGGGCAGCAGGTAGTTGGAGCGGAAAATGGTGGTGTTGCGGCCGGCGTTGCCCGAGCCGATCCAGCCTTTTTCCAGCACCGCGACGTTTGTTATGCCGTGGTTCTTGGCGAGGTAATAGGCGGTGGCGAGACCGTGGCCGCCGCCGCCGATGACGAGGACGTCATATTCGGGTTTCGGCTCGGGGTCGCGCCAGGCCCGTTCCGCAAAACGGTTTTTCGTCAGTCCGTTGACGATGACGTTGAACAGCGAATACCGCATGGAAAAGACTCGTTGCGGCGCGCTCGCCGCTTGTCGTCACTATGGGGCGGCGGCGGCTTTGCCTTCATGCCTGTTTGCGACTAATGCTTGCTTGTTTGCGACATTTTGGGGGCGGACTTGCATCGCATCGGGTTCCTGCTGCTGCCGGATTTTCCGCTGATGTCCTATGCCTCGGCGGTCGAGCCGTTGCGCGCCGCCAATGTGCTGGCGGGCGAGACGCTTTATTGCTGGTCGCATCTCAGCTTGGACGGCGCGCCCGTGCGCGCCTCCGTCGGTTTGGAGATCGTTCCCGACCTGACTTGGGAGACGGCGCGGGCGCTGGATTCGCTGTTCGTCTGCGCCGGCGGCAATCCCGCCGCCTTCGACCACAAGCCGACGTTTTCGCGGCTGCGCGCGCTGGCGGCTGCGGGCGTCGAGATCGGCGGCATGTCCGGCGGCGCTTTTGTTCTGGCGCGCGCGGGCCTGTTGCGGCGGCGGCGCTGCACCATCCATTGGGAGCATATTCCGGCGCTGCTGGAAGAGTTTCCCGACCTGCAGCTGGAGCGCACGCTCTATGTGTTCGACGGCGGCTCCTCCACCGGCTTGGCCACCTGCGCCGGCGGTTTGGCCGCCTTCGACATGATGGCCGATCTGATCGGGCGGCGCCATGGCGCGCAGCTCGCCGCAGGTGTGAGCGAATGGTATTTGCGCACGCATTCGCGCTCGGGCGAGGAGGCGCAGCGGCTGTCCTTGCGCGAGCGCACCCGCGTCGCCAATGACAAGGTTTTGAAGGCGCTTGCCCTGATGGAGGAGCGGATCGAGCATCCGTTGGCGCGGAAAACGCTGGCGGAGGCGGCGGGCGTTTCGGTGCGCCAGTTGGAGCGGCTGTTCGCCGCCCATCTCGGGCGATCGCTCGCCAGCCATTATCTTGGCCTGCGTCTCGATCGCGCGCGAAAACTGTTGCGGCAGACCAGTCTGTCGGTGGTGGAGGTCGCGCTGGCCTGCGGTTTCGCCGCCAGCGGGCATTTTTCCCGCGTGTACAAGGCGCGCTTTGGCTGCGCGCCGACCGTCGAACGGCGCAATCAATGATTGCGCGTCGCCGTTTATGTTTCCTATAACGAAATAATTATTCAGACGAGGCGGTTATGAAGGCGAACAAGGACCAGAACCCGCATTCGACTTCGGGCGCGAAGGAAAATCGGCTCGAAGTCGCCATCGGCCGGCAGGTCCACGAATATCGCGTCAAGCTGGGCATGACCGTGGCGGATCTGGCGCGCCAGACCGGCCTTTCGGCGGGCATGCTTTCAAAGATCGAGAATGGCGGCACCTCGCCGTCGCTGGCGACCTTGCAGGCCATGTCCAAGGCGCTGAACGTTCCGGTGACCGCGTTTTTCCGCAAATTCGAGGAGCAGCGCGACGCCACCTATGTAAAGGCGGGGCACGGGCTGGCGATCGAGCGGCGCGGGACGCGCGCGGGCCACCAGTATCACCTGCTCGGCCATTCCATCGGCAAATCGCTGGTGGTCGAGCCTTATCTGGTGACGCTGACCGAGACCGCCGACGTGTTCCCGATCTTCCAGCACGCCGGCCAGGAGTTCGTCTATATCGTCGAGGGCGAGGTCACTTATCGCCACGGCGACAAGCTTTATCCGATGACGGCCGGCGACAGCCTGTTCTTCGACGCCGACGCGCCGCATGGGCCGGAAGAGCTGAAGAAACTGCCGATCCGGCTTTTGTCGGTGATCGTCTATTCGCGGACGGGGGAGAACTAGAGCGCGATGCGTTTACACGGAAACGCATCGCGCTCTGGAGTCATTGTTTTTGCATGATCGTTCCCGAAAACCGATGGCCGCTTTTCGGAAATCCCGCTTAGGCCGTGGCGCGCATCGGCATGTGACGGGCGGGCGCGATTTTCTCGGTCGGAAGCTCCACATCGATCTCCAATGTGGACACGGAGCCATGCTGGCCCATGGTGATCTTCAAGGCGTCCGGCGCGATGTCGATATGCTTGGCGACGGTCGCCAGGATTTCGTCGCGCAGGATGGCGATGAGATTTTTGGGTCCCAGCGTCATGCGCTCGTGGGCGAGCAGAATCTGCAAACGCTCTCGCGCGACCGGAGCCGTGGCGGCGCGCGATTTGAACATGTCGAAGAAGCTCATGCCGCCCTCCGGCCGAGGATGCGGGTGAGCAGGGATTTTTTCTCGCCGGGAATCAGCATGGGCACGGATTCGCCCATCAAGCGGCGCGCGGCGTCCTCATAGGCGCGGCCGGCCTGGCTGGTCGATCCGTTGATGGTGATGGGCGCGCCGAGGTTCGAGGCGCGCAGGATGTCCTCGCTTTCCGGGATGATCCCCATCAAGGGAATGGAAAGGATGTCCAGCACGTCGGCGACGCTGAGCATCTCGCCGCGGCTGGCGCGGGCGGCGTCGAAGCGGGTCAGCAGCAACTGCTTTTCCATGCGCTGGCCTTGTTCGGCGCGCAGCGTGCGGGAATCGAGCAGGCCGATGATGCGATCGGAATCGCGCACCGACGAGACTTCCGGGTTGGTGACCACGATCGCCTCGTCGGCGAAGCGCATCGCCAGCAGGGCGCCGCGTTCGATGCCGGCGGGGCTGTCGCACAGGACGTAGTCGAACAGGCCGCGCAATTCCTCGATGACGCGCGCCACGCCTTCTTCCGTCAGGGCGTCCTTGTCGCGGGTCTGCGAGGCCGCGAGCAGGCTCAGCGTCTCCACGCGCTTGTCGCGAATCAGCGCTTGCGTCAGCTTGGCGTCGCCGTTGGCGACATTGATGAGATCGTAAACCACGCGCCGCTCGGCGCCCATGACGAGATCGAGATTGCGCAGGCCGACGTCAAAATCGACGACGCAGACGCGCTTGCCGGTCCTGGCCAGCGCCGCCCCGATGGCAGCCGTCGAGGTCGTTTTTCCTACGCCGCCTTTTCCCGACGTCACCACAACGACTTTGCTCATCGCACTCCCCTTCTCAGTTCAAAATTCTAATTTCGAGGTCGCTCTCGACCAGGCGGACCTCGATGCTCTTGCCCTCGGTCCTCGGATCCCTGTCTTCGGCGGTCAGATAGGCGCCGCCGACGCAAAGCAGTTCCGCGCGCGCTTCCGTGCAGAAAATGCGCGCGTTCTCTATGCCGGAGACGCCGGCGAAGACGCGGCCTTGAATCGCGCCATAGACATGCACCGATCCGCCCGCGACGACTTCGGCGCCGGAGGCGACGCGGCCGATGATGGTGATGTCGCCGGCCAGATTGCAGATCGACTGGCCCGAGCGCACGGGCGCGTCGATGATCAGGGTCTGGCTGCATCCCGTATTGCGCGGCTCCAGCCTGGGAGCCTCGCGTTCGGCGGGGGCCGGCGCGTTTTCGGCGGCGGCGTCCATGGTTTCGGGCTCCGCTGGCTCGGGCTTGCCGGATATGCCTCCCGACACATTCGGGGGCAGATGCGGACCGACCAAGGTCTTGTTGGCGTTTTCCACGCCCATGACGCGGATGTGACGGCGCGCCAATGCGGTCAACGCATCGCGATAGTCTCTTAACGGTATGTCGAGCTGGGCCAGATCCAGAATGATCGGCTTGTTGGCGAAAAAGCTCGGGGACCGGGTGAGCCAGCCGTCCAGCATTTCGAACCAATCGGCCAGGGGTTCCGCCGGTTGCAGAACGAACGCGATCAGCGAATGCGTCCGGAGATTCAGCGTGGCGGAGCTGCGCACGTGGGCGTTCATCGAAGCATCCTGTTGACGTTCTATTAACCATGGTAGGGAATGGTTTACAAAAAGTTAACGCCGGGGGAGCCGTCGGCGCTTCCCTGTGGGAAAGTTGGCCTTGGGCCGCGTTGATCGCTCTTGCGCCCGCAAGAATTCGCCCGCCGCGAGGCTGCTCCTCGGGACGGGCTGATCGAACGCGTATAGGGGTCGTTTGCTTTTCAGGCGGCGTTGTTGATCAACTTCTGGTGGACGGCGCGCAATTCCGTGATCGCCTGGTCGATGTCCGCGCGGCGTCCCTCGAGATGGCGCAGTTGCGACAGAACCATCTTGTCGTCCATGGCGAAATCCCCGGCCTTGCCTCCACGTTCCTGTTCGGCTTCCAGTAAATCCGTGATTTCGGTCAAGGTGAAGCCGAGATGCTTGCCCTTGAGAATCATTTGCAGGCGCACTTTCTGCGCGTCGTCGTAGAAACGTGCGCCGCCACGTCGGATCGGCTTAAGCAGGCCGCGCTGTTCATAGAAGCGCAGGGCGCGAAGGGTGACGCCGTAGAGGCGCGCGACCTCGCCAATTGTGAGCGTTTCCTGGCTGTTGGCGTCGGCCGCGGCCTCGAAACCGGGGCTATGGAGCAGTGGGCTGGCGTTTATTGACGTTGTTCTCATGGCTGCCTTGATCCTTGTGCTGAAGGCCTAAAACTTGGCAAGTCCCCTATTGTCGGCCGATTTGTTCAGTCGTTTTTTTTTCTTGACGCATCCTAGTCTGGGTAATTTACCAAAACAGACTCGGAAAATACTCAGACCTTGCTCCGCCCTGAGTCCAGAACCCGTGAGCGCGCGGCAATTTCTGGCGGCTCGTCGAGTTTAACAGTTAACCCATTGATTATGTGAGGGATTATGGTTCAGGCGCGAAAGTCTAAATGCAATGAAATCAAATAGTTGGGTAACGAGAGCCCCTCAAGTCCGACAGCCTGCCAGGGGCGCGATCTTCTAGCCGCAACGGCGGCGGAGACGCCATCTCATGGGAAAGACGTTTTTATTGCTGCGAAACCGCATGGGGTCTGGACGCCGATCGGCGTCGTCAGATTTTGATTCAGGCCATGTGACGAAATGACTGATTCGCTTTTGGCGCGCGCGCAACACGGTGAGCCTCAATCTACGCCCTCTGCCCGCTTGCGGGGAGAGGGGACAGGTCGAGCCACGGCGACGAAGTGAAACAAGTGAAACGGACCACAACGGCATTCTGGTGGAGGTCTTCGCGAAACCAGATCTTGAACGGAATCGGTTATTTCGCCGCGTCGCCTTATTCGGAGCCGAAGGGGTCGCGCCGCCGCGCCGATCGGCGCTCGCGCGGAAATCTCCACCCTGGGTTGTGGTTTGCTGGGCTGAAACCGGGAAAAAGCGGGTGATTCCCGCGAATATCGTACGAATTGTTGCAAAAAACGTTCGATTTTCGCTCACGCAATCGGACGGTTGTGTACGACATCGGCTGTCCGTCGCGGCGGGCGGCGTTTGGGTTCGGCGCCGAATTGTGTTTCAAGAACCGGCGCTTAGGGGGCGCTCCGTGCGTCCATGGGTTTCACATGGAACATAAAGCGAACAAAATATAGCGTCTCTCGCATTTTCACTTTTGGCCGCGCCATCATCGCCGCCGCCCTCGCGCCTGAAATTCAGGCCGCGGCGGCGCGCGCGTCCACCACCACGGCCGTGATATTGTCGTCGCCGCCGGCGCTGAGCGCCGCGTCGCGCAAATCCTTCGCCGCCTGAAGCGGCGAGGCCGCTTCGGCGAGGATCGCGGCCATCCTTTTCGCTGTCAGCGCGCCGTGCAGTCCGTCGGTGCACAGCAGCAGACGGTCGCCGGGGGCGAGGTCGAGCGCGAGATGATCGACGCTCACGCGCGCGTCAAACCCGATGGCGCGGCGCAGGCGCAGGATGGGCTCGCCGTAATCGACCACATGATCCAGCGTAAGTTGCTCCAGACGGCCGCAGGCGAGCCGGTAGGCGCGGCTGTCGCCGACATGCAGCACATGGGCGCTTCCTTCCGCGATCAGCAGGGCGGTGAACGTGGTCGCCATATGGGCGAGTTGGGGGTCGCGCCGGCCGATGGAGGCGATCCAGTCGTTGGCGGCTTCGAGGGAGCGGCTGGCGGCGCTCAGCGGCGACAGGTTCTGGCTCGCGCCGAAATAACCGTCGATGAAGGCGCGCACCGCCGTTTCCGCCGCCTCGCGCCCGCCGAGATGGCCGCCGAGCCCGTCGGCGACCACCGCCACGAAGCCGCGCGCGCCGCCGAGGGGATCGCGGCAGCAGGCCGCGAAATCCTGATTGTCGGGGCGGCGTCCCCGCGCGGTGACAATGCCATAGGTCAGGCGCGGCGGCGCGAGCGGCGGTTCGAGCGTCGACACTTCAGCGCCTCCACAGGAGAAACAGGCAGAGCAGCGCCAGCGCGCCGGCCAGCGCCCGCCACAGCATCAGGGCGTTCAGCGGGCGTTTTGGCGGGCTGCGCCAGTCCTCATGCGCCAGGCCGTGTTCCAGCGCGTCGCGCAAGGCGGCGGCGTCGGCGAAACGGGCGTTCGGATCGGCGTTGATGGCCTGGGCGATGATTTTTCCCAGCCATTCCGGCAGGTCGGGCCGCGCCCGCGCCAAGGGGAAAGCCTCGCGGCGGCCGAACGGAAAGGCGCCGCCGCTGAACATGCGATAGAGCGTCACGCCGAGCGCGAACACTTCGCTGCGCGGGCCGGCGGCGGCGCCCCGGAACAGCTCCGGCGCCATGTAGCGGGTGGTGCCGCCGAGTTCGTCGCGGACATTTTCGAGGCCCGGCAGCGCCGCGAGGCCGAGATCGAGCAGTTTGATCGCGCCGGAGGTGAGCAAAAAGATGTTCTCCGGCTTGATGTCGCGATGCACCACCTGTCGGCGCGCCAGATCCTCCACGGCGTCGCACAGGCTGGCCGCGATCCCCGCGCCCTCGGCCAGCGACACCGGCGGCGCTTGCTTCAGCCGCGCGTCAAGAGTCTGGCCGTGATAATAGGGCATGACGAGATAGAGGCAGGAGCGCCGCGCCCTCGGCAGGTCGAGATAATCAGCCATGTAGCGGCCGCGTGTGCGGGCGCCGATCCAGGCCTCGCGTAAAAATCCGGCATGGAACACCTTGTCTTGCGCCATGGCCGGCAGCGGCAGTTTGAGCGCCACGTCGCGGTTCTCGACGGTGTCGCGCGCGCGCTTGAGCAGGGTGTACTGGCCGCGATAGATGGTGCGGCCGATGACGAAACCGTCGAGCGTGTCGCCTTCCTGGGGCGGCGGACGGATCGGCAGGTCGGCAAAATCCGCTGCGAGATCGTCGAGTTGCGGCGCGGCGACGTCCCTGATGTCCACGACCACGGCGGCGCCGCCGGATTTCGCGAGGTTTTCCGCCAGGGTTTGGGGCGGGGAGTCGAGGTTTCCTTCGCGCAGGGCGGCGCCGAGCAGGATGATGCGATCTCCCGGCCTGGCGTCGATTTCGACGACATCGGCCTGCGCCTCGCGGTCGAGGCCGAGCGCGCGGGTCAGGACCATCGCGCCGGAGGGCAGCGGGCGCAGATGATCCGTGGTCAGGGGCTGGACGCGGCCGTCGCGCAGGAGGTAGGCGCGGGTCTCGCCCAGATGCACGATCAGGAGTTTTTTCGACGCCGGACAGGCCAGGGCGCAGAGCGAGGCCGCCATGCCCAGCCGTTGCGGGTCGGCGCGCGATTGTCGGAACAACCAGGAATTGGCGCTCGACAGCGCGCGCGCGGCGGCGACGGCGGGGGAAAGCGTGGCGAGGCCGCCGAAAAACCCTTCCGCGAACAGGCGGGCGGCGACCTGCGCCGCCTCGTCGGGCGCGCCGCCGGCGGAATCGCCGCGCGTGACCAGGGCGAGCAGCCCGCGACGCGGGGCGGAAAAGTCCTCGCCGCGATAGAGGGCGCGGAATTCCTGCGCCTCGGGGCCGGCGGCTTCGCCCGCATCGAGGGTCCATCCGGCGGCGGTGACGGGCGCGCTGGTGTTCATGGTGTTCTTTCTTGTTTCGCACGCAAAAAATGGGGGCGAAGGATCCCTTCGCCCCCAAAATTCCGGCTCAGGCTTCGCCGGCGACCTCCATGTCGTGCTCGATGCCGAGCAGGGTCTGCGGCGCCCGGAATTTCAGCACGAAGAACCATGCCACGCCGACGGCGAGATAGGCGAGGAAGATATAGGGCAGCAGGTTCAGCGGATAGGCCGGGATCGGGTAAAGGCTGCCGACAATGGCGCCGATCATCAGCACGACGCCGAGGCCGCCGAAGATGTAATCCGCCTTCCTGGCCTCGCCGAGCCTGGCGAGATAGAGCGGCGCGCAGATCGAGCACAGCAGATAGACCACGATGAAGCCGAAGGAGGCCAAGGTGCCGTACCAGCCGAACACGTCGGTTTCCGCTCCCGCCGCGCTGAAGGCGCAGCAGACAACGAAGTTGATCACGGCGCCCAGCGCCAGCGCCACATGCGGCGTCTTGTGCTCGGCGTGGACCATGCCCATGGACTGGTGCACGAACTGGTAGCGGCCGAGCGAGAACAGCAGGCGACCGAAGGCGTTGAGCGAGGCCAAGGCGCAGGCGAAGGCGCTGATGCTCGCGCCGAAATAGACGAAGGCGGTGATCAGCGGGCTATGTCCGCTCAGGATGTCGGCGAGCGGCGAGGTGCTGCTGCCGAGCTTGGTGATGTCGTCGTTGAAGCCCATGGTGACGACATAGGTGGTGAAGACGAAGAACAGGCCCGAGGCGATCGCCGTCCAGTTGATGGCGCGCGGGATGGTGACTTCGGGATTGCGCGTCTCCTTGGCGAGCGTCGCGGCGCTTTCGAAGCCGACGAAGGCGAAGATGCCGAACACGATGGCCTGCGGCACGGCGCTCGGAGCCAGTCCCTCCATGGTGATCTGCTTCATGTCGAGCGCGAAGCCGTGGTTGACGAGCACCATCACGCAGACGCCGACGATGATGATGACCGAGATCGATTCGAGGGTCAGGCCGATGCGCGAGGAGATGCGGATGTCGCGCGCGGACAAGTACCAGATCAGGAGCGAAACCAGCGAATAGAACCCGATGTTGGTCGGCGCCCAGACGATACCGAGATTCGTCAGCATGGTCTTGACGAAGATCGAAACAGAGACCGTCAGCGCCATGGCGGTCATCAGATAGGCGAACAGCATCGACCAGCCCGACAGCATGCCCCAGGACGGTCCGAGCGTGCGCGACACATAAAGGAAGAACGAACCGGCGGCGGGGATTTTGCGCGACAGTTTGCCGACATTGACGCCGACCACGAGCATGGCGATGGTCGCCAGCAGATAAACGAACCACGAACCGGTTCCGGCGGTGCCGGCGACCACGGCGATGGAGAGGGCTGGCGTCAGTGTCGGCGAGACATTGGCGACCGATTGGCCCAGCGTCTCCAAGAACGACAGACTATCTTTTCTCAATTCGGACATTTGGAACTCCGGGCCATGGACCGACCCCAGCGGCGGTCGACCGATGTTTCACTGCATGCACGAATTATTACTGGCAATTGTTATGCCAGTGATCGGCCTTTCGGCGACTCTCTGATTCCTAACGATTGTTTTCGCTTGCTTTCTGGAGATCGAAAGCCACACTGGTCGCAAAATAGGCATTTTGCGACATAATCAGCTAATCCCAAAGAGTTTGCGGATTTTTTATTCGTCAATATATTTTCACTAAACGAAACCCGCGGCGTCGCCGCCGCAGGTTTCAGGTTCTTGAATCCGATGGGAAAAGCGTCAGGCGATCTTCTTGCGGCCGGCCATCACAATGCCGACCGCCGCTTGGGCGCGCAGCGAGAGCGTGCGCAAGTCCTCGGGTTCGAGATTGTGCACATTGGTTTTGCCGCAACAGCGCGCCATCATCGAACATTCCGATGTCGCCGCCTTGAGATAGGCGGCGAGACGCGGGCCCGCTTCTGGCGCTTCGACCCCAGTAAAGTCCACGCCCTCCGGCTTGATGGCGCCGCCGGCCGCGAGGCCCGCCGCGACATCGACCAATCCGGCGCTGGCGCCAAGCGCCAGCATTTTGGCGAGGTCGGACCCGGAGCGCAGACCGCCGAACCAGATCAGCGGAAACGCCTCCTCTGCGCGGGCCGCGCGCATCTGTTCCACCGCGCGCGGCAGAATCGAAAGATCGGGCGCGCCGGCGAGATCGGCCCAGGCGGCGCCGAGAGCGCCAGAGCCGTCCAGCACCACCAGATCCGCTCTTTGCTCGAGCGCGCAGGCTATGCCCTTCTCCAGAGTCGCGGCGGTGACGATCAGGCCGCGCAATTGGCCGGGACGCGTTCTTGGCAGGACCGTCGTTTCACCGACATCCAGCAGTATGGCGGCTGCCGCGGGATCGGCGGCGACCGGATCGCTCACGATCTGTAACCATGGGGCGGATAGACCTGGCAAGGGGCGCCGCCCGACATAGGCGGTTCCGGTCTCCGCAACCGTCTTGGCGACGGCTGCGGCGACCGCCTCGGGCGCATCCTCGAAACCGGCGATCAACAGCGGCTGGGCGAGTTTCATCCCGGCGAGATCGGTTGCGCTCTTGCAGGCTTCGCGATAGGGATCGATCACAAGGCGCGTCAGATTGGCCGGCAGGAACACCAGTTCGTCGAAGGTCGCCGGTCCCGCTGGTTTGAGATCGGGGCGTTTCTCCAGCCGCGTGCGGGTTATGGCGGCGATTTCAGTCGGGCCGGCCTCGGGCCGCGCCAAAGCGAAGATGCTCTCGCGGGTCTTGACCGTGTAATCCGAAGACCCCGTTTCGGTGTCGCAGCGATAGCAGCGCGCGGCCTGTTCATGCGCGGTTCTTGCATCGTAATCGGCTTCCGCGTCGCCGAAGGGATCGCGCTTGTCGAGGCCGAGGAAGGGCGGCTCCTTGGGCGCCAGCTTTTCCCACAAAATGTCCTGCGCGACCGGCGCGTTGCGGGTGCGGTAGGGCGTGCGATAGGGCGCGGGATGGGCGATTCCCTCAAGCGCGGCCAGCACGTAATAGGCGGCCTTATGCCCCTGGAACATGGCCTGAACCAGCGTGGACGAACCGAAGGCGGCGTCGCCGGCGGCGAACACTTTTGGCAGCCTCGTCCCCATGTCGGCGGAGCGCGTAAAGATCTTGTCGCCGTCCATCAGGCCGTGGCGCGCCAGTTCGAGGCTCACCGCCTTCTGGCCGACGGCGGCGATGACGAGGCCGCACGCCAGATCGAAATCGGATCCCTCGACCAAAGAGAAGGCCCGGCGGCCGTCGGCGCCGGGCGCGCCCAGCGCCGTCTTGCGGCACTTGAGCGCGACGCCGCCTTTGTTCTCCTCGATTGAAACCGGGGCGACATTGTACAAAAATTCGACGCCTTCGGCTTTGGCCGCATGAAGCTCATAGGCGCGGGCGGGGATTTCTTCCGGGCCGCGCCGATAGGCGACGATCACTTTTTCTACGCCGGGCAGGCGCAGCGCCGTGCGGCAGGCGTCCATGGCGACGTCGCCGCCGCCGATGACCACGACCCGCTTCGGTAGGATCGGCCGTTCGCCGCCATTGACGCGGTTGAGGAAGGTGACGCCGTCGATCACATGCGCGCCGTCGTCGCCGGGAACGCCGAGTCTTTTGCCGGCGGAGGCGCCGATGGCGAGCAGCACGGCGTCATG
Organism: Rhodoblastus sphagnicola; assembly: GCF_002937075.1. Classification (GTDB taxonomy): domain Bacteria; phylum Pseudomonadota; class Alphaproteobacteria; order Rhizobiales; family Beijerinckiaceae; genus Rhodoblastus; species Rhodoblastus sphagnicola. The sequence goes on from NZ_NHSJ01000057.1 coordinate 115,460, forward strand.
GCTCTGGCTGAGATCGTCCAGCTTGACGTTGTCGCCGAGCGGGCTGTTCAGATGCAGAGCAATGCCGGGGCAACGTGAAAAGATGCGGTCGATGTCGTCCTGCACCACTTTTTGCGGCAGGCGGAAATCGGGGATGCCCCACAGCGCCATGCCGCCGGGGCGGGACTGCGCCTCGTATAGATCGACATGATAGCCCGCCAGCGCAATGTCCTGCGCGGCGGTGAGGCCCGCCGGCCCAGCGCCGATGATGGCGACCTTTTTCGCCTTGTCCGGCTGAACCGGCGGCAGGCGATAGTCATGTCCGAGCGCATCGAGCACATGGCGCTTCAGCGCGCGAATGGCGACGGGGCCGTCGGCGCCGGCGCGGCGGCAGGCCGGCTCGCAGGGCGCGTCGCACACCCGGCCGCAGACGCCGGACAGCGGATTGGTGGCGGTGATCGCCTCCAGCGCTTCCGACGTCTTGCCCTCCCAGATCAGGCCGACATAGGAGGCGACGTCGGTGCCGATCGGGCAGGCCACCTGGCAGGGCGGCGGCTGGTAATGCGGCAGGCCGCTTTCGTCCTGCGAAAGATCGACGGAAAAGGGCTTGCAGGACATGTCAGGCGACCTCGGTCAGGACGTGTTCGACGGGGTGATAGTCGGGGTCGTAGGGCAGCCCGGTGATGGCGGCGGCCTCCGGCGTCAGCGCGACCAGATCGGCGCGCGAGAGTTGGCGGAAATCGCTGTGGCCGAGCGCCTTCGTCAGTGTGGCGATCTGCCAGCGCACCGCTTCGAGATAGCGGGCGATGGCTTTGGCCTGCACGTCGATCTTGTAGCGCTCCTCATGCTCGGGGTCCTGCGTGGCGATGCCCACCACGCAATTGCCGACATGGCATTGCATGCAGGAAATGCAGCCGCCCGCGATCAGCGCCGCCGTGCCCATGGCTACCGCGCTCGCGCCAAGCGCCAGCGCCTTGACCGCGTCAACCCCGTCCTTGACGCCGCCCATCAGCACGATGGGCATGTCGTCGCCGGCGTCGATCTCTCTGAGACCTTCGAGCGCCTCCTGGATTGCGGCGAGCGTGGGTATGCCCATGTTTTCCAGCACCTCCGTGGAGGCGGCGCCGGTCGAGCCCTGCATGCCGTCGAGTTGAACGAAATCGAACCCGTCCTTGTAGGCGATTTTTATGTCGTCGCGAACGCGGCCCGCGCCCATCTTGATCGAGATCGGTTTTGCATAGCCGGTGGCCTCGCGGAACTCCTCGACCTTGATGACCAGATCGTCCGCGCCCATGATGTCGGGATGGCGCGAGGGCGAGCGCAGGTCTATGCCCTCGGGGATTCCGCGCACCGCCGCAAGCTCCTTGGTCACCTTCTTCGCCATCAACTGGCCGCCAAGTCCGGGCTTGGCGCCCTGCGAGATATAAATCTCCAACCCGTCGGCCTTGAGCATGTCATGGATATTCCAGCCGAGCCGACCCGACAGGCACTGGTAGATCAACTGACCGGCCTCGGCGCGCTGCTCCGGCAACATGCCGCCCTCGCCGGTATTTTCCACCACGCCCGCCAGTTTTGACGCGCGCGCCAAAGCGATCTTGGTGGACTTGGACAAGGCGCCATAGCTCATCGGCGCGATCAAGACCGGCATGGACAGTTCCAGCGGCTTGGCGCCGTTGCGGTCGCCGAGCGTGGTTTTCAGATTGACCGTCGCCAGCGCGTCGGAAGCGGCATGTATCCGCTCCGGATCGATCTTTAACGCGATGTCGTTGAAATGCGGCGCCGCCTTGGCGGCGCCATAGCCCCGAATGCGATAACGCCCGATCAGAGCCTTCGCATGAATGTCTTCGGCGACTTTTGCGTTCCAGTACGTTCCTTCCTCCGCGACCGTATAGGACAGCGGTCGAGACACCGGCTCGTTGACGCCGTAGCGCAGCTTTGAGCCGGCGTTGACGATTTTCTGTAAGCCGCCTTCAAAGGCGATGCCGTATTTCGCCAGGAAGGCGTAAATGTCGGCGTACTCTTCCGGCGTTATTTCGGCGAGTTTGGCGTCGGCGCCGAGGCTTTGCACGCGCCCGCCGACATAAATGGCGCCGCCGCTCATGTCCTCGCCGACGCGCTCGCCGGAATCGCCGAGCAGGATGATGCGGCCGCCATACATCATGTATCCCGCGAGGAAGCTGGCGTTGCCGCAGCACAAAAGCGTGCCCGCCTTCATCACCTGTCCCGCGCGCGAGCCTATGTTGCCCTTGACCACGACCTCGCCGCCGCGCAAAGCAACCCCCGCGATGGCGCTGGCGTTGCCGCCGACCACGACTGAGCCGTCATAAAGGCTGTCGCCGACGCCCCAGCCGACATTGGAGTCGATCTCGAACCGCGCGCCATGCGACAGGCCCGCGCAGAAATAGCCGGCCGAACCGCGTATCGTCACTTTGACCGGCGCGACCAGACCGACGCCGAGATGGTGGCGCGCGTCGGGATTGACGAGTTCGATGTCCTCGCCTTGAGCGGCTGCCGCGCGCATCGCCGTGTTGGCGTCGCGCACCGAGATTTGAGCGAGATCTAGTGTGACCATGTGCGGAACGTCCCCGGCGCGGGCTCAGTGGTGGAAAGCGGGCGGCCCGGGAAGAGTCGATTGAGCGAGACTTCTTCCGAAGCGATTGCGACGAGATCGTCGTTCTCGAACATCACCATCGGCTTGGCGGCGAGCCGGTCCTTGGCGAAGCCGATGCCGTCCTTGGTCGAGACCAGGAAGGAGAACACGCCGTCGAGGTCGTCCACCGACTGCTCCAGCGCCTGTTCCAGCGTTTCGCCTTGCGCCAGTTTCTCGGCGAGATAGACCGCGATCAATTCGCTGTCATTGTCGGTGCGGAATTCGAAACCGCGCGCCTCCAGGCGGCGGCGCATCTTCCAGTAATTGGTGATCTGGCCGTTATGGACGATGGCGACGTCGGAAAAGCCGGTGGCCCAGAACGGATGCGCGGCTTCCGGCTTCACCTCGGATTCCGTAGCGAGCCGCACATGGCCGACGCCATGCGACCCGGCGATGGAGCGGATGCCATAGACGCCATCGAGATCATGCGCGGTGCCGACATCCTTGATGATGTCGAGCGACGAGCCGATCGACACCAGCTTGGCGGCGTGCTCCATCGCATAGGCGAAGGGACGGATTTCGCCTGAATATTCGACCTCGACCACAAAGCTCGCGCCTTCGCGCTTCTCGCTCAGAAGCGCCGCGCCTTGCTGCGCCAGCGCCGTTTTCACGCGCGCGACCGTGGCTTCGGAATCGTCATCGACGATGAAGCGCAGCCGTAAGCCTTTAAATGTGTTTTCGTACAGGGCGAATCCGGTGGAATCTAAACCCCGGTGCTGGCAACCGTCGAGCATATCGACCAGCGCCCGCCCGAGATTTGCGTTCGTCTCCGCGTTCTTGAAGAAAATACCGGCGATGCCGCACATGCTTCCGCCTCCTTGAGTGTTGACCCAGACTAAGGGGAGGGCGGGGGCTGTGTCAACATAAGATGAAACAATTTTTCCTGAGAGGAATTTTTGTGCTGGAACAGGGGCGTATAACGACGAAAAATCGCCTATCCCTTGACCATGTCTGCGCAAAGATTGGGCGAAACACCGTAAAAATGCGCAAAAATGCAACAAATATCATGTTGTTCAACTTTGTTTCTTGACAGTTTAGCCGCGGCGCGCTTTCCCTATCATCGCCAGGCTCGGTTGCCGCTTGCGCCAGCGTCATGAGGACAGAAAATGACCGCGGATCTTTCGAAAATCGCCGCCGAACGCGGCATAAAATATTTCCTGATCTCCTATGTCGATCTGTTCGGCTTTCTACGCGCGAAATTGGCGCCGGCCTCGGCCATAGCCGGGATGCAGAAGAATGGCGCCGGTTTTGCCGGCTTCGCCTCTCATCTCGACCACACCCCCGCCCATTCCGACACGCTCGCCGTTCCCGATCCCGCCAGCCTCATCCAGTTGCCCTGGAAGCCAGAGGTCGGCTGGGTCGCCGCCGACCTCTACTGCGACGGCGTCGAGGTCCACGACGCGCCGCGCGCCGTGCTGAAGAAGCAGATCGCCAAGGCCAAGGCGTTGGGCTACCAGCTCAAGACTGGCGTCGAATGTGAATTCTTCCTGCTGACCAAGGACGGCAAGAGCATAGCTGATCCGGCCGATCTCTACCCCAAACCCTGCTACGACCAGCAGGCTTTGATGCGGCAATACGACCTGATCACCGGCATTTGCGACGCCATGCAGACGCTGGGCTGGAAGCCCTATCAGAACGACCACGAGGACGCCAACGGCCAGTTCGAGATGAACTGGGAATATGACGACGTTCTACTCACCGCCGACCGCCACACATTCTTCAAATATATGGTCAAAACCTTCGCGGAAGAAGCGGGCTATCGCGCGACCTTCATGCCAAAACCGTTCAACGGTCTCACCGGTTCGGGCTGCCACATCCATGCTTCGCTGTGGAAGGGCGGGGTCAACGTGTTCGAGGACCCTAAAGGCGAACTCGGCCTGTCGCCGCTCGCTTACAATTTCCTCGGCGGCGTCATCCATTCGGCGGCGCAACTGTGCGCCCTGTTCAACCCCACTGTGAACAGTTTCAAGCGCATCAACGCGCCGCGTACGGTCTCGGGCGCCTCATGGTCGCCCAACACCATCACCTATGGCGGCAACAACCGCACCCACATGGTGCGTATCCCCGAGCCCAACCGCTTCGAATTCCGCATTCTCGACGGCGCGACAAATCCCTATCTCGGCCCCGCCGCCATTTTGATGGCCGGGCTCGACGGCATCGAGAACAAGCGCGATCCCGGCAAGCGCCTGGACATCGACATGTATGCCGAGGGCTACAAGATCGAGGGCGCGCCGAAACTGCCGCTCAACCTGCTCGACGCTCTGCGCATGTTCAACAAATCGGAGGTGGCGCGCGCCGGTTTCGGTGATCGCTTCGTTGACTCCTACGTGAAGCTGAAAATGGAATCGTGGAACGATTTCATGAGTCACGCCACCGAATGGGAACGGCTGCACACGCTCGACTGCTGACGCCCTCCTCTTTCAAGACATAAGCACTGCCTGCTGGAGTTCCGCATGGACCCCCAAACCAAAAACTATGTCCTGACGATCTGCTGTCAGGACGCCATCGGCATTGTCGCGGCGGTCGCCGGCTTCCTGTCCGGCCGCAACCTGTTCATCTCGGAATCCTCGCATTACGGCGACCCGGAACACCATCGCTTCTTCATGCGCACGGTGTTTCGCGGTCCCGCCGACCCTGGCGAACTCACCGAACTGAAGGACGCCTTCGCCACGACCGTGGAAAAATTCGGCATGAACTGGCGCATCGACGACGCGTCGAAAAAGCCGCGACTCCTGATCCTCGTGTCGAAATTCGATCATTGTCTGAACGACCTGCTCTACCGCTATCGCGTTGGCGCGCTGCCGGTGGAGATTCCTGCCGTGGTGTCAAACCATCCCGACTTGCAACGGGTGGTGGAATGGCATGGCATCCCCTATTTCCACCTGCCGGTCACCAAGGACACCAAGGCCGCGCAGGAGGCGAAAATCCTCGAAATGGTCGACAGCCTCAACATCGACCTCGTCGTGCTCGCGCGCTATATGCAGGTGCTGTCGCCGGAGATGTGCAAGGCGCTGGCGTGGAAGGCGATTAACATCCACCATTCCTTCCTGCCGAGTTTCAAGGGCGCCAAGCCCTACCACCAGGCGCACGCAAGGGGCGTCAAGATCATCGGCGCGACGGCCCATTACGTGACAAGCGACCTCGACGAGGGGCCTATCATCGAGCAGGTCGTGGAACGCATCGATCACACGCAGACGGCGGAAGATTTCATCGCCATTGGCCGCGACATCGAGAATATCGTGCTGTCGCGCGCGGTGAAATTCCACGTCGAACGGCGCATCATTCCCAACGGCTCAAAGACGGTGGTGTTCCGGCAGTGAGGAGAATCGTCGAGGCGAACTGTTCGACGAAAAAGCCGCGCCGGTTCAGGCCGCGCGGCGCTCCGAACAAGGACCGCCGAAGAATTCGAGATAGCGCGCGTCCATCTCGGCCACGGGCATGACGACGAAGACGTCGGTGGTGTTGAACTTGCGATCCGCGACCGCGCCATCGCCAAACTTGGCGCCGACTCGCAAATAGCCCTTGATCAGCGGCGGCAAGCCGGCCAGCGCTTTGCGCGGGTCGAAAGCCGACGCTTCCAGCATGTTCATGGGGACATGCAGTTCGCGCCGCGCGCGAACGCTCCATTCCCCGGCGGCGGCGGCGTGATGGCTGAGGAAGCTCAGCGCGACGGCGTGCGCCAGCGGATTTGAGCCTTCCAGGCTGGCGCAGCCGATCAGCGCATCGATGTTATAGGCGCGGATGTAAGCGAGTATGCCTTTCCAGAGCAGTTCAATCGTTTTTTTGCCGCGATAGGCGGCAAGCACGCAGGAGCGGCCGAGTTCCAGGAATCGCTTGCCCGGATGGCGCGCCAGCAGCGGCGCGATGTCATATTCGGTCGAGGAATAAAAGCCGCGTTTCTTGATCGCGACATCGCTGCGCAGCAGGCGATAGGCGCCGACCACGGTCGGCTTGATCTTGCCGCCGCGAGTCTTTCCCTCGTGGTCGATGACGATGAGATGGTCACAGAAGGCGTCGAACTTGTCGGCGTCGCGGCGCGTCAAGGCCGCCTTCGGATCGGGAATCGCCCCGCCTTCCCCGAAGAAGACCTTGAATCTCAGGCGTTGCGCCTTGCGCACTTCCTTGCGCGTCGCGGCCAGGCGCACTTCGAGCGCGCCGACACGGCCCAGAGTTCCCGACAGAGTGTCCGGAACGGCGCGGGGCTTGCGAAAAGCCTTTATAGGAAACGCGCCCGCAATGATCTTGCGGCCGATTTCGGGCGCCAGCTCCCACATCTTGATCTCCGCCCAAATGTATTATTTACCTGACCAAGAGATCACAATGCGACGACGATTTTGTGACGATTTGGGTCCCTTCCCGTTGAAGTTGTTTGGCGTGCGGCAGTCGAGATCCCCACGCGCAAATAGCCGGGCGCCCCGTCGGTCAAACAGTGCTGTTACAAGCGCTATCCCCGCAAGGTGGCGAGGAAGCGCGCGGGTTCGTGATCGCAGAGCGCCACCGCAGTCAATCGTCCCGTCGCATGCGCTCCGGTATCGACGCCAATGCGTCCAGGCGCGACGACCGGCCCCTTGACGCAGGGCACATGGCCATGCACGACCGTCACTGACAGCCTGTGCGCCTTGCGCAGAAACGGTTCGCGGATGGTCATCATCGCCTTTTCGCTTTGCCGGTCGAGCGGCCGATCGGGATCGACGCCGGCGTGAACGAAAAAATAGCGGCCGGACGCATAGGAAAAGGGCAGGTTTTCGAGAAAGCTGAGATGCGCGGACGGCACGGCCCGCCTTGCGCGGGACAGCGACGCCTCTTTCTTGCGCAGGCCGTAGGAGGCGAGCGTCTCGGCGCCGCCCTTGCGCATGAATTGCGCGAAGGCGGATTCGCTCTTTCCCGCGAGGGCGTCGAGGAACAGTTGATCGTGATTGCCGCGCAGCGTGATCCATCGGTCGCCCGCGCGCCGGGGGCCTTCGATCAGACGCTCGATGACCTGCCGGCTTGACGGCCCCCGATTCACGAGATCGCCGAGAAAAACGACGCTGGCGGGACGCGCCAGGCCATCGGCGTCCGCCTCTATTTTTTGCAAGAGGCGGTCGAGTTCGGAGCGCATGCCATGAATGTCGCCGACGCCGTAGTGGACGTAGTCCGCGACGGGCGACTCCGGACATGCGACCGGCGCGGCGCCAAGGGCCTCGACGCGAGTCGGCGCCGGCCAAATCCACGCCCTTTGCAGGCGCTCCGCCACCCAACTCAAGCGCATCCGCCCAAACCTCCGATCCGCATCGTCCCGCCTTGGGTCAAGACATAAAACTGATTCGCGATTGGTCTGTCACGATCCCAGCCAAAATGGTGTGGAATTCAAGCAAATTGTTGCGTCAGCGTCACAAATCCTGTTGCGCAGCGGCAGGCGCAGACAACCTTTTCGTAACGTCATCTCCGCAACATCATCAAGAGGCATAATGTCCCAAAAGGCGACAGTTCAATGACAGGGGCGGTTGCGCAAATTTCGTCCGATCAGGCCACGGACCTTCCTGTCAAGGTTTTGAAGGCCTGCAAGGGCCGCGGCGCCGCCAAGTCCGCGCATGCTCGGGCGGATAAAAGCCTTGAAACGGCTTCGCGAAGATATGCCCGGCAAGCCGCTCCGCGGCGTCCGTTGTGCGGTCGGCTCGGCCTGATGCGCTTATCGCTCGCCCTTCAACGCCAGGGCGTCGACGGTCTTGCCAACGATTTCAGCGTCTTCGTCGTGACAGCACACAGCGTCGAAGGGCGCGGCGGCGGCGAGCGCCTCAATGGGTCCGCGCCAGCAGATGGCGCCTTTTTCGATACAGGTCACCCATCCCCTGGATGCATGGGGACTCGGTTCAATCGCGATCCGGCGCGTGTATCTGGCCGTGTGTTCCGTGGGTTGCGTCATGAGGTCAGCATAACCCGTGAACATGACCATTGTTTGCAGGCTCAGCCCAAGTCAGGGATGGGTCGTCGCCGACGCGCCGCCCTGACATGAAACCTTCGTCCTCGGGCGCCACTATCGACGCGGAATAGCCCAATGTCGTGCGGCGGATGCGTTCATCGTTCGCAAGATACGGCGTCGCCGCGCTTTGGCTCGGCTTCGCCCTGTATAGTCTCCTGTTCGGTTCGCAGCGTGCGTGGGCCGGCGACGAGGCCCTGACCGTCGCGGTTTATGATGCGCCCCCCTATGGCGGCGTCGAACATGGCGGGGCGTTCAATGGCGCGAGCGTCGACCTCTGGCGGCGAATCGCGGAATCGTGCGGATTTCGCTACCGCTTCGTCGCCGTTCGGAAGATGGACGCCATTCTGAGCGGCCTGCGCGAGCGGCGCTTCGACGTCGCCATCGGGGCCATCACCATCACGCCGGACCGCGCGGAGCAGGTCGATTTCAGCTATCCCGCCCATCGCTCGGGCGTCGCCGTGGCGACGCGGCGTCCCACCGGCGTCTTGAGCGCGCTCACCTCCTATTGCGCCGTCGCTTTCGACCTCGGCTCCATGCTGGTCCTCGCCGCCGGGATCATGGTGCTGGTCGGCGTGCTGATGTGGTTTATCGAGCGACCGCGCCAGGTTGCGGCGGCCGGCGAGGGCTCCTCCGTGGGTTCGTTGCCGGACGGGGTGTATTGGGCCGTCGTCACCATGACCACGGTCGGCTACGGCGACAAGACGCCCAAAACCCGGGCGGGCCGGGCCGTGGCGATCTTCTGGATGCTCGGCAGCGTCGCGCTGATTTCGATTTTGTCGTCTAGCCTGATTTCCCGGCTGACAGCCGTGCAAATCGAGGACGGCGCGAGTTTCAGGCGCGCCGATCTCGACGGCAAGCGCCTCGCCGCCGCGGCCTTGTCCTCGGGGGCCGAATATCTGGAAACACAGGGGCTGGCCTACGGCAGGCGCGACAGCCTGCAACAGGCCCTGGAAGCGCTCGACAAGGACGAGGTCGACGTGGTGGTCAACAGCGTCGGCGCGCTCCGTCACGCCGTCTCGGCCCGCTTCAGCGCAACCCTGACGGTGCAGCGCGATCTGCTCGCGCCCGCCTACATGGCGTTCGCTTTCCCCGCCAACAGCGCGTTGAAGAAACCCATCGACCGCGCGTTGATACGCGTCACGGCGACACCGGAATGGCGCTCCGTCGAAGAAAGCTATTTCATACGTTGATGATCGTCGATCCGGGGCTTGGCTTCCAGCCCCTTCTGGACGCGCCAACGCAGAACGCCAGCGTTCTTCGAGAGGAACGCCAAGCCCATGAGCGCATGATGGGGATAATCCTTCGGCGCGCTTGCAAGCGTAAAAATAAGCTAAAATCTAGATGCAGGACCTGTGGGCGTTAAACGGACGGGCATGCTGCATTGAAGGTCGGGCGCGCCGCCCTCTGGGCGTGCAAGATCTTGTTGTTCTGGTCGCGATGCCGGTAAGCCGCGCCAATTGGATTCCTTGGCTTCCGGCGCGGTTATGATCTATGCGGAATAGCACGGGGCCGGCGGAGACCCGCCTTCGCGATGTCGATCGCGCGCGGGCAGGCCATGCGAAGCAGCAAGCCTTATTTGTAAAGCGCCGTCAAAGCGTTGTGCAACTGGATCGCCAGCGGCGAGGCGGCGTCGGCGGTGGTGACGATCTCGACATAGGCGCCGCTGTTGGCTTCGGTCGCCGCCGTCAGCGCACGGTCGAATTCGGCGCAGGTCTCCGCCCGGGCGACGAACCAGTCGTCGCAGCCGAAAGCTGCGGGCAGGGCGCTGTAACGCCAAGGCGCAATGTCATTGTAGGGACTCGCCGGATCCTTGCACAACAGCCGCTCGATCAGATAGCCCTTGTTGTTGATGACGAAGATCACGGGTTTGGCGCCGTAGCGCGCGAACGCGCCGATCTCCTGAACCGTCATCTGGTGCGAACCGTCGCCGGTGATGAGCACGGTGCGCCGCTGTGGCGCGGCCAGCGCCGCGCCCAGCGCGGCCGGGGTGGCCCAGCCGATCGAGCCCCAAAGGGTCTGGTTGTAGAAATTGGCGCCGGCCGGCAGTTTGGCGAAGCCAAGCCCCATCGAAACCGTGCCGGTTTCGGCGACAAGAATGTCGCCTTCGCGTAAAAAGCCGGCGAGTCGGGGAAACAGCGCCTTCGCGTCGATCGGCGCGTCGCCGCCGCCTTCGGTTTCGCCCAGCGAGCGCGCGGCGAGGCGCGGCCAGTCGCGCCGGGGCAGGCGGGCGGTCAGGGCTGCGAGCAGGTCGCCCATTTCGACATTGTAAAAGGTTTTCGCGCCGACGCGCACCCTATGCCGGCCGATCCAGATTGTCTTGTTGGGATCGAGGTTGGCGGTGAAGGCGCCGGTGTTGAAATCGGTCATCAGCGCGCCCACCGCGAGGATGACGTCCGCGCTTTCGACGAATTCGCGCACCTCCGGCTGCATCAGCGCGCCGTCATACATGCCGGCATAGGCCGGATGGGTCTCGTCCAGCACGGACTTGTCCATGAACATGGTGGCGAACGGCAGGCCCGTCGCGTCGATCAACTCGCGCATGGCCCGCTGGAAGCCGCCGCGCGCCACCAGCAGCCCCGGCAGCACGCAGGCCGCGCGCGATGCGTCCAAAGCGTCGGCAATGGCGTCGGTCGCGCTGGCGAGGGCGTCCGCATCGCTCTGCGGCGGCAGGATCGGCCGCGATTCCCCGGCGACCGGCCGGTTGGCGAGATCGGCGGGAAAGGCCATGTAAACCGGACGCAGATGATAGAGCGCCTCGGCGATCAGCCGCTCGGTCTCATAGGCGACGTTTTCCGGCGTCATCACCGCCGAGGCGCAGACGACCGGCTCGGACATGCGGCGGAACAGGTCGTAATCGCCGGTGCCGAGCGTGTGATGCATCAGCGCGCGCGATTCCTGGATGGCGATGTTGGGCGCGCCGACGAGATGGAACACCGGCAGCTGCTCGGCATAGGCGCCCGCCACCCCATTGAGCGCGGAGAGTTCGCCGACGCCGTAGGTGGTGCAAAGCGCGCCCACGCCGCGCAGGCGGGCGTAGCCTTCGGCGGCATAGGCGGCGTTCAACTCGTTGGCGCAGCCGATCCAGGCCAGATCCGGGTCGGCGCAGATCGCGTCATTGACCGGAAAGGCGTAATCGCCGGGAACGCCGAACACATGCGCGACGCCGATGTCGCGCAGGCGCTGCAGCACATGCTGGATCACGGTGACGCCCATGCCGATCTCCCCTTCCAAGTCTAACATGGGTGGGGAGCTTCGGCTGGACAAGATCAATCGGCGCGACGCCCATTCGCCAGGGTGACGTCGGCGCCATGCTGGCGGGTGCGGTCGATCACAGAGACGAGGCCGCGCACGTCGCCCAGTTCGATGGACTTGCCGGCATAGCCCTTCAGTTCCCTGGCGCTGGCGGCTTCGGCGAAGAGAAGCGCGGCGCCGCCAAGCCGCGACAAGAGACAGGGTATTGCGCATGAAAAGGGGCTTCGATCAGGGTGCGGACGCCCTCCCTGCCCGCGATTCGTCGGCAGTCTCTTGATTATGTTGCGACACGCGCGCAAATTTTTCCGTCTCTGTATGACTGATCGAATGATGCGCTGTGACATCACGGTTGTCGTTGCGCCATCGGACAATCGATGTTCGATCCGCGCCGGGATTGTCGCGCGCTCCGGTCCATTTTCTCCCGAAAGACTGGCACGGAAGATGCTCAATCGGTAAACGTTTTACCGCGAGGAGTTCATGAACCAGGCAGGCGCTCACGGACAATCGAACCTTCCGCCCGCCGACGGCGCTGGCGCGAGCTTCGGCGGTTTCGTCTTTTCCGATCCGGCGCAGGGGCCGGGCCTGTTCGCGCTCACCCGCCGCATCGGCGACCGGCTTTATCCGGTTTTGTTTGGCGAAAGCGACGATGGCGCGGCGACGCTCGCCGCGCTGCGGGCGCGGGATCCGGCGCTGGCGCGTGGGCTGGCCGACGGCGCTTTCTTCATGAAGCGCGACAATGCGCGCATGCGCCGCCACATTCTGCGCGATCTCGTCGGCAAATATAATCCGCCGCTCAATGTCGCCGACCGCACCGCCCGCGCCGCCCCGGCCATCGCCGCCCTGGTCCCCGACCGCGCCGAAGCCGAATTTCCCGCCGAAACCGCCGCCGAAACCGTCGAGGTGAGCGAGGACGATCTCGATCGTCTGGTGCGCGTCTTCTATGGCAAGGCGCGGGAGGACGCCGTGATCGGCCCGATCTTCAACAGCCATGTCAGCGACTGGGAGCATCACTTCGCGCTGGTGCGGGATTTCTGGTCGCGCGCCATGCTCGGCACGTCCCGCTACAAAGGCGCGCCCTTCGCGCCGCATCTCGGCATGAATTTGAGGCCGGAGCATTTCGACCGCTGGGTTGCGCTGTTCCGCGACACGGCCCAGGCGGTGCTGAAACCTGTTGCGGCCCGCGCCGCCATTCGCCGGGTCGAACATATGAGCGCGGCGTTCCAGGCGGGCCTGTTTCCGCTGGATTTTTCCAAGCAGGATCCCGCTTCATGAGCCAGCCTCAAGACAATAGCGCGGAAGCCTTCTTCATCGCCTTGCGAAAAGCGTTCAACGACACCATCGGCGCCGGCAAATCCCTTCGGGGAACCTGCGATCCCGGCCTCATCGACGCCCTGACCGCCCAGGCCATTGACCTGTTCGAGCGCAACGCCGAAATCCAGGCCGAGGACCAGCCTGCGCCAGCCTGCTGTCGCGGCTGCGCCACCTGCTGCGCCCTTCAGGTCTCCGCCACCGCGCCGGAAATTTTTGCCGCCGCGCGCTTCCTGCGCCTGACCGCGCCCGCCTTCGCCGCGCATGGCGTCGACTTCGCATCGCGCGTCGTCGCCTTCAATGCGCAGGTCAAAGGCTTGGACCAGAAGGCCCGCTTCGCCTCCGGGCGGTTGTGTCCGTTCATCATCGGCGGCGCCTGCGCGATCTATTCCGTGCGGACCCTTGCCTGTCGTGGCCATGTCGCCTTCGATCGCGCTGCCTGCGAGGCCGCGGCGCGGGGCGAGGACGCAGAGGCGCCGATTTCGGGCGCGCACAAGACGGTGCGCGCGCTGGTTCAGGGCGCGTTGCAGGCGGCCCTGCGCGACAGCGGACTCGACTGGGGCGCAAGCGAGTTCTTGGCCGGCCTCGACCGTGCGCTGAACGACGACGAAACCGAGGCGCGCTGGTTGCGCGGCGAGACCGTGTTTGAGGATTTGCGGATTGACGCCGGGGAGGACGCATTCCGCAACGTCTTGCAGGGCGACGCCGGGCGCGGCTGATCATTGAAATGATTAACCGCGAAAGATGAATTGCGATGCGAACTCTGCAATCTTAGGTTGTTTTTTAGGAGAGGGATCGCAAGATCGGTTCGGGTTCGACCGGATGAGTCGGCGACGCCAGCACGATCGAGGACAGACATGAGAATTTCAGCCCGCAACTCCATTGCCGGAAAAGTGATCGGCATCCGCCACAGCGCCAACACCGCTCATGTCGATATTTCCATCGTCGGCACCATTCTGACCGCCGAGGTCACCAATGAAACGGTCGAGGAACTCGATCTGAAAATCGGCGACAAGGTTTACGCCGTGGTGAAGCCCAACGACATCATGCTCGGCATCGATTGAAACGGCGTGGCGAGCCGCCGGGCCCGGCGGCGGCTCTCCGCGTCCTTCAATGCAATTCGAATTCCGGGCGCAGTGCGACCAGCGTGTCGGCGGTTGTCCGGCTGGCCTCGGTCAGCAGGTGCGAAGGGGACAGGCCCATGTGCCCGGTTGCGGCGGCGTCGAGGTAAGCGGCGATCGCCTCAGCGGACGCGCGTTCGTCCATCAGCATGACGTAAACACGGCCGGCATAGGCGTCGTATTCGTCCCACGCCTCGGGGTCGTCGCTGACTCCGATCGGGTCCCATTCGCGCATCAGAACGTCGCGGACGCGCGCCCGGTTCGCGCGCAACTGATATTTATTATGACCATTCGCCATTTTACGCCGCCGGAGTGACGATCTCGTCGGGATCGCGCGCCGCCGCGATCCGGGAATATTCGGCCTTCACCAGATCCGCGCCATATTTGCGCTCCAGCCGTCGCACGATGAAATGGCCTTTCGCCAGCGACTGAAAATGCTCGATGAAGGCTAAGTTCACCGCGGCCCCGCCAAGCGCGCCTAGCACGGGCGTCGCCTGCGCCAAAAATTTCTGACTGACCACCACGCCGAAACGCGAGGCGACCTGAGTCGTGAAGCGCAGCAGCGCCGGCGCGGTCTCGTCGATCAGGCCGCGGCTGGCGACATAGCGCGCGGCTTCCGTGACGCTGCGCGCCATCAGGCCGCGCAAGGCGAAATAGGTGGATTCGGAAAATTCGGTTTCCAGTCCGCGCCCGTCCAATGCGAACACCTGCAAACAGGCCAGCGCGGTTTCCGGTTGCCCGATGTCCTCGCCCTCGGCGCGGGCGATGTCGGCGATGGAGCGCAGCATCAGCCCGGTGCTGACCGGCAGTTCGATTGGGAGGCTGGCGATTCCGAGCGCGCCGCCCGCCGCGCCGGAGGCCGCGACCATGACTCTGTGGATCCGGGCGCTGTTGCGGATCGGCGCGCTGCTCAGGCTGGCCAGCGCCGCATGCAGCGCGACGCGCATAGCGGCGGCGGCGGCCTTGTTGACCACTTGGGCGGCGCGGACCGGGACCAGTTGTGCGGCGAAACTGACCTGCCGCCCCAGCATCGCCGCGAGTCGCACCATCAGGCTGGTGTGTTCCAGCCGTCGCACCGCCTCCATCAGCGCGGCATGGTCGCCGGCGGACATCACGCCGGATCGGCGCCCTTGGGGCGGCTCGACGGCTTCGCTGGTGTCCACGCTCATGCGACGGCCTCCCGGACCTGTAAGAGATGAAGGGTCCGCGCAGCAGGGCGACCGCGCGGACCTGTTGCAAAGATGGTTTCCCGTGCGCCGGAATCAAGATTCATGCGGTTTTCTGACGCAATGAGGCCCGGAATTAACTCTGTCAGGGTCTTCCAAGTAAAAAAACAAGCTTTCCGGGCGTTAACCGAAAGTCATTACGTATTGAAAACCATTCAGTTATCATACGGAAAATAATAGATAAAACTGCGTTTCAGACGATTTTAACCTTCCGAATCAGGGTTTGTTAGACTTAATCCGGTGCCAGCAAAAAATGAACGCCTTTGCATAAAATGCGAGAATTCCACTTCAATCGCCTCCAATAGAGCCCGGTCATACTCGCCTCATCAAAGGGGTATGACATGCGTATCGCAGCTTTCACGACGATCGGTCTGGTTCTGGCGCTGGCGGCGGCGCCGTTCATGGCGTCGGACGTCGGCGCGAATGCCAGCGTCGCCAATGGCGTGGACGTGGCCTACGCCTCGGTCGGCGGCGATACCTCAATCCCCTATGGCTGGGTGGAGTTCTGCCAGCGCTATCGCGGCGAATGCGAAGCCTCCGGCAAGGTCGCGGACGTCAACCTGACCGAGGCCTCGATGCGCGAAGTCCATCAGGTCAACACCTTCGTCAATCATGCGGTCGAAGCGGTTTCGGACATGGAGCATTGGGGCGTGGTGGATCGCTGGGATCTGCCGATGGACGGCAAGGGCGACTGCGAAGATTATGCGCTGATGAAGCGCAAGCTCCTGATCGAGCGTGGTTATCCCCGTTCGGCGCTGCTGGTCACCGTGGTGCGCGACGAGCAGAACGAAGGCCACGCCATCCTCACGGTCAAGACCAATGGCGGCGAATTCGTCCTCGACAATCTCACCGACGAGGTGAAGCCGGTGAGCCGCATCGCCTATCGCTTCGTGAAGCGCCAGAGCCAGCAGGACCCCAACGTGTGGGTCGCGCTCGGCCCGGTCTCCGCTCAAAAATTCGCGGCGCGCTGAAAAAACGTCTCTCCTGAAAAGCCCCGCGACAGCGGGGTTTTTTGTTTTCGGCGGCGGCGCGAGCGTTTATGACGGCGCCATGCGTGTCAACCTGTTCGATTTCGACCTGCCGGAAGAAAGAATCGCCCTGCGGCCGGCGCAACCGCGCGAATCCGCGCGCCTGCTGGTGATTGGCGACGCCTTGCGCGATCTGCGCGTCGGCGACCTGCCATCGCTGCTGCGGCCCGGCGACGTGCTGGTGGTCAATGACGCCAAGGTGATTCCCGCGCAACTGTTTGGAACGCGCGCGCGCGGCGAGGTTTTCGCCCGCATCGAGGCGACCCTGCACAAGAAAGTGGACGCCGCCCATTGGCGCGCCTTCGTCCGGCCGGCGAAGAAGCTGAAGATCGGCGAAACCATCGTCTTCGGCGGCGTGGGCGGCGAACTCCGCGCCCAAGTCGAAGAGAAGAACGAGGGCGAGGTCCTGCTCGGCTTCGATCTCTCCGGCCCCGCGCTCGACACCGTGCTCATGGCCATCGGCCACATGCCGCTGCCGCCCTATATCGCGGCGCGCCGCCCCGAGGACGCCCAGGACGCGCGCGACTACCAGACGGTTTTCGCGGAAAAATTGGGCGCGGTGGCGGCGCCCACGGCCGGCCTGCATTTCACGCCAAACCTTCTGGAGGCCGCCCGCGCCGCCGGCGTCCGCGTGGAAAAGGTGACGCTGCTGGTCGGCGCCGGCACGTTTCTTCCGGTCAAGGCCGAGGACACCGAGGACCACGTCATGCACGCCGAATGGGGCGAGATCGACGCCGGGACGGCTGAACGGCTCAACGCGGCGCGGGCGGCGGGCGGCCGCGTCGTGGCCGTGGGCACCACCTCCCTGCGCATTCTCGAAAGCGCGGCGGATGAAACGGGGATCAGGCCGTTTGTCGGCGAAACCTCGATCTTCATCACGCCGGGCTATTGTTTCAACGCGGCGGACGCGCTGATGACCAATTTCCACCTGCCGCGCTCGACCCTGTTCATGCTGGTCAGCGCCTTCGCCGGGCTGGAGCGGATGCAGGCGGCCTATGCCCACGCGATCGAAGCCGGCTATCGCTTCTATTCCTATGGCGACGCCTGCCTGCTATTGCGAAAATGAGGTCGCTTTCGCCGTTTAGGCTTTCACCCCTTGGCCTTTCGCCCCAGCTTCATTAGTTTGCCTCAAACTTGAAATCACGGGCGACGGGGCCATGGCCGACAAAAAAACCTTCTACATCACCACCGCCATCCCCTATGCCAATGGCGCGCCGCACATTGGTCACGCCTATGAGCGCATCGCCACCGACGCTTTCGCGCGCTTCCAGCGCCTCGACGGCAAGGACGTGCTGTTCGTCACCGGCATGGACGAACACGGATTGAAAATGCAGCAGACGGCGGCGCGCGAGGGGTTGACGCCGCTGCAACTCGCCGACCGCACCGCCGCGCAGTTCGAGGCCATGGGCGAAAAGCTCAACGCCAAGGCCGACGACATCGTCCGCACCACGCAGCCCCGTCACAAGGAGACGGTGCGCGAGGTCTGGCGGCGCATGGCGGCCAAGGGCGACATTTATCTGTCGAAATACAGCGGCTGGTATTCGGTGCGCGACGAAGCCTATTACGACGAGGGCGAACTCACGCAAAACGCGGAAGGCAAGAAGTTCGCGCCCACGGGCACGCCGGTGGAATGGGTGGAGGAGGAGAGCTATTTCTTCAAGCTCTCGGCCTATGCGGAAAAACTCTTGGCCTATTACGAGGCGCATCCGGATTTCGTCACGCCGGAAAAATACCTCAACGAAATCGTCGCCTTCGTGAAACGCGGGCTAAAGGATCTGTCGATCAGCCGCACCACCTTCGATTGGGGCATAAAAGTTCCCGACGACGACCGGCACGTGATGTATGTCTGGGTGGACGCGCTGACCAATTATTTCACCGCCACCGACTTTCTCCAGGGCGGTCCGAGGGCGAAATTCTGGCCTGCCGACGCCCATGTGATCGGCAAGGACATCACCAGGTTCCACGCCATTTTCTGGCCGGCGTTCCTGATGTCGGCCGATCTGCCGCTGCCGAAACAGATCGTCGTCCACGGTTTTCTGTTCAACCGCGGCGAGAAAATGTCGAAATCGGTCGGCAATGTCATCGATCCCAATGCGCTGGCGGACCATTACGGCGTGGACGCTCTGCGCTATTTCTTCCTGCGCGAGGTCCCGTTCGGCCAGGACGGCAATTATTCGCACGAGGCCATTGTCCAGCGCATCAACGCGGACTTGGCCAATGATCTCGGCAATCTCGCCCAGCGCTCGCTGTCGATGATCGCCAAGAATTGCGGCGGCAAGGTTCCGGCGCCCGGCCCGCGCGACGAGGCGGATTCCACCCTGCTGGCGCGCGCCTATGCCTCGGTGGATTTCGCGCGCAACGCCATGCGCGATTACCTGCCGCATCAGGCTTTGGCGGAAATCTGGGGCGTGGTCGGCGACGCCAACCGCTATTTCGCGGCGCAGGAGCCGTGGAAACTCGGCAAGACCGATCCGGCCCGCCGCGACGCCGTGCTTTATGTCACCGCCGAAATTTTACGCGTGGTAGCGTTGCTGTGTCAGGCCTTCATCCCCGAAGCGGCGGGCAAGTTCCTGGACCTGCTGGGCGTAGCGGTGGACCAACGCACGCTGGCTCATGCCACGCCGGACCACGCCCTGGTCGCGGGCCAAAACCTGCCGGCGCCGGCGCCGATCTTCCCGCGTTATGTCGAGGCTGAAGAGGCGAAATGAGACTGATCGACACCCATTGCCATCTCGATTTCGACGAACTGACCCGCGACCGCGCTGGCGTTCTGGCCCGCGCCAAACAAGCGGGGGTGGCGCGCATGATCACCATCTGCACGGAAATCGAAAAATTCCCGCGCATCGCTGCGATCGCGGAGAGCGCGGACAATATCTTCTGCTCGGTCGGCACCCATCCCAACCATGCGCAGGACGAGCGTGAATTCCTGGCCCAGGAGATCGCGGACCTCGCCCAGCATCCCAAATGCGTGGCGATCGGCGAGGCCGGCCTCGACTACCATTACAATCGCGCGGAAAAGGATCTGGCGCATCGGGTGTTGCGCGCCCATATCGAAGCGGCCCGCCTCGCAAACCTGCCGCTGGTGATCCACAGCCGCGACAGCGATGCCGACATGGCCGAAATCCTCGAACAGGAATATGCCAAAAGCCCGTTCAAGGCGCTCTTGCATTGCTTCTCCTCCAGCCGCGAGTTGGCGGAGCGGGCGCTGGCGCTGGGGCTGTTCATTTCCTTTTCCGGCGTGGTCACCTTCAAGAGCGCGGCGGAATTGCGCGAGACGGCGGCGCTGATCCCGCTCGACCGCATGCTGATCGAAACCGACGCGCCCTTCCTCGCGCCCGTGCCGCATCGCGGCAAGACCAATGAGCCGGCCTATGTCGCGGACACGCTGCGCGTGCTGGCCGAGGTCAAGGGGATCGCGCCCGAGGCGCTGGCGGACATCACCACCGCCAATGCGCTGAAAATTTTCGACAAGATGCCGGCGCTCGCCGCATGACCCTGGAAATCGCCATACTCGGCTGCGGCTCCTCGGCGGGCGTGCCGCGCGTCGGCCAGGGCTGGGGCGCGTGCGATGCCAACAATCCGAAAAACCGCCGCCGGCGCTGCGCCATTCTGGTGGACAAGCCCGGCCCGAATGGGCCGACGCGCCTGCTGGTGGACGCCGGGCCGGACATACGCGAGCAATTGATCGCGGCGGGCGTGGACCGGATCGACGCCCTGCTGCTGACCCATGCTCACGCCGATCACATTCACGGCCTTGACGACGTGCGGCCGCTGACCATGCAGATGCGCCGCCTGATTGACTGTTATTTCGACGCGCCGACCTGGGAAACGATCGGCGTGCGCTTCGATTATCTGTTCAGGACGCCGCCCGGCAGCGCCTACCCGCCGCTGCTCATTCCCCATCTTCTCACCGATGGCGCGGCTGTCGCGCCGGAGGGGCCGGCGGGTCCGCTGGCGGCGCTGCCGTTCCGACTCAACCACGGCGACATCGACGCGCTCGGCTTCCGCTTCGAAAACGTCGCCTATACGCCGGACGTCAAGGTCATCCCCGACGAAAGCGCGGAATTCCTCGAAAACCTCGACCTCTGGATCATCGACACCCTGCGCTACCGCCCGCATCCCACCCATTTCAGCCTGGTCGAGGCGCTGGAGATGATCGAGAAATTTCAGCCAAAGCGGGCGGTGCTGACCAACCTGCACACCGATATGGACTACGAGACTCTTCGCGCGCAATTGCCAGATCATGTCGAGCCGGCCTTCGACGGCATGCGACTCGCGGTGTAGCGCAGCGTCACTTGCGCCGCCGGCTTTTCAGCGCCGCCGGCCGCTTGGCCTTCTTCAAGGCCAGCGCGCGCCCCTTCTGCCCCTTGCCGTCGCTCAGCATCTCGAACCGCAGCGCGCCGGCGAAGGGCGCGGCCTCGACCAGCTTTACCTCCACCGCATCGCCCAGCTGAAAAGTCTCGCCCGTCCGCGCCCCGACCAAAGCGTGCTGCGCCTCCTCGAACCGATAAAAATCGGCGCCCAAGGTCGCCGCCGGCACAAACCCGTCCGCTCCGGTGTCCTCCAGCTTCACGAACAGCCCGGCGCGCGTCACCCCGGCGATGCGGCCATTAAAGGTCGCGCCGATCTGCTCGGCCAAGAACGTCGCGATCAGGCGTTCGGTGGTTTCGCGCTCCGCCGCCATGGCGCGGCGTTCGCTGGCGGAAATTTTGGCCGCGATCTCCGCCAGATGCTCGCGACCCATGTCCGGCAGCCCGCCCGGCCCGAGATCGAGCGCCCGCACCAGCGCCCGATGCACGATCAGATCGGCATAACGCCGGATCGGCGAGGTGAAATGGGCGTAGCGGCGCAGATGCAGGCCGAAGTGCCCGTAATTCTCCGCGACATATTCGGCCTGGGCCTGGGTGCGCAGCACGATCTCGTTGACGACATTCTCATGCTCGCCGCCGCGCACTTTTCGCAAAATGTCGTTGAACTGCTGGGGTTTCAAAACCTGCCCCTTCGCCAGCTTGATACCGATGGTGGCGAGAAACTCCGCCAGCGCATTGAGCTTTTCCACCGAAGGCTCGTCATGCGCCCGATAGATCAGATGCGATTTCTGCTCCTCCAGCGTCTCGGCGGCGGAGACATTGGCGAGGATCATGAATTCCTCGATCAATTTATGCGCGTCCAACCGGGGCGGCACAAAGATCCGGTCCACCGTCCCGTCCGGCTTGAGCAAAATCTTGCGCTCCGGCAGGTCGAGATCGAGCGGCGACCTTTTTTCGCGCGACACTTTCGCCGCCGCATAGGCCCGCCACAAAGGCTTCAGCGCCACTTCCAGCAGCGGACGGGTGGCGTCATCGGGCCGCCCGTCAATGGCGTCCTGCGCCTGCTGGTAGGACAGCTTCGCCGCCGAGCGCATCATCACCCGATGAAACTCATGGTCGAGCTTGTGGCCGTCCGTGCCGATCCGCATCCGGCAGGCGAGCGCCGGCCGGTCCTCGCCCTCGCGCAAGCTGCACAAATCGTTGGAAATCCGCTCCGGCAACATCGGCACGACGCGGTCGGGGAAATAGACGGAATTGCCGCGATCCAGCGCCTCGCGGTCGAGCGCCGCGCCCGGCCGCACATAAAAACTGACATCGGCGATGGCGACAGTGACAATAAACCCGTCGGGATTGTCTGGCGCCTCATCCGGCTCGGCGAACACCGCGTCGTCATGGTCCTTGGCGTCGGGCGGGTCGATGGTGATGAGCGGCAGCGTCCGCCAGTCCTCTCGGGTAAAACCCTCGGCCGCCATGCGCGCCGGCTTGGCGGCCTCGGCGGCCTCAAGCGTTTCCGGCCGAAACAGGTCGGGAATGCCATGGGTGTTGATGGCGATCAGGCTGATGGCCTTTTCGCTGTTCATCGAGCCGAGCCGCTCGCGCACGCGGGCCTGCGGCAGGCCGAGCCGCCCGTTCGACAGCGTTTCCACCGACACGAGATCGCCGTCTTGCGCCTCGCCCCGGTCGGCCTCGCTCACGACCATTTCCTTGTCGCGCGTCTTCTTGTCCACGGCGACGATGCGCCCGCCGCGCGTGCGCAAATCCTCGCGGAACACGCCGAGCACCCGCTTTTGCGCCCGCGACAGCAGTTTGATCACGCGGCCGGAATAAGCGGGACCGCCGGTCTCTTGCAAAGGCGAAACCCGCAGCAGCGCGCGGTCGCCGACGCCCGGCGTCGGCACATGGTCGCGGGTGTTGGCGGCGCGGCGGGGCAGAGTCACAACAATGCGCGGCGCCGGGCCGAGGGCTTCCTCCCATTCGGCGGGCGTGGCCAAAAGTTCGCCGTCGCGGTCGCGCGAGAGAATGTCGCACAGCACCACTTGCGGCAACGCGCCCGCCTTGTGCAGGCCGGCGCGCGATTTTTGCACGGCGCCCTCGATCTCCAGCTCCTTCAGCAGCGCTTTCAGGCGAATCTTGGCGTCGCCACGAATCCCGAAGGCGCGGGCGATCTCGCGCTTCTCGATCTTTTGCGGCGCGCCGCCGCCGTCCGCGCCCTGTTGGGCCGCGCGGGCGATGAAGGCGAGAATGTCCTCCTTGGTGGGAAAGGGGACTTGGCGACTTGCGGAGTGAGCGGGTTGTTTTGGCACGCCGCCAGCATAGGCGTTCGCCGGGCGCGCGTCACGGACGCAAAAGTGAAAAGGGCCAGGCGGGTGAAAATTCGCCGCTGCGTCAGGGCCGGACCGACGTACCCGTTATGTTCCATGTGAAACGTCTGATACGCAAGTCTTTGACATCATGGTGGAACCCAAGGCGACCTCTGTCGTTATTTCCAAGAAACACGCAAAGGTTGTGTTAGGGTACGCTGTGAAAAAAGTCCGGATATAGTCGGGAATCCAACAGAAAACATGCCAGATTTTATCGGAAAACACATGATTTTCCCAGAATCTCGCAAAGCAACACAACCGAAACGCGCACACGCGATGATACGGCGCCAAAAAGAACCGTCTGGCCAAAGCTCAAGCGCGCCAGAAGGGGAGGATAAGGCTCGCACGACATCGCTAACGCGGTCGAAAGCCGTCATTATCCGGCGCGGAAGTCACCAAATAACTGATTCGTTGGAGGAAAAATGAAAGCCATCGCCCTTGCTGTTCTTGCGTCGGCGACGCTCGCCACGCCCGCCCTCGCTGATTATCGCGGATCCGCCCAAGCCCAGGAGGCCTGCACGCCCGACGTGTTCCGCCTCTGCGGCGATTTCATCCCGGACGCCGGCCAGATCGCCGCCTGCCTCGCCCGACAGAAGACCAATCTCAGCCCGGCCTGCCAGATGGTTTTTGGCGGATCGCGCCGTCACGCTCCGGGATTGGCCCGCCGGTGACGCGACCCGCTTTCTCCCCGACAGGGGAGAAAGCTCGCGCATGATCCCAGGAAGTGGGCGCCGGAATGGCTGGCGTCCCCGCTATTGCTCATGATGTTCGCGGCGAACAGCGCGGAAACGACGATCCCGCCTCCAAACAATGCGATCCAGGTTCTCCGCATCCACGCCTCCCAGCCCTTCGCGGTCCCGCGGGCCTTGACCTCGGGCGTCCCTGTCGGTCGCCTGACGCGCGAAGGGCTGCGGACTCATCCAATTGCGTCGCTCGCGCGTTAAAGGCAGAATGCGAAAGGCGGTGAGCGATGCGTGTACTGGCTTTGGGACTGATACTGGCCTGCGGGAGTGGCGCGGCGCTTGCCGCGATGAAGCCCGGCGAATCCGCGCCGGATTTCGCGATTCCGGCGGCGGTCGGCGGCAAGACTTTCACCTTCACCCTGTCGGAGGCGCTGAAAAACGGCCCGGTGGTGCTGTATTTCTATCCGAAGAGCTTTACCTCGACCTGCACGGTCGAGGCGCATGATTTCGCCGAAAACGCCGGAAATTTCGCCCAAGCCGGGGCGAGTCTGATCGGCGTCTCCGCCGACACGCTGGACACGCAGAAGGAATTTTCAGCGAAAGAGTGTCGCGAGACGTTCCCGGTCGGCGCCGATCCCGACGGCAAGGTGATCCGCGCCTACAAGGCGCAATTTTCCACGCTGCTCGACACGGCGATGTCCAGCCGCATTTCCTACGTGATCGCGCCGGACGGAAAAATCCTGCTGGCCTATGAGGGTGCGTCCGCAGAACCGCACATCGAGAAGACTCTCGCCGCCGTCCGCGCCTGGCGCGCCGCCCACCCGCGCTGAACGTCGTCGCTCTCCTTCTCCACATAGCTCGTCGCAACACCGCCGCCTTCCTTCTCCCCTTGCGGGAGAAGGTGGCTCGCGCTGAAAGCGCGAGACGGATGAGGGGGCGCCCCCGCCGCGCCCGGTCAGGCCTCCGGAAAGGATTCCGCGGTAATGCCGCAGCTTTCCAGCCATTTGCGGACGTGAACGATGTCTTCCCTGGTCAGGGTGTGATTATGGTGGTGCAGCGTGGCTTTCTGCCCGTGCAGGGTGATCTCGACCTTGTTGCCATGCTTCT
This sequence comes from Rhodoblastus sphagnicola, assembly GCF_002937075.1. Taxonomy (GTDB): domain Bacteria; phylum Pseudomonadota; class Alphaproteobacteria; order Rhizobiales; family Beijerinckiaceae; genus Rhodoblastus; species Rhodoblastus sphagnicola. The sequence goes on from NZ_NHSJ01000057.1 coordinate 140,446, forward strand.
GCTCGACCACCGCGCCCAGCCCCACGAGCGCCTGTTCGGCGTCCTTGAAATCGATGTTGCCGGCGATCGGATGCGCGAAGAAGGCGTGCAGGATCTTTCGGGAATGTTGATGCACTTGGCCCTCCATCTCACGCTTGCGCAACAGCTCCACCCTAACCCGGTGCGCAAGAATGTCCATGACACAAGTCAACGCCGCCGCCGTCAGTTCGCGCTTCGCGCCGGCTTGGATATTGTTGAATCCGAGACTTTCGGTTGGGGAGCGACCGCCGGAGAGCCTACGCCTTCTTCAGAAAGCACGTCTTCAGCACCAGGCCCTTCACCTTGTCGGTGCGGCCTTCGATCTCTTCGGGGTCGTCGGTGAGGTGGATGCCGCGGATCACCGTGCCGCGCTTGAGCACGGTGGAGGAGCCCTTCACCTTGAGATCCTTGATGACGGAGACATTGTCGCCTTCGTTCAGGATCGCGCCATTGGAATCGCGTGTTTCTGACATGCCTGCCTCCCTTTCCAAGCCGGATTAGGGCGGCGCGTCGAGAAAAGCCAGCGCGAAATCCGCTCTCACCCCGCCGGCGCGAAACGACGGATGACCTCCTCGCGTTTCACCGGCGCTTCGCGCAGCCATTGCGCTTCCAGCCGCCCCGTCCTGGGATCGCGGCTCCAGCGGCAGGCGAGGATCAGGGTGCGTTCAGGCGCGGCTTTGAGGTCCATGGCGATTTCCTCCCAACATTACAACTTTAACGCGAATATCTTCATTCCCGGTTGAGGCGCGTACTTAAGTTTCTGTTGAGAAGCAAATTTTCGGAGGGCGGTCACGCGGCTTCCCGCATCGGCAATAAGCCGCTAAACAGGGCCATGCTCTACGCTTGGTTGATCGCGCCCTTCGCCGATTACGAATTCATGCGCCGCGCCCTGGTCGGCGCCTGCGCCTTGGCGGTTGCGGGGGCGCCGCTCGGCGTGTTCCTGCTGCTGCGGCGCATGGCTCTGTCAGGCGACGCGCTCGCCCACGCCATCCTGCCCGGCGCCGCGCTCGGCTATCTCGTCGCCGGCCTGTCGCTGCCGGCCATGACGATTGGCGGCGTGCTGGCGGGGTTCACGGTGGCGCTCGGCTCCGGCGCCATCGCCCGCGCCACCGTTTTACGCGAAGATGCGTCGCTGGCCGCCTTCTACCTGCTGTCTCTGGCGCTGGGCGTCACCCTGGTTTCGGTGCGCGGCTCCAATGTCGATCTTTTGCACGTCCTGTTCGGCAGCGTGCTGGCGCTCGACAACGCCACGCTGATCCTGCTGGCGAGCATAGCCAGCGTCACCCTGATCGGGCTGGCCGCGATCTACCGCCCGCTGGTGCTGGAAACCCTCGACCCCGGTTATCTCGCCTCGGTCAGCCGCTCCGGCGCGCTGATTCAGAGCGCCTTTCTCATGCTGGTGGCGCTCAATCTGGTCGGGGGCTTTCACGCCTTGGGCACGCTTTTGTCGGTGGGCATGATGATGCTGCCGGCGATTTCCGCGCGGTTGTGGACGCAGAACATGACCGGCATGATCGCGCTGGCCGCGCTGTTCGGCCTGATCGGCGCCTATGCCGGCCTGCTCGCCTCCTATTTCCTGGGACTGCCGTCCGGGCCGCTGATCATCCTCGCCTGCGGCGCGCTCTATGTGTTTTCGCTGTTGGCCGGGCCTGCGGGCGGGATGTTGCGCAAGTTCACGCCGCGCGTCCATCTGGAGGGGTGAGCGCGGCGCGACCTATCCCGATCTCAGGCGCGACCGCTGAGCACGGCGAAGCGCCATGCCTTGTAGCTGCAATCCACATCGGCAAATCCCGCCTGTTCGAGCCATTTGATCTGGTCGTTTACGCAGGCGCACCGGTCGAAGGCCATGCGTTCCCGGGCCTTGTCGATTTCAGACTCGGGCGCGCCGAGCCTTCGGACCTGTTCGAGCCATACCCGCTCATAAAGCGCGTCCGTGGACGGAGTCGGCCCTGACACCTGTTCGGCGTTGACGAAGAGGCCGCCAGGTTTCAATGCGGCGTGGATACGGCGATAAAGCTGTCGTTTTTCGTCGTCCGAAAGGTGGTGGATCGCCAGCGATGATATGACCGCGTCCCAGGGGCCGCCGAGGTTGGCGTGCGCCATATCGCCGACTCGATAGTCCACGCGATCGTTTCCCGCGAAACGGGTCCGCGCTTGTTCGAGCATGGCGGCCGAAGCATCGAGGAGGCAAAGTCTGCCGACGTTGCATTGCGCCAGCGCCATCGCGGAAAACAGTCCCGTGCCTGCGCCGATGTCGAGGACGTCGAACGCGCGGGGTGTTCGCCATTCCCCAATGATTTTCAGCGCCGAGCCGTAGAAATCGTCGAAACAGGGGATCAAGCGACGACGCAGGTCGTCGTAACCGGCCGCATCCCTGCTGAACAGGACGGATGCGGGCGCTGCCGTGACTGTCATTGTCCTTGTCCTTTCATCCAGGCCTCTCGCCACACCTCGACTCGGACTGCTGGCACGCCGAGCACAGCCCCCGAATCTCAATCGACACCGCCTCCGCCGCGAACCCGTTTTTCCGCGCCGCCTGTCCCAAAAAACTCTCCAGCGCCGCGCCGGAAAACTCGCGCGTCACCCCGCAGGCGCGGCAAATCATGAAGCCGGCGCACAAAGCATGGCCCTGCGCCCGGCAGGCGACATAGGCGTTTTGCGACTCCAACCGATGCGCCAGCCCCCCGTCCATCAGCTTTTGCAGCGCGCGATAGACGGTTGGCGGCGCCAGGGGTTTCTCGGAGTGTTTTTCCCCGCTGAGCGCGTCGATCACCTCATAGGCCGACAGCGGCTTTTGCGCGGCGACCAGCAGATTGAGGATCCGAGTCTGGACGGCGTTGAGGCGCGGCGCGGGCAAGGGGCTGGACATTGGCTCCAATCTGATATGTTATAACATACGCAAGCGCATCGCCGCACAAACCAAACTAGGACGCCTTCATGCGTATGAAAAGCCTGCTCGCCGCGGTTCTCCTGTTGCTGCCGCTGTCGGCCCGAGCCGGAGTTCCCGAAAAACTTCGGGTGGTCGCCAGTTTCTCCATTCTCGCCGATTTTTTGCGCGAAGTCGGTGGCGATAAGGTGGAAATAAAGATGCTGGTCGGCGCCAATGGCGACGCCCATGTGTTCCAGCCCAGCCCCACCGACGCGCAGTCGCTGAAAAAAGCCAGGCTGATCGTCGTGAACGGACTCGGCCTCGAAGGCTGGATGACCCGGCTGATCGCCGCTTCCGGCGCGACCGCGCCCGTGGTGGTGGCGACCAAGGGCGTCATCGCCCGCGAAGGCGAGGAAGACGGCAAGAAGGGCGTCGACCCCCACGCCTGGCAAAGCATCGCCAACGCCAAAATCTATGTCGCCAACATCCGCGAGGGTCTGGCCGCCGTCGATCCAGCCGATTCCGACTATTTCAAAACCCGCGCGGACAAATTCCTGGCGCGGCTCGATGCGACTGAACGACAAGTCCGCGCCGGCATAGCGGAAATCCCGGAAAACAACCGCCGCATCGTCACCACCCACGACGCCTTCGGCTATTTCGGCGCCGCCTATGGTTTTCAGTTCATCGCGCCGATCGGCCTGTCGTCGGACGCCGAACCTTCCGCGCGCGACATCGCAAAACTGATCGCCCAGATCAGGCGGGAGCGCGTCCCGGCGGTCTTCCTCGAAAACATTTCCGATCCGCGCCTGATGACGCGCATTTCCCAGGAAAGCGGCGCGAAAATCGGCGGCTCGCTGTTTTCGGACGCGCTGTCATCGGGTGAAGGCCCGGCCCCCACTTACATCGACATGATGACTCACAATATAGAGGAGTTGAAAAGGGCGTTGATCCCTCACAGCTAACCGGAGTCCAAATGTCGCAAGAAAAAATCCCCGTCACCGTCCTCACCGGCTATCTCGGCGCGGGCAAGACCACGCTGCTGAACCGCATCCTCACCGAAGATCACGGCAAGAAATTCGCCGTGATCGTCAATGAATTCGGCGAGATCGGCATCGACAACGAACTCATCGTGGACGCCGACGAGGAAGTGTTCGAAATGAACAACGGCTGCATCTGCTGCACCGTGCGCGGCGACCTCATCCGCATCATCGAGGGGCTGATGCGGCGCAAGGGCAAGTTCGACGCCATCCTGGTCGAAACCACCGGCCTCGCCGATCCCGCGCCGGTGGCGCAAACCTTTTTCGTCGACGCCGACGTGCAAAAGGAGACGCGGCTCGACGCCATCGTTACCGTCGCCGACGCCAAATTCCTGTCCGACCGGCTCAAGGACGCGCCGGAAGCCAAGAACCAGATCGTGTTCGCCGACGTCATCCTGCTCAACAAGACCGATCTGGTCAGCCGCGCCGAACTGGAAGAGGTCGAGGCGCGCATTCGCGGCCTGAATCCCTACGCCAAGCTATACCACACCAAGAAATGCGACATCGCGCTCGACAAGGTGCTGGACCGCCACGCCTTCGAACTCGACCGCATCCTCGACCTCGACCCGGACTTTTTGACGGTCGAAGAGCACGATCACGGCCACCACGATCACGATCACGGCCATGACCACCACCACCACGACCACGATTGCGCGCCGGACTGCGATCACGAGGACCATCATCACGCGCCAAAAGTCCTGCACGACGACGAAGTCAAGTCGGTCGCCATCGAGATCGCCGGCCCGGTGGATCCCGACCTGTTCCTGCCCTGGATCAACGAAGTGGTTCAGCGCGACGGCCCGGACATCCTGCGCTCGAAAGGCATCCTCGCCTTCCCCAACGAGCCCCGGCGCTATGTCTTCCAGGGCGTCCACATGATCCTCGACGGCGACCTCCAGCGCGAATGGAAGCCGGACGAAAAGCCCAACAGCCGCATCGTCTTCATCGGCCGCAAGCTGAAGGAGAAGGAGCTGCGCGAAGGTTTTAGAGCCTGCGCGGCCTTCCAGACCGCGTGACAGATTTGCCTGCCTCTCCCCGCAAGCGGGGAGAGGATTTAGCCGCTTTTTTAAGCAGGCGATGGGCCGGCTAGATAATGAGCATAAAAATCAAGCCCATACCGGCGCGATCCCGCCTGCGCGCCTGACATAGGTCAAGGACGCCACCTCTGGCTTGCTCTTGACTGCGCGCCCTGAGGAAACCAGAGGGCCCGTCATGTCCGCGCAAGTCAAATACACGCTCGACGAAACCCAGATCCCCAAGGACTGGTACAATATCGTCGCCGACCTGCCGTCGCCGCCGCCGACGGTCCTGCATCCCGGAACCAAGCAGCCTGTCGGCCCCTCCGACCTTGAGCCTTTGTTCCCGATGGAGCTGATCCTCCAGGAGGTCGCCACCGAGCGCGCGATCGAAATTCCCGAACCCGTGCGCGACATTTTCAGGCTGTGGCGGCCCTCGCCGCTGATCCGCGCGCGCCGGCTCGAAAAGCTGCTGGATACGCCGGCGAAAATTTACTTCAAATATGAGGGCGTCTCGCCCGCCGGTTCGCACAAGCCCAATTCCGCCGTGCCGCAGGCCTGGTTCAACAAGCAGGCGGGCACGAAAAAGCTCACGACCGAGACCGGCGCGGGCCAATGGGGCTCCTCGCTGGCTTTCGCCGGTTCGCTGTTCGACATCGACGTCACCGTCTATCAGGTGCGCTGCTCCTACGACCAGAAACCCTATCGCCGCGCGCTGATGGAAACCTATGGCGCGAGATGCGTTTCCTCGCCCTCGACCGAGACGGAATCGGGTCGCGCCGCGCTCAAGGAAAACCCCGATACGCCGGGGTCGCTGGGCATCGCCATTTCGGAAGCCGTCGAGGTCGCGGCCAAGAACCCCGACGTCAAATATGCGCTGGGCTCGGTGCTGAACCACGTCATGCTGCACCAGACCATCATCGGCCAGGAGGCGATCAAGCAGTTCGAACTGGCCGGCGACGACCCGGACGTGATCATCGCCTGCGCCGGCGGCGGCTCGAATTTCGCCGGCCTCGCCTTTCCGTTCCTTGGCCTGCAATTGCGCGGCGGCCGCAAGCGCCGGGTGATCGCGGTCGAACCGGCGGCCTGCCCCTCGCTCTCGCGCGGCAAATACGCCTATGATTACGGCGACACCGCGCATCTGACGCCGCTGATGAAGATGCACACGCTCGGCTCGACCTTCATCCCGCCGGGCTTTCACTCCGGCGGCTTGCGCTACCACGGCATGGGTCCGCTGGTGTCGCATGTCTACGAACTCGGCCTGATCGAGGCGCGCGCCTGCGAGCAGATCGCCTGCTTTGAAGCGGGTGTGCAATTTGCGCGCGCGGAAGGCATCGTTCCCGCGCCGGAATCCACCCATGCCGTGCGCTGCGCCATCGACGAGGCGCTGCGCTGCAAGGCGGAAGGCAAGGCGGAGACCATTTGCTTCAACCTGTCGGGCCACGGCCATTTCGACATGGGCGCCTATATCAACTACTTCGCGGGAAAACTGGTCGACGTCCATTACGACGCGGGCGAACTCGCCATGGCGCTCTCCCTGCTGCCGGCGGTGGCGGCGGAATAGGCGTTTCCTGCGGGCCTTTCGGCACTAAGTAAACATTCGTTGGCTCGCCAACGAATGTTTACTTAGATTTCTTTGTTTTCGCACGATCTTTTCCAAAAACCGGCGCCCACTTTTTGGGATCATGCTCTGGCAACTCCCAGCGAGCGGGACGACCCTCCCGCTCGCTGTTTTGTGCTTTTCGCCGGCGCGGCGAAAACCCGTTTCATCAAGAAGCGCCAGGCCGGCTGAGCCAGCCCTTCACGGCCGAATGTCGAACCGCGCGGAAAACTCCTGCACGGGCGGCTGGTTTTTTTCCCACCCGCGCGCGCAGCGCAGGCTGAGGACGGTCGCGCCCGAAACCTCCGCGCGGTAACGGAAGATCGCGGCGCCGGGCGCGCCGGGCAGGGGTTTGGGATAATCCGAGTCGCGGCCCAGTTTCTTCAAGCCGGGCGCGCCGTCGGCCTGCTCCGACCAGACAAAGCCGGTGGAAGCGGTTTCGCCCAGCCGCACCTCGACCTCGTCGCCAACGCGCAGCGCAAAACTCTTGCCCGCATCGGCCTCGGTCAGCCGCAACGGCTCCGCCCGCGCCGGCCCGCCAACCAGCAAGGGCGAGGCCAGCGCCAGGGCGGCGAGGGTTTTGGAGAAATTCAGAGAGATCATGGGCGAGCCTCGGCCGATTTGCGCGCCGCACGGTCTCACGGGGCCGGGCGAAACACAACATCAGCGGTCATCGCCTTTGCGCCCGCGCCCGCCTCATGCTATGGGGCCGCTCAATCCCCGGCATTGCCGCGCCCAGCGCCCGTTGAGGAGCCTCCAAAGGAGCTATCATGAGCCATTCCAACAGCTTTTTCAGCGCCTCTCTGGCCGAGTCCGATCCCGAAGTCTTCAAGGCCGTCGAACTCGAACTCGGCCGCCAGCGCAAGGAAATCGAGCTGATCGCCTCGGAAAACATTGTTTCGCGGGCGGTGCTTGAGGCGCAGGGCACGGTGCTCACCAACAAATATGCCGAAGGCTATCCGGGCAAGCGCTATTACGGCGGCTGCCAGTTCGTGGACATCGCCGAAAACCTCGCCATCGACCGCGCCAAAAAACTGTTCGGCTGCGGCTTCGCCAATGTGCAGCCCAATTCCGGCTCGCAGGCCAACCAGTCGGTGTTCCTCGCCCTGCTGCAACCCGGCGACACATTCATGGGCCTCGATCTCGCCGCGGGCGGCCATCTCACCCATGGCGCGCCGGTCAACATGTCCGGCAAATGGTTCAAGCCGGTGTCCTATGGCGTCAACAAGGAAACCGGCCGCATCGACATGGCCGAAGTGGAAAAGCTGGCGAAAGAGCACAAGCCGAAGCTGATCATCGCCGGCGGCTCGGCCTATGCCCGCCATTGGGATTTCGCCAAATTCCGCGAGATCGCCGACTCAATCGGCGCTTACCTGTTCGTGGACATGGCGCATTTCGCCGGTCTGGTGGCCGGCGGCGCGCATCCCTCGCCCTTCCCCCACGCCCATGTCGTCACCTCCACCACGCATAAAACCTTGCGCGGCCCGCGCGGCGGCCTCGTCCTGACCGACGACGAGGACATCGCCAAGAAAATCAATTCGGCGATTTTCCCGGGCTTGCAGGGCGGCCCGCTGATGCATGTCATCGCCGGCAAGGCGGTGGCCTTCGGCGAGGCGCTGCGCCCGGACTTCAAGGCTTACGCGCATCATGTGGTGGAAAACGCCAAGGCGCTGGCCGACACGCTGTTGAAGGGCGGCCTCGACCTCGTCACCGGCGGCACCGACAACCATCTGATGCTGGTGGACCTGCGGCCCAAGAAGCTGACCGGCAAGGCGGCGGAAATCGCCCTGGGCCGCGCGGAAATCACCTGTAACAAGAACGGCGTGCCGTTCGACCCGGAAAAGCCCTGGATCACCTCGGGCATTCGCCTCGGCGCCCCCGCCGCGACGTCGCGCGGTTTCGGCGTGGAGGAATTCCGCCAGATCGGCGCGCTGATCATCGAAGTGCTCGACGGTCTGGCGAGCCATGGCGAAGCCGGCAATGCAGCCGTCGAGGCGAGCGTGAAGGCCAAGGTCGAGGCGCTGACCAACCGCTTCCCGATCTATTAAGAAAGCAAAAGCAGCCCTCACCCTGAGGAGGCCCCGTCAGGGGCCGTCTCGAGGGCCGCGTCTCGAAGGGTGGGGGCGGCCCACGGCTCTATCCGCCCGCTTTGGCCCGCGACGCCAAGCGTTGCAACGCGGCATAGTCGCGGGCGATCAGGGCTTCCTTCTTCGCGCGCGACCATCCCTTGATGCGGCGCTCGGTCGCGACGGCCTCGTCAACGCGCTCGAAGGACTCCGTATAAACGAGAATGAGCGGACGGCGGCGGAACGTGTAGCATTTTGGGTCGAGGCCCAGTTCATGTTCACTGAGCCGCTCGATGGGATCGCGCCGCGTGATCCCCGTGTAAAACGAGCCATCGGCGCAAAGCAGAATATAGATGTGGGCGTGAGCCATCGGCGGCGGAAAGATGCGTGGACCGCCCCCGTGCTTCGAGACGGCCCTTTCAGGGCCTCCTCAGCATGAGGGCTAATTTTGATATTGCAGCTGTTCCGCCTGCAAAAATGCGCCAACTGAAACAATTCAGAACCATTCAGCCGCCCTCACCCTGAGGAGGCCCCGTCAGGGGCCGTCTCGAGGGTGGGGGCGGCCCACGTATTTTTCCGCTTGGCGTTTTCAGCCCCTTTGCGCGACCATACGACGCACCCCCTGAGTCGCGCCATGTCCCTAGCCGAAGCGCCCCGCGAAAAATTCGCCGACCTGTTCACGCCCAAACTCATCACGGTCTGGCGCGAGGGCTATACGCTGGCGCAATTCCGCGCCGATGTCTTCGCCGGCCTCACCGTCGCCATTGTCGCGCTGCCGTTGTCCACGGCCATCGCCATCGCCTCGGGCGCGACGCCGCAGGCGGGCCTGTTCGCTTCGGCGATCGGCGGCTTTTTCGTCTCGGCGCTGGGCGGCAGCCGCTTCCAGATCGGCGGCCCGGCGGGCGCCTTCATCGTTCTGGTCGCCTCGACCATCGAAAAATTCGGCTATTCCGGCTTTGTCGCGGCCACGCTGATGGCCGGCGCGTTCCTGCTCGCCATCGGCTATCTGCGGCTCGGAACCTACATCAAATACATTCCCCATTCGGTGGCGGTCGGCTTCACCGCCGCCATCGGCCTGATCATCTTCACCAGCCAGTTGCATGAACTGTTCGGGTTGCGGCTCGACCACGAACCCGCCGCCTTCCTGCCCAAGGTCGAATCCCTGTGGGCCGCGCGCGAAACATTGAATCCGCAGGCGCTGGCGCTCGCCGTCGCCTGCCTCGGCCTCATCGTCAGCCTGCGCGCCTTCGCGCCGCGCTTTCCCGGCCTGCTCGCGGCGGTGGCGTTCGCTTTGGCGGCGACCTGGGCGCTCGATCTGCACATCGCCACCATAGGCTCGCGCTTCGGCGAACTGCCGCGCGGCCTGCCGGCGCCGGCGCTGCCCCATCTCGCGCTGGCGGACTGGTGGCGATTGGCGCCGGCCGCGCTCGCCATAGCCGTGCTCGGCGGCATCGAATCGCTGCTGTCCGCCGTGGTCGCCGACGGCATGACCGGGCGGCGCCACCGCTCCAATTGCGAACTGGCGGCGCAGGGCTGGGCCAATATCGCCTCGGCTTTGTTTGGCGGCCTGTGCGTGACCGGCGCCATCGCCCGCACGGCGACCAACATCCGCGCCGGCGCCCACGGTCCCGTCGCCGGCATTTTGCACGCGATCATGCTGATGGCCTTCCTGATGCTGGCCGCGCCGCTGGCCGCGCATATCCCGCTGGCGGCGCTGGCGGCGATCCTGACGCTGGTGTCGTGGAACATGATCGAGCGCGACCAGATCGCCGCCATTTTAAGGTCGGATCGCGGCGAGGCGGTGATCCTGCTGGTCACCGCCGGCTTGACGGTTTTCGAGGACGTCACCATCGGCATCGCCGCCGGCGTGACGCTGGGCGCCCTGATCTTCATGCACAAGATGGCGCAGGTGGTGGCGGTGGAGACCGGCGAAACCCTGTTCGAGGAGGACAGCGCCGACGCCAGCGAAGGCGAGGCGGCGAGCGCCGACCCGGATTTCCTGGTCTATCGAATCGCCGGCCCGTTCTTCTTCGGCGCGGTCAATTCGGTGGCGGCGGCGCTCGACCACATCGGCCGGCGCCCGAAAATCTTCGTGCTCGACCTGTCGAAGGTTCCCCTGGCCGACGGCGCCGCCGCCCACGCCCTGCACGGCTTCATCACCCGCGAGCAAAAGCACGGCGTGCGCGTGATCCTGTCGGGCGCCTCGCGCGGCGTGCATCGCACTTTGGTGGCCCATGGCGTCAACAGCCGCCTGGTGCATTTCAGCGCCGATGTCGCCGACGCCCGCGCCTATTGCGACAACCACGAGATCGACAAGGCTATAGCAGAAACCTGAGCGCCTCCGCGCAATCGGCCTCCAGCTTCAGCGCCAGCAGCCCATCCGCCCGCGTCCGGCCCAAATTGACCGCCGCGCAGGGCTTTCCCAACCGCGCCGCCTCATCCACAAAGCGAAAGCCGGAATAAACCATCAGCGATGACCCGACCACCAGCACGGCGTCCGCCTCTCGCACGGCGGCGTAGGCCGCCTCGACCCGCTCGCGCGGGACGCTTTCGCCGAAAAACACCACATCGGGTTTGAGCACGCCGCCGCAGGCGGGGCAGGGCGGAACCACGAACCGCGAGAAATCAACATCCTCCAGATCGGCGTCGCCATCGGGCGCATGACCCGCCTCCAGCGCCGCGAAATCCGGGTTGAGCCGAACCAACTCGGCCTGAAATTTTTCGCGCGAAAGAATCGCCCCGCAGCCCATGCAGCGCAAGCCGTCGATCCGTCCATGCAGATCGACGACGTTTTGGCTGCCCGCCGCCTGATGCAAGCCATCGACATTCTGCGTCACCAGCAGCGGTATCCTTCCCCGCGCCTCAAGCGCGGCCAGGGCCCGATGCGCGTCATTGGGCTCGGCGGCGGAAATCTTGCTAAAACCCAACAAGCTGCGGGCAAAATAGCGCTTTCGCGCCGCCTCCGAGCCCATAAAGGCGGCAAAAGTCATGGGTTGCCGGCGCTTCCACGCGCCAAGACCGTCGCGATAATCGGGAATGCCCGATGCGGTGCTGCACCCGGCGCCGGTCAGCACGAACAGTCTTTCATGGCCGAGAATAAAATCGCGCAGGGCGGACAGCATGGGCGCACTCTACATGTTGTGGTCGTTCTTGTCTTGTACCCTTAAAAATGCACAATGCCGCCGCTTGGAAAACGCGCAAGCGATTCGCGGGGCAGGCTTTTCTGGAGGCGACATGCGCTGTCCCTATTGCGGCAGTCTCGACACGCAAGTGAAGGATTCGCGCCCGACCGACGATTCCAGCGCGATCCGCCGCCGTCGCGTCTGCCCGGATTGCGCCGGTCGCTTCACCACTTTTGAGCGCGTGCAACTGCGTGAACTCACGGTCGTCAAGAAATCCGGCCGCCGCGCCCCGTTCGATCGCGAGAAGCTGGCGCGCTCCATCCAGATCGCCCTGCGCAAGCGCCCCGTGGAGGCCGAACGGGTGGACCGCATGATCAACGGTCTGGTGCGCCAGCTCGAAAGCCAGGGCGAGGCCGAAGTCCCCTCCGAAACCATCGGCGAACTGGTGATGCAGGGCCTGAAAAACCTCGACGAAGTCGCCTATGTCCGTTTCGCCTCGGTCTATCGCAATTTCCGCGAGGCGCGCGATTTCGGACCGCTGCTCGACGAAATCGCCGACGAATCCAAGAAAGCTGAGCCGTCATGACTGTCTCGCCGCAAGACTTGCGCTATTTCCGCGCCGCGCTCGCCCTGGGCGCGCGCGAACTCGGCGCGACCGCGGAAAACCCCGCCGTGGGCGCGCTGGTGGTGAAGGACGGCGTGGTGTTGGGGCGCGGCTGGACGCAGGCCGGCGGGCGCCCGCACGCCGAGCCGCTGGCGCTGGCGCAGGCCGGCGAAGCCGCGCGCGGCGCCACGCTCTATGTCACGCTGGAGCCCTGCGCCCATCACGGCAAAACCCCGCCCTGCGCCGACGCCATCATCGCCTCCGGCGTCGCGCGCGTCGTCGGCGGCCTCACCGACCCCGACCCCCGCACGGCGGGTCAGGGTTTTGCTCGCCTGCGCGCCGCCGGGATCGACGTCGAAACCGATGTGCTTCCCGACGAAGGCCGCCGCGCCCATCGCGGCCACATCCTGCGCGTGACGGAAAACCGCCCGATGGTGACGCTGAAAATCGCGCGCACGCCGGACGGGTTCGCCGCCGGCGCCGAGCACGACCGCCGCCTCGCCATCACCGGCCTCGCCGCCAATCTGCGCACCCATGTGCTGCGCTCGCTGCATGACGCCATCATGGTAGGCATGGGCACGGTTCTCGGCGACGACCCGCTGATGACCGTGCGCCTGCCCGGCGTGACCCGCCAGCCGCTGCGGGTGGTGCTCGACACGCGCTGCGACCTGCCGCCGCGCTCCCGCATCGCCGCCGGCGCGGGCGAGGTCAAGACCCTCGTCCTGTGCGGGCCGGGCGCCGATCCCTCGCGTCGCGAGGCGCTGGAAAAAATCGGCATCGAAACCGCCGGCTGCGCGGTGAGCGAGGGCCGCATCGACCTGCGCGCCGCCCTGGAGTTTTTGGCGCGGCGCGGGCTGACACGCGTCTTTTCCGAGGGCGGACCGCAGGTCGGCGCCAATCTGATCGGGCAGGGGCTGGCCGACGAGGTCGTGCTGTTCACCGGAGAACGTCCGCTCGGCCGGACCGGGGTCGAGGCCCTGTCGGAGCCGGCGCGACAAAAGCTCGACGATCCCGCCTGTTACGAGCTGGTGGCCCAGGGCTTGCTGGGCGCCGACAGTTACACGCATTATGAGAGAATCTGAATGTTCACGGGTCTGATCACCGATGTTGGAACGATCGTTGGCGTGGAAGCGCGCGGCGGACTGAAGCGCCTGCGGGTCGCGTCGCATTATCCGGCTGATACCCTCGTCCTCGGCGCCTCCGTCGCCCATAACGGCGTCTGCATGACGCTGGTCGGCTTCGGCCCGCACGAGGCCGCAAGCTGGCATGAGGTGGACGCCGCCGCCGAAACCCTGGCCGTCACCACGGCGGGCGCATGGACGCCCGGCGACCGCATCAATCTGGAGCGGGCGCTGCGCATCGGCGACGAACTGGGCGGCCATATGGTGTCGGGCCATGTCGATGGCGTGGCCACCATCGTGTCGCGAAAAGATTTCGACGGCATGGCGCATTTCGAGATCGAGGCGCCCAAGGCTCTGGCGAAATTCATTGCCGAAAAAGGCTCGGTTGCGCTCGACGGAACCTCCCTCACCGTGAACAAGGTTGCGGGAACGCGCTTCACCATCCTGCTGATCCCGCACACGCTGGACAACACCAATTTCGGCGCGCGCCAAGCCGGCGACCGCATCAACATCGAGGTGGACACCATGGCCCGCTACGCCGCGCGGCTGGTGGAGGCGGCGGGGGAATAAGGCTCCATTCCCGCGAAATGCGCGCCCTCTCCCCGGTTACGGGGAGAGGGCGGGGGTGAGGGGCCGGGGCATTGGTTTGGATGCGTCGTAAAAGCGCTGGCTTGAACGAATGCGCCCGACGTCGCCACCTTCGCGCTTCTTCCCCCTGACCCTCATCCTAACCCTGTCCCCGCGAGCGCGGGGCCAAGGACGAGCACATGGTCGCCTTTCGCTCAGCCCCGGGGCGGCCGCCCGCCGGGGGTGAGCTTGTCGATCAGCGTCGGCAGCGCCTGCGCCAGCAATTGCGACATCTGCTCGGGGCTGACGCCCGCCTGCCGCGCGATATCCGCGATCTTGCCCTGTCCCAGCGCATTGTTGATCTGGTCGGGCGAAATCTGGGCATTGGCGCCATTGCCGACCCAACTGTTCACCGTGTCGGAATGGCCGGCGCCGCGGAACTGGTTGAGCAGCGCGTCCAGCCCGCCGGAAACGGCGGTGCCGGCCGCCGCGCCCGCCAGAAGGCCGCCAAGCTGACTGTTGGCCAGACCGCTCAGCATGCCGCCAAGTCCGCCGCCGCTCAGAAAACCGCCGCCCTGCTGACCGCCCTGCGCCTGTCCGCCGCCCAGCGCGCCGCCGAGGAAACCGCCTCCCTGCTGCGGTTCGACCGGCGCCGAGGGGACCGGCGCCTCTTCCTTCTTGCCGCCGAACAAATGGCCCAGCAGCAGGGCGCCGGCTGCGATCATCAGCGGCTTGATGTAATTATTGTCCGGCACGGCTTCTTTCACGGCGTTTTCCAATTCGCTCATTTTTCCCTCCGAAAGGGTCAGCCGCCGACGCGACGACGCCACATATTTTGTCCCGCCGCCGGCGCCGCGCAAGTGACGATCGCCTCTTTTCTCGCCGGTCAATCGGTTTATCTATAAAGAAGGTTCCGCAACGTCGCGGGGCGAGGGAGGCGCAACCATGGGCATTCTCAGCTGGATCATCCTCGGCGCGGTCGCCGGCTTTATCGCCAGCAAGCTGGTCAACAGCGTCGGTCAGGGTTTCCTATTGAACATAGCGCTCGGCATCGTTGGCGCCGTGGTCGGCGGCTCCATCTCCAACGCCTTGGGCATGGGCGGCGTCAGCGGCGTCAATCTCTGGTCGCTTCTCGTCTCTGTCGGCGGCGCGGTGCTGGCGCTGGTGCTTTACCGTCGGTTCACCGGCTCCAGTCGGCTCTGAAAGCCTAAATGCGTTAAACGGTTGCGCGCCAGCGCGGCGCGGCCTATGCACTCGGACCCGAAACAAATCAGGAAGGTCCGATGGCGGAGCCGAGCCGCGCCCCGGAGACGGTGGAATCCGTTGACGGCGCGCATTTCTTGATCATTGAGGCGCGCTTCTACGACGCCATCGGCGCGCTCCAGCTCGAAGGCGCGACCAGGGCGCTCGCCGCCGCCAGCGCCCGCTTTAGCGTTTTCCGCGCGCCCGGCGCGCTGGAAATCCCCGCCGCCGCCGCGATTCTGCTCGACGCGGCGGAAAAATCCGGCGCGCCTTACGCCGGCGTGATCGCTCTGGGCTGCGTCATTCGCGGCGAGACCTATCATTTCGAGATCGTCGCCGGCGAAAGCGCCCGCGCGCTGATGGATCTGTCGGTCGCCCGCAAAATCCCGCTCGGCAATGGCATCCTCACCACCGAGACCGAGGCGCAGGCGATCGAACGCGCCGATCCGGCAAGACTCGACAAGGGCGGCGACGCCGCCCGCGCCGCGCTCGCCATGTTCCGCCTCAAACGGGAGGCTTAACCAATGGCCGCCGAAAACCGCTCCGCCGCCCGCCTCGCCGCTTGCCAGGCGCTCTACCAGATGGAAGTCGCCGGCAAGGGTCTTAATGAAATCCTGGCCGAATTCGAGGCGTACTGGATCGGCGCCGAAGTCGAGGGCGACCAGTACAAGCCGGCGGAAATCGCCTTCTTCCGCTCGATCGTCTCGGGCGTGCTGGACAACCAGGTCGCCATTGATCGCGCGGTGGACAAGATCCTGAGCGACGGCTGGCCGCTGCGCCGCATCGAAGCGCTGATGCGCGCCATTTTGCGCGCGGGGGCGTTCGAACTGCTCAAGCGCGGCGACGTGCCGGCGCGGGTGGTCATCAAGGAATATGTCGATGTCGCCGGCGCCTTCTTCGAACGCGAGGAAGCCGGCATGATCAACGCCGTGCTGGACGCGCTGGCGCGCAAAGCAAGAGCGGACGAGTTCACGGCTCAAGGCCCGAAACGCGCCTGAAGCGCGCGCCCCCTCCCCGTGAACGGGGAGAGGGCGCATAGCGAGGCTTCATGAACGAATCCGACCTCATCGCCCGCTATTTCGCCCCTCTCGCCGGGCCGGAAGGCCTCGGCCTGACTGATGACGCCGCCGTCCTGACGCCGCCGCCGGGCTGCGACCTCGTGGTCACCGCCGACGCCATGGTCGCGGGAACGCATTTCTTCGCCGAGGATCCCCCGGACGCCATCGCCGCCAAGGCGCTCGGCGTCAATCTCTCCGATCTCGCCGCCAAGGCGGCTGAGCCGCTCGGCTATCTGCTGTCCCTGGCGCTGCCGCCGGACTGGACCGAAGCTTTTCTGGCCGAATTCTCGCGGGGCCTGGGCGAAGCCGGCCGCGCCGCCGGCATCGGCCTGCTCGGCGGCGACACGGTGGCGACCTCCGGGCCGCTGACGCTGTCGATCACGGCGCTGGGCGCGGTTCCCGAGGGAAAAATGATCCGCCGCTCCGGCGCGCGGCCGGGCGACCTGCTCTATGTCTCCGGGACCATCGGCGACGCCGCGCTCGGCCTCGCCCTGCGCCGCGCCGAAATTTTGCGCGGGGCGCCTCCGCCCTGGGCGGGCGCACACGCCGCCGAATTGATCGACCGCTATCTGCGGCCCCGTCCGCGCCTCGCGCTCACCCCCGCCCTGAGGGCCGGCGCCAGCGCGGCCATGGATGTGTCGGACGGGTTGATTGGCGATATCCGCGCGATGATGCGGGCGAGCGGCGCCGCCGCCGAAGTCGATCTGGAATTGATCCCGTTCTCCGCGCCGGCGCGCGCGGCGCTGGCCGCCGATCCCTCATTGCTCGACGTAACCCTGACCGGCGGCGACGATTACGAGATCGTCTGCGCCATTCCCCCCGACAGCGCGGAAAAATTCGAGGTTTTGGCCAGCGCGGCCCAAGTCGCGGTGACGCGCATTGGGGTCGTCGCGGCGCGGGAGAGTTTTCGCGAGCGCGACGGGACCGCCCGCCACTTCGCGCGCGACCGCTTCAGCCACGTTTGAACGACGCGCCGCTGCGTCCAAACGCCGCACGGCCAATGGATGCAACAACTGGTTTTGAGACTGAAACCCTTCCGCGAACGTCAATTCAGACCCTTGTTGCGAAAACTTTGATCTCTGTCAAACCGGGCCAACTTTATGACGATAAACCTTCTCCGTGGCCCGGATTGCTCCACTCGCGCCTTTGTGGAACATTCGGCTCACGAACCGTTAGCACAATTCGGAATCCGTTTCGCAGGGAACGGAGCGATCCGGCTTTTCAATAAGGGCGGTCGAAGCGAGAGGTAGGGAGTATGACAATCTGGCTGGTTATAGCGTGTGGCCTGATGTCGGTCGTCTATGGCGGCGTCACCATCAAGCAGTTGATGGCGGCTGACGCCGGTTCGGCGCGCATGCAAGAGATTTCCGGCGCGGTCGCTGAAGGCGCGCAGGCCTATCTCAAGCGCCAATACATCACGATCGGCATCGTCGGCGTCGTCATCGCCATCGCTCTTTTCTTCCTGCTCGGCCCGAAAACGACCGTGGGCTTCCTGATCGGCGCGTTCCTTTCCGGCGCGGCCGGCTTCATCGGCATGAACGTGTCGGTTCGCGCCAATGTGCGCACGGCGCAGGCCGCGACCGTATCGCTGGCGGGCGGCCTCGACATCGCCTTCAAGGCGGGCGCGATCACCGGCATGCTGGTGGCGGGACTCGCCCTGCTCGGCGTCGCCGTCTATTTCTACATTCTCACCGGCCCGCTGGGTCTGGCCTATGGCGACCGTGAAACCATCGACTCGCTGGTGGCGCTCGGCTTCGGCGCCTCGCTGATCTCGATCTTCGCGCGTCTCGGCGGCGGCATCTTCACCAAGGGCGCCGACGTCGGCGCCGACCTTGTCGGCAAGGTGGAAGCCGGCATTCCCGAGGACGATCCACGCAACCCCGCCACCATCGCCGACAACGTCGGCGACAATGTCGGCGACTGCGCGGGCATGGCGGCCGATCTGTTCGAAACCTATGCGGTGACGGTGGTCGCCACCATGGTGCTCGGCGCGATCTTCTTCGCCGGCACGGACACGCTCAAAGCCTCGATGCTCTATCCGCTGGCGATCTGCGGAACCTGCATCATCACCTCGATCGTCGGCACCTATTTCGTCAAGCTCGGCTCCAACAATTCGATCATGGGCGCGCTTTACAAGGGCCTGATCGCCACGGGCGTTCTGTCCGTCATCGGTCTGGCCGGCGCGACCGCCTTCGTCACCGGCTTCGGTTCGATCGGCGTGGTGGCGGGCCAGGAGATCTATGGCTCGGCCCTGTTCTATTGTGGTCTGGTCGGCCTCGCGGTGACCGGCGCCATCGTCTACATCACCGAGTACTACACCGGCACGGGCAAGCGCCCGGTGGTGTCCATCGCCCAGGCGTCGGTCACCGGCCACGGCACCAACGTGATCCAGGGCCTCGCGGTCTCGCTGGAATCGACGGCGCTGCCGGCCCTGGTGATTGTGTTCGGCATCATCTCCACCTACCAGCTCGCCGGCCTCTACGGCACGGCGATCGCGGTCACCACCATGCTCGGCCTCGCCGGCATGATCGTGGCGCTCGACGCCTTCGGCCCTGTCACCGACAATGCCGGCGGCATCGCGGAAATGGCGGGTTTGCCCAAGGAAGTGCGCCAAAGCACCGACGCGCTCGACGCGGTCGGCAACACCACCAAGGCCGTGACCAAGGGCTACGCCATCGGTTCGGCGGGCCTGGGCGCGCTCGTCCTGTTCGCCGCCTACACCAACGACCTCAATTCCTTCGCCGACCAGGGCCTGCCCTATTTCAAGGGCCTGGGCCATGTCTCCTTCGATCTGTCCAACCCCTATGTGGTGGCGGGCCTGATCTTCGGCGGCTTGATTCCCTACCTGTTCGGCGGCATCGCCATGACGGCGGTGGGTCGCGCGGCCGGTTCGGTGGTCGAGGAAGTGCGCCGGCAGTTCAAGGAAAAGCCCGGCATCATGGACGGCACGGAGCGTCCCGATTACGGTCGCGCCGTGGACATGCTGACCAAGGCGGCGATCAAGGAAATGATCATTCCGTCGCTGCTGCCGGTGCTGTCGCCGCTGGTGGTCTACTTCGGCGTGCTGGCGATCTCCGGCTCCAAGGCGTCCGCCTTCGCCGCGCTTGGCGCCTCGCTGCTCGGCGTGATCGTCAACGGCCTGTTCGTCGCGATCTCCATGACCTCTGGCGGCGGCGCCTGGGACAACGCCAAGAAGAGCTTTGAAGACGGTTTCGTCGACAAGGACGGCGTGCGCCACCTGAAGGGTTCGGAAGCCCACAAGGCCTCCGTCACCGGCGACACCGTCGGCGACCCTTACAAGGACACCGCCGGCCCGGCGGTGAACCCCGCGATCAAGATCACCAACATCGTCGCGCTGCTGCTGCTCGCCATTCTGGCGCACGGGGCGTAAGCGAGCGGAGATTACAAAAGGAAAGGCCGGACTGCATGTCCGGCCTTTTTTTCGTGGCGAGCAAGGCGCGCCTTCGAAGCTGCGCGCAGTTAAATGTCCGGATTTGTCAAGCCGAGGCGCCTCAGCGGCGAATCCTTCGCCCCAAAGCCCGTCGTGAGACGGGCGTCTTGCGACGCCCTTTGGCGCGAGACGGATGGGGGGGACGCCCGATGACGCGAAACAATGTTCCTTTGCTTCGGCGTGGTCACGCGCTGGCGATGCGCCTTGTCCCGACCGAATTTGCGGGCGCAGGATTTTCCTCTCCTGCGGTCCTGGGACACGAAATTTTGTGGGATCGGGAGGCGGTCGAGAACACGATTCTGGCGCGCTGCGGGATGCCGTGGTGAGCGTCCGCCGCAGGAGAGGCCCCTCGTCCGTCTCGCGCTACGCGCGAGCCACCTTCTCCCGGAAGGGGAGAAGGACGCCACGGAAACATTGAGTTTCGATGATCGAGCCGAAGCGTTGGCCGCGGATGAGGGGTTTGCCCCTCAGAACATCTTGTACTTCAGCCCGGAAATCTGCTTGAGCATGCCCTGCAACAAGCGGTTCTCGCCGCCGGTCGAAACGGTCTGGCGCGAGGTCATGTCGATGACGCGGCCGTCTTCCAGCCCGTAATTGGCGATGCGGGTCAGGCGCTTGCTCTTGTCGAAATAGACGGCGAAGACGCGCTGATCGGTCACCTGCTGCGGCATCGACGGCAGCGGCTGCTCGACCTTCTGGCTGATATAGTACCAAGCCTCGCCACCGACCGTCGAGGTCGTCGTCGGGGTGCCCAGCACGCCCAGAACCTGTTCCGCCGGCGCGCCGATCTTGACCTGCGACAGGGCCTGCTCGTCGAACACATAGCCGCGATGAATCGTGCCCTGGTCCAGGGTCGAACAGCCGGACAGGCCGCCAAGCGCCAACAGGGCCGAAACCGTCAGCAGCCGCGCCGCGCGGCCCATATTCCGACCGGACGCTCCATTGGCGATCGAACTCATTGCCTCATTCTCCGGAAAAACACCGATTAGCTCTTGCGCTCAAGCGAGCACACGCCTAACCCCCACACGGGGCAAAAGCAAGGCGTAGCCACCCGCCTTTTTGAGGAAAGAGCCGGATGATCCTCGGACTGTTTCGCAAGAAACCCTTCAGGGACGAGGCGGCGGCGCTGGCCGGCGCCGTCACGGCGCAATCGCGCCTGCCTGCGTTTTTCCTGGCCCCCTATGGCGCGCCGGACACATTTGAGGGCCGGTTCGAGGTCATGGTGCTCAACGGCGGTCTGGCGCTGCGCCGGTTGGCCGCAGCCGAGGCCCCCGGTCCGGAGCTGGCGCAGGCGCTGTCCGACGCGCTGTTTTCGCTGTTCGACGACGCCTTGCGCGAAAAAGGCATATCCGACACCGGCGTGCCCAAGAGGATGAAAAAGCTCGCGGGCGCCTTTTCGGGGCGTGGAATCGCCTATACAAGCGCGGCGCAAGAGAGCGAGGCGGCGCTGGCCGCGGCGCTGGCGCGCAACGTCCTGGCCGGGCAGGGCGACGCAACCGCCTTCGCCGAATATTTTCGCCGCGCCGAGGCCCAACTCGCCGGCGCCCCCCTCGAAACCTTCCTGCGCGGCGAGGCGCCGTTTCCCGCGCCGTGAGTTGAGCCAGCCAGCCAATAATTGGAGCCGCCATGGACGCCTACGCGCCGCCCTTTTCCCGCACGGTCGCCGTCGACAGCGTCGGCGACGGCGGGCTGAACGTAAAATTCGCCGCTACGCCTGAGGAATGCGCCGAACTCGCCCGCCTCGACGATCTCGTGGCCCTGCGCGACTTCTCGGTCGAGGCGCAACTGACCCGGCGCGGCCGCGACGGCCTGGTCGCCAGGGGGCGGGTCAAGGCCATCGTCACCCAGACCTGCGTGGTCACGCTGGAGGCGTTCGATTCGACGATCGACGAGCCGATCGAGGTCACATTCGCCCCGGAGGCCGAGGCGCAAGCCGCCTACGAGCGCGCCATGGCGGAACTGGAAGCCGCGCAGGACAAGGCGCGGCTGCTGGCAGAACAGCCCGATCCGCCAGACCCGATCGTGGACGGCAAGATCGACCTTGGGGCGCTCGCCTGTGAATTTCTCGCTCTTGGCCTCGATCCGCATCCCCGCAAGCCGGGCGTCGCGTTCGAGGGTTCGGGCGAGGACGAGGACGAAATCCCTTCGCCCTTCGCCGCGCTGGGGAAATTGAAGAAGGACTGAGGGCCGCCCGCCGCGTCGGGGACTTTTGCGCCTGCGGCGTTGGAGACTTGGCGCCTGCGGCGTTGGGGACTTTGGGCCTGCGGCGTTGGGGACTTGGCGCCCGCCGCTTTGGGGCTTGCCAACAGCGCGGCAAAAGCTATTGTCGCGCGCTTCCAGCGGCCTTGCGCCGCTGTTTTGGAATGCGCGGCGGAACAACCCGTCGCGGGCGAAAAGGATTGGGACTTCACGAAGATGGTTGAGCCTGTGCGGATCGCGCTCGACGCCATGGGCGGCGATTTCGGACCTTCGGTCGTGATACCGGGGGCGGCGCAGTTTCTCGAACGCAAGCCGGACACCGCCTTCATCATCTACGGCGACGGCGAGAAGATCGCGGAATGCATGAGCGCCTTCCCGAAACTGCGGGCGGCGAGCAAGGTGATTCACGCCAAGGTTTCGGTGGGCATGGCCGACAAGCCCAGCCAGGCCCTTCGCGCGGGACGCCGCGTCTCGTCGATGTGGATGGCGATCGACGCGGTCAAGACCGG
The DNA here is from genome assembly GCF_002937075.1 of Rhodoblastus sphagnicola. Taxonomy (GTDB): domain Bacteria; phylum Pseudomonadota; class Alphaproteobacteria; order Rhizobiales; family Beijerinckiaceae; genus Rhodoblastus; species Rhodoblastus sphagnicola. The sequence goes on from NZ_NHSJ01000057.1 coordinate 162,925, forward strand.
CGCGGCCCATTGCGCGGTTTCGGCCGGCAATACCGGCGCGCTGATGGCGATGTCGAAAGTGTGCCTGCACACCATGGCGCAGATCCAGCGGCCCGCGCTGGCGGCGATCTGGCCGACCCTGCGCGGCCGCTCCATCGTGCTCGACGTCGGCGCCACCATTGGCGCGGACGCGCAGCATTACGTCGATCTGTCCATGATGGGCGCGGCGATGGCGCGCGCCCTGTTCGATCTGGAGCGGCCCACCGTCGGCCTGCTCAATGTCGGCGTCGAGGAGGTCAAGGGCATCGAGGAGGTCAAGACCGCCTCGCGCCTGCTGCAGCAGATCGATTCGCCGCTGTTCAGCTATCACGGTTTTGTCGAGGGCGACGACATCGGCCGGGGAACCTCCGATGTGGTGGTCACCGAGGGCTTTACCGGCAATATCGCGCTGAAGACGGCGGAAGGCACGGCCCGGCAGATCACCGCCTATCTGCGCCAGAGCCTGACCCGCAGTTGGATCAACAAGATCGGCTTCTTCATCGCGCGGGGCGCCTTTCGCGAACTGAAAATGCGGCTGACGCCGCGCGAGACCAGCGGCGCCGTGCTGCTCGGTCTCGACGGCGTGGTGATCAAGGGGCATGGCGGCATCGACGCCAATGGCTTTTCCGGCGCGATCGAGATCGCGCATGGCATGGTGCGGCGCGGTCTGCTGGAGAAAATCCGGGACATGATGGCGCTGGCCGAGGAACAGGTGAACGCCAAAGCGGCGCGGCAAGGGGCGCTGCAAGGGGCGCTCGATGCGTCCGCGCGCGCCGCGCCGGCGCTGGCCGAACGACCGCTAGAAACAGGACAATAACGTGAGCGGAGAGACAAAGCGCCTGCGCGCGGTGGTGAAGGGCGTGGGTTCGGCTTTGCCGAAACGCTGCGTCACCAACAAGGAACTGGAAAAGACGGTCGACACCAACGACGCGTGGATCGTCCAGCGCACCGGCATCATGCAGCGCTATATCGCGGGCGAGGGCGAAACCACCTCCACGCTCGGCATCGCCGCCGCGCGCGCCGCGCTCGACAACGCCGGCCTGGCGCCTGACGACATCGACCTCATCGTCTGCGCCACCTCCACGCCGGACTACACTTTTCCTTCAACCGCCACCATGATCCAGGCGGGGCTGGGAATTACGCGCGGCGTCGCCTTTGACCTGCAAGCGGTCTGCGCCGGCTTTGTCTTCGCCATGTCCACGGCGGAAAAGTTTTTGATCTCCGGTTCGCACAAGCGGGCCTTGGTGATCGGCGCGGAAACTTTTTCGCGCATCCTCGACTGGGAGGACCGCACCACCTGCGTGCTGTTCGGCGACGGCGCCGGCGCGCTGGTGCTGGAAGCGCAAGAGGAAGAGGGCGAGCGCCCGTCCGGCGTGCTGGCGACGTGCCTGCGCTCCGACGGCCGCCATCGCGCCAAGCTTTACGTGGACGGCGGCCCCTCCACGACCCGGACGGTCGGCTATCTGCGCATGGAGGGCAAGGAAGTGTTCCGCTTCGCGGTGGGCCAGGTCACGGATGTGATGGCCGACACTTTCGCCAGCGCCAATATCACGGCCGCCGATCTCGACTGGTTCGTGCCGCATCAGGCCAACCGGCGAATCATCGACGCCTCCGCACAAAAGTTCGGCATTCCCCCGGAAAAGGTGGTGACCACGGTGCAGGATCACGGCAACACGTCGGCGGCGTCGATTCCGCTGGCGCTTTCGGTGGCCTGCGAGGACGGGCGCATCAAGCCGGGCGATCTGGTGATGATTGAGGCGATCGGCGGCGGGTTTACTTGGGGCGCGGCGGTGATTCGCTGGTAAAAACGGGGTTTGACCACGCAAGAGCGTTGATAAACCGGGATATTACGGTTTTTGCGGAGGCGAAGTCGCCTTGACATCGCGTGCGACCGGCCTAGACTTGCACGCGGTCGCAACCGGTTATTTTTTTGTTTCTACGTTGGGTTGCGGCTTTCTTGTCTGCTCGGTTCGCTCACCGATGGCGAGCATGAACCGGGTCTTTGCTGGTCATTCCTTTAAGAGGTGAGGCGATGTCCTCAAATAGTGTTTCAGTCGACTCGTCCCCGAACGCTTCGTCCAATCAAGTTCGGTCCGCGCTGCGGCCCGAGGAAAAGCGCACCGTGACGCGTTCGGATCTCGCGGAGGCGCTGTTTCGGCGAATCGGCCTGTCGCGCATGGAATCGGCTCAACTCGTTGAAATGGTGATCTCCGAAATCAGCGACGCGATCGCTCGGGGCGAGAACGTCAAGCTGTCGAGTTTCGGCACCTTTCTGCAACGCGACAAGCGCGAGCGCGTCGGCCGCAATCCCAAGACGGGCGTCGAGGCGCGCATCACGCCCCGCCGCGTGCTGGTGTTTCGGGCCTCGCACATCATGCGCGCGCGGATGAACGGCGCCGAGGACTGATCCCCGGCGCTCTTGCCACCGTATCTGGAGCGCGGCCCATTGCGGTCGCGTCTTTTTTTTTCGATGAGTGAATTTCTCTGGACAGCTTGTTGAATCGGTTGAAAATCCGCCCTTGACCCTGGTCCTGTTCGCCTCAGAAGACCGGACTTGACTTTCGGGAACATGCCCGGGGCGGAGACGCAGATGGAAAAGACGACAGAGGCCTTCCGCACCATTGGCGAAGTGGCCGACGAACTGGATCTTCCCCAGCATGTGCTGCGGTTCTGGGAAACGAAGTTCATCCAGATTCGCCCGGTGAAGCGCGCCGGAGGGCGACGCTATTACCGGCAGGATGACGTTGCGCTGGTGGCGGCGATTCGCGTGCTGCTCTACAGCGAAGGCTATACGATCAAGGGCGTGCAGCGCATCCTGAAGGAGCAGGGCGCGCGGGCGGTGATCGCGGCCTCCAACGCGCCGCGCGCCGCCGCGCCGCCGGGCGCGCCGATTCGGATCGAGCCGGAG